>JBIQHU010000056.1:0-33728 GCA_044508395.1 Mycobacterium sp. | reverse complement strand
CTCGTTGCCGACCTTGTCCATGGCCTCGGCGATCAGCTCGCCGATCTGGGTGTCGGCCGCGGAGATCGCGGCGGTGGCAGCGATCTGCTCCTTGGTCTCGACCTCTTTGGCCGACTTGAGCAGCGTCTCGGTGATCTTCTCGACGGCCTTCTCGATGCCGCGCTTGAGGCCGAGCGGGTTGGCACCCGCGGCGACGTTGCGCAGACCCTCGCGAACGAGCGCCTGGGCCAGGACGGTGGCGGTGGTGGTGCCGTCGCCTGCGACGTCGTCGGTCTTCTTGGCGACCTCCTTGACCAGCTCGGCGCCGATCTTCTCGTACGGGTCCTCCAGCTCGATCTCCTTGGCGATGGAAACCCCATCGTTGGTGATCGTGGGGGCGCCCCACTTCTTCTCGAGAACGACGTTGCGACCCTTGGGACCCAACGTCACCTTTACCGCGTCAGCGAGGGCGTTCAGGCCCCGCTCGAGGCCGCGGCGGGCCTCTTCGTCATACGCAATTGTCTTGGCCATTGCGAAGTGTTTCCTCCGGATCGGGGATGCACGTATGTCGGCCGGGTGCAGTGCCCGCGACGGACGGCTGGGGATGTGCTCCGCGTGTGCGGCCCCTGCCTCACCGTCCCGACCTAGCACTCACCGGTCGCGAGTGCCAACTGCATTTTTAGCACTCAACCATGGCGAGTGCAAGGTCGTTCACCGGGGGCGAAGACCGTCCACGACGACATCGGTGAGCCGCGCGGCCGCCTCGTCGTTATAGCTCTGCATGGCCTGCAGTCCGACCAGGATCGTCTTGATGTCGCGCACCGAAAGCTCACGGCGCACCACCCCGGCATCCTGTGCCACTGACAGCAGCTCACCCAGCATCGCGAAGAATTCACCCTCCGCCTCGGGCATCGCCTTCTCGACGTCGATGCCAACACCCGCGAGCGCTTCGGACAGCCCCCGGTCGGTCGCACCCCACGTGAGCACCATCGCCCTGAGGAACTCGAACAGGGCATCCGCGGGCTCGGCCTCGGTCAACAGCCTGCGCCCCTCGCCGATGACGTCTCGGATCCTGTTCTCCACGACGGCACGGAACAGGTCCTCTTTGGTCGGGAAGTGGCGGTACACGGTGCCCGCGCCGACGCCGGCCCGGCGCGCGATCTCGTCGACCGGCACCGAGAGCCCCTCGGCCGCGAAGGTGTCGTAGGCGACCTCGAGCACGCGGGCTCGGTTGCGGGCCGCGTCCGCACGCAGCGGTCGTTCGGTCTGGGTCAACTTCTCCCCCGGGAATGGACAAAACGGGGCGTGCGTTCCGTATAGTTGTCATCAACCGGGGCGCACGCTCCGCTTACTAGTTTACCGAGGAGACCTCATGTCCAAGTGGACAACCGCACAGATTCCCGACCAGACCGGCCGCACTGCTGTCGTCACCGGCGCCAACACTGGGCTGGGATACGAGACCGCGGCAGCGCTCGCCGCCAAGGGTGCCCACGTCGTGCTCGCCGTACGCAACCTCGACAGGGGCCAGGACGCCGCCCGGCGCATCGCATCGGCAACCCCCGGGGCACGTGTCGATCTGCAGGAGCTTGACTTGATGTCACTGGACTCCGTTCGCGCCGCCGCCACCGAACTGAAGTCCACCCACGACAAGATCGACCTGCTGATCAACAACGCGGGCGTGATGGTGACGCCGCGGGCAACCACCGTGGACGGCCTCGAACAGCAGCTGGCGACCAATCACCTTGGCCACTTCGCCTTCACCGGACTGCTCCTGGACCGGATTCTCGCCACGCCCGGATCGCGGGTGGTGACGGTCAGCAGCACCGCGCACCGCTTCATCAGCGGCATCCGGTTCGACGACCTGAATTGGGAACGCGAGTATCGGCGTATGGGCGCATACGCCCAGTCCAAACTCGCCAACCTGATGTTCACCTACGAACTGCAGCGGAAGTTGGCGGGCAGCCAGACCATCGCGACCGCGGCTCACCCCGGCGCATCGCGGAGCGAACTCGACCGCAACGCGTCGGCGGGTATGCGGCTGGCGTTCCTGCCCCTCGTCCCCATACAACAGAGCGCCGCGATGGGAGCGTTGCCGACGTTGCGTGCGGCCACCGACCCTGCTGCGCTGGGCGGGCAGTACTACGGGCCCGGCGGGTTCGCCGAATTCCGCGGGCACCCGAGAGTGGTGGCGTCCAGCGCGGCCTCCTACGACCTCGACGCGCAGCGACGGCTGTGGACGGTCTCCGAGCAACTGACGAAGGTCGTGTATCCGGTCGGCTGATCGGCCCAATGTGGCAGGCTGGCAAGTGATGTCGCTCTGGAATCCTCGAAACGTCCCCCCGTATCCGCCGGCCCGCTACACCGCGGACGACCCAGAGGTCAGTGCCTGGCTGCGGCGAGCGCCCGAGAACGGTGGGGCTGCGCCGGACTACGACTCGTTCGGTCTCGTCAAGTACCACTACCTTGCCAATCAACAAGCCACCGACGGAGATTACGGCCTGTACCGCGTCGACATCGCCCCCAACGCGGGCGGGCCGGGCCCGCATTTTCACCGGGCCATGTCCGAGGCCTTCTTCGTGCTGTCGGGAACGGTGAAGCTGTACGACGGCAACGACTGGATCGACGGAGGACCCAACGACTTCCTCTATGTGCCGCCCGGCGGCATCCACGGTTTCCGCAACGACGCCGACGCACCCGTCTCGATCCTGATGCTGTTTGCTCCCGGCGCGCCCCGGGAGGCCTACTTCGAGGGCATGGCCCAACTCGCCGAGCTGTCCGACGAGGAACGCTCCCAGTGGTTCATCAAGAACGACAACTACTGGGTCTAGAGACACGCGATAGCCGACACGCCGAAACGTGCGCCGGCGTAATCCGTTGCGCTAGGCTCTCATTCCGATCGCGTCTCGATCAGAAAAAGGAGCTTTGGGTGCGGGCTAGTTCAGCGCCCGACACCCAGGCTTTGCGGGGCTGGCAGCGTCGGGCATTGGTGCGGTATCTTACCGCTGCGCCGCGTGACTTCTTGGCGGTCGCGACTCCCGGATCGGGCAAGACAACGTTTGCCCTACGGGTCGCCGGAGAGCTGTTGTCCACGGGTGTGGTCGACCGGATCACCGTCGTCGTGCCCACCGAACACCTCAAGATCCAGTGGGCATTGGCGGCCACCAAGGTCGGCATCGCGCTCGACCCGAAGTTCTCCAACTCGTCGGCGCAGACGTCGTCGGAGTACCACGGTGTCGTCGTCACCTACGCCCAGGTGGCCAGCCACCCGACGCGGCATCGGGTGCGCACCGAGAACCACCGCACGCTCGTCGTGTTCGACGAGATCCACCACGGCGGCGACGCCAAAAGCTGGGGCGAGGCCATGCTGGAGGCGTTCGGCGACGCCACCCGCCGGCTCGCACTGACGGGCACCCCCTTTCGCAGCGACGACAGCGCGATCCCGTTCGTCAGATACGAACGCGGGGCCGACGGGTTGCTGCGCTCGCAGGCCGATCACACATACGGCTACGCGGAGGCCCTGGCCGACGGTGTCGTCCGCCCGGTGGTGTTCCTCGCCTATTCGGGGGAGGCGCGCTGGCGGGACAGCGCGGGCGAGGAACACGCGGCCCGCCTCGGTGAGCCGCTCAGCGCGGAGCAGACCGCACGCGCATGGCGCACCGCGCTGAACCCGGCCGGCGAATGGATGCCCGCCGTCATCGCCGCGGCCGACACTCGGCTGCGCCAGTTGCGCCAGCATGTCCCCGACGCCGGCGGCATGGTCATCGCCTCCGACCAGACCGCCGCCCGCGCGTACGCCGAGCTCCTGACGAAGATCACCGGCGAGGCGCCGACGGTCGTGCTGTCCGACGACCCCGGCTCATCGGACCGCATCAGTCAATTCTCCGCAGGCACCAGCCGCTGGCTCGTCGCGGTGCGCATGGTGTCCGAAGGCGTCGACGTCCCCCGGCTGGCCGTCGGCGTTTACGCCACCAGCGCCTCCACCCCGCTGTTCTTCGCCCAGGCGATCGGGCGCTTCGTCCGGTCGCGCACGCCCGGCGAAACCGCGAGCATCTTCCTGCCGTCGGTGCCCAATCTGCTGCTCCTGGCCAGCGAGATGGAGGCGCAGCGCAATCACGTGCTCGGCAAGCCGCACCGGGAGACCGAGGGCGACGAGGAATTCGTCGAGCGGCGCCAGAGTGAGCCCAGCGAGCTCGACAACAGCGTCGAGTATCTGGGCGCCGACGCCGAGCTGGATCAGGTGATCTTCGATGGCTCCTCGTTCGGCACGGCCACGCCTGCGGGCAGCGAGGAGGAAGCCGACTATCTCGGCATCCCAGGCCTGCTCGATGCGGAGCAGATGCGCGACCTGTTGCGGCGCAGGCAGGAGGAGCAGCTCGACCGTCGGAGCCGCGCCAGCGGCGACATTGAATCAAGCACCGCATCTCCGATGAATTTTCGCCCGTCGACGCATGGACAGCTGCGCGAACTCCGCCGCGAACTCAACGCGCTGGTGTCGATCGCGCATCACCGCACGGGTAAACCGCACGGATGGATCCACAACGAGCTGCGCCGGATCTGTGGGGGCCCGCCGATCGCGGCGGCCACCAGCGACCAGCTACGCGCGAGGATCGAAGCGATCCGCGATCTCTGACTCCGCTACTGGGACTTGATCTCGAAGCGGAAATGGCTGTCGCCGATACGCACGTGACACCCGTCGACCAGCGGAGCACTGCCACGAATTCGCTTGTGGTCCAGTTCGACTCCGTTGGCCGACCGCGCGTCGATGAGGATGAAGCTGGTCCCGGTGTCGATGATCACCGCGTGGTGGCGACTGACTCGTGGATCCGCGAGGGCGATGTCGTTGTCAGACCGCCGCCCGATCCGCGTCGCCACGCCCTTCACCTCGAAACACTCCCCGGAATCCGCCCGCAGCTGTGCGCGCGCCTTCCCCGTGTCGATGGCGGTGCGGTTCGCCAGGCTGATGAAGGTGGCGCGGATCGTGGTGTCCGAACCCAGCTTGGTATCCATCGGCTCCTGCCGCAGGATCCGTTCGTGAAGGTCCCGTAGCTGCGCGCTCGGGTCGATACCGAGTTCCTCGGCCAAGACCGTCTTCAGCCGCTGAAACGCATCGAGGGCATCCGACTGCCGCGCCGAGACGTAGTAAGCGATCATCAACTGCTCCCACGCCGGCTCCCGGAACGGATGCTCGGCCACCAGCCGTTCCAGATCCCCGATCGTGTTCTTGGCTCGCCCGCACGCGATCTCGGATTCGGCGAGGGCGATGTGGGTGGCGATCCTGTCCTCCGCCATCGCGGTCGCGAACGCGGAGACGAAGTCGAACCCGCGAAGGTCCTCGAGCATCTCTCCGCGCCACTGCGCCAGCGCCGCCCGGTAATGCCTGCTCGCCTCGTCGAATCGGCCGGCAGTCGCGGCCTGCACCCCAACGTTGCGCTCGTGGATGAACCGCCCGAGGTCGACGTCCAGCTCCGCGACGTTCAGCCGGTACCCGGGCGACACCTTCTCGAGCATGCTCTTGCCGTCGAAGCCCACCGACGAAAGCAGTCGGCGCAGATTGGACACGTAGGCATGCAGACTCGCGCGGGCTTCTGACGGCGGATCCTCACCCCAGACGGCGTTGATCAGGGAATCGGCCGCCATCGGCCGGTTGCGGTTCATCACGAGCGCCGCCAATACCGCGCGCTGCTTCGGCGTGCCGATAGGTACCGGGTTGCCGTTGACCGACAGCTGCAACGGCCCGAGAAGACCAAACACGGGGTCCCTCTGCGACATCGGCTGCTACCCCTCGGCGAGAAGTGACGACAGCCAACGATACGGCCTTACGGCGCTAGCGCTCCGCCAGCCCGGCCAGGTTCTTCAGCGAATTGTCCAAGTGCTGCGTCGGAAACGGTGGAAACCCGATGTCGCGCATATGCTCAGGCACCCCTGACCAGTCGTAAGTCAGCGTCACTCGCGTCTGGCCGGGTCCCACTGGTGCGAGGTCGTAGCGCCAGATCCAGCCGCCGAATTCGCGCTCGGTGCCGTGCAGCAGGTAGCCACGCTCATCCGGGCCCTGGCCCGGCTGCCAGGCAATGGCGCGCGGCGGGTCGAACACCTCGACGCGGTTGGCCATCTCGTAGTCCTTCTCGGGATGGTTGTCGTGGTACATGGCCATCCGGAAGATCTGGCCCACTTCCGTCAGGGATGCGCTGTCGAGGGGTTCGCGGACCCATCCCGTGCCATCGATCGCCTGGTGCGTCGACGGATCGGCCAGTACCTCGAAGACCGCCTCGGGGGATGCGTTCACGGTCACCGTGGCGTGCACGCGTTCATTGGTCATGTCGATACAGACCGCCGCCGACAGCGGAAGTAATCGCCGAAAGTAATCGTCAGAACAGACCGCACCCGGCGACACCGCAGACGAACGACGTCGCCCAGAGATACGGCCAGGCCGCCACCATCACCACCAGCGCCGCGATATCGGAGAAGATCGGGAAGGTACCGGTGAGCGCCGCCTGGAGCTCGCTCATCAGCTCGACGTGGAAAAGGGTGTATCCGACGCCGATCACGATGTAGACCAACGTGATCCACAGTGCGAGTTCCAAATAGGTGTTGATACCCCGCTGCAGCAGCATGCGCTCGACTCGCTGCCACATCCCCGGCGCCGACATCGCTACAACCCTAGCAACCCCGGCAGATCGGAGACCGAATCGATGACGTGGTTGGGCTGCATCGCGAACTCGTCGGCCGCCCACCGGTCCAACGTGTCCTGACGAAACTTGCCGGTGCGCACCAACACCCCCGTCATACCGACCACCTGTGCGGGCAGCACATCGTTGTTGAGGTCGTCGCCGATCATGTACATCTCGTCCGGGTCGACGCCGAGACGGCTTGCGGCGGCGAGGAACCCCTCGGGTGCGGGCTTGCCGACGGCGGTGGCCTTGCGACCCGACGTCTGCTCCATGCCGATCAGGTACATGCCGGTGTCGATGCGCAGACCGGCACTGGTGGTCCATGCCGTGCTGCGATGCATCGCCACCACCGGGATGCCCTGGGACATCCAGTCGTAGACCCACGACAGCGTCAGGTGGCTGTATTCCGGCCCGGCCCCGCCGAGCAGCACCACGTCGGGCGCCTCCGGCGCCTCGGGTCCGCTGAACTCGGTGGAGTACACGATGTCGATGCCGGGCATGTCCTCGGCGATCTGACCGCTGTTGACCAAAAAGCACCGCGCATCGGGGTAGTTGTGCCGGACATATTCCGCCGTCAGCACGGCCGCGGTGACTACCTCGTCGGAGCGCACGGCCATGCCCGCGTTGGTCAACAGCTCGGCGATCTGCACCCGGGTCCTGGTGGTGGTGTTCGTGAGATACGAGCACGCGACCTGATGCTCGGCCAGGGTCTGCAGCGTCTCCGCGGCGCCCGCGATGGGCTCCCATGAGGTCACCAGGACGCCGTCGATGTCGAACAACACACCACCGATCGCCATGGCCCGACAGTAAACGGCGGCCGAATCAATGCAACTCGGGGTTACCCAAGTCACCGGCCCATTTGCAGTTCGCCACCCACGGCGACGCCGCTGCCGCAATGGACCAGGCGATGTCCGCGGGTACATCGATCACCTGGTAGCGCTTGACACCTGCCGCGGTGGCGGCGATCAGCGTGGCCACCCCGGCCCTGCGCTGCATCAGGGTCTGCCGCACCGTCCATCCGATGATGCCGGGCGCAGCGATGCAGTCGCGCCTGCGCTGAAGGCTTCCGGTGCGCGCCACCAGCCAGCCGTCACCCACGCGGTGCCCGAGTGCGCGTGAGCGGTCGTGGGCAAGCAGTGCACAGCAGACGCCGAGGAGCGCCAACACCACCCAGGCCCAGGCGGGCACTCCGACGATCAGCAGCACGATCGCGGCCAACACGGGTAGTACAACCGCACGCGTCCAACGCCTGCGGGTCGCCGCCGGCCCGTGCCGACGCAGCGGCCCCCGCACGGCATCCGGTTGTGCGATCAGTTCGGCGAGCACCGCTTCGGCGGTCGACCTCGGGCACGGCGGCAACAACGTCGACGCTTCCCCCGCACCGCCGACCCCCGTCATCACCGCGTCCAACCGGGCGCCGCCAAACAGCCTGACCAGCAGGGGCTCTCGCAGCGTTCCGCCACGCAACCTGCGCATGTCGAAGGTGTGCTCCCGCACCCGCAGCAGTCCATGCTTGAGGTGCAGGACGTCGGCATCGCGCCGCAGGTCGAGGTTTCCGTACGTCAGCAGGGACTGCAGCACCGACAGCACCGACGATGCGAGGAGCACCAGCAGCACGACGGCGACGATGATCACCGCGATACCGAGGCGGTCTGTCAATGCCGCGCCGGACCTTTCGATCCGCGAATCACGCAGTGCTGCAGTCGCACCCACTTGATATGCCAGGCCGGCCGCCGCGGCGATCATCGCCAGACCTGTGAAGCTCAACGGGCTGTATCGCAGCCAGGACGGCTGCCAACGGGCGAGCACACGCCCCGGCGTCGCCGTCGGCTGCTCGACGTCGGGCGCCAACGAATCGGCAAGCAGAATCGCACGCAGCCGCGGCACCTCGTCGGCCACGACCGCGTCGAGCGCGAATGCGTTGTCCCCTGTGGCCGCGTGACCGGTGCTGACCCGTACGACGGTCAGCCCGAGCAGCCGGTGCAGCAGCCTGGAATCCGTCGACACCGAGCGAATCCTGTTGCGCGGCAGAGAAAGCACCTTGCGTTGCAGGATTCCCGTCCGCAGTTGCACCTCGCCGGGGCCGATGCGGTAGCTCGTGGTGAACCAGCGGGCGACGCCGAACGCCACCGTCAACACGAGAACCACGACCGCGTACATCGGGTTCCCGGTCGCCGAACCCAGCACGACCGTGCCGATGATCACGGGGATCTGCCGCAACACCTCGTGAACGGGATGCACCAACAGCATGCGGGGACTGAGCCGGTTCCAGTCCCCTTCGACCGGGGTACTGATGGGGGTACTCACGTCGCGTCCTCGGCGCCGATCGCCGCGATGTCGGTGAGCTGCGCAACGACACGGTCTGCGACATCGACATCCAGCGCGACGATGCGCACCGCACCTGCCGACGACGCCGTCGTCACGGTGACATTCGCAAGGCCGAACAGGCGGTCCAGCGGTCCGCGTTCGGTGTCGACGGTCTGGACTCGGGATATCGGGGCGATGCGGCGTTCCTGCACAAGCCATCCCGTGCGGGTGTACACCGCGTCCGGACTCACGTCCCAGCGGTGCACACGGAACCGCCACAACGGAACCACCACGACGAACAGGACCACGCCAATCGCGGTCGCCGCCGCCACGAGCGCGTTCAGCCACCATCGGCTGTGGTCGATGACGAACCACACCACCTGGCCGAACGCGAACATCGTCCAGGGAATCGCCGCTCCCAGTGCCCACACCAGCGGCGCCTTGCGGCTCGGCGGGTTCGCGGGGTCCTGCATAGAACGAAACTAACCGCTGACGCAAGACCGGCTCGCCTGAGTATGTTGATCGCATGAGCGCCAAATGGACCGCGGCCGAGGTGCCCGACCAATCCGGGCGAGTCGCGATTGTCACCGGATCGAACACCGGCATCGGCTACGGGGCTGCGGCCGTTCTCGCCGCCAAGGGTGCACACACGGTGTTGGCAGTGCGCAACACCGACAAGGGCAACGCCGCCGCGGCGCGCATCAAGAGCGCAAGCCCGAACGCGACCGTCACCGTCCAACAGCTCGACCTGACCTCGCTGCAGAACGTCCGCGCCGCGGCCGACGAACTGCGGGCCAAGTTCGACCGCATCGATCTGCTGATCAACAACGCCGGCGTGATGTACACGGACAAGGCCAGCACCAAAGACGGTTTCGAGCTGCAGTTCGGCACCAACCATCTGGGCCATTTCGCGCTCACCGGCCTGCTGCTCGACCGCATGCTGCCGGTGGATGGCTCGCGGGTCGTCACCGTCAGCAGCATGGGGCACCGCATCCGTGCCAAGATCCACTTCGACGACCTCAACCTGGACCGCAACTACAACCGCGTCGTCGCATACGGTCAGTCCAAACTCGCCAATCTCCTGTTCACCTACGAACTCGCACGGCGGCTGCAAGCCAAGGGTGCGCCGACGATCGCGACCGCGGCGCACCCGGGTGCCGCCGACACCGAGCTGCTGCGCAACATGCCCGGTGTTGTCCGGCAGGTCAGCCAGTTCTTCTGGTCGACGTTCATCGCGCAGAGCGCTGACATGGGAGCCGAGCCGACGCTGCGCGCAGCGACGGACCCGGCCGCCAAGAATGCGGAGTACTACGGCCCCGGTGGCTTCCAGGAGCAGCGAGGCCACCCGAAAGTCGTTGCCTCCAGCCCACAGTCACACGACGAGAGCATTCAGCGTCGGTTGTGGACGGTGTCGGAGGAACTGACCGGCGTGACCTTTCCCGTCTGATGTCCCGTCCGATGCGATCCGTCGAGGAACATCAGCGCATCGTCGCCGGCCTATTCAGCCGTAGGACGCCGGTCACCGTGCCGCTCGCCGAGACGCTGGGCCTGGTACTCGCCGACGATGTGACGGCTCCGCTATCGCTTCCCGGCTTCGACAATTCCGCCATGGATGGGTATGCCGTTGTCGCCGAGGACATCTCGGGCGCGAGCCTAGAACAGCCCGTGCTGTTGCCCGTCGCCGAGGACATCCCGGCCGGCCGCACCGACCAGCTCACACTCAAGTCGGGCACAGCGCACCGGATCATGACCGGCGCGCCACTGCCCACCGGCGCCACCGCCGTGATACCCGTCGAGTCCACCAACGCCGCCACCGACACCGTGGAGATCCGCGCGAGCGCGAAGCCGGGACAGCACATCCGCCGTGCGGGTGAGGACGTCACCGCGGGCACCACCGTGTTGCGGGCCGGACACGTGGTCACCCCCGCTGCGCTCGGCCTGGCCGCGGCGCTCGGGCTGCGCGAGTTGTCGGTCATTCCGCGCCAGCGGGTCTTGGTGATGTCGACGGGATCGGAACTCGTCACACCCGGAACCCCACTACAGCCGGGCCAGATCTACGAATCCAACGGGGTAATGCTTGCCGCGGCCCTGCATGACGCCGGCGCCGAGGTGGTGGCCACCCAGACCACCGGGGACGACGTCGCGGTGTTCCGCGACGCACTGAACCGCCACCGAGGCGACGCCGACCTGATCATCACCACCGGCGGCGTGAGCGCGGGCGCATACGAGGTGGTCAAGGATGCTTTGGGCGAAGGCCAGGTCGAATTCGTCAAGGTCGCGATGCAGCCCGGCATGCCGCAGGGTTCGGGCGTCGTCGACGGCACGCCGATCATCACGTTGCCGGGCAACCCGGTCAGCGCGCTGGTGTCGTTCGAGGTGTTCCTGCGTGCGCCGCTGCGGAGCGCGATGGGGCTGCCCCATCCCGAGCGCCCACGCCGCACGGCGGTGCTGATCGAGGACCTCACCTCCCCACGCGGCAAGCGCCAGTTCCGGCGCGGGGTATGCGAAACCGACCCGGAAACCGGCCAGAGCACGGTCACCAGTTACGGGCCGCCCGCGTCCCATCACCTGCGCTGGCTGGCATCGGCGAACTGTCTGTTGGAGATCGACGAGGATATCGTCGAACTCGCCGGTGGATCCCACGTTCAGATCTGGGACTTGGCATAGCCCTATTGGCGACACGTCCCGCCCGTAGAATCGGCGCACGATGGCCAGACGCCCCGACAACAACAAATCCGGCCCCGCACGGTTCGCCGCGCTGGTGCGCACCTCGATACCTCCGATGCACCCGGCGGGCCTGCCGTTCGTCGGTGCCAGCCTCGCGGTCGCGGTGCTTGGATACCGGAATCGGTGGCTGCGGCGCGCCGGGCTCGCGTCCGCATTGGCCAACGCCGCGTTCTTCCGGCATCCGCCGCGGGTGCCACCGAACCGTCCCGGCGTCGTCGTCGCGCCCGCGGACGGACTGATCTGTCTCATCCAGGAGGCGATACCGCCGGCCGAACTCGGCCTGCCAGCAACGCCTTTGCCGCGGGTAAGCATCTTCCTGTCGGTGCTGGACGCGCACGTGCAGCGCGCACCGGTCGGCGGCGAGGTGGTGGCGGTCTGCCACCGGCCCGGAAAGTTTCATTCGGCCGAACTAGAGGCGGCCAGCGAGCTCAACGAACGCAACAGCGTGGTCATCCGCACGCCGGAGGGCGCGCAGGTGATCGCGGTGCAGATCGCGGGCCTGGTGGCCCGCCGCATCGTGTGCGACGCGAAGGTGGGTGACAAGCTGGCGATCGGCGATACGTATGGGCTGATCCGGTACGGCTCACGGCTGGACACCTACCTGCCTGCGGGATCGAACCTCCTCGTCACCGTCGGCCAGCGCGCAGTCGGCGGGGAAACGGTGTTGGCCGAGCTCGGGCCCGATGACGCCGGCCGGACGGCCACGGCATGATCAAGCCCCGCGTCAAGGCGCCGGTGATAAGCCTGCGCATTCTGCCCAGCGCCATGACCGTGACCGCCATCTGCCTCGGCTTGAGCGCGGTGAAATTCGCCCTCGACGGCCGGCCAACCGAGGCGATGGCGTTCCTTGCCGTTGCCGCGATCCTCGACGCACTCGACGGCCGCATGGCCCGGATCCTGAAGGCCACGTCCCGGATGGGCGAGGAGATCGACTCACTCGCCGACGCGGTGAACTTCGGTGTCGCACCGGCATTCATCGTCTACGCGACCCTGCTCTCGACATCCCAGATCGGCTGGATCGTGGTGTTGCTCTACGCGGTGTGCATCGTGTTGCGGCTGGCGCGGTTCAACGCGATGCTCGACGTCGCCAAGCCGGCCTACGAGAACAAATACTTCGTCGGCATGCCTGCCCCCGCCGGGGCGATCGGCGCGATCGGTCCGCTGGCCGCCAAGATGCAGTTCGGCGAAGGCTGGTGGACGTCCGAGATCGCGGTGATCATCTGGATGGTCGGCGTCTCGCTGTTGGTGGTCAGCACCCTGCCGATGCGCAAGATCCACACCTTCTCGGTGTCACCGAACATGGTCGCGCCGCTTCTGGTCGCGGTCGCGATTCTCGTCGCGGCGTCGATTCTGTACGGCTACCTCGTGATCCTGGCGATCATCCTCGGGTACGTCATCCACATCCCGTTCGCGATCCGGACCCGGCGCTTCCTGGCAGAGCATCCCGAGGTGTGGGACGACAAACCGCGGCAGCAGCGGGCCGCACGACGGGCGATACGGCGCGCGCAGCCGCACCGGAGGTCCGTGATGCGACTCGGATTGCGCAGGCCGGGCTCCTGACGTGACCGGATTCGACTCGGGGCGCTCTGCAACCGACCGCCCCGCCCTCAAACAGCAGCTCACGCTGACCGCCCGGCTGAACACATCGGCGTTGGACACCCGCCGCGGTGTGGTCAGACTTCATCCGGAAGTGATTGCGGCACTTGGTATTCGCGAATGGGATGCGGTGTCGCTGACGGGCTCGCGCACCACCGCCGCGGTGGCGGGCGTGGCACCGCCGGGCACACCGACCGGCACCGCGCTGCTCGATGATGTGACGCTGTCCAATGCCGGTGTTCGCGAAAACGCTTCGGTACTCGTCGCGCCCGCGACGGTGTACGGCGCGCGTTCGGTGACGTTGTCGGGCTCCAACCTCGCCACCCAGTCGATCTCACCGGCGACGTTGCGCCAGGCGCTATTGGGCAAGGTGATGATGGTGGGCGACACCGTCTCGTTGCTGCCGCGCGAACTCGGCCCGGACATCCCCACGTCGGCGGCGACCTCCGCGCTCGCGTCGTCGGTGGGCATCACCTGGACGTCCGAACTGCTCACGGTGACCGGCGTCGATCCCGCGGGACCGGTGAGCGTACAACCGAATTCGCTGGTGAGTTGGGGCGACGGGGTGACGCCCGCGAAGGCGGCGTCGTCGGCCCAACCGACCGTCACCGCCGGGGAGAAGGCCCCCGCCGTCAGCTTCGACGATCTCAAGGGCGCGCACGCCCAGGCGTCCCGACTGTCCGAATGGCTCAAGCTCGCCCTCGATCAGCCGGACCTGCTCGAAACTCTCGGCGCCACCGCAAATCTCGGAGTGCTCGTGTCCGGGCCGGCAGGTGTCGGCAAGGCTACCTTGGTGCGGACGGTCTGCACCGACCGCCGGCTCGTCGAGCTGGACGGTCCCGAGGTGGGTGCGCTGCGCGCCGAGGATCGGCTGTCCAGTGTGTCATCGGCGGTGTCCACCGTCCGAGACGGCGGCGGCGTGCTGCTGATCACCGATATCGACGCGCTGCTCCCCTCGCCCGCCGAACCCGTGGCAACGCTGATCCTCACCGAGTTGCGCAGCGCCGTCGCCACCCGCGGCGTTGCGTTCGTCGCCACCTCGGCGGTGCCCGACAACGTCGACCCGCGACTGCGGGCGCCCGACCTCTGCGACCGTGAGCTCGGCCTGAGCCTGCCTGACGGGTCGATTCGCAGGCAACTGCTCGAGGTGCTACTGCGCGACGTCCCGTCCGGTGAACTCAATCTAGGCGAAATCGCCGAACGCACACCGGGTTTCGTCGTCGCCGACCTCTGTGCCCTGGTGCGCGAGGCGGCGCTTCGGGCGGCGGCAAGGGCCAGCACGGACGGCAAGCCGCCGGAATTGACGCAGGACGACTTGACCGGCGCGCTGAGCGTCATCCGTCCCCTGTCTCGGTCGGCCACCGAAGAGGTGTCGGTCGGCTCGGTGACGCTCGAGGATGTCGGTGACATGGCCGAGACCAAGCAGGCGCTGACCGAGGCGGTGCTGTGGCCGCTGCAGCATCCGGAGACTTTCGAGCGACTCGGTGTCGAGCCACCGCGCGGCGTACTGCTGTACGGTCCGCCGGGTTGCGGCAAGACGTTCGTGGTGCGGGCGCTCGCCAGTTCGGGACGCCTGAGCGTGCATGCCGTCAAGGGCGCCGAGCTGATGGACAAGTGGGTTGGCGCATCGGAGAAGGCGGTCCGCGACCTGTTCCGCCGCGCGCGCGACTCCGCGCCGTCGCTGGTGTTCCTCGACGAACTCGACGCATTGGCGCCGCGGCGCGGGCAGAGCTTCGACTCCGGGGTCACCGACCGGGTGGTCGCCGCGCTGCTCACCGAACTCGACGGCATCGAGCCGCTGCGCAACGTGGTGGTTCTCGGTGCGACCAACCGACCCGACCTGATCGACCCGGCACTGTTGCGGCCCGGGCGGCTGGAGAAGCTGGTGTTCGTCGAGCCGCCCGACGCGGAGGCGCATCGCGAAATCCTACGTACCGCAGGCAAATCCGTGCCGCTGGCCGACGATGTCGACCTTGACGCCCTGGCCGGTGACTTGGCGGGCTACAGCGCCGCCGACTGCGTGGCGTTGCTGCGCGAGTCCGCGCTGACGGCGATGCGACGCTCGATCGACGCCGCGGCCGTCACGGCTGCCGACGTCGCCAAGGCCCGTGAAACCGTGCGGCCGTCGCTCGATCCCGTTCAGGTCGAGTCACTGAGGGCGTTCTCCGCCGCGCGCTAAGCCCTTCTCCGCCGGCCCCAAATCAAATCTTGACAGTGACTAGTTACCGGTGCATAGTCGGTAACTAGCCACTGTCAAGATTAACTATCGGGAGGCACGATGCGAGCCGGCGATCTCGAACGGGAGCGGACCGCGAATCAGCTGGGCCAGGCACTGGCCCAGGGCTACCTAACGCTGGACGAATACGAGCCCCGACTGCAGGCCACGTTCGCCGCCCACACCACCGACGAACTGCACGACCTCGTCGCAGACCTGCCCCTGGACCGGATCCGGCGCAACGACCCGGCCCGCAGGCAGGCACGCCGAACGGCGGCGCGCCGCAGCGTGCAGATCCATCTCGGCGCCTACCTGGCGATGGTCGTCATCGTGCTGGCCGTGTGGCTGGCGGTCGGCCTGACCGCAGGTGCCTGGTACTTCTGGCCGATCTGGCCCATCCTCGGCGCGGGCATCGGGCTCGTCGGCCATGCCCTGCCGGTCCGGTTCGCGACACCCGCGCTATGCGGACGGCGTCACGGTTCGATCAGGCCCGCGCGAATCGCGTAGCGCGTCAACGCCACCCGGTCCTGCAGACCGAGCTTTGCCAACGTGTTGGTGCGGTGGCGGTCGACGGTCTTGGAGCTGATGCTCAGCGTCGCGGCGATCTCACGCGTCGAAAAGCCCTCGGCGATCAGCTTGAGCACCTCCTCCTCGCGCGGCGTGAGGATGGTTTCCGGTAGCGAATCGCCCTGCCGCGCCCGGTGCAGGTAGTCGCGGATCAGCGCGGTGACCGCCCCCGCATAGAGGAACGGCTCCCCCCGCAGCGTCGCGCGGCACGCCTCGAGCAGATCGCGGTCGGCCACCGACTTGAGGACGTAGCCCGACGCGCCCGCCTTCAACGCCTCGAAAAAATACTGTTCGTTGTCGTACATCGACAGGATCAGGATCCGCACATGCGGATACCGGCGATTCATCTCCCGCGCCGCCTGCAGACCCGTCATCCGCGGCATGGCGATATCGAGAATCGCCAGGTCGGCCGGGGTGCGCTCGAGCACATCCAGCGCCTCGTGCCCGTCGGCGGCCTCCGCCACCACCGTCAGGTCCGACTCCGCATCGATGATCATTCGCAGGCCACTGCGAACCAGGGCGTGGTCGTCGGCGAGCAGGACCCGCGCGGGCGAGGCGAGCATCAGTCGTCCGGCCCGGGCAACGGGATCACCAGACGGACCTCGGTGCCCTCGTCCTTGGGGGAGGTGATCGTCAGCGTCGCGTTCACCAGCAGCGCCCGCTCACGCATCCCGTTGATTCCCGCACCCTCTTCCGCGACACCACCACAACCATCGTCGGCGATCCGCAACGTCAGTCGTTTCGCGGTCGAGTGCATATCGAGCCACACCTTGTTCGCCCCCGCGTGTCTGGCGATGTTCGTGAGGCTCTCCTGGGCGACCCGGTAACACACCAATTCGACGTCGGCGGGCAGTCGATCAGTCTGGGAGGCAATGTGTTTGACCACTTTTAGCCCGGTGGCCTGGGAGAAGTCGCTGCACAGGGCGTTGAGGGCGCTGGTCAGTCCGAGGTCCTCGAGGGCATCCGGCCGCAACCGGCGGACGATGCTGCGCACCTCGTCGAGGCTCGCCCGCACCGCCTCCTGCGAACCGGCCAGTTCGCTCTTGATCTCCACGGGCGCGCGGTCGACGGCGCGTTTGAGCATCAACAGCGCGACGGTGAGCGTCTGCCCGATCTCATCGTGCAGCTCGCGCGCGATGCGCTGACGTTCGTTCTCCTGCGCGGCCAGCGCCATCGCTCCCGCGGTCGTCCGCGCGGATTTCAGCATCGGGGCCAGACTCGATCGCAGCAGCAGCCCATTTGCCGTCAGCATCACCGCCAGCCCCACGACGAGAACCGGGATCTCGGTCAGCTTGATGCGCGACGACACCGTTGCCGGGGAGAGCGCCAGGACCAGGGTTCCGAGCACGAAGATCATCCCGTTGATCACGAAGACACGCCGAAACAGCGCATTGGCCCGGGTGCGCGCCCCTTTCATAACCCCAGCGTGGACCGTCAAACCGAGATTTGTCCATACAGGCAGTTCCCCTACCCGAATGGGTGTCAGACCCGATGGCGCTGCTCCCGCCACACGCCGAGACTGACCTCACCATGCACAAAGTGCATCGCAGCCGACCGGAGAACGAGGACGATGACGCTTACCGCAGATACCGCCGGAACTAGATGGACCGCCCGAAAAGAAACCGTCATGCAAGCACATGAGATCGCTGTGACCCCACCGACGGTGCGAATGGACGATCCGGTGTCCAAGGCCATCCAGCTGATGGTCGTCAACCGACTCCCGGGCCTCGTGGTGGTCGACGAATCCGACCACCCCGTCGCGGTCTTGCCCGGCACCCAGGTGTTGCGGCTGACCATTCCGGAGTCCTACCGCGACGATCCGGCACTGGTCCGGACCGTCGACGAGATCCACGCCGACCTGTTCTGGCACGGCCCGGGCAAGCTGACGGTCGGCGACTGCCTGCCCTCACCGGTGGCCAAACCGGTGACGGTGGCACCGGACGCGACCCTCCTGGAGGTTGCGACCGTGATGGCGACGAAACGCAGCCCGCTCATCGCGGTCGTGGATCGCGGCGGAAAGCTGGTCGGTGCAGTGACGCTCGAGCGATTACTCACCAGCTTGGCCGTGGCCGGCCCCAACGACTGACCCCCCCCCCACCCCCGTGCTGGCTCCACTACTGGCGCTGGCGATATTCGTCGTCGCGTTCTGGTTTCTGGCGACCGAGCGCGCGAACAAGGTAAAGACCGTCCTCGTCGCCGCCGGGCTGATGACGCTCCTCGGCCTAACCCCCGGCGTGCAGATCTTCTACTCCGAACATGAGGGCATCGACTGGAACGTCATCTTCCTGCTGCTCGGCATGATGGTCATCGTGGGCGTGGTCAAGCAGACCGGCCTGTTCGACTTCCTTGCCATCTGGGCCGCAAAACGGTCCAGGGGCAGTCCATTTCGGCTCATGGTGATGCTGATGGCCATCACCGGCGTGGCCTCACCGGTGCTCGACAACGTCACCATCATCATGCTCGTCGCACCCGTCACGCTGGTGATCTGCGACCGGCTGGAGATCGCACCCCAACCGTTCCTGATCGCCCAGGTACTCGCGTCCAACATCGGCGGCGCGGCCACCCTCATCGGCGATCCACCCAACATCATCATCGGTAGCCGCGCGGGGCTGACGTTCAACGACTTCCTGGTGAACATGGCGCCGGTGGTCGCCGTCATCTTCGTCCTGTTCGTGTTGTTCACGCGACTCCTGTTCCGAAAAGACCTGCGCTCCAACCACATGCGCCTGGATAAGGTGATGGCGCTGCAGGAACGACGGGCCATCAAGGACACCCGCCTGCTCGTACGTTCGATGGTGGTGCTGGCCTTGGTGGTCGTCGGATTCTGTCTGCATTCGGTGCTGCACGTCGCACCGTCCATCGTCGCCCTGCTGGGGGCGGGCACGATGCTGCTGGTCACCAACATCGATGTCGCCGAGGTGCTTCCCGAAGTCGAGTGGCCGACGCTGGTGTTCTTCATGGGCCTGTTCGCCATGGTCTCCGGCCTGGTGCACACCGGGGTGATCAACTGGCTCGGCGACGCGGCGGTGCACCTGTTCAGTGACAACTTCTTCCTTGCCGCCACCGGGCTGATGTTCGGCTCCGCGATACTCGGCGCGTTCATCGACAACATCCCGTACACGGCGACGATGACGCCGGTGGTCGAGGACATGGTTGCCCAGGCACCAGATGCCGAGTCCGGCAGAGCGCTGTGGTGGGCGTTCGCACTGGGCGCATGCTTCTCGGGCAACGGCACCGCGATCGCCGCGAGCGCCAACGTGGTCGCCATCGGCATCGCGCAGCGCGCCGGTCACGCGATCAGCTTCTGGCGCTTCACCCGCTACGGCATTGTGGTGACGATACTGTCCACCGCGCTGGCATGGCTCTACGTATGGCTGCGCTACTTCTGACGCGTCCAGTTGTCAACTGCAGCAACCAGTTCCGCTGCACTCGGTACCCGGTCGCTTGCCCACGCCACGTAACCGTCCGGGCGGACGAGGACGGCGGCGGGAGTTTCCGGGTGCCTGCCGGTGACGTGCACGACGTCGGAGCGGCCGATCCGGACCGGCATCGCGGTCACGGCGACGAACTTCTGATCCCGCAGCAGTTCGTACAGCCGGGTGCCGTCGCAGTCGATGTCCGGCATCCGCCGGCCCACCAACCGATGCTCGCCGCCCTTGTGCGCGTAGGCGATTCCGATACCGCTGAGGAACTCGCGCAGGATTCGCCGGGTCTTCGGGATCCGCGTCAGCGTTCCGATCACGATGTTTCGCGCTACCCGCTGCACCTTCGAATTTCCCAGCACCACCTGGTTGAACGCATCGGTCGTGCGCAGCACCGCGGCACCGACCGGATGCCGCTCGGCCTCGTAGCTGTCCAACAGCCCCGGCGGCGCCGACCCGTTGACGGCGGCGACCAGCTTCCAACCCAGGTTCGTGGCGTCCCCGATACCGGTGTTCATGCCCTGGCCCCCGAGCGGGGAATGCACGTGCGCGGCGTCACCCGCGATGAACACCCGTCCCGATCGGTAATGCCGTGCCTGTCTGCGCTCCGACAGGAACCGCGAACTCCACCTCATGTCGGTCATGCCGTAGTCGTCACCGGCGATGCGCACGAACGATTCGCGGATCTCACCGAGCGTGACGGGTTCGGAAAGGGGTGCCTGTTCGCGCAGCCGGTCCCATCCGATGGCGCGGAACCAGCCGTCGCCGAACGGGATCATCAGCACGACGCCGCGCTCGTTGGTCACCCCGGTCAACGTGTCCTGGGGTGCCCGCGAGAGCGCGACGTCGGCCAGCAGGATGTGGGTCTCGTACTGTTTACCCACGAAGTCGATGCCTACCTGGCTCCTGACCGTGCTGTGGGCGCCGTCGCAACCGACCACATACTTCGCGCGAACGGTCTGGCCGTCGGCGCACTCCACGGTGACGCCTCCGTCGTCCTGGGTCACCCCCACCACCTCGGCGCCCCGAACGATCGGCACCCCGAGTTCGGCGGCACGACCCTCGAGTACCTGCTCGGTGCCGCTCTGGGGGACGATCAGCAACATCGCGTACCTACCGGGCAGTTCCCGCAGGTCCAACGTCGCCCCGCCGGGCGGAGCGACGTCGTACACGGAAACCCCGAGCGGGATCAGAGCGTCGGCCATGCCACGGGCGTCGAGCAGTTCGAGGGTGCGGGCATGCACGGCGAAGGCCCTGGTGATGTTGGGTGTCGAGGCCCGCGCCTCGAGCAGGCGCACCGCCAGTCCGCCCAGCGCCAGTTCGCACGCCAGCATCAGGCCGGTGGGCCCAGCACCGACGACTGCCACATCCGCTGTGTCCACTACGCCGGATGGTAGCTCTATCGGCCCACGTAGAATGGCGTAAAGCCGAAGCGTTCGCCCGGCTGACACCCCGCTATCTGCCCTTCGCCGACGGCTGATTGCCGAGCCCACGACAGAAACGGAGTGCCCTTGCTCGCCGTCCTCATCGCCCACGCGGTCGCGACCGCGCTGGCACCCCTGCTCGTGCACAGGTGGGGACGGATGGCGTTCTACCCGTTGGCGCTCGTACCGCTCGGATCGCTGATCTGGGTGGTCACCAACTGGCCGAGGCCCGGCGCGGCAGCGACGGTCGACGTGCCGTGGGTGCCTGAGCTGTCGATGGACATCGTGCTGCGGTTCGACTCGCTCGCGGCGATCATGAGCGTGCTGGTGCTGGGCATCGGTGCGCTGGTGCTCTTCTACTGCACCGACTACTTCCACCACCGCGACGGCCACACCGAGAAGCGACTGCCCAGCTTCGCGGCCGAGTTGGTCGCGTTCTCCGGCGCCATGTTCGGGTTGGTGACCAGCGACAACATGCTCCTGCTGTACGTGTTCTGGGAGATCACGACGGTGTTGTCTTTCCTGCTCGTCGGCCACTACGCCGAGCGCGCCACCAGCCGCCGCGCGGCGACCCAGGCGCTGCTCGTCACGACGTTCGGCGGGCTGGCGATGCTGGTGGGCATCATCGTGCTCGGCAATACCGCGGGCACCTATCGCCTGTCCGAACTCGTCGCGTCACCGCCGTCCGGAGTGGCCGTGTCGGTCGCGCTGGTACTCGTCCTCGTCGGGGCCCTGTCCAAGTCGGCCATCGTGCCCTTCCACTTCTGGCTGCCCGGCGCGATGGCCGCCCCGACGCCTGTCAGCGCCTATCTGCACGCCGCGGCGATGGTCAAGGCGGGGGTCTATCTCGTCGCCCGCATGACGCCGGGTTTCGCCGATGCGGCGCCGTGGCGGCCGACCGTGATCACGCTCGGCCTGCTGACAATGCTGCTCGCCGGCTGGCGCGCGGTGCGCGAATACGACCTGAAGCTGATCCTGGCCTTCGGCACGGTCAGCCAGCTGGGACTGATCACCTTGATGGTCGGTGGCGGCGGCAGCGACCTGATGCTCGGCGGGTTGGCGATGTTGTGTGCGCACGCGATGTTCAAGGCGGCGCTGTTCATGGTCGTCGGCATCATCGACCACACCACCGGCACCCGCGACATCCGCAGGCTCGCCTGGCTCGGTGACCGCGCGCGTCCGCTGCTGGTCATCGCCATCGGTGCCACGGCGAGTATGGCGGCGTTGCCGCCGTTCTTCGGGTTCGTCGCCAAGGAGGCCGACTTCGAGACCGTGCTGCACAGTCCGAGCCTCGGCGCGGCGGCGCCATTCGTGCTGGCCGGTGTCGTGCTCGGCTCGGTGTTCACCACGATCTACAGCCTGCGCTTCCTGTGGGGTGCGTTCGGCCGCAAAGGGTTACCGGAACCGAGCACGCGCGTGGCCGAGATGCACCACCCTGAGGTCACCTTCCTGATCGCACCGGGCATCCTCGCCGCGGCGGGGCTGGTCTTCGGGTTGTGGCCCGGCGGGCTGGGCGATGTGCTCGACACCTATGCGGACACGGTGCCCGGTGGGGAGGACTACGAGCTCGCGCTGTGGCACGGCCTGAACCTGCCGCTGCTGTTGTCGGCGCTGGTCCTCGCTCTCGGCGTCGCCGCGTTCGTCGCCAGGGCCCGCCTGTGGCGGGTACGCGGCATGCGCGAGTCCCTCGGCAACGCCGACCACATCTATGACAGCGTGGTGCGACAACTGGACCGGTGGTCGGTGGAACTCACCGCGGTCACCCAGCGTGGTTCGATTCCCGCCACCCAGTCGGCCATCCTGTCGACGTTGGTGTTGGTGCCGACGATCGTGCTGGCTCTCGGAGCCAGGGACCGCCCCGACTTCGCGCTCTGGGGCTCGCCGTTACAGGTGGTCGTCGGCCTGATCATCCTGGGCGCGGCCGTTGGCGCGATGGTGATGCGCAACCGGTTGGCGGCGGTGCTGCTGGTGGGGGTGACGGGTTACGGCTGTGGTGTGATCTTCGCGCTGCACGGTGCGCCTGACCTGGCTCTGACCCAGTTCTTGGTGGAGACGCTGACGCTCGTCGTGTTCGTATTGGTGCTGCGGACGCTGCCCGCCGAGGCCGACCGCATCCACATCAAACGGAACCGGTTGCCGCGGGTGGCGCTGGCGCTCGCGGTCGGCGCCACGGTCACCACCCTTGCGGCGTACGCGATGGCCGCGCGCACCGGTATCCCGATCGCGTCGCTGATCCCCGATGCCGCGTACTACCGCGGCCACGGCTCCAATGCCGTCAACGTGCTACTCGTCGACATCCGCGCCTGGGACACCATGGGCGAGATCATGGTTCTCCTGGTCGCGGCGACGGGCGTGGCCTCAATGGTGTTCCGGCACAGGAGATTCGGGGCGCCACCCCGGGTGTCCGATGTCGGTCAGCCCGATATCGGGCGACTGCCACCGATCCTGAACACCAGCCCCGCAGCGGGCGACATCACATGGCTGCGAGGCAGCGAACTGCGCGACCCGCGGCATCGTTCGCTGATCCTCGAGGTCGCCACCCGGCTCATCTTCCCGCTGATCATGGTGTTGTCGGCGTATTTCTTCTTCGCCGGTCACAACACTCCGGGCGGCGGGTTCGCCGGCGGGTTGACGGCGGGGTTGGCGCTGGTGCTGCGCTACCTCGCAGGCGGACGCTACGAACTGGGCGAGACGCTGCCGCTGGACGCGGGCAAGATCCTCGGTGCGGGGCTGACTCTGTCGGCGGGCACCGCGATCGCCTCGCTTCTGGTGGGGGCACCGGTGTTGTCGTCGGCGTTGATCGAGATCGACGTGCCGGTACTCGGCACCGTCAAATTCGTCACCGCGTTGTTCTTCGACCTGGGCGTCTATCTCATCGTCGTCGGATTGGTCCTCGACGTGTTGCGTAGCCTCGGCGCCCGTATCGACGTCGAGTTGAGTCAGGACCAGAAGAGGACGGTGGCCGCCCGATGACCACCTCGTTCGTGCCGCTCGTCCTGATCGGCGGACTCACCAGCGCAGGCATCTACCTGCTGCTGGAACGCAACCTGACGCGGATGTTGTTGGGCCTGCTGCTGATCGGCAATGCCGTCAACCTGTTGATCCTGGTGGTCGGGGGTCCGTCGGGCAACCCGCCGATCAGGGGCCGCACCAGCGCGGGCAACACCATCACCGCGGATCCGTTGGCGCAGGGCATGATCCTGACGGCCATCGTCATCACCATGGGCGTCGCCGCGTTCGTACTGGCGATGGCGTATCGGTCCTACCGGTTGACCACTGAAGAGGAAGTGGGCGACGACCCGATGGACGCGCAGGTCTCGGAGCTGGCCGCCCAGGACACCGGCGCCGTGAAGGAGGACCTTCCGCAACCAGACGTCCAGCGCGACACCGATGCCCCGGACGAACTGGACGCGCTGCCGGGATTCGAGGGGTCGAAATGAACCTCCCCGCCACGTTGATGCCGCTGCCGGTGCTGCTCCCCACACTCGGCGCGGCCGCGACGCTGATCGCCGGTCGCCGTCCGAGGCTGCAGCGACTCATCACGCTCGTCGCGTTGTCGATCGTCGTCGCCGTGTGCGCCATGCTGCTCGTGCTCGCCGACCGGGAAGGCACGCTCGTACTGAACGTCGGCGGCTGGGGCCAGTCGGTGCCCGGCATGGGTCCGCTGGGCATCACCCTCGTCGTCGACCGGCTGTCGGCCCTGATGCTCGTCGTGTCGTCGATCGTGCTGCTGGCGGTGGTGTTCTACGCCATCGGCCAGGGTATCCGCGACGGCGACGAGCGTCAGCCCGTGTCCATATTCATGCCGACCTATCTGGTTCTTTCGGCCGGCGTCTACACGGCGTTCCTCGCCGGCGACCTGTTCAACCTCTTCGTCGGATTCGAGGTGCTGCTGGCGGCGAGCTTCGTGTTGCTGACCATCGGGGCAAGCAAAGACCGTGTCCGCGCAGGCATCTCGTACGTGATGGTCTCGATGGTGTCGTCGCTGATATTCCTGTTCGGGATCGCGCTTGTGTACGCGGCCACCGGGACGCTGAACATGGCGGAGATCGCGGTGCGGTTCGACGACGTGTCCACCGGCACCCGGTCGGCGATCTTCGCCGTGTTGTTGGTGGCGTTCGGGATCAAGGCCGCGGTGTTCCCGCTGTCGGGATGGCTGCCCGACTCCTACCCCACCGCACCTGCCCCGGTCACCGCGGTGTTCGCCGGCCTGCTCACCAAAGTCGGTGTGTATGCGATCATCCGGGCGCATTCGCTGCTGTTCCCCAGCGGTGGGCTCGACCCGGTCCTGTTGGTGGCGGCGTTGTTCACGATGCTGATCGGCATCCTGGGTGCCATCGCCCAGAACGACATCAAACGGCTGCTCTCGTTCACCTTGGTCAGCCATATCGGCTACATGGTGTTCGGCATCGCGCTGGCCAACGCGCTCGGGATGTCGGGCGCGATCTATTACGTCGCGCACCACATCCTGGTGCAGACCACCCTGTTCCTTGTCGTCGGCCTGATCGAACGTCAGGCCGGGGCGTCGACGATGGACCGGCTCGGCGGCCTGGCGGCGGCCAGCCCCCTGCTGGCGTTCGTATTCGTGGTACCTGCGCTCAATCTCGGTGGTATACCGCCGTTCTCGGGTTTCATCGGAAAGGTCGCGCTGTTGGAGGCCGGTGCGCAGGTCGGCTCTGTCCTGGCGTGGACGTTGGTCGGTGGTGGCGTCGTGACCAGCCTGCTGACGCTCTATGTGGTGGCCCGGGTGTGGACGAGGGCGTTCTGGCGCTCGCGTGCGGACGCGCCGGAAGGTCATCTCTCCGCGGCCTCACCGTCGGCGCTGCTCGACGAACCCGAGGACATCCAGTTCGTCGACCGCGACAACGTGGGTCGCATGCCTGCCGCGATGGTCGCGCCGACGGGCGCGCTGATCGCCGTCGGATTGGCACTGACCGTGTTCGCCGGGCCGATCTTTTCTTACAGCGAGCGCGCCGCGGCCGAGGTGTTGGACCGGGGCCAGTACATCAGCGCGGTGGTGGGTAGCCCATGAGACGTATTGCGTTGCGGGTTTGGGCGATCTGTTGGCTGGTGCTGGTCTGGGTGTTGCTGTGGGGCACGTTCTCGGCGGCCAACGTCGTCTCGGGGCTCGCGGTCGCCCTGTTGATCACCTGGCTTCTGCCGCTGCCCGTGGTACCCGTCAACGGCAAGGTGCACCCGCTGTCGCTGCTGCGACTGCTCCTCACCGTCATCTACTTCCTGGTGTTGTCGTCGGTGCAAGTCGCCTGGCTTGCGATCAAGCCGGGGCCGCCGCCGTTGTCGGCCGTGATGCGCGCGCATCTTTCGGTCAAGTCCGATTTGGTATTGGCGTTGGCGGTCAACATCTTCAACCTCATCCCCGGATCGATTGTGTTGGAGATCGACCAGACGCGCCGACGGCTGTACATGCACGTCCTCGACGTCGGTTCGGACCGTGCGGTCGAGCGGTTCCACCGCCAGGTTGCCGTCGTGGAGCGACTGCTGGTGGCGAGCTTCGAACGCGACGAAGACTGGCGCCCGACCATGAGCGAGGAGAGCGCATGACAGTCGTCTGGGTCATCGCGGCCGTGATGATCATTGCCGCGGCGGCATTCACGATGTTCCGTCTGCTGGCCGGACCGAGCACGCTGGATCGCCTGGTGGCGGTGGATTGCCTTGTCGCGGTGGCGATGTGCGGGATCGGCATCTGGGCGGCCTACAGCCTCGACACCACCGTCACCTACGGCCTGACCGCGTTGGCGTTGATCAGTTTCGTCGGCACGGTGAGCGTCGCGCGGTTCCGCGTGCCCGACGTCGACAAGCCGCGCACCGCTGGGCGGCCGCGATGAACGTCTTCGACATCGTTGCCGGCGTGCTCATCCTCGGCGGCTCCGCGCTCGCGCTGACCGCGGCCATCGGCGTGGTCCGCTTCCCCGACACTCTGACGCGGATGCATGCGGCCTCCAAGCCGCAGGTGCTCGGTCTGCTGCTCGTACTCGCTGGCGCGGCCGTGCGGCTGCGCGGCCACGTCGACGTCGGCATGCTGCTGCTGACCGGGTTGTTCACGGTGATCACCGCCCCGGTCATTGCCAACAGGGTTGGCCAGCTTGCTTACCGGGAACAGAACGTACGCGACGACTTGCTGACGAAGGACGAGATGTACGAGTTCACCGAACCCGAGCCCGACAATGGCCAGGTCTGACGACGACAGCTGGGACATCACCGAGGGAGTCGGTGCGACCGCGCTCGGGGTCGCGTGGGCGCGGTCGCAGGAAGCGGCGTCGAGTTGCCCGCTGTTCACCGATTCCTACGCACAGCGATTCATCGACGCGGCCATCGCGCGCGGCTGGCAGCTGCCGCCATCTCACATGGTCGAAAGAATCCGATCGATATCGAATTACGCAGCGTCCCGCACGAAGTGGTTCGACGACTTCTTCATCACCGCGGGAGCCAACGGCGTCGTGCAGGCTGTCATCCTCGCCGCCGGACTCGACGCCAGGGCCTGGCGGCTGCCGTGGGCGACCGACAGCGTCGTCTACGAGATCGACCAGCCGAAGGTGCTCGCCTTCAAAGCCGAAACGCTGGTGAACGACCGGCCGGCCGCCCGTTACGTGGCGGTGCCCATCGATCTGCGTCAGGACTGGCCGAAGGCCCTGCGCGACACGGGCTTCGATGCGCAGGAGCCGACGGCGTGGGCCGCCGAGGGCCTGTTGCCCTACCTGCCCGCCGACGCCCAGGATCTGCTCTTCGAACGCATCCACGAACTCAGCGCGCCCGGCAGCCGGATCGGCGTCGAATCGTTCGGCGCCGGGTTCTTCGACTCCGAATATCTGGAAAGTCGGCGTGCACAGTTGCGCCAGCTGCGCGACGAGGCCGGCGAGGACACCGATGCCCCCGATGTGCAGGATCTCTGGTTCATCGAGGAGCGCACCGATGTCGCGGAGTGGTTGATGGAGCACGGCTGGCGGGTGTGGTCGGAAGATGCCGAGACTCTGATGCAACGGTACGGCCGCCCGCCCACCGCGACGACGCCGCGCACCACGTTCATCGAAGCTGTGCGCGTCTAGTCTGAGCGCTAGTCGGACAGCTGGAACTCGACCATCGCGGTCACGGTATCGACGGCCTCACTCAGCGCCGCCACCCGTGCGGCGACCGACGGCGCGGCGAGCACGGCGTACCGGTCCGCCTGGCCCATCGGGAGACGGGACGCCAAGGTGTACAACCACGTCGACGCATCGCCCGACGCGTCGGCGCCCGCAACGATGTCCCTGCCGACCACCTGCGCACCACGAGCGTGGGAGATCCGCTCGAAAAGCGCGACCATCCGGTCCTCGATGTCTCTGATCGCGTCGACGTCGACGCTCTCGCCCGGCTCATCGGGCCAGGGTTCGACGGCCGCGCGGGGATACGGATCGTCGGGCTGCCACTCCACGACCTTGATCCGCTCGCCCATCGCGCACCGCAGACGATAACGGCCGACCCCCAAGTCGGCGGCCTCGACGATGTGCGCCATGGCGCCGACGTCGCTGCGGATGTCACCGCCGCCCACCTCGCGGCCCGCGGCGATCAATACCACGCCGAATGCCGGATCATCAGTGGTCAGACACTCGGAAATCATTGCGGTGTACCGCGGTTCGAAGATCTGCAGCGGCAGCTCCTCGCCGGGCAGCATCGCCACCTGCAGCGGGAACATCGGTGTGACGGCCACGCTCAGATGTCCAACTCGGCGACCAGTGCGTCGACCACCGCACGCAGATCACCGTCGTGTTCCTCCGCGACCCGCCGTTGACGTTGGTAAGACCCGCCCGACTTGCAGATGTCGGTGACACGGCGGAGTTCGTCGGCACAATTCAACGAGGCGGCCACCGGCTCCAGGCGGTTCAGCAGATCATCGAGATCCTCGGTCACCAGACGCTCGTTGCTGTCTTCGTCCAGGATGATCACGGCATCCAGGCCGTAACGGGCTGCACGCCACTTGTTTTCCTGTACATGCCATGGCGGCATCGTGGGGAGCCGTTCGCCGGCATCGAGGCGACGATCGAGGTCGACGATCAGGCAATGCGTCAGCGCGACGATCGCGCTCAGCTCGTGCACATTGGACACCCCGTCGAAGATCCGCACCTCCACCGTGCCGATGTGCGGCGACGGCCGGATGTCCCAACGGATCTCGTTCATGTGGTCGATGATGCCGGTCTTCTTCTGGTCGTGAACGAAGCCTTCCCACTCCCGCCACGTTTGAAAGTGGAACGGCAGCCCGGCCGTCGGCAGCTGCTGGAACATCATCGCCCGGTTGGACGCATAGCCGGTGTCCTCACCGTCCCAGAACGGCGACGACGCGGACAGCGCGAGCAGGTGCGGGTAGTGGTTGAGCAACGACGTGTTGATCGCCATCACCTTGTGCGCGGACGAGATACCCACGTGCACATGGACGCCCCAGATCAGCATCTGACGGCCCCACCACTGCGTCCGCTTGATCAGCTCGGCGTAGCGGGGCGCATCCGTCAGGCTCTCGGGGGTCCACTTCGCGAACGGATGCGTGCCCGCGCAGAACAACTCCATGTTCCGGTTGCGCACGATCTTGCGCGCGGTCCGCAGCGTGGAGCGCAGATCGTCCATCGCCTCCGGCACGGAATCACAGATGCCGGTGACGATCTCGACGGTGTTGCGCAGCAGTTCCTTGTGGACGCGCGGGTTGTTCTCGCCGAGCTCCTCGATGACCTCGGTCGCCTCGTTGCTCACGTCGCGGGTCTCGGCGTCGACGAGCGCGAATTCCCATTCCACCCCGACGGTCGGCCGGGGTGAACCGACGAAATCTATGTGGCTGCTAGCCGGCGCCGATGACACCGCACGCCACGCGCTTTCCGGCGTCGCCTGTGGCCAGGGTGGTCTCGTCCGGCGGCGGGGCGCCGTTGACCTGCTGGTAGCGCTCGGCCGGGATGTTGGCGAAGTTGTCCGCCTTCTCGTGAATGATGATCGCCGTCTTGGCACCGCTCGTGAGGTCCCCTGCGGTGAAGGCGTCGGTGGTGGTCACCAACAAGGCGGAGCCGTCCTCCCGAACCTGCAGCGACGACAAGTCACCGCTCGCGGGATGACCGGTGTGTCCGGCCACCTGGAAATGCCCACCGGCCGAGTTGAAGTCACCTGGCGCACCACCGGCCGGCGCGACCGAGTTCGCCTCGCACTTGCCGACCGAGTGGATGTGCAGTCCGTGGAAGCCCGGCGCCAGCTCGCCCGGGGCGGCGGTCTCCACCGTGACGGTGGCGTAGTTCCCGCTGAACGCGATCTGTGCCGTTGCGACCGTGGTGCCTTCCGCATTCTTCAGATCTGCGGTCAGCGTCTCGCCGGCGGCCTCACCTCCGGTGCCACCGTGGCCGCCCCCTCGTTCACCGGGCGGGGCCGCCGGCGACGGCGAGCCCGTCCAGATCGACGGCGTGGTGCCCGGCGAGGTTGCCGGTTGTTCGGGGGCGCTACAAGCGGTCAATACGAGAGCGGGAACAGCGAAGCAGGCTGCGGCAGCGACGGTCTTCAGCATGGCCAAGAGCCTAGCCGGTGACCACCACGAGCACGCCCGGCGGTTGCTCTGAGAGTTCGGGCAGCCGCGGTTCGACCGGGGCGTCCAACAACCTGCCGATTTCCTCGGCGGCCTCCCGCTCCCCCGGGCCGTCGGTGAAGTACACGGTGTTGACCGTCACGTCCGGCAACTCCAGGTTCCCGGTCTCGGCGACATCCCAACCGCCCTCGCGCAGCCGATTGGCGGTACCTTCCGCGGCGCCCTCGACCGTCGAGATGTTGTAGACGCGCACCTCGGGCTTGGCCGGTTTGGGTGACTCCGACGGGCTGGTCTTCGTGCTCGTCGTGGTGGTTGTGGCGATGGGCGACTGCGCGCCTTCGTCGTCTCCGCCACCCATCGCCTGGAATCCGACCAGCAGAAACACCACGCCGAGGAACAACAGGACCATCACCATCGCACGCAGGGGGAGGCCAGACGAATTTTGCTGATTCATTGCGTTCACTGTATCCAGCCGGACAAGCCGGCCCGCCAATCCCCCGACGCGCTCAGGTGACGTCGAAGCCCAACCGGCGCGCGGCGCGCGCCTTCTGCCGACTGGCCCGCAACCGGCGCAACCGCTTGACCAGCATCGGGTCGGCAGCGAGGGCCTCGGGGCGGTCGACGAGGGCGTTCAGCACCTGGTAGTAGCGGGTCGCCGACATGGAGAACAGCTCTTTGATCGCGTCTTCCTTGGAGCCCGCGTACTTCCACCACTGGCGCTCGAACGCCAAGATGTCGTGCTCGCGCCGGGTCAACCCGTCAGCCAGGGCAGGGTCGTCCCCGGATTGCTCAGTCCGCGCGATTGCGCCGTCCATTTCGCTCCTGGACCCTTCCAACACTCGAAATGACATCGCTGTGGTTCGGCGATCATTCAACCACGGGATAGCAAGCTGAGGCGTTCGACATGCCCGCGAGTCGGGCGATAAGGATTGCCGACCTAAGCTGTTGCGCGTGGCAGTCGTACCCATTTGCATCGTAGGAGATCCCGTCTTGCACACCGCGACCGAGCCGATACCCGTCGGCGACGACGGTTCGCTGCCTGCGGATCTCGCGGACTTGATCACCGATCTCTACGACACGATGGCCGCGGCCAACGGCGTTGGGCTGGCCGCGAACCAGATCGGGGTGTCCAAGCGAGTGTTCGTCTACGACTGTGCCGACGAGCGCGGGAGGACGACGCGACGCAAGGGTGTCGTCATCAACCCGGTGCTGGAGACCTCCGAAATTCCCGAGACGATGCCCGACCCCGACAACGATGACGAGGGCTGCCTGTCGGTGCCCGGCGAATCGTTTCCGACCGGCAGGGCCGAGTGGGCGCGGGTGACGGGCCTGGACGCCGACGGCACGCCCATCACGCTCGAGGGCACCGGACTGTTTGCCCGGATGCTGCAGCACGAGACCGGGCACCTCGACGGTTTCCTGTATCTGGATCGGCTGGTCGGCCGCCATGCCCGCAGCGCCAAGCGTGCGGTGAAGTCGCACGGCTGGGGCGTGCCAGGACTGTCGTGGACCCCTGGCGAGGATCCCGACCCCTTCGGTCACTGATGCAGATCCCGCCGGTGGGCACGCGGGTGATGATTCGTCACCGCCTGCCCGCCGGGTCGGTACCGCCTCTGACCGACGTGATCGGCCATCTGGTGCAGACGGAGCCGACGCTGCAGGTGCGCACCAAGCGGGGCGATGTGGTGGCGGTTCGTGTCGACGATGTGGTGGTGGTCAAGGCGCTCACCGCCGCGCCGGTGCGCACCGCCGACATCCGCAACCTCGAGCATGCGGCCGCATTGGGGTGGCCGGGCGTGGAGCAGCATTGGGTGAGCGGCTGGCTCTGCCGTTTTGGACACGGCAGCACGCGGCGTGCCAATTCGGCTGTACCTCTGGATTCTTCAGCGACCCATGACATGGGTGCAATCGCCGACTGGTACGCGGCGCGGTCGGTGCCGCCGCTCGTCAGCGCACCGGACCGACTGTTCCGCATTCCGACGCATGCCCCGACCGACGCCGAGAACCTCGTCATGGCATGCGATATCGGGCCGAGCGGGCCGTCCAACGGAGTGCTTCTGGCGCCGCGACCGGACGACGAGTGGCTGCGTATCTATGAGCGCGACGTGCCCGTCGACGTGTTGACCGCCGTGGTCGGCGGCGAGGTCGTCTTCGCGACGATCCCGGGAGTGGCCGTGGCACGCGCGGCCGTGACCGCCGCCCCCGACGGCACCCGCTGGTTGGGGTTGTCGGCGTTGAAGGTCAGCGAGGATCAGCGACGCCACGGTCACGCGCGCGCAGTGTGCGCTGCACTTCTCAGTTGGGGCGCGGACCGTGGCGCACAGCGGGCGTACACCCAGGTGCTGTCCGACAATTCCTCCGCTACCGCGCTTTTCGAGTCGATGGGGTTCACGCTGCACCACCGCTCGCGCTACGTGCGATTGCGTCCGTAGGCTTTCGACCATGCGGCTGGCCACATGGAACGTCAACTCGATCCGGGCACGAGTCGACCGCGTCGCGGACTGGCTCGAACGCGCTGACGTCGACGTGCTCGCGATGCAGGAGACCAAGTGCTCCGACGAGCAGTTCCCCACGATGCCCTTCCTGGCGGCCGGCTACGAGGTGGTGCACTGCGGGTTCAACCAGTGGAACGGTGTCGCGATCGCGTCCCGCGTCGGCATCGAGGACGTCGCGGTGGGCTTTGACAACCAACCGACGTGGAGCGACAAGCCGGAGGTGGAAGCGGCAGCAGAAGCGCGGGCGCTCGGCGCGACGTGCAACGGGGTGCGCGTGTGGAGCCTGTACGTGCCGAATGGGCGGTTCATCGGCTCGCCACACTATGACTACAAACTCCAATGGCTTGCCGCACTGCGCGATACCGCGCAGAACTGGCTCACCGAAGACCCGGCGGCGCAACTTGCATTGGTGGGCGACTGGAACATCGCACCGACCGACGAGGACGTGTGGAGCGTGGAGGCCTACCAGGGCAGCACCCACGTCACCGAACCGGAGCGAGCGGCGTTCAACGCGATCCTCGACACTCAATTCACGGACGTGGTAAGGCCTTTCACGCCCGGTCCGGCCGTCTACACCTACTGGGACTACACCCAGCTGCGGTTTCCCAAGAACCGGGGCATGCGCATCGACTTCATCCTCGGCTCACCGGCGTTGGCGCAGCGCGTGACCCATGCGGAGATCGTCCGCGAGGAACGTAAAGGAAAGGCACCGAGCGATCACGCGCCGGTGCTCGTCGAGCTCGCCTAGCATTTGACTCTGCGCCCAGGGCGGCATTTCGGG
>JBIQHU010000239.1:0-4073 GCA_044508395.1 Mycobacterium sp. | reverse complement strand
GGCGGCGCTGGAAGAGGCAGGCATCGGGTCCCCGAAAGCGGATGCCGAAGTCCTCGCCGCGCACGTCGCAGGCGTCGAACGCGGGCGGTTGGCGTTCTTCGAACCCAGACCTGGTTTCTTCGAACGGTATGACGCACTCGTCGCCGAGCGCGTCAAGCGAAAGCCGCTGCAACACATCGTCGGAACCGCCGCCTTCGGTCCCGTCACCGTGGAGGTCGGCCCCGGTGTGTTCATTCCGCGCCCCGAAACCGAAGCGATGCTGGAATGGGCTGTCGCGCAACATCTACCGCAGGAACCGTTGATCGTCGATCTGTGCACCGGTACCGGTGCATTGGCGTTCGCGCTGTCGAAGCACTGGTCCGACGCCCGTATCGTCGCCGTCGACGATTCCGAGCGCGCGTTGGAGTACGCAGGCAGAAACCTCGCCGGCACCGGCATCGAACTGGTCCGGGCTGACGTCACCGAACCGGGGCTGCTGCCCACACTCGACGGCTCACTGGACCTACTTGTGGCCAACCCGCCCTACATACCCGACGGCGTGGCGTTGGAACCCGAAGTGGCCGAACATGATCCGCCGCATGCATTGTTCGGCGGCCCAGACGGAATGGCCGTCATCGACGCGATTGCGGTGCTGGCCGCCAGATGGCTACGCATCGGCGGGCGCTGCGCCGTCGAGCACGATGACACCACCTCGGAGCGGACGGTCGAAGCCTTCACTCGGGCAGGGCGATTCGACGACGTGATCGGGCGACGCGACCTGACGGGACGACCCCGGTTCGTCACCGCAGTCCGGTGCCGGTGAGATGCTGGATTCATGACGGAACTGTTCGACTGTCGCGACGAGCAGACGCGGGCGATCGGAATCGCCTCGGCCGTCAGTGCGGTCAAGGGCGGCAGCCTGGTGGTGATGCCGACCGACACGGTCTACGGCATCGGCGCCGACGCTTTCGACAGCGAGGCTGTTTCGGCGTTGCTTTCGGCCAAGGGCCGCGGTCGTGACATGCCCGTGCCGGTGCTCGTCGGTTCCTGGCACACGATAGAGGGTCTGGTGTACTCCGTACCGCACACCGCCCGCGAACTCATCCGCGCATTCTGGCCGGGCGCGCTGAGTTTGGTGGTGCGGCAAGCGCCGTCGCTGCAATGGGACCTCGGCGATGCACAGGGCACCGTCATGGTTCGCATGCCACTGCACCCCGTGGCCATCGAATTACTGCGTGAGGTGGGGCCGATGGCGGTGTCGAGCGCGAACATCTCGGGTAGGCCGGCCGCGGTCACCGCGCAGGAGGCGCGCGACCAACTCGGCGACCTCGTCGAGGTCTACCTCGATGCCGGCCCGTCGCAACAACAGACGGCGTCGACGATCGTGGACCTCACCGGGGCACACCCGCGGGTATTGCGGCAGGGACCAGTGACCGTCGATGCGGTGGCGAAGGTACTCGGTGTGGACCCCTCGACACTGACGGATTGATCTGGGCGACGTGACGTACGGTTCATCGGTGGGCTATGCGGCAGACACCCTGCTGGCGCTCAACGATCGCGGCGCCGGTGTGCCGCTACGCGAGCTCGCACTCGTGGGCCTGACCGCGGCCATCATCACGTACTTCGCCACCGGGTGGGTGCGCGTACTTGCCCGTCGGCTTGGCGCCGTCGCCTATCCCCGCGAACGCGACGTCCATCTGCAGCCGACTCCGCGGATGGGCGGGCTGGCCATGTACATCGGTGTGGTGGCCGCGGTCCTGCTGGCATCGCAACTTCCGGCGCTGACACGGGGGTTCGTGTATTCGTCGGGCATGCCCGCGGTGGTGGTGGCGGGCGGCCTCATCATGGCGATCGGTCTGATCGACGACAGGTGGGGACTGGATGCGCTGACGAAATTCGCCGGCCAGATCACCGCCGCCAGCGTGCTCGTCACGATGGGCGTCGCGTGGAGCGTGCTGTACATCCCCGGCGTCGGCACCATCGTGCTGGACCAGGTGTCGTCGATCCTGCTGACGCTGGCGCTGACCGTCGCGATCGTGAACGCCATGAATTTCGTCGATGGGCTCGATGGCCTCGCTGCGGGGCTCGGACTCATCACGGCGTCGGCGATCTGCATCTTCTCGATCGGACTGCTGCGCGATCACGGCGGCGACGTCCTGTTCTATCCGCCCGCCGTCATCTCGGTGGTGCTCGCCGGCGCGTGTCTGGGCTTCCTGCCGCACAACTTCCATCCCGCGAAGATCTTCATGGGCGATTCCGGCTCGATGCTGATCGGGTTGATGCTCGCCGCCGCCTCGACGACCGCGGCGGGCCCGATATCGCAGACCGCGTACGGCGCCCGGGACGTGTTCGCATTGTTGTCGCCGTTCCTGTTGGTCATCGCCGTGTTGTTCGTGCCCGCGCTGGACATGTTGTTGGCGATCGTGCGGCGAACGCGTGCGGGTCGTAGCCCGTTCAGCCCCGACAAGATGCACCTGCATCACCGGCTGCTGCAGATCGGTCATTCGCATCGACGGGTCGTGTTGGTGATCTACCTGTGGGTGGGCATCGTCGCGCTCGGCGCGGCGAGCACGATCTTCTTCGATCCCCGCTACTCCGGTGCCGTCATGCTGGCCGCGATTCTGGTCGCGATCGTGGTCACCCTCGTCCCTCTGCTGCGTCGCCGGAACGGCCAGTTGGACGGAATGTACGACAAAAAGTAGTAGACGTGTTTTATGGCTCTCACCATGTGTTAGGGTTCAGCTAGAACCCGAAAAAACCTCGCGGGTTGCCGGCCTCCGGGCCATCGGCTAACCACCGTTTGGCGCGGAAAAACGACCGACATAGGGAGCGACCCCAGGGTGATTCCAGTGAGCTTGATGCCCTCCGATACGCTCGTGGCGCCACTCACAGGAACATTGGGATCATTCGGGAAACTTCCTCTGACCGCGGGATCGAGGTGAAGCAGTGACGACGCCAGCGCACGACGCGCCGTTGGTGTTTCCGTCCGTAGCCTTCCGGCCGTTGCGGTTGCTCATTGTCTGCGCTGCGCTGACCGCGGTCGCGGTCGCCGCCTCATGGTTCACCGGCCACCCGTTCTTCGGCGTTTTCTTCGGAGTGGGACTGGGGCTCGGCTTGGTCAACGCCATCTTGGTCAAGCGGGCCGTCGAGTCGATCACCGCGGAAGAGCACCCGCTGAAAAAGAAGATGGCGCTGAACTCGGCCAGCCGGTTGCTGGTGATCTCCGTCGTCGCGCTGGCGATCGCGTTCTTCTTCAAGAACAACGGCGGACTTGGAGTGTTGTTCGGGCTCGCGGTGTTCCAGGCGCTGCTGGTGATGAGCACCAGCCTTCCGGTGCTGAAGAAGATCCGAACCGACGGTCTGGATTACGCGGACACGGATTCGAAGGGTTGAGCAGGCTTTCATGAACTGGGCTACGACAGGGACGTCGGAGATCGTTCTCGCCGCTGAGGAAGAAGGCGGCGCCACAATCCACGTCGGCCATCACACGATGGTGTTCGAGTTGTTCGGTATGACGTTCAACGGTGACACCATCATGGCCACCGGTATCACCGCGCTGATCGTCATCGCCCTTGCGTTCGTCCTGCGGGCCAAGGTCACGTCGACCGGCGTCCCCGGCGGGGTGCAGCTGTTCTGGGAAGCGCTGACCATCCAGATGCGCAATCAGATCGAGAGCGCCATCGGGATGAAGGTCGCCCCCTTCGTCCTGCCGCTGGCCATCGCGATCTTCGTCTTCATCCTCGTCTCCAACTGGCTGGCGGTGCTGCCGTTGCAGTACGGCGGGGCCGACGGCGCCGCAGCCGAGCTTTACAAGCCGCCGGCGTCCGATATCAACTTCGTACTTGCGCTCGCCCTATTCGTGTTCGTCTGCTATCACGCGGCAGGGTTCTGGCGGCGCGGCATCATCGGCCACCCCGTGAAGCTGTTGAAGGGTCACGTCGCGATCCTGGCGCCGATAAACATCGTCGAGGAACTGGCCAAGCCGATCTCGTTGGCACTCCGACTTTTTGGAAACATCTTCGCAGGCGGCATCCTGGTGGCGCTGATCGCGATGTTCCCCTGGTACATCCAGTGGGCGCCCAACGCCATCTGGA
>JBIQHU010000238.1:0-4104 GCA_044508395.1 Mycobacterium sp. | reverse complement strand
CACATGCGAAATGTGGCACAGCACCAACGCCGGTGTGCCCGATTCGCCGAGAGAATTCGCCAGCGCCTCGGTGACCGCCGCTTTGAGCGCGGGCACGTTGGACCAATTCGTCGCGGTCTCCAGCGTCTCGCACAGCGCACCGGCGGCGAGCAACGAATCGCGAAGGTAGGGCGCGTTGAACCGGCCGTGCTCCCAGGCCCGCGCCGGCGCCTCGCCGAGCGACGTGCCGCCCGCGGCCTGCAACACCGCGCGGGTTTCGGCGTGGCGGCTCTCGACATGGGCCTCGGTGCCCTCGAACGCGGTGATCGCCAGGCAGCCGCCGGTTATCTGGTCTTCACCGATGCTCTCGGTGGTGGCCAGGTTCACTCCCGTCTCGGCTTCGTCGGACAACCGGAGGACCGTCGGTCCCGTCCCGGTCTGCACGACGGCGCGGAGTGCGTCGGCGCCGGTCGCGAAGTCGGGGAACGACCATGCCTCGTAGCGCGTCGCCGCCGGGACCGGATGCACCTTGACGCGGACGCGGGTGATGATCCCGAACACGCCCTCCGAGCCGATCATCAACTGCCGCAGGTCAGGACCTGCGGCCGACTCCGGGGCGCGACCGAGGTCGAGCACACCCGCCGGGGTGACGGTACGCAGCCCGCGCACCATGTCGTTGAAGCGGCCGTACCCCGCCGAGTCCTGGCCGGATGATCGGGTGGCGGCGAACCCGCCGATGGTCGCGTACTGGAAACTCTGCGGAAAGTGGCCGAGGGAGTAGCCGCGCTCGCCGAGCAGGCGTTCGGCGTCTGGGCCGGTGAGCCCGGCGCCGAGTTCGGCTTCGCCGGAGATCTCGTCGAGCGCATGCAGCTCGTTGAGGCGGCGCAGGTCCAGCGAGATCACCGCACCGAAGTCGCCGCGGATCGGGTCCAGGCCGCCGACGACGCTGGTGCCGCCGCCGAACGGGACGATCGCGATTCCATGCTCGGAGCAATACCGCAGGATCGCTTCGATTTCGTCGTCGCTGTGGGGGAGCAGCACCGCGTCGGGCACATCCTGGACACCGGAGTCCTTGCGGCGCAACAGGTCCAGCGTCGACTTGCCGCCGGCCCGCAGCAAGCGGCCTTCGTCGTCGACGCGGCAGTAGTCGGCCCCGACGATCTGCGCGAGGCCGTCGCGGTCGGCATCCGACAGCTGCGACGGTCGCAGCTTCACATCCTTGGCCTCGAGTTCGGGCGCCGCCGTGCCGTCGACGCCGAGCGCCTGCTTCAGCAGAGACCGGATGCCGTCGGACAACGGCTTGGCCGCCGCGGGGTCGCCCCACGCGTTCCACTTCATCGGGGGCAGCAGTGCGGTCTGTTGGTCATCCGGACTCGTCATGAGTTACAGTATTACATATGATGTCAATCAGTAACGATGATTCGCCGTCGATCGGGGATCGGATCCTCGCCGCGGCGGCTGACTGCGTGCTGGCCTTCGGCGTCGACCGCGTGACGTTGGCAGAGATCGCGCGCCGCGCGGGCGTCAGTCGGCCGACGGTCTATCGGCGCTGGTCAGACACCCGCTCGGTGCTTGCCGCGCTGCTGACATCGCGGATCATCGGCGTGCTCGACGAGGTGCCGAGCCGGGGGATCGGCCGGGAGGCACTGGTTGAGCGCATCGTGGCGATCGCCGACCGGCTGCGTCACGACGATGTGGTCATGTCGGTGCTGCGCAGCGCCCCCGATTTCGCCATGGTCTACATCGCCGAGCGGTTGGGCACCAGCCAGCAGGTGCTTCTCGATGCGGTCGCCTCCGACATCAAGCTCGCGCAGGAGGAGAGCAGCGTACGTCTCGGCGATCCGCGCGAACTCGCCGCGATGTGCCTGCTGATCGCCCAGTCGGTGATCCAGTCCGGGCAGATCGTGGCGCCCATCCTCGACGCCGATGCGCTCTTCATCGAGCTCGCCCACTCATTGAACGGATACCTGAAACCGTGACGTCCTCCACCGCACTCAACGAGGCCCGCCGCGCCACCGAGCTTTCGGCGCTGGCCGACGGCGACCCGATCGACCTCATCGTGATCGGCGGCGGCATCACCGGCGTCGGGATTGCGTTGGACGCCGCAACGCGCGGACTCAGCGTGGCGCTGGTGGAAAAGCACGACCTGGCCTTCGGCACCAGTAGATGGAGCAGCAAGCTGGTGCACGGCGGGTTGCGATACCTCGCGACGGGCAACATCGGCATCGCGCGCCGCAGCGCGGTCGAGCGCGGAATCCTGATGACGCGCAACGCCCCTCACCTCGTCAGGGCCATGCCGCAGCTGGTTCCGCTACTGCCGTCGATGAACACCGCGTCGCGGGCGCTGGTGCGATTCGGCTTCGCCGCGGGCGACGGGTTGCGCAAGCTCGCCGGAACTCCTGCGTCGACGTTGCCCCGCTCGCGGCGGATCGACGCGAAGCGCGCCATCGAACTCGCTCCCACCGTACGTCGCGACGGCTTGGCCGGCGCTCTGCTCGCCTATGACGGTCAGTTGATCGACGACGCGCGTCTGGTGACCGCCGTCGCCCGCACTGCCGCGCAACACGGGGCGATGATCCTCACGCGGGTTGCCGCATCCAATGCGACAGGCACCTCGGTGACGTTGACCGATCAGCGATCCGGGGAGTCGTTCGACGTGTCGGCCCGCGCCGTCGTCAACGCCAGCGGCGTGTGGGCGGGGGAGGTGGACCCGTCGGTTCGGCTGCGGCCCAGCCGCGGAACGCATCTGGTGTTCGACGCCGCGGCGTTCGGAAATCCGGTGGCCGCATTGACGATCCCGATTCCGGGGGAGATCAACCGTTTCGTGTTCGCGATGCCCGAACAACTCGGGCGCGTGTATCTGGGGCTCACCGACGAGGATGCCCCGGGCCCGATACCCGATGTCCCGCAACCCACTCCGGAGGAGACCAAGTTCTTGTTGGACACGGTCAACACGGCGTTGGACGTCGCCCTTGGTCCCGACGACGTGATCGGCGCGTACGCCGGACTGCGCCCGCTGATTGACGCGGGCGAGGGGCGCACGGCCGACGTGTCACGTGAGCATCGGGTCGTCGTGTCGCCGTCTGGCGTGATCAGTGTCATCGGCGGCAAGCTGACCGAATATCGCTACATGGCCGAAGATGTGCTCGATCGTGCCGTCGCACTGCGGGGCCTGACCGCCGCCTGCTGCCGCACCCGCAACCTGCCGTTGGTGGGTGCACCATCGAATCCCGTTGCGACACTGCGGTCGCCGGCCGAGCTGCCCAGTTCGTTGGTGGCGCGCTACGGCGCCGAAGCACCGAACGTGATCGCTGCGGCGAGCTGCCACCGGCCCACCGAACGGGTGGCCGAGGGGATCGATGTCATCCGCGCCGAATTCGAGTACGCCGTGTCGCATGAAGGCGCGCTGACCGTCGACGACATCGTCGACCGTCGCACCCGTATCGGGTTGGTCGCCGCGGATCGCGACAAGGTGGTCGAAGTCGCCAAGGAGTTCCTGGACTAGCGGCGGTGAGCAGACGCAAATGGCCACGACACGCCGTGCGTGCGTGGCCATTTGCGTCTGCTCGCGGTGAGAACGCTACAGCGGGATGTTCTTGTGCCGACCGCGGCGTGCGGGCGCCTCGGCCAGTACCTGCGTCAGCTTGCTGCGGGTGTGGGAGGGGTCGATCTTCTCGTCGACCACGCCGATCTCGATTGCGGAGTCCACGCCGCCGGCGATCCGCTCGTGCTCGGCGGCCAGTTCTTCGTGCAGCGCCTCACGCTCGTCCTCGGGTGCGGCGGCCAGCTTCTTCTTGTGCAGAATGCCGACCGCGGCCTTGGCGCCCATGACGGCGACCTCGGCGTCGGGCCATGCGAAGACCTTGGTGGCGTTCAGCGACCGCGAGTTCATCGCGATGTAGGCACCGCCGTAGATCTTGCGGGTGACCAGCGTGACGCGGGGCACCGAGCACTCACCGAACGCGTGCAGCAGCTTCGCGCCGCGCCGCACGACGCCGCCCCACTCCTGATCCACACCGGGCAGGTAGCCGGGTACGTCGACGATGACGACGAGCGGGATGCCGAAGGCATCGCACAGCCGCACGAAACGTGCTGACTTCTCGGCACTTTCGGAGTTCAGGCAGC
>JBIQHU010000055.1:0-34040 GCA_044508395.1 Mycobacterium sp. | reverse complement strand
TCTCGCCGCCGGAGATGATCATGTCCTTCTTGCGGTCGACGACCCAGATGTAGCCGTCCTCGTCCTGTCGAACCAGATCACCGGAGTGGAACCAGCCGCCGGCGAAGGCCTCTGCGGTGGCCCCGGGGTTGTTCCAGTAACCGGCCATCAGGGTGGGCGCGCGATAGACGATTTCGCCGACCTGGCCCACCTCGACGTCGTTCATGTTCTCGTCGACAACGCGTGCGGACACCGTCGGAATCACCCTGCCGACCGAGCCGAGTTTGCGAATTGCATCGTCGCCGAGCAGCATGCACGTCACCGGGGACATCTCCGTCTGACCGAAGGCGGCGAGGATCTGTGCACCTGGGAATGTCTCAGACATGCTGCGCAACAACGTGTCTGAAGCCGGCGCCGCACCCCAGGACAACATGCGCAACTTCAGGTTCCGCGGACGCGCGCGCTGCTCGGCGACCACCGCCTGCCACTGCGCGGGCACCAGGAAGATGCCCGTCACCCCTTCGGCCTCGAGGACGTCGAGCAACTCGCCGGGATCGAACGCGCCCAGCGGATAGAGAACCGTCGGCCGGCCGAGCGTGAGCCCGGGCAGCATGCTGCCGATGCCGGCGATGTGGAAGAGCGGCACACCGATGAAGCCGACGTCGTTGTTGATGTCGGCGCCATTGGTGAAAAGCATCGTCATCGTCTGACCGGTCAAGTTGGTGTGGGTGAGCACCGCACCCTTGGGCCTGCCGGTGGTCCCCGACGTGTACATGATCAGCGCCGGCGACTCGTTGGGGATGTCGACGGTGTCGGCCGGGGCGCCCTCCTCGGCGATCAGATCGTCGTAGCCGATGAAGGCGTCATCGGTGCTGCCGCCGGCGACGATGACGGTCGTCAGCGTCGCATCGATGTCGCGGACCGCGGCGGCCACGTTGGCGAGCACCGATTCGGTGATGACCACCTGTGCCTGACAATCGCTCACCAGGAAGGCGATCTCGGGCGGGGTCATCCGGAAATTAACCGGCACGGCGATGGCCCCGAGCTTGTTGACCGCCAGGAACGACTCGATGAACTCGGTGCGGTTGAGCATCAGGATCAAGACGCGATCACCGAACGCGACCCCGCGTCGGCTCAGTGCACCGGCCAGGGCGCCGACCCGGGCGTCGAGTTCACCCCAGGTCGTGGTCTTGCCGAGAAATCGCAGCGCCGTTTCGTTGGGCTGCATCAGCGCGTGCCGGGCGAGCTGGTTGGTCCAGTTCTGTCGGCGTGCGAGGTACGGCTGTTCAGTCGGGTCCGGCGCTGAGGGGGAAGCCAATGGCGACGACTCCTGTGATCCTTGGGTTGCGTGATGTTGATATTTGATCAAACATGGTGTTGCCCCGGTCACAGTATGGCCTCGGCGGCTCGGGTACAACCCCACGCCAAATTGACCGGAGAGTCCAGTGAACGCACCCCCCAGATCCCGGCCCCGGCCCCGGCGGCTGGTGCGGCGTGAACAGCTGTCCGATGAGGTGGCTGCGCGGCTGCGGGCCGACATCATGACCGGTGTTCTGCGGCCGGGCACGTTCATCCGGTTGGACGAGACCGCTGCGGCGCTCGGGGTCAGCATCACGCCGGTCCGCGAGGCCCTGCGCACCCTGCGCGGCGAGGGCATGGTGACGCTCGAACCGCACCGGGGTCACGTGGTCGTCCCCCTGACCCGCGATGACATCGACGACATCTTCTGGTTGCAGGCCACCATCGCCAAGGAGTTGGCGGCCACCGCCGCCGAGCGGATCAAGGATGCGGAGATCGACGAGCTCGAGCGGCTCAATGAGGAATTGGCCGCGGCGGTCGAACGCCATGATCTCGAGGAGATCGCCGCGGCGGAGTTCGCGTTTCACCGGGCGTTCAACAGGTCCACGGGCCGCATCAAGCTGGCGTGGTTCCTGCTGCACGTCGCCCGCTACCTGCCGGGGCAGATCTATGCGGCCAGTCCCGATTGGGGGGTCGCCGCCGTGACCGGGCACCGCGAGATGATCGCGGCGCTGCGCCGCGGCGATGTGGACACCGTCGTCAGGCTGACCGGTGGTGAGTTCACCGACGGCGCCCAGCGGCTGATCGCCTTGCTTGATGAGACGAAGTTGTGGGGCTGAACCAGCGTCAGCCGGCCGAGAGTTCTTCGGCGCGGGCCTTCAAATTGCCCGCCAGATAGTCGAGGGTGTCACCGATCGCCTTCTTGACCAGCTGGCTCGGGATCGACAGCTTGGTCTCGACATCCAGGTCGACGGTGAGCAGCGACGTCGCCCCGATGGGGACCACCGAGAACTTCTGCTCCTGCTTCTCGAAGAAGTCACCCTGCTGCAGCACCGTCTGGATCTGGTTCTCGCCGGGGTAGTAGACCGCGGTGATGAACGTCCCCGACTGCCCCTGCACGACGACATCGAGACGCAACTGGCTGGGCCGGCCGTCGTCGTAGCGCGCCAGCACCCAGCTGCCCTTGATCTCCTCGTTCCACAGCGGGTACGACTCGAAGTCGGCGACGATCCCCATGATCGCCTCGGCGGGCGCGGCGACCTCGACGGTCGTGCTGACGAACGGCATCGCCCGAGCATATCGGCTACTCGACACGCGCCTTTTCGAGCAGCGAGCGGATCACCTCCGGTATCGGCACCGGCCTTCGTCCGACCCGGTCGACGTAGACGTGCACCCAGTGCCCGACCGCGGCTGTCGGGGCATCGGCCCCACCGGCCGCGCCGTCCGCCCACAGCCCCAGCCGGTACGTCACGCTGCTGTTGCCCAACCGGGTGACCGCCACACCGACGGAAAGAGCTGTGGGAAAACGTAATTCGGCGAAGTATCGGCACCCCGACTCGGCGACGACACCCAGCCACGGCACGTCGAGCGGATCGATATCGCAGGTGGTGTTGATCCACCCGTTGATCGCCGTGTCAAACAGCGCGTAGTACACCGCGTTGTTGAGATGACCGAACATGTCGTTGTCGGTCCATCGGGTGGTCACCGGCCAGTGCACCGGAAAGTCGGCACTGGTGAGCGATTGCTCGGTCATGGCAGCAGTCTCGCAGGCCGCCGCTATTTACAGGGTGAGCTCGCAAATGCGTTCGCGGCACGGTAGTGGTTGCTGGCCGCCTGGATGGTCAGCGCGTCGTTGGGGCCGTACCTGTTGTGGTAGTCCCGGTAGATTCGCCCGGTCGTTTCGTAATCCCTGACGATCTTGGCGCATTACCTTTGGTTTTCGCGTTCCATCGGCTTGGCCTCCGCTTCGCCGCCGCCGAGGCCGATGAGCGCGCCCGACAGGGCGACCGCCGCCATCGAGAACTTCGCAATCGCGTGAGCTTTCATGCGCTTTCCCCTCGTGTCGCCCGCCCGATGACGAGCGGGTGGACGACCGCGGGCATGCCCCGCCACACCGCGTCGCGGGCCTCGACGGTAAGACCGCACGCGCGCATGCGTGCGACGGTGTCGCGGTTGCAACGGCAGCCACCCGCGAAGTGGCGCCACGGGTCGGCGAGGTTGTCCTGGAACGCCGCCAGGCGTCGCGAGCGCGCGCGCACATGTTCGATGAACAGCAACTGCCCGCCGGGCCGAAGAACGCGGGCAATCTCGCGCAGCGCACGTTCGGGGTCGTCGACAGTACACAGGCAAAGCGTCGACACGACGGTGTCCACGGACTCGGAGGCAACCGGCAGCTGCTCAGCCTGCGCGTCGACAACGCCTGTGAGACAACGGTTTCGACGCAGTCGATGCGAGAGCTTCTTGCGCATCCCCGGCTCGGGTTCGGTCAGCAGCAGCTCGGTGACCGGCTCCGGATAGTGCGCAAGGTTCAGCCCGGTCCCGGCGCCGATCTCGACGACGCGGCCGTAGGCGTCGGCAAGCAACTCTCTGCGCCGGCGACGCATTCCCGCCTTCTCACCCAGCCAGAGCAGGGGGTCGTAGACGGCGGCGAAGACCCGCAGCCACGCGGCGGATGGCGGCTTCGGCCGCGGTTCGGTACTCGATTTGATGTCAGTGATGTCAGTCATGGCGCAAACGTAGGAGTGAGGACGCCGCGCCCGCATCGCCCGATGCGGCCATCTTCTGTCGATGGCCGGTTTCGGCTACCTCACAGCAGTCCGAGTCGCCCAGCCTCCGCGACGGCGGCGGTTCGTGAGGTGCGGCCCAGCTTGCGGCGGATGTTCGCGACGTGACGGTGCACCGTGTGCGGGCTGAGCACCAGCTGCTCGGCGATTTCGCGATCGTTGAGACCGCGCGCGATGCACGCCAGGATTTCCCGCTCACGCACCGACAGGAGCTGCTCATCGTCGCTCACCGGCTGCGGGACACTCTGTCCCGGTGCCAACATCTCGCGGCATGCGCGGACGACGGCGTCCGCGTCCCCGTGCCACGGGAAGTGCGCGCTTCCCGCCAGCGGGATGAACGACGCGCCCGGAATCGCCGCCGCGACCTCGCGTCCGAGCCGGTACGGAACGGCACGATCGTCACGGCGATGCACAACCAACGTCGGCGAGTGGACGAGCCCCAAATAGTCGCGAACGTCGAGCCGATAAACGAGAGCCAACACCGCCGCGGCGGTCTCGGCCGTCGCCGACTCACGCTGCAACCGGCCGAACCGGTCATGCTCGTCGGCGTCGGCCCCGCCGAGAAAGATGTCACCGAGAAGACGGGACCCCAGGCCCCAATGTGCCTGTATCGCACCCAATATCGCGTCACCGACCCCAGGTGCCGTGAGTGCCGTGCCGTCGGCATACGACCCGTACAGCACCATCCGCTCGACCCGCTCGGGGAACGCTGCGGCAAATGCGACTGCGGTGCAACTCCCTGACGAGCCGCCGATTAGCGAAGCGCGCTCGAGTCCGAGCTCGTCGACGAGCGCCCGCAGCGTGGCGACCTCGCCGTCGAGCGTCAGGTCCGAACCGTGCAGTGTGCGATCCGACATACCGACCCCGAGCCGGTCGTACCGGATCAATGTGTAGCCGTCGGCGATTCCCTCCCAGAAGCGACGGAAGACGGCGTCCTGCCAGTCGAGTTCGAGATGACTCACCCACCAGGCCGGAGCGACCAACGGTGGGCCGCTGCCGCGCACCTCGTAGGCCACCCGGCGTCCGCCGACGGGCAGAAACCGGATCTCGGAGCGTGCCAGCATCCCCGCAGCGTAAGGGGGACCGTCGGCTTGGGCGCGGTAACGGGCAGGCTGTAGTGATGAGGATTCGCGGCGCCGTACTCGAACAGATCGGACTGGAACGCCCGTACGCCGACTCGCGGCCGATTTCCGTGGATGACCTCGACCTGGCACCACCTGGGGCGAATGAACTCCTCGTCCGGATCGAGGCCGCAGGCATGTGCCATTCCGACCTGTCGGTCGTCGACGGCAGCCGGGTCCGTCCGGTGCCGATGCTGCTCGGGCACGAAGCGGCAGGGGTCGTCGAGGAGGCCGGACCCGGGGTCTCCGACGCACACCCCGGTCAGCGGCTCGTGATGACCTTCCTGCCCAGGTGCGGCCAATGCGAGGCGTGCGCGACCAACGGGCTGACGCCGTGCGTGGCCGGCAGCGCGGCCAATGCGGCGGGCACCCTGATGGGCGGTGAGCGCCGACTCTCGCGCGACGGGCAACCGATCCATCACCACCTCGGCGTCTCGGGTTTCGCGACCCACGCCGTCGTCGACCGGCGCTCGGTCGTCCCGGTACCCGCCGACGTGCCTGCTCAGGTTGCGGCGCTGCTCGGATGCGCCGTGCTGACCGGCGGCGGTGCGGTGATCAACGCGGGACGCCCGCGTCAAGGCGACACCGTGATCGTCGTCGGACTCGGCGGCGTCGGCATGGCGGCGGTGCTCACCGCGCTCGCGCGGGACGACGTCCGCGTCATCGGTGTCGACCAGCTGCCCGCCAAACTCGACCTGGCCCGCACCATGGGTGCGCATGCGGCCTACACCCCGGACGAGGCGCGCGAGGCCGGGCTCAAGGCCGCCGTCGTGATCGAGGCCGTCGGCCATCCGAAGGCGGTGGAGACGGCCGTCGACCTCACCGCCGCGGGAGGGCGCACCGTCTGCGTCGGGCTCCCCCGCCCCGATGCACGAATCAACCTGTCGCCGTTGGGGTTGGTGGCCGAGGGCCGTGCGCTGATCGGCAGCTACCTCGGCTCGGCCGTGCCGTCGCGGGAAATCCCGCACTTCGTCGGCCTGTGGCGCGCGGGCCGGCTACCGGTCGAGTCGCTGGTGTCGTCGACGATCCCGCTCGACGACATCAACACCGGTATGGATCAGCTCGCCGACGGCAAGGCCGTGCGGCAGATCATCAGTTTCGACTAGCCGCGGCTTCGGGATTCGCGACGCCCGCGCGCCGCAGCGCCGAAACGATGAGCGCCCGCAGGCGCCGGCTCACCTCGAATTGCTTACCCGGCAGCGTGCGCGCCACCATCCGTAGGTTCACGGTGTCCTTCTCGATGCTCTCCACACCCATCAGCTGCGGCTCGTCGAGAAGCAGATCCCGAAGGCCAGAAGAATCGGGGTCGCGCATCGCGATCGCCGACACCTCGCGCAGCGAATCATTGACGACGTTGATGTCCGCGGAGGTGGCGACGGGAACGTCGACGACCGCGCGGGCCCAGTCCTTGGACAGGTTGAGCGATTTGACGATCTGCCCGTTGGGAACGGTGAACACCTCACCATCACTCGTGCGCAGCTTGGTGACGCGCAGGGTGACGTCCTCCACGGTGCCGCGGGCTTCACCACCTCCTAATACGGTCAATGCGACGAGGTCACCGAATCCGTACTGCTTCTCGGTGATGAGGAAGAAGCCGCTGAGCAGATCCTGCACGATGCGCTGGGCTCCGAAGCCGAACGCGGCGCCGAGCACGGCGGCGGGGGCGACCAACGACCCGATCGGCAGGCCCAGCTGGTTGGCGATGTCGACGCCGACCACGATGTAGAGCACCGCGATCGCGACCGAGGAGATCACCGAGGCGACCGCGCGCCGGTGTTTCACACTTTCCGGACGCAACACCGCGTCACTGCTGTCCCCGCGGTCGAGGCGCTTACTCAGGCGACGCGCAACGAACCGGATCAGCCTGGTGGCGAGCACCGCGAACAGCAGCACCGCGACGATGTGCACGCCCTTTGTCAGCAACCATTCCGTGACAGATTCAAGTGTTGGAGGCATATCGGCACCGGCTTCCCGGTAGCCCCGCAAGATCAAACACGTATGTGAGCTTGTGCACGCGCGGAAAGCTCAGAACCAGCCGTCGCGCATTTCCAGCGTCGTGCGGTCCAGCGCCGCGAGCAGATCGAGTTGCGGCGCGGTCTTGGGCAGTTCGCTGCGGAAGAAGTACCGCGCTGCCTGACGCTTGCCGTCGTAGAAGTCCCCGGTACGGCCGTTGCACGCCACCAACTGCTGCAGCCAGATCCAGGCGACCACGATGTGGCCGAACGCCTCGAGGTACACCACGCTGTTGGCCAGCGCGGCCTCGATGTCTCCGGAGGAGAACATCGAGGTGGTCACGTCGACCAGTCGCTGCCACGTCGCACTGAGACTTGCTGCCAGCTCGGCGGCCTCGCCGCCCGCAGCCGTCGCCGCCTCGACCGTCGCCGAAATGGCCGCTCCCAGTGCCGTCAGGCTCGCCCCGCCACGCTGGGTCACCTTGCGGCCCAACAGGTCCAGGCTCTGAATGCCGTGCGTACCTTCGTGGATCGGATTCAGCCGATTGTCCCGGTAGTGCTGTTCGACGTCGTATTCGCGGGTGTACCCGTAGCCCCCGTGCACCTGGATGGCCAGGCTGTTGGCCTCCAGACACCATTGCGACGGCCAGCTCTTGCCGATCGGTGTGAGGATGTCGAGTAAAAGCGTCACCGCGTCGCGCTCTGCATCGGTCTCAGCGCTGTGCTGCAGGTCGATGAGTTTGGCGCAGTACAGCAGCAGCCCCATCCCGCCTTCGACATACGCCTTCTGCGCCAACAGCATTCGCTTGACGTCTGCGTGCTCGATGATCGGGATCTGCGGTGTGGTGTGATCCTTGGCCGTGAGCGGGCGGCCCTGCGGCCGCTCGCGCGCGTACTGCAGCGATTTCAGGTATCCGGTGTAGCCCAACGCGACCGCACCCATGCCGACGCCGAGTCGCGCCTCGTTCATCATCGTGAACATGTACCTGATGCCTTGATGCGGTTCGCCGACGAGATAACCGACGGCGCCGTCGAAGTTCAGCACGGTGTTGGTGATTCCGCGCTGGCCCATCTTGTGATTCAGCCCGGCGATGGCCACCTTGTTCCGCTCACCGATCGAACCGTCGGCGTTGACAAGGTATTTAGGCACGATGAACAGCGAAATGCCCTTGGTGCCCGACGGTCCGCCCGGGATCTTGGCCAGCACCAGGTTGACGATGTTGTCGGTAAGCTCGTGTTCGGCCCCGGAGATCCACATCTTGGAACCGAACAGCCGGTACGTCCCGTCCGCCTGCGGTTCGGCGCGGGTCGTGATGTCGGCCAACGACGATCCGGCCTGTGTCTCCGACAGCGCCATGGTCCCCGAGAAGCGGCCCGCAAGCATCGGCCGCAGGAACGTGTCGATCTGTTCGGGGGTGCCGAACTTCGCGATCAGGTTGGCATTGGCGACCGTCAGCATCGCATAGCCCGACGTCGAGATGTTGGCGGCGTAGAACCACGCGAACCCGGCCTGGGCGACCGTCACGGGCAGCTGGGCCCCGCCGAGTTCGGCGTCCATCGACATGCCGAGTAAGTCGGCCTCGGAGACCGCGTTCAGAGCCTCCTTCACCTCATCTATGACGGTGACCTTCTCACCGTCGAAGGTGGGCTCGTTGGCGTCGCTCTTCTTGTTGTGAGGCGCGAAGTACCGCGTGGCCAGCTGCTCGCACAGGTCCAGCACGTCGTCGAACGTCTCGCGGGAATGCTCGGCGAAGCGCTCCCGCTTGGTCAGCTCGTCGACCCGCAGCCATTCGTAGAGCAGGAAGTCGAGATCTTGTCGCGACAGCAGGTTGGACTTCATTCCCCCATCCTCGCCGAGACTGTGTGCCCGGGCAGTTAGTTGACCGCGCTGATGTTCACGCCCAGTGGCTCCGACTCGCGCACGGCCTCGTCGCGGATCAGCCCGCGCAGCAACGCGGTACTGAACTCAACGGCGATCTCCTGCGCGGTGCGCCGACCGTGCGGCCGCAGCCAGCGATAGGAACCCAGTGTCATCCCGATGTAGCCGAGGGCGAGCACATGGCTGTCGCAGTCGTAGAACTCCCCGCTGGCGATGCCGCGGTCGATCACGTCACGCACGTGTTCGTAGACCTGTGCCTCTTTCTCCCGGATATAGGCGACCTGGTCCTCGGTGAACCACTCCGTGATGTACGGGCCCTCCTGGAAGTACACCGCCGCGCGCTCGATGTCGCTGGCGATGCCCACCAAAAGCCGGCGGGTGAAGTGGTAGATGGTCTCCCTGGCAGATGCCGTCGGATCGTCGTGCAGGGCGTCCACCGTGAAGTCGGCGGCGCCCTTGTAGATGTCGTAGAGGATCAGCGACTTGCTGGTGTAGTAGTGATAGACGGTGGCCTTGTTCAGGCCGACGGCGTCGGCCACGTCGTCCATCCGGGTGCCGTGGTAGCCCCTGGCGGCGAACAGCTTGGTGGCGACTGCCAGCAGCTCTTCGCGCCGCGACATCCCATTGCTGGGTACTCCCGGTGACGAGGCGTTCATGGCGGCTCACTCTATGCAGGCCCGGAGCGAATCCGGGGTATCAATCAACTGGTTGGCTAGTTTATGCGTAGAGGCTGTCGCCGCCGGGGCGGCGGGTCTAGACTCGGCAGGAACCAGCCGCGACGCGAGAGGTGATGACGTGGATCCCAACCCGGATTATGACGCGAGCGACGAGCTGGAATACGGCATAAATTGGTTCGCCTGGATTCTTCGCGGTGTCTACCCACCGCCCGCCTATCCCCCGGTGTGAGCTACCCGCGGTAGCGCCCGGATCGCCACTCGAATGGCGACATAAATCACCGATGAGGTGACGAGAAAGATCGGCCAACCCCGACCAATGCGACGCGCGATGCGCGCTGTCGCGAGCAATCCCTCCTGATCCGAGCAATCCGCCGAGACTGACCCCAGCTTCGCGGGGTCCCCGGACAGATCGTGATTCGACGCGACATCGCGATCTGTCCGCAGTTTCGATGGAGGCTGCAACGCCGTGTACGCCAGACCGCGGGGTAAGCGCACCGCTTACGACCGGAGGGGCGCGCCGGTCGCCAAGAGGTAGATGGGAGACTTTTCGGATGATCATCGGGATACCGCGCGAATCCCAGGCGGGTGAAACGCGGGTGGCGGCCACCCCGCAGACCGTCGGAGCGCTCCTGAAACTGGGCTACTCCGTCGTCGTCGAGTCGGGTGCGGGCGCTGCCTCCAGTTTCGCCGACACCGCCTACGAAGACGCCGGGGCGGAGATCGGTGACCCCTGGTCCGCCGACATCGTTCTCAAAGTCAACGCCCCCCAGGACGATGAGGTCGATGAGATCGCACTTCTCAAGGACGGCGCGACGCTGGTCAGCCTGATCTCCCCGGCGCTGAACCCGGAGCTCGTCGAGAAGCTGTCCGCTCGCCCCATCACGGTGCTGGCGATGGATGCCGTTCCGCGTATCTCGCGGGCGCAGTCGCTGGACGTGCTGTCGTCGATGGCGAACATCGCCGGATACCGCGCAGTCGTCGAGGCGGCGCACAGCTTCGGCCGGTTCTTCACCGGGCAGGTGACCGCGGCCGGCAAGGTGCCCCCGGCGAAGGTGCTGGTGGTCGGCGCGGGAGTGGCCGGGTTGGCCGCGATCGGCGCGGCCGGCAGCCTCGGCGCGATCGTGAAAGCGACCGACCCGCGGCCGGAGGTCGCCGATCAGGTCCGCTCCCTCGGCGGGGAGTACGTATCGATCGAGTCAGCTGAGACCGAGGTCTCGGCGACCGGTTACGCCAAGGAGATGGGCGAGGACTACAAGGTCCGCGAGGCCGCGCTGTACGCCGAGCTGGCCAAGGAAGTCGACATCATCATCACCACGGCGCTGATCCCGGGTAAGCCCGCTCCGCGCATCATCACCGCGGACATGGTGGCGTCGATGAAGCCCGGTAGCGTGATCGTCGACATGGCCGCCGCCAACGGCGGCAACGTCGAGGGCACGGTCAAGGACCAGGCCATCGTCACCGACCACGGCGTGACCATCATCGGCTACACCGATCTGGCGGGGCGCCTGCCCGCCACCGCCTCGCAGCTCTACGGCACCAATCTGGTGAACCTGCTCAAGCTGCTCACCCCGGAGAAGGACGGGCAGCTCACCCTCGACTTCGACGACGTGGTCCAGCGGTCGGTGACCGTGGTCCGCGACGGCGAGACCACCTGGCCGCCACCACCGGTGCAGGTGTCCGCGGCGCCCGCGGCCGCTGCCGCGCCGGTAGAGGTCGGGACCCCCAAGAAACCGATGACGACCGCGCGCAGGTTGGGGTTGACGTTCGCGACCGCGGCGGTGCTGTTCGCGTTGATCGCACTCTCGCCCGCCGCACTGCAGGTGCACCTGACCGTGTTCGCGTTGGCGATCGTGATCGGTTACTACGTGATCGGCAACGTGCACCACGCACTGCACACCCCGTTGATGTCGGTGACCAACGCGATCTCCGGCATCATCGTCGTCGGCGCGCTGCTGCAGATCGGCCACGGAAATGCCGCCATCACCGCACTGGCAACGGCAGCGATCCTGCTTGCCAGCATCAACGTCTTCGGCGGCTTTGCGGTGACCCGCCGCATGCTGGCGATGTTCACGAGGAGCTAAGAGCATGTTCTCCGGAATAAACATTGCTACCGTCGCGACCGCCGCCTACGTCGTCGCCGCGCTGCTGTTCATCCTCGCGCTGGCCGGCCTCTCGAAGCACGAGACGTCAAGGGCCGGAAACACTTTCGGTATCGCCGGGATGACCGTCGCGTTGCTCGCGACGATCGCGCTCGCGCTGGCCCGCCACATCGAACCGCTGGGCCTGGCGCTGCTCATCGGCGCCATGGTCATCGGTGCCGCGATCGGCCTGTGGCGCGCCAAGGTCGTCGAGATGACCGGTATGCCCGAGTTGATCGCGCTGTTGCACAGCTTCGTCGGCCTGGCCGCTGTGCTGGTCGGCTGGAACGGCTATCTCCACGTGGAAGGCGAGCTGGCCGGATCCGAGGCCGCGCAGCTGGCGCAGGAGGGCATGCTCGGCATCCATTCGGCCGAGGTCGTCATCGGGGTGTTCATCGGTGCGGTGACGTTCACCGGTTCGATCGTCGCCAACCTGAAGCTCTCGGCTCGCATCAAGTCCGCGCCGATGATGTTGCCCGGCAAGAACTTCCTCAATGTCGGCGCGCTCGTCGTCTTCGCCGCGCTCACCGTCTGGTTCGTGATCGACCCGCAGCTGTGGCTGCTCGCGGTGGTCACCGTGCTGGCGCTGCTGCTCGGCTGGCACCTGGTTGCCTCGATCGGCGGCGGCGACATGCCGGTGGTGGTATCGATGCTCAACAGCTATTCCGGTTGGGCCGCAGCGGCTTCGGGCTTCCTACTGTCCAATGACCTGCTCATCGTCACCGGCGCGCTCGTCGGCTCCTCGGGTGCGTACCTGTCCTACATCATGTGCAAGGCGATGAACCGCTCGTTCATCTCGGTGATCGCGGGCGGCTTCGGGATCGAGGCCGGGCCCGCCGACGACAAGGACTACGGCGAGCACCGCGAGATCACCGCCGACGGGGCGGCCGAACTGCTCGAATCGGCCAGCTCGGTGATCATCACGCCGGGCTACGGCATGGCCGTGGCTCAAGCCCAGTACGGTGTCGCCGACCTGACCCGCAAGCTACGCGAACGCGGCGTCAACGTCCGGTTCGGCATTCACCCCGTCGCGGGACGCCTGCCCGGCCACATGAACGTGCTGCTGGCCGAGGCGAAGGTGCCCTACGACATCGTGCTGGAGATGGACGAGATCAACGACGACTTCGACGACACCGACGTCGTACTCGTCATCGGCGCCAACGACACCGTCAACCCGGCGGCCTCCGAGGACCCAGGCAGCCCGATCGCGGGCATGCCCGTGCTCACCGTGTGGAACGCGAACAACGTCATCGTGTTCAAGCGGTCGATGGCGTCGGGGTACGCCGGGGTGCAGAACCCGCTGTTCTTCCGTCAGAACACTCAGATGCTGTTCGGTGACGCCAAGGACCGGGTGGACGCGATCAACGCCGCGCTCTCCGAGGCGATCTCCTCCGCGCACTAGATATTTCGCATCGTCATATTTCGCATCGGCGCAACATTTCGCATCGGCACGGCGCACCGGTTCGGCCGCAGAGTCGAACTAGCATCCCCTGCGTGCCGGTAGAAGACCCGCCGAAGTCCGACGCTGACGTGCGAGGTCGGCTGGCCAGTTTCGGCACGGTCCTGATCATCATCGTCGTCTACGCTGCCGCACTCGCCGGCTACCACTATGTCGCCGGCCCCGCCGAGTCATTAGCCCCGCCGGACCTCGGCGAGAGCGGTGACACGGTGGTGCTGGTGGACCTCGATGAACTCCACACCGTGGATACCAAGTTGGACGTGAGCGTCATGGTCTTCCCCGCCGACGACCACATGAACTTAGCTCTCAACGTGGTGAACACCGACGTCGCGGTGCGCCTGTTCGTGGAGCAGATCAGCATCGGCGGCGACCTCGAAACGCCGGACGGGAGCCTGCCCCAAGAGATCAGCGCGACACTCGAAGCCGACGGTGACCCCGAGAATTGGCCCTTCGACTCGTACACAGTCGGCCCGCTGGGGGCGGATGTGATCGTCGGATCCGGTGACGATCGCAAGTTCGAACCCGCCCGGGTGGAAGTGGCGGGCAGCCTCAACAGCTGGGATATCAGCAGCACACGAAGCGGACCGTCCACCCAGTCCTCCGGAGAGGGTGACTACCAGACGATCCATTTGAGTCGCGCGCGTGGTCCGCTCGCCTTCGATGTGGGCTTGTGCCTGGTGCTGCTCACCCTGCCCGCGATCGCTCTCTTCCTGTCGATCGAGATGTTCCGTGGGCGGAAGAACTTCATGCCGCCGTTCGGGACGTGGTATGCCGCATCGTTGTTCGCGATCATTCCGATACGAGGTTTCATGCCCGGCGCTCCGCCACCCGGCGCGTGGATCGATCAGATCCTCGTGTTGTGGGTGCTGGTCGCGCTGACGGCAGCGATGGTCGTGTATTTCGTCGCCTGGCACCGCCGCTGCGACTGACCGGCGCGGTGCAACCGGCCGTCCGGGACACGCCTATGGTTACCTCACCCGCACAACCATTGGGAGGCATCGGATGGCCGTCGATCGGCTGCTACCCAACCAGGACGCCGAAGACCTGATCGCACTGACCCGAGAGATCGCCGACAAGGTGCTCGACCCGGTCGTCGACGCGCATGAGAAGGCCGAAACGTACCCGGACGGCGTGTTTCCCGCGCTCGGAGCCGCCGGTCTGTTGAGCCTGCCGCAACCCGAGGAGTGGGGCGGCGGCGGCCAGCCCTTCGAGGTGTACCTGCAGGTCCTCGAGGAGATTGCGGCGCGGTGGGCGGCGGTGGCGGTGGCGGTCAGCGTGCACAGCCTGTCGTCGCATCCGCTGCTCATGTTCGGCACCGACGAACAGCGCAAGCGGTGGCTGCCCGGCATGCTCTCCGGCGAGCAGATCGGGGCCTACAGCCTGTCGGAGCCGCAGGCGGGGTCGGACGCGGCTGCGTTGCGGTGTGCGGCGAAGCCCGACGGTGACGGCTACGTGCTGAACGGGTCGAAATCGTGGATCACCCACGGCGGCGTCGCCGACTTCTACACCTTGTTCGCCCGGACGGGTGAAGGCTCGCGAGGCATCAGTTGCTTCCTGGTGCCCGGTGACCTGCCGGGCCTCAGCTTCGGCAAGCCCGAGGAGAAGATGGGGCTGCACGCCGTACCGACCACGGCGGCGTTCTACGACAACGCGCGCATCGGATCCGACCGCCGCATCGGCGACGAAGGGCAGGGGTTGCAGATCGCGTTCAGCGCATTGGACTCCGGCCGGCTGGGCATCGCCGCCGTCGCCACCGGGCTGGCGCAAGCCGCGCTGGACGAGGCCGTCCGGTACGCCAACGAGCGAACGACGTTCGGCCGCAAGATCATCGACCATCAGGGCCTCGGCTTCCTGCTGGCCGACATGGCCGCGGCGGTGGTCACCGCGCGTGCCACCTATCTCGATGCCGCGCGCCGCCGCGATGCCGGCCGCCCGTACTCGGAGCAGGCCAGCGTCGCCAAGCTGGTTGCGACGGACGCCGCGATGAAGGTCACCACCGACGCCGTGCAGGTGTTCGGCGGCGCAGGCTATACCCGTGACTTCCGCGTCGAGCGCTACATGCGGGAGGCCAAGATCATGCAGATCTTCGAGGGCACCAACCAGATTCAGCGTCTGGTCATCGCGCGCGGATTGGTCACCTCTTAACCGCGAGCAGACGTGAGCACCCCCAAATTGGCCCCAAAATGGGGGTGTACGCGTCTGCTCGCGAGGACCCAGCTCGCCACCAGAACTATTGGATGAATTCCGTGAGGACGTTGATGAACTCGCCCGGCGCCTCGACCATCGGACTGTGCCCCGATCCGGGGATGACCGTCGGGGTCAGCCCCGCATTGCGGTAACGCTCGATGTTCGCAGCGGTCGGTGTCAGCACATCGCGCTCGCCCCACACGACGAGCACAGGCTTTCCGAGACCGGCCAGGCGATCGGCCGCATCGCGCTCCTCGCCCTGGTTGCCCGATTCGCAAACACCTTTGTGGGTGAGCTGTTTCAGCGAGCGATGCGCGAACGGCGGCACCGGGTAGTCGTCGGCGAAACCCGTCTGCAGCGAGCTGGCGGTCACGGGGTCCAGCGACCGCAGCTGGTCCACGGCGGGCCCGATGAGCGGCGTACACGCCAGGCTCGCCAGCGCCGACTTCTCGACCAGGTGCTCGGCGGCAGCGGTATCGGAAACCGCCACGCGCTCAACATGTTCTGGATCCAGTTCGGCGAGCGCGATCGCCACCAGCCCGCCCATCGAATGACCTACCAGAACAGCATGCTCGACGCCTAGCGCATCCAACGCCCGTCGCACCGCTTCCGCCTGCCCATCGATGCCGTACTGCGCCGCATCTGCCGGTGCCTCCGAGCCCCCGTGCCCGACGAGATCGACGGCGATGACCCGTCGATCGAGCAGCGCCGCGGTGACGCGGTCCCACCACTCCACCGAGGCCGAATATCCGTGCAGCAGCACGACGGCGCGGTCACCGGGAGGGCCGTACTCCTTGATGTTGAGGTCCGGACCGTCGAGCTGGAGCACCCGCCCACCGTCGAACGCCTCCGCCGAGCGCGTGGCTCTCGTCACCCCGAAGGCGTTCACGGCCAGCGCCGCGACCACGACGACAGTTGCGATCGCGATCGTCCGCAGCTTCATCGGCCGACGCTACCCCCTTTACCCCGTTGTCCGTCAATGGTTTTTCGGCTTACTCGCCGACCGGCTCCGGCGGTGAGGTTGCTGTCACCTGCGTTCCGTGACCGACCACCGAGTTGATTTCGATTGAGCCGCCCAGCCCATCGAACCGCGCCAGCAACGACCCCAGGCCGATGTGTCCGTCGGCGACATAGCCCTCGACGTTCGACGGGTCGAAGCCCTTCCCGTTGTCGATGACTGTCAACACGATCCGATTGCCGTGCCGCGACAGACGTACGCGCACAGTCGTTGCACGCGCGTGCTTGTGGATGTTGGCGAGTAATTCCCTAGCGGCCCGGTACATTAGCTGCTGGGACTCGACTTTGCCGACGTCCTCGAGATCGGCCTCCACCGTGTAGTCGCCGCGAGCCTCGAACTGCCGCAGCAGTTCTCGCACCGCCGGCGTGAGGCCGAGCTGGGCGAGCACTTGAGGATGCAGTTCGGTGACCGTCGAGCGCAGCTGCGCGGCGGTCTCCTGCAGCGCGGCATGCACCGCTTCGAGTGCTGGATCGTCATTGCGTTCGCGGATCTCGTCGAGGTCGAGGCGCGCCGCCAACAATGTCTGCAACGGTCCGTCGTGCAGATGCTCGGCCACTTCCCGGTTGTGCCGCTCGTCGGCCTGCATCGCCTCGGACACCAACTGCAGGCGGATGCGCTGGAGCTTGGCGACGCGCGTGCGACGCCACACCATCACCAGACACAGCGCGGTGGTGGCGGCTGCCGCCCACAACAGGAAGCCGACGTGCGTGTAGACGATGCCGGGCAGACCGACGTGGTCATCGCGCTTGGAGTACACAATCCACACCGCCAGATAGCCGAGCGCGGTAGAGGTGCCGAGGATCGCGGTGAGCATGGGCCGGTCCTGGAACGCCACCGCGATCGGCAGCAGGAAGAACACCGGAAGCAGCGCCGCCGTCGCCCCGCCGGACACCAGACACAGCACCACGACGACCAGGACGTCGACGGCGGTCGAGGTCCAGTCCGCCCAGCGTGGCACGGGCCCCTGCAGCACCACGATCAGCCACACCACGGCAGCTGCGCCGTAGAACCCCAGCACCACTTCGTACACGCCGGGCAGCCAGTGGTCGACCTCCCACGTCCACACCAGCAGCGCGATCAGGGCGATAAGCGGCAGCCGCAGAAACGCGGTGACGCGCACAGGCTCCGTCGCGAAATAGCCGGCGACGCGGTCCAGCACGGCTAGTCCAGCAGCTTGCTGCGCATCGCCTCGGCGACCGCGGCAGCCCGGTCGTTCACCCCGAGTTTCTCGTAAAGCCGTTGCACGTGGGTTTTGACGGTGGACGGGGCAAGAAACAGTTCCTTGGCGATCGCGGGGATGCTGCTTCCCGCCGCGATCAGCTTGAGCACTTCACGTTCACGCGGACTCAGCACCGGCCCTTCGGGTTCGGCGCGCTTACGGATCTCGCCGGCCAGGCCCGCGGCGAGGCTGGGCGCCACGACATCGCGGCCCTTCGCGCAGTCCAGCACGGCGTTCACCAGTTCAGAGCGGCTCGACTCCTTGGGCAGGAATCCCGCGGCACCCTCCTGCAGCGCGCGGAAGACGATCGCCGACTCGTCGTGCGCGGAGACCAGCAGCACCCGCGTCGGCAGCTCATCGCGCTGGACGGCGGCGGCGACCTCGGCACCGTCCATCCCCGGCATTCGGTAATCCAGCAGAGCGACCTGCGGCAGATGCGTGCGGATCGCCTCGAGCGCGGACACCCCGTCATCAGCCTCGGCGACCACCTCGATCGACCCACTGGAAACGAGCGCCCGCACCACGCCGTCGCGAAACATCGGGTGGTCATCGCCGACCACCACCCGGACTTTGTCCCTGGTCAGGCCTGTCGACACAGCTGCCAGCTTCGCACAGCAACCTCGCCGATGCCGCCCAAAGCGCCCAGACACTCCGTTCCCCCGACCGGGGGACCGTCGAATCGACCGATTCATGGGTCGATCGGGCGACATACACGTCCCCCGGCACCGCGGATAGTCGACCCAACGTGTCAATACAGGAGGACAAGTGACCGCTACCCGCAGCTTCGCCCGCTACATCGCTCTCCCCGCCGTGACCGCCGGCATCCTCGGTGGTGCCGCGCTCGGCTTCGCCGGGCTGGCCAATGCCGACACCGACTCGCGCGGGCCCCAGCCGCGTCCCGGCCAGGTCGCCACCACGAGCACCGCCGATAGTCCGGTCATCGTGGTGCACCGCAACGACAGCTATCCGGGTGGTCACGGATTCGTCATCGACATTCCTGCAGCCGAGTTCACCCCAACGACCTGTTCTTCCCACGCCCCCTCTCCGCTGCCGAGCCACAGCGCCGTCTCGATGCCCCGCTCTGCACGTCGTTGAATCCATGCGGCGATCAGCTTGAGCCCTCGCGCTCGCGATCGCCGACACAGCTCACGCCAGGCGCCGCCGGCTCGTCATCCGAATGGACTACACGCGATTCATCCGGCCTGCCGTTCCTTTGCGCGACAGACAGGACGCTGTCGGCGTCGCAGGCTTGACACATCGCCGGATCGGTCCGGCGGGAAGTACCAAACATCAAGTGACACAGGAGGATCCAGATTAACAGCAACGTAACTCGCCGTCTCGTCCACTTCTTGGCGCTGCCGGTCGTCTCGGCCGGAGTCATCGCGGGGCCGTGCTCGGGTTGGCCGGCACCGCGAACGCGGGGACCTACGCACCGCCGCGACCGCCGGTCATCGCCCCACCGGTCGTCAAGGCTCATCCCGCACCGTCGGCCGTGGCGGGGATGCACCACAACGGCATCGAGCGCGTGGTCATGCTGGAGCCGGGCGCGCTGCGCTGACGGGACGGATTCCGCTGTCCCCCGATCGGGGGACAGCGGAATCCCCCAGGTCAGAGGGCGATCAGCCGACAAACTCCGCCGCCCGCGCGGGCGATAGTTGTTTCAACGCACGAAGAACTCGAACCGACAGGACCACGCAGATGACCATCAGCCGCAGCTTCGCTCGCTACATCGCCCTCCCCGCCGTCACCGCGGGCATTCTCGGCGGTGCCGCGCTCGGCCTGGCGGGGATGGCCAATGCAGGCACCTACTCCTATCAGCCGGAGCCCCGGCCGGGTCTGGTCGCCACCCCGAACACCATCGCCCATCCCCCGGTCATCGTGATTCCCCGTCACCGCGGCTACCAGGGCGGCACGGGGTTCGTCATCGACATGGGCACCGGCGAATAGTCACCACAGAGGTATCTCCACCCCGTACTCCGACTCCGGCCGCGGACCGAAGTACCGCCGCTGCGACGCCTCGATCTTCACGTCGTTGATACTGGCCTCCCGGCGCGACATCAAGCCCTCGGCGTTGAACTCCCACAACTCGTTGCCGTAGCTGCGGTACCACTGGCCGTCGGCGTCGTGGCATTCGTACTGGAACCGCACCGCGATCCGGTTGTCGTGGAAATCCCACAGGTTCTTGCGCAGCACGTAGTCGAGTTCGCGCTGCCACTTCTGGGTCAGGAACGCGACGATCTCGGCGCGCCCGACGACATGCACGTCACGGTTGCGCCAATGCGAATCCACTGTGTACGCCAGGCTGACGCGCTCAGGGTCGCGGGTGTTCCACGCATCCTCGGCGGCTTGGACCTTCTGGATGGCCGTCTCGGCGGTGAACGGCGGGTACGGCGGGCGGCTTTCGGTCATGCCCAGTTATACGTGTCATGGACTGCCGCGATTCCCATTTTTACGGGTGTCATATCGTGACAGCCATGGACTTCGCGATGTCGGCCAAGGGTCAGGACTACTACGATCGGCTCTCCGAATTCATGACCGAATTCGTTTTCCCGGCCGAGAAGGACTACGAGGCGTACCGGCATGAGAAGGGTCCGGACGACCACACCGTCCCGCCGGTCATCGAAGACCTCAAAAAGCTGGCCAAGGAGCGGGGCCTGTGGAACCTGTTCCTGCCGTCGGTCTCGGGCCTGACCAACCTCGAGTACGCCCCACTGGCCGAGCTGACCGGCTGGAGCATGGAGATCGCACCCGAGGTGACCAACTGCGCGGCACCCGACACCGGCAACATGGAAACGCTGCATCTGTTCGCCAATGAGCAGCAGCGCAAGCAATGGCTCGAACCGCTGCTCAACGGCGAGATTCGCAGCGCCTTCGCCATGACGGAGCCCGCGGTGGCCTCCAGCGACGCCCGCAACATTCAGACGACGATGCTGCGCGACGGCGACGACTACGTCATCAACGGCCGAAAGTGGTGGATCTCAGGCGCCGCCGACCCCCGTTGCAAGATCCTCATCGTGATGGGCCGCACCAATCCGGACGCGGCCAGCCACCAGCAGCAGTCGATGATCCTTGTGCCCGTTGACACCCCGGGCGTCGACATCCAGCGTTCGCTGCCGGTGTTCGGTTGGCAGGACCAGCACGGGCACTGCGAGGTTGTCTTCGACAACGTGCGGGTGCCCGCCACGAACCTGTTGCACGAGGAGGGCAGCGGCTTCGCGATCGCGCAGGCCCGCCTCGGACCGGGTCGCATCCATCACTGCATGCGCGCCATCGGCGTCGCCGAGCGTGCGATGGCGCTGATGATCGAACGGGTCAACACCCGAATCGCGTTCGGTAAGCCGTTGGCCGAACAGGGTGTGGTCCAGCAGCAGGTTGCGCAGTCCCGCAACGAGATCGACCAGAGTCGGCTGCTGTGTCACAAGGCGGCCTGGGTGATCGACAAGCACGGCAACAAGAGCAAGGAAGCCCAGCAGTTGGTCGCCATGATCAAGTCGGTGGCGCCGCAGATGGCCTGCAACGTCCTCGACCGCGCGATCCAGGTGCACGGCGCCGCCGGCGTCAGCGACGACACCATTCTGGCCCGGATGTACGGCTGGCACCGGGCGATGCGCCTGTTCGACGGTCCGGACGAGGTGCACATGCGGACCATCGCGCGCGCCGAACTGGGCAAGGAGAAGTCGGCATTCGCAGCCGCGGTAACCGGGTCGGTGACCGGCTAGTGACCCCCAGCCCTGACGCCCTGTCGGGGGCGTGGAACTTCCGTGACATCGCCGAGGAGACCGGCATCCGGCCGGGCAGGTTCTTCCGCTCCAGTGAGTTGAGTGGGCTCGACGACGCCGGGCGGACGGCGCTGCTCGACCTCGGCATCACCGATGTGGCCGACCTGCGGTCAGTTCGCGAGGTGGAGCGCCACGGCACGGGCGCTATACCCGTCGGCGTCGAGGTACACCACCTGCATTTCCACGAGGTCACCGCCGTTAACGGCGGGGCTCCGCACGAGACGGCGTTCCGGAAGATGATGACCGAGAAACCCGACAACGAGGACATCGCTGAGGCCGCGTCGCGGTTCATGACCGAGGAGTACCAGCGGTTCCCGACGCTGGCCGGCGCGCAACGCGCGGTGCGGCAGGTCATTTCGCTGATCGGGGCGGGCCGCCCGGTGATCGCGCACTGCTTCGCCGGGAAAGACAGGACCGGGTTCACCGTCGCGACGGTCCTCGAGGCCGTCGGCGTCGACCCCGACGTGGTGCTCGCCGACTTCCTGCGCAGCAATGCGGCGGTGCCGAGGCTGCGGGAACAGATTTTGAAGTCGGTCCGTGAACGGATCGAGACCGACGAGGAGGTGACCTTCGTCGAGGCCCGGCTGACCGACGCGGTGCTCGGCGTGCAGCCCGAGTACCTGGAGGCGTCGCGGCGGACCATCGTCGACACCTACGGCGGTATGCAGACCTACCTCGAAGCCGCCGGAGTGACGCCCGAGGACGTCACCCGACTGCGTGACTCGCTGTTGGGCTAGCCGGTCACGGTCACTGGGTCAGATAGACCCCGACTAGCCACGCAATGGTCGCGAGCAGCGCTCCGGCCAGCTCGACACCCATCGACAGCGCCACACCTTTCACGGCGTGCTTGGTCGACGTCCACGCCAGCCTCTGATCTCCGCGGGTGGCCACCTCGGCCAGATAGACGCCCAGCACGAAGCCGATCACGAGGCCGATCACCGGGATCACGAAGAAACCGATGATGCCGAGCACCCCGCCCGCCACCAGGCTCAGCGTGCGCACGTCGGCAGCCCGCATCCGTTTCACGGGCCAGGTGTACTTGACTAGGAGGGCCAGGCCGAGGAGTGCTGCCACCACACCGAGCGTCAACCAGCCGGTGATGTTGTTCTCGGCGATGGCCCACACCGCCATGGCGGCGAACACCAGCAGCGTGCCCGGGAGAAGCGGCACCACGATGCCGATGATGCCGACGGCGATCGCGAGTGCGACGAGGATGATGCCGCCGGTGCCCACAGCACGAGGCTAATGGGTCACGGCCGTCGTGCCCGCACCCATTGGAAGGTGCCGACGGTCTTCGTCCTGACGCCGGCCATACCGAGGTCCTCGAGGATGTCGGCGAGTTCGTCCTCGCCGAAGAAGCGCGCCCCGCCGGCAGGCAGCGCCCGGAACAGCGGCCTGGCGTAGCCCGCGGTCGGCACCATCACTGCCATTCGCCCGCCCGGGCGCAGCACCCTGGCGATCTCCGACAGGGTCTGGGCGGGATTCGGAATCAGCTGCAGCACGGCAAGGGAGACCGCCGCATCGACGGTTTCGTCGCGCAGCGGCAGCTGTTGCGCGTCGGCGCGCAGGAAGCCGACGTTCGGGCCTGCCTGCGCAGCGACCGCGCGGGCGAGCATCGGTTCTGAGATGTCGACACCCAACGCGAGGCCGTCAGGGCCCGCGGCGCGCGCCAGTTGTGCGGTGATGTTTCCCGGGCCGCTGCCGACGTCAAGTGCCACGCCGCCGGATGGAATGCTCAGCCACTCGACGGGCAGCTGCCAGGCGCCGATGAACCTGCGCGCGAGGGCCTGCACGTTGTCATAGAACATCGACCCGGGACCCGAGGCCCATACCGCCTGGATGAAGCCGGTGTTCCTGGGCGGGGCGGCGCGCGTGGACGGCCGGTCGGCCAGCAGGTCGAGATACCCCTTGCTGACGTCGGGATTCGCCGGCGGATCGGAGAGCAGATCCAGGGCTCGGCTCAGGGCCGGCGGGAGGTGCTGATCGGTCACGATCCCACGCTACGCCGGGTGATCACACACCGAGCTGGTCGGCGAGATCCAGAAAATCCGTTGCCGTGAAGTCGAATTCGCCGTCGGTGATCCGATGCGGGCGCTGGTTGGGCCCATACTCGAGCGGGCGGGCGACGTAGGCGGCCATCAGACCCACCTGCTGCGCGGCGCGCAGATCACCGGGATGGGCCGCGACGAGCATCAGCTCGCCGGGTGCCACGCCCAGCAGGTCCGCGCAGCCGAGGTAGGCCTCCGGGTCGGGCTTGTAGTGGCGGAACAACTCCGCCGAGATCACGCAGTCCCACGGCAGCCCGGCCCGCTTGGCCATGTTGGTCAGAAGTGAGAAGTTTCCGTTCGACAACGTCGTGATGACGAACCGTTCCTTGAGCCGGGTGAGGCCCTCGACGCTGTCCGGCCACGCGTCGAGGCGATGCCAGGCACGGTTCAACCGGTCGATGTCGGCACCGCTGACCCCCGTGATCCCCGCGTCGCGCAGCAGGTCCTCGAGGATGATGCGGTGCAGGTCGTCGATCCTGGTCCACGGCAGCTCACCGCGACGCACTCGGTCCATCGACGGCAGGTAGCCTTTGCGCCAGTTGTCGGCGAACGTCGGCCAATCCCCGTTCACCCCATGGCTGTTGCCGAAGGATTCGAGTTCGGCGATGATGCTCGAGCGCCAGTCGACGACGGTCCCGAACACATCGAACGCCAGGGCCCGCGGACTCATTTACGGCTCCAGCACGACCTTGCCGAACACGCCACCGTCAGCCAGCGTCTGCAGCGCCTCGGCGCCCTTCGACAGGGGGAACCGCATCGGCGGAGGCGGACGCAGACCGGCCCGAACCAGTTCGCCCACACCGAATTCGAACAGCGACTGAGCTCCGGGAGTGCGGTTGACGAACTCCCCGTAGCCGACCCCGATGACCGATACATTGCGCAGCAGCAGCCTGTTCACCTTCACGGTCGGGATACCGCCGCCGGACGCGAAGCCGAGGACGAGCAGCCGTCCCTCGGTCGCCAGCGCGCGGATCGCGTCGTCGAACACGTCGCCGCCGACGGGATCGACGACCACGTCGACGCCGCGCCCGCCGGTGTGGTCCTTGACGGCCTGGAGCCAGCCGTCGGTCAACGGCAGGACGACATCCGCGCCCAGCGACTTCACGAACTCGGTGCCCTGCGGACGGTGCACCATCGCGATCACGTTGGCGCCCAACGCCTTGGCGATCTGAATGGCCGCGGTACCGACGCCGCCCGCCGAGCCGAGAATGAGCACGGTCTCACCGGCCCGCAGTGCGGCGCGGCGGGCGAGCGCGAAGTACATCGTCTGGTAGTTACCCAGCAGCGCGACGGCTTCCGCGTCTTCGAGTTCGTCAGGCGTGGGTCGCAGGTTCGCGGGCGGAACGGCCACGCGCTCCGCCCAGCCACCCATCATCGTCAGCGCGGTGACGCGCTGACCCGGCTTGAACTCCGACTCGTACGGCGCCGAAACCACCACTCCCGCGGCCTCCATGCCCGGGATGAACGGCGGCTCCAACCGCAGCTGGTATTCACCCCGCAGGAGCAGCAGGTCCGGGAAGCTCACACCGGCCGCTCGGACGTCGACGATGACTACATCGTCATTGCCGACGACGTCATCGACATCGGTGTAGGCCAACCCAGATGGTCCGGAAAGCTCCTGTGCAACAAGCGCTTTCACTCGGTGTCAGCCGAGCGAGAACGTGGCGCGCTGCGCCGCGGACAGATCGGTGATCTCGCCCCACTTGGCGGCGATGTCCTCGACCGAAGGAACCTCGGTGAACGTGACGCCCTCATTCTGGAACAGCGCGGTCCGCTGTACCTTGCCGCCACCGACGATGAACACCGACGCGGTGTCGGGCACTTCCTCGGTCATCAGGTAGGCCACCACCGGCGCAACGTATTCCGGCGTCAGCTTCTCGAAGACCTCCGGCGGCAGGATGTCCTGCGTCATCCGGGTCGCCGCGATGGGTGCGAGGGCGTTGGTCTTGATGTTGTACTTCGCGCCCTCCTGGGCCAGCGTGTTGATCAGGCCCACCAGGCCCAGCTTCGCGGCGCCATAGTTGGCTTGACCGAAGTTGCCGAACAGGCCGCTGGTCGAGGTGGCCACCACGACGCGGCCGAAGCTGTTCTCGCGGAAGTGCGGCCACGCCGCGCGGATCACGTTGTAGCCGCCGTAGAGGTGGACCTTGAGTACGGCGTCCCAGTTGGCGTACTCCATCTTGTGGAAGGTGCCGTCGCGCAGAATGCCCGCGTTGCTCACGACGCCGTCGACCTTGCCGAACTCGTCGATGGCGGTCTTGATGATGTTCGCCGCACCCTCGGGCTCGGCTACGGAGTCGTAGTTGGCCACGGCACGGCCACCGGCGTCCTTGATCTCCTTGACCACCTCGTCGGCCATGTTGTGACCGGCGCCGGTGCCGTCCCTCGCACCACCGAGGTCGTTGACGACGACGCTGGCGCCCTCCTTGGCGAGCGTCAACGCGTACTCGCGTCCGAGTCCGCCTCCGGCCCCGGTGACGACGATGACGCGGTCCTGCACTCCTGGCATGGGTTTCCTTCCTAGACAGTTGGGATTTCGGCGTGTTCAGTCACGCTGAGCGTTACTAATCACGCCGAAATCGCCTAAAAGAGTCGCTTGGCGAGCTTGAGAGCCTTCTCTGTATACGGGGGATAGATGAAGGCGCCGACATCGGGTCGGGTCGGCTTCGTCATCACGGTCTTCTTGTGGCTGAACTGCTCGAAGCCGTACTTACCGTGATAAGCGCCCATGCCCGACGGGCCAACTCCGCCGAACGGCAGCTTGTTGGACGCGAAGTGGAACAGCAGATGGTTGATCACCATGCCGCCGGCTGCCACCTCCTTGATGACCCGCTCGCGGATGCTCTTGGTCTTCGTGAACAGATAAGCGGCGAGCGGTTTGGGCCGTGAGTTGACGAAACCGATTGCGTCGTCGAGCGATTGGACCGTCATCACCGGCAGGATCGGACCGAAGATCTCATCGGTCATCAGCGGTTCAGCCGGATCGGGGTCCACCACGATGGTGGGCTCGATGGTGATGTTGGACGCGTCGGAGCCACCGCCCATGACGACGTTGCCCTTGGTCGCGGCCAGCGATGCGGTCAACCGGGCGAAGTGGCGCTCGTTGACGATGCGCTTTCCACCGGTCTTGTTCTCGGCCTCGAAACTCGTCACAGCCTTCTTGATCTCGTCGACGAGCTGGTCGCGGATCTTGGCGTCGGCCAGCACGTAGTCGGGCGCGATGCAGATCTGGCCGGAGTTGATCAGCTTGGTCCACGCGATGCGCTTGGCGGCGACCTCGACGTCCGCATCGGCAGAGACGATCACCGGGCTCTTGCCGCCCAGTTCGAGGGTGACCGGCGTCAGATGCGGTGCGGCGGCCTCGTACACCTTGCGGCCGATCTCGGTGCCGCCGGTGAAGCAGATGTGGTCGAAGCCCTGGGCGATGAGCTCCTGGCTGCATGCGCCGTCGCCCTCGATCACGGCGATCGCGTCGTTGTCGAGGTAGCGCGGCACCAGCTCGGCCATCAGGGCCGACGAGGCTGGGCAGACTTCAGAGGGCTTGAGCACGACGGTGTTACCCGCGGCGATGGCCCCAACGGCGGGCCCGAGCGTCAGCACGAACGGGAAGTTCCATGCGCCGATGATCAGCACGGTGCCGTATGGCTCGTACTCGACCCAGCCGCGGCCGGGCAGCTGCGACATCTCCAGCAGCCGGTAGCGGCGGCGCATCCACTTCTTGACGTTCTTGGCGGCGTCTTTCGCCTCACCGACGGTGCTCGCGATGTCGGCAAGCCACGCCTCGAAGGGACTGCGTCCGAGGTCCTTGTCGAGGGCCTCCATGATGGCGCCCTCGTTCTCGTTCATCAGTCTCACGAGGGCATTGAGCTGTTGCTTACGCCATTCGACGCTGCGGGTGCGACCGGATGCGAAGGTCTCGCGCATCCTGCGCACAGTGCCGGGGATGTCTGGGGTGTTTGTCGCGGCGGCTTCGGGCGCGACGGATTCTGTGGTCATGGGTGGGTGTCCTTCCTGACCCGAGGATTACCCGATCCTAACCAACCGGTTGGCCCGTCCTGAAGGGGCAACTTCATGCCCCTCTACTCGCCCGTTCGGGCGGTCAGCCTGCCTTCTCGGCAGTGACGAACGACGAGAACTGGCCGCCATCGGACTCCGCGGGCGGCAACACCCACCGGTCGAGCCTGCGCATCTCGTCGGCAGCGCTGACGGCCGACGACCGCCAGCCATGCTCGTTGAGCCACTGCGCGACATCGGCCCGGTCGGGATCGTTGTACATCAGATCGGCGACGTCGGGCGCATCCTCGATGCCGAATTGCGCGGCGATGCGTTCGAACTTCTTCCGGAACTCCGCACGTCTCTCGTCGGACCGCGTACCGACCGTCTCGACTGCGACCCGGCTGCCGGGCGCGCTCAGCGCGGTGACGTGTTCGAACAACCGGTCCTGCGCATCGGCGGGCAGGTACATCAGCAGCCCTTCGGCCAACCATGCGGTCGGCTTGCCGGTGTCGAAACCGGCGGCACGCAGGGCAGTAGGCCAGTCCTGGCGGAGGTCGATGGCCACGGCGTGACGCTGGGCCGACGGCAGCGCGCCGTGCTCGGCCATCCTCGCCGCCTTGTACTCGAGCACCTTGGGCTGGTCGATCTCGTAGACGACCGTCTCCGGAGGCCACGGGAGGCGGTAGGCGCGTGCGTCGAGGCCAGACGCGAGGATCACGACCTGCCGGATGCCCACCGCCATGGCGTCGGCGAAGAAAGCGTCGAAGAAATGAGTTCGCACGGCTTGGTAGTTGCCCATGTGCGTGAGGATCGCCGCGACCTCGGCGTCGGCCTCGGCGACTTTGGCGGCGAATTCCTCGCTGCGCACGAAATCCCAGATGCCCGGGCCGACGCCGGCGACCAGCACCTCGGCGTACGGATCGCGGATCAGCGGGTCGGGCTTGGCGGTCTCGCCGGCACGGGCCGCGGCCACCATGACGGCCGTGGAGCCGACGCTGGTCGCGATGTCCCAGCTGTCGTCATGCGTACGCAATGAGCTCATTGTCGAGCCCCCTCGTTCCGATCGGTCATACCGTTCGCCATGGTAGCGATTTCGCTTAGGCGAGCTATGCGACAAGGGGTTGGCTAGGGGCGCAGGCTCCAGAGCTTGTTGGCCAGCAGCCGCTGGAAGTTGTGGACGACCCCGCCGAGGTCTTCGTGACTGCCGACGAATCCGGCGTAGAAACCCATCCCCCAGATCATCGCGACGAGCAACTCCACGAGCTCGTTGACGTTGGTGTCGGTGGTGAGTTCGCCGTTCGCGATCGCGTCGTTGACCGCCCAGGTGATGAACTCGCGGGATGTCCGCAGCGAATCGTGTTCGTCACCGATCAGCTCTGGGTGGCGCTGAGACTCCAGCACCGACGTGACGAGAAACGCTGCCGCCGAACGGTCTTCGGAATTGGTCTGCATCGCCGCGCTGAAGAACGCTCCGAGCCGGTCCAGCAGGCTCGTCGCCTCCTCGGCCCGGGCTTTGCCCGCGCTAACTACCAGAGAGTCGATTTGTTCGACCACCTGGCCCCACAACACCCGCTTACTCGCGAAGTAGTGGTTGATCGCGGGGCGCGTCAGACCGGCGCGGACCGCGATCGCCTGAAAGGTCGCCGCGTCGTATCCGAGTTCGCTGAAGACCTCGCGTGCGGCTCGTATGATGCGCTCCCGCGTCTCCGCGGCCTTCGCTGCGGGTGGGCGACCCGGACCCCTACTCGCGATATGTTGCGGCACGGTCAAATTGTGCCACAGCCCACTTGTGGACCTACGGGGTATCACCTGCCGGACAGCTAGAAGGGGCCGTCCAGCAAATTTTTCACGATATGCCGGGGCGATGCGCCGTAGAGAATTCGACGGGGCGGGCACTAGGGTTCCGTCCCATGGCCAGCGTCGTTTCTCGGGAGGCCTACTTCGAGACCGGGCTCAATGTGTTGTCCGATCTCGGCTACGGGGGACTCAAACTCGCCGAGGTGTGTAACCGCCTCGGTGTCACCACCGGCTCCTTCTATCACTACTTCACCAATTGGCCGGCCTATACCAAGGACTTGGTCGAGTACTGGGTGCAGGAGCGGACGGTACAGATGGCCGAGACGGTGCGCAGCGAAGCGGACCCGCGCCGCCGCATCGACATCATGATCCAGGCCGGACTGGGCCTTCCCCACGGAGCCGAGGCGGCGATCCGGGTGTGGAGCTCTCTCGATCCGGACGTACACGCCGTCCAGGCCGCCGTGGACCGGCAACGTTTCGACGTCGCCTATGAGTCGGCGTACGAAATCCTGCAGAGCAAGCGGAAAGCCGAGGTCTTCGCACTTTGGGCGGTGTACCTTCTGGTCGGTTACGAGCAGGCCGCGCTACCCCACGACGCCACGGCATTGCAGTGGATCACCGAACGGCTGCGGGTCGCGCTCGACACGGACGGGTTTGCCTCGGTGCCCGACAGTGACTGACTCAGTGACTGCAATCGGCGATTCACCGGACGAGGTCCACCATGTTGTCGCGCTGCTGCGCGAGCGTCTCTACGGGGCGATCTCCTGCCTGGCGACGTTGGCGATACTGGCCCGCTACAGCGACGAGGACACCAGCGCGTTGGCACGAATCCTCGACATCGCGGTAGCCACCGGCGGCCTGTGGGCCGCGAGCCTGCTCTCACACTGGGTAGCCCACCTCGCGGTGTTCGGGCGGGCCCCGCAGCGGCGCGACGCCATGCGGATCGTGCAGACGTCAGGCCAGATCGTGGCGGCGGCCGTACCCCCGCTGATCGTCTTAATGGTCGCGGTGTTCGGCATCCTCGACACCGACACCGCGATGTGGATCGCGATGTGGACGCTGATCGGCGAGCTCGGACTCATCGCGCTGCTGGCGGTGCGGAAGACCCGGTTGCCGTGGTGGCAGCGGGCGCTGGCGGTCGCCTGCCTCGTCGGCGTTGGGTTGATAGTCGTCGTCATCAAGATAATTGCGCACTGATATGACGAGCTGGTGGCGTCGCGCGGTTGATCTGCTCCGCAAGCGCGACCCCGAGTTCGATGCGCTGCGCCGCGCCGCCAGGGCGGCAATCGTGGTTCCTGTTGCAGCCGCAGTCGGCTTTGTCGTCGGAAGTGGTTCGCAGACACCGCTTTTGGCGATCTTCGGCTCGGTGGCGCTGCTGATCATGGTGGACTTCCCGGGAAACCGACCGGCCCGCGCGCTGGCCTACTGCGGTCTGGGCATCAACGGCGCGGTGCTGATCACCCTCGGAACCCTGGTGGCACCCCATCCAGTGATCAGCGTCGCGGTGATGTTCGTTCTCGGTGTGGTGGTGACGTTCTCGGGTGTGCTCAGCGAGATCATCGCCTCCGGGCAGCGCGCCACTCTGCTGACATTCGTGCTGCCCGCCTGCACGCCCGTCGGGCCCATCTCCGAGCGTCTGCTCGGCTGGTTCATCGCGTTGGCGGTGTGCGTGCCCGCGGCGTTGTTCCTCTTCCCGCCGCGCCATCACGACGAACTACGCAGGCACGCGACGCAGGTGTGCACGCGTCTGGCCGACGCGCTCGAGGGCACCGGGACGGCCAAGGATGCCACGCGTGCGATGAATGCGCTGTGGGAGAGCTTCCTCGGCGCCGACTTTCGCCCCGTCGCGCTCACTGCAGGCAGCCGGGCGCTGGTGCGGGTTGTGGACGACCTCGGCTTCCTCGCCGACCGGATCACCGACGACACCGGGCGCATGCTCGGCAATCTGAAGGCACCGCTGATCCGGGTGTTGCGGGATTGCGCTGCAGTGCTCAGCATCCCCGAACCGGCTGCGCGGGCGGCCCGCGGGGCGGACCTCAACTCGGCACTGGCCGAGCTCAGATCCATCGCGCAGGGTCGGTATCGCGACGACATCATCGAGATACTCGCCGAACCCGACGACGCGGCGGCGGTGGCCGTCGGACGGAAGCTGCTGGGGCGCCGTACGTTCTCGGCCACCGTCGGTGTGACGGGCCGCATCATCCGAAATGCGGCCGAGGCCGACGCCCGTCCGGTATGGGCCCGCGTTCTCGGCCGCCGGCTGCCGCCGACGGGGGTCGCGGATTGGGTTATGCCGGAGACGACCGCGGTCGCCACGATCACCAAGGGCCTGCTGGCCACCAGGGCGGTGGTGCTGCGCAACAGCGTGCGTACCGGTCTCGGCCTCGCGCTGGCGGTTGCTGTCACGCACCTCTTCCCGCTGCAAAACGGATTTTGGGTGGTGCTCGGCGCGATGTCCGTCCTGCGCAGCAGCGCTCTGACGACGGGGACCCGGGTGCTGCGTGCAGTCGCAGGCACCGCGATCGGCTTCCTGATCGGTGTCGTGGTCATCGAGCTGGTCGGCGTCGACCCGATCGTGATGTGGGCGCTGCTGCCGATGGTCGCGTTCGGTTCGGCGTTCGTGCCGGAGGTCGCGTCGTTCATCGCCGGCCAGGCCGCCTTCACGATGATGGTGCTGATCATCTTCAATCTCATCGCCCCGACCGGTTGGAGCGTCGGGCTGATCCGTATTCAGGACGTCATCGTCGGCGCCATGGTCGGCATCGTCGTTTCGCTGCTGCTGTGGCCACGCGGTGTGCGTACCCGGGTGTCGAAAGTCATCGACGACGCGTTCACCGTCGGTGCCGGCTTTCTCACGGCCGCCGTCTTGCGCGTCACCCGGGGAGCATCCGAGGAGGCCACCGACCGGGTGATCGCGCTCAGCCACGAAGCCCTGGAGGCCTCGCGCACCGTCGATGACGGTGTGCGCCAGTACCTTTCGGAAAGCAGCGGTAACGCCGACGTCCGGGCCCCCTTGGTTCGACGCGCCAACCGAGCGGCCCGGCTGCGCGCCGCCGCCGAACTGATCGCCGATGTCGTCCCGCCGCCGCACGGCGTGTACCAACGGACCCGCGCGGTGCTGGAAGCGCATACGGAGGCGGTGTGTCGCGTCCTCACCCGTCGGCAACGGGGGCTTTCGGTGCAACCGATCAGCGACGACTTGGTGATCGCGTTGCGCGCCGAGGCCACCGACGACGAGTTGGCCGTCGCGGCGGCCCTGCCGTTGGTGACCGCCGCGGCACACATCGGCGAACTGGAATTGCTTTATCCGAGAAGCGATTCCCGGCACGAGAATGATCTGGTGCTCAAACGCGGTGGGGCATGAGCGCATCGGGCGGGATGGCGCCGAACTTGCCGGCGTTGTAATCCTGAAGGGCCTGAACCAGTTCGGTCTTTGTATTCATCACGAACGGGCCGTACTGAACCACGGGCTCGCGGATCGGTTTGCCGCCCAGCAGCAGGACTTCAAGTGCGTGCCGGTGGGAATCCTGCGAGGTGTCGGCGCTGACTCTGATCCGGTCGCCGGGTCCGAGCACTGCGAGTTGCCCCTGGTGAATCGGGTGGCCGACGGGGCCGACCGACCCGCGGCCGGACAACACGTACACGAGCGCATTGAAGTCGCGGTTCCACGGCAGAGACAGCCGGGCACCGGGCTCAATCGTCGCGTGCGCCATGGTAATCGGCGTGTGCGTGGCGCCCGGGCCCCGCTGTCCCGCGACGTCGCCCGCGATCAGCCGCACCAGCGCCCCACCGTCGTCGGAGGACAGCAGCCTGACCTGCTCAGCCTCGATGGCTTGGTATCGCGGTGTCGCGAACTTGTCCTTACGCGGCAGGTTCACCCAGAGCTGGATGCCGTGGAAAAGCCCGCCACTGTCGACCAGCTCGGCGGGCGGCGTCTCGATGTGCAGGATCCCCGATCCCGCCGTCATCCACTGCGTGGCGCCGTCGGTGATCAGGCCGCCGCCACCATGGGAGTCCTGATGGGCGAAGCGCCCGTCGAGCATGTAGGTGACGGTCTCGAAGCCGCGGTGCGGATGCCAGTCGGTGCCCCTCGGCTCGCCCGGCTCGTATTCGACCTCGCCCATCTGGTCCATATGGACGAACGGGTCGAGGTCGGCGGTGCCGACTCCGGCGAACGCACGCACGACGGGGAAGCCTTCACCTTCATAGCCGCGCGGGCCGGTGGTGATGGACCGGACCGGTCGCTCGGCGTCGGTGGGCTCGGCCGCAGCGATCCGCGGCAGTGTCAGGATATTGGCGCTGATAGCAGGCATGCCATCAATAACCGGACCGCAGTCCGATTTATTTCTTAGGGCTTGCTTTCTCCTTCGCGAGCAGACACAAAAACCCCCGATTTGCGGCGTGTCTAGGGATGTTTACGTCTGCTCGCGGAAAGAACGTTCAGGGCTGCGGCCCGCGCGTCCGCCGCGGTACCTGCGGCGAGCACGGCTTCGGCCGCCTCACGGCACTGTGACAGCGACGCCTCCGCAAGCCTCGCGCCAACACCCTGGACGGCGGCGGCCGCCGCCGACAACGACGTCACGCCGAGCCCGGCGAGCACACACGCCAGCAGCGGGTCCGCGGCAGCCTCCCCGCAGACGCCGACCGGCTTACCCGCCACGGCGCCCGCCCGCGCCGTCATCGCCACCAGGGACAGCACCGCCGGCTGC
>JBIQHU010000054.1:0-34673 GCA_044508395.1 Mycobacterium sp. | reverse complement strand
CAACGGGGACCTCCACTTGGCCACCAGTGGGGACTTTTTCATGGCCACGGACACGCGTCACACTCGATCAGAAGTATCCAGCAATAATCGATCGCTGTTGCCAGGCCATCGAGATCCTGATGCCGGGCCAACGAGCGGGCATCGTGAAACGCATCGGGTGTGTCGATGTTTCTCTTTTCTCGAAGCATTGGCCTTGCTTACTTCCGCAACACGGCCCCGGGGTGAAGCACAAGCGACCGATAGCCCTCGAACCCTGGCAGCAAGCGCTGGTCGACAAGGCCACCGAAGAGTTCGTCCTCGGACTGATTCACAGCGACGGCTGCCGCGTCGTCGCCAACGACCGCGGGGTCATGAGCATCCGCTACCACTTCTCGAACCGATCTGAAGACATCATCGGGCTGTTCACCGCCGCACTCGACACGCTCGGCATCCACTGGACGCGATCGACCAAGTACATCGTGTCCATCTACCGAAAGGCCGATACGGCTCGTCTGGACGAATTCGTCGGGCCGAAGACCCGCGCGGTACCGTTGGAAGGTGTCCACTACGCGGCGTAGGAGACCGGCGCTCATCCTTTTAGCCATCATCGGAGCCGTCGGCTGCCTCGCGCTTGCCTGGTGGCAGTGGACCCGCTTCGAGTCCGCGGCGGGCAGCTTCCAGAACCTCGGCTACGCCCTGCAGTGGCCACTGTTCGCCGGCTTCGTCGTCTACGCCTACTACAAGTTCGTCCGCTACGAGGACGCGCCGCCCGAGCCCAGGCGGCAGGATGAGGTCACCGAGATACCTGCCGGCCTGCTTCCCGAACGACCGACGGCCGCGACTCAACCCATCGATGACGACCCCGAGTTGAGCGAGTACAACGCATACCTCGCCGACCTCGCCAAGGAAGACAAGGAACGACCCACGACATGACGGAGACCACCGGCACCCCCGTTGAAGCCATCCGCAAGGCGCTGCTCGGCTACCGCGTCACCGCCTGGATCACCGGCATCTGGCTCATCGCACTCTGCTACGAGATGGTGATGAAATACGGCTTCGGAGTGGAAGGCCTGAACTGGATCGCCGTCGTCCACGGCTGGGTCTATTTCGTGTACCTGCTCTTCACCGCCAACCTCGCGGTAAAGGTGCGCTGGCCCATCGCCAAGACCATCGGCATCCTGCTGGCCGGCACCATCCCGCTGGTCGGCATCATCGTCGAGCAGATCCAGACCAGGGAGATCAAGCAGAAGTACGGCCTCTAGCCGTCACGTCAGGTGCTTGAGGATTTCCTCGGCCAGCCGCTCGCCGCGGTCTTCCTGCAGGAAATGCGCCGCGCCCTCGATTCTCACCTGTTCGGTCGCGGTGGGAATCAGATCGCAGAATGCTTGTCCCGCTTTGGGATACGGGAAGATCGGATCCTGATCGGAGAACGCGATCAGCGCCGGCTTCTGCCACCGCGACAGCTCGTCGGCCACCGCACTCATCTCGCGCGCGCCCGGTGCGTCCTCGGCGATCGGTACGAGCAGCGGGAACTGCGCCGCACCCGCCTTCGACTCGACAGTGGGGAACGGCGCATCGTAGGCGGCCACCACGTCATCGGGTAGTTCGGTCGCCGTCGCGCTCTGAATCACAAAGCCCACCGGCAGGTCGGGGTTCCGCTCCGCGAAGTCGCGCCACGCCATGAACCCCTTGGACACCCGCCCGGTGAACAGTCCGGTGTTTAAGATCGCCAGCGCTCCGACACGGTCGGCGTTCTCCACGGCCCACCGCAGTCCGATCGCGCCACCCCAGTCCTGCACCACCACGATGGCGTCGCGCAGATCGAGCCCGGCGAGCACTCGCGACGTCATCTCGGTGTGGCGGTCGTAGCTGTACCACCCACGGTCGGTGGGTTTGTCCGACCGCCCGAACCCCGCATAGTCCGGGACCACCACGCGATTGCCCGCCTCTACGAGCGGGCCGACCAACTTGCGGTAGAGGTACGCCCAACTCGGCTCACCGTGAAAGCACACGATCGGCCTGCCGCCGCGCGGCCCCTCGTCGACGTAGTGCATTCGCAGGCCGTCGACATCGACGTAGTTGGGCGCGAAATCGTAACCCGGCAGGTTCTCGAAGCGTTCGTCCGGCGTCCGGAAGACCTCATCAGTCATGGGGACAACCTAGCCATGAGTTGACCGACCGGTCAACTATCGTAGGATCGACGCATGCCACGCACGTCGGACGCCCGCGAGCGGATCATCACGACGGCCGCACGCCTGTTTCTCGAACGCAGCTATCAGGCCGTCGGCGTCGACGAACTGTGCCGCGCCGCCGACGTCCGGAAGGGCAGCTTCTACCACTACTTCCCCTCGAAATCCGAACTCGCCAAGGCCGTGATCGACCTGCACGCCGAGGTCTTCGCGGGCCGGCTGTCCGGCTCCTCCGCGGCGACTCCGGCGCAACGGCTGCACGCGATCCCCGATGCGATCGGCGCCATCCAGACCGCTCTCGAGGCACAGTTCGGGCGGGCGGTCGGCTGCCCGTTCGGAAACTTCGCCGCCGAGTTGTCGACCACCGAGGACGACGTGCGCACCCACCTGGCCGGCGTACTCGCCGCCATGGAACGTCACCTCGCCGCGGTATGTCACGACGCGGCAGCGGCAGGCGTATTACGCGAGGGCACCGACCCGGACCGACTCGCCCACGCACTGCTGGCGCAATACCAGGGCATCATTCTGCTGGCCAAGCTCAACGACTCCGGTGTGGATGCGCTTGCACCCGCATTGCACGACTTCATCGACGGCTATCTCGTCGACGCGCGCACCTAGCCCGCCAACTCCCGCAGCGCGGGTACCAGTTGCGTCAACGCTCGGCCGCGATGCGATACCGCATCCTTCTCGGCCGGGCTGAGCTCAGCGGCCGTCCGGTCCGATCCCGTCGGCAGGAAGACCGGGTCGTAGCCAAATCCGCCGTCCCCGCGCGGTTCTCGCACGATGACACCCGGCCACTCACCGCGCACCACCACCTCGCCTGCCGCCGACACCAACGCGCACGCCGATACGAATGCGGCGTTTCGCCGCGGCTCCGGCACATGTTCGAGTTGCGCCAACAGAAGCGCGGTGTTCGCTCTATCTTTGTCCGCGGCGTCGCGGGTCACGCCTGACCACCGCGCCGACAGCACGCCGGGCATCCCGTTCAACGCCGCCACCTCGAGACCAGAGTCGTCGGCCACCGACGGCAGCCCGGTGGCGCGGTACGCGTCACGCGCCTTCGCCAGCGCGTTCTCCTCGAACGTCGCGCCGGTCTCCGGTGCTTCGTCGAACACCGCGACGTCATCGAGCGACAACAGCGTCAAACCCGAGATGCCCGCCGCGTCGAGCACACGGTGCAACTCGGCCAGCTTCTTGCGGTTGCGGCTGGCGACGAGCAGATCGGTCAGCTTCCGAACGCTTTCTTCGGTGGCTCCGTCGGTTCCGGCAGTTCGCCGGGATAGGGCAACTCCAACGCCTCGCGCTGGATCACGAAGATCTGCTCACACGCGGCCATCGCGGCGTCGAGCATCTTGTCCAACGTCGACCGCGGGAAGGTGGCGCCTTCCCCGGTGCCCTGGATCTCGACCAGCGTGCCGGTGTCGGTGGCGACGACGTTCATGTCGACCTCGGCGCGCGAGTCCTCGCTATAGGGCAGGTCGACGCGGACCCGGCCGTCGACCACACCGACGCTGACCGCCGCGATCGCGCACGACAACGGCCGGGGATCCGACAGCTTGCCGGCGGCGCCCAGGTACGTGACCGCGTCGGCCAGCGCGACATACGCACCGGTGATCGCGGCGGTGCGCGTGCCCCCGTCGGCCTGCAGAACGTCGCAGTCGACCGCGATGGTGTTCTCCCCCAGCGCCCCCAGGTCGATGCACGCACGCAGCGACCGGCCGACCAGCCGACTGATCTCCTGCGTGCGGCCGCCGATGCGGCCCTTCACCGACTCGCGGTCGGAGCGATCGTGGGTGGCGGCGGGCAGCATCGCGTACTCAGCGGTCAGCCAGCCCTGCCCGGACCCCTTACGCCAGCGCGGCACGCCTTCGGTGACGCTGGCCGTGCACATGACCCGCGTCTCGCCGAACTCCACAAGCACCGACCCGGCGGGATGAGAGGTGAAGCCGCGGGTGATGCGAACCGGTCGCAACTCGTCGTCGAGCCGGCCATCTTCTCGTCTGGACACGAGCCAACCCTATCGGGTGGGCCCGACGCGCCGGCCGAGCCGGCGATCCGGCCCGAAGCTCAGGACCGTTCGACCTCGAACGACTCGCCGCACACCACGGCATGCACGGGACCGTCGAACTCGGCCTTCGCCTCACTGATGACGTCTTCGCGCGACGTCCACGGCGGGATATGTGTCAGCAGCAGTTCACCGACGCCCGCGTTGGCCGCGGCCCGGCCCGCCTCCGTGCCCGACAGGTGCAGTCTCGGCGGGCGCTCGGGCGAATGCGTCCACGACGACTCACAGAGGAAGACGTCGGCTCCGCGGGCAAGGTCGATCAGCGCATCGCAGTAGCCGGTGTCACCGCTATACACGAGCGTGGCGCCGTCCGGATCGGTGATCCGCATGCCGTAGGACTCGGTGGGATGGCAGACAATGCGCGGCACGACACTCAGCGTTCCGATCTCCACCGCGCGGTTGTCGACCCAGTGCCGGATCTCGAAGATGTCGGAGAAGTCGTCGATCTCCCCGCCCTCGGGCGACGACGCGGCACCCAACCGAGCCCAGGTGTTGGCCGGGCCGTACATCACGCCGCGTGCCTGAGCCGGCGACGGGTGATAGCGCCGCCACACGAACAGGCCCGGCAGATCGAGACAGTGGTCTGCATGCAGATGCGAGAGGAGTACGTACACCGAGTTGGGGTCGGCGTAGCGCTGTAAAGCGCCCAGCACGCCGCCGCCGAAATCCAGGACTAGCGGTGGAGTCTCAGGAGCGGTGACCAGATAACCGGAAGCTGGCGAATCAGGCCCGACAACACTGCCGGAGCAACCGAGAACGGTGATTCGCACACCCACTAGCTTGCCATGCCCACCTGCGAGTTGACGAAAACATCGCCGGTTTGCGCATCCGAATTCACTTTTGCCCGTCGACGTGGCGCTGAACAGGCCGAACACCGTTCAGTGTCGGACCGAGGAACCGGCCCGCCAATGTGGTGAACGCCTCAGGGTCACCGGTCGCCTCGAATCGGCGACGAACTGCGGAGCCCGGATCGTCGGGATGAGGGTGCAGCAAATCCAGTTCGGTGAGCACGCGGAGTAAGTCCTTGGCGGTTTCCTCCGCGCTCGACACCAGCGTGACGTGATCGCCCATGGCGAGTTGGATCAGACCCGACAGCATCGGGTAGTGCGTGCACCCGAGAACCAACGTGTCGACGTCGGCGCGCTGGAGCGGCTCGAGATATCCCTCCGCAAGACCGAGCACCTGCCTACCGCTGGTCACTCCCCGCTCCACGAAGTCGACGAAGCGAGGGCAGGCCACCCCGATCACCTCGATGTCGCGGGCCGCGGCGAACGCGTCGTGATACGCCCCCGACGCGATGGTCGCCTCCGTGCCGATGACCCCGATGCGGCCGTTGCGGGTGGCGGCCACCGCCCGACGGACCGCGGGCAGGATCACCTCGACCACGGGGACAGGTGCGTAGCGCTCGCGGGCATCACGCAGGCAGGCCGATGACGCTGTGTTGCATGCGATCACGAGCGCCTTGACACCGCGCGAGACGAGATCGTCACCGATCGCCAACGCGTGCGCGCGGATCTCCGGAATGGTCAGCGGACCGTACGGGCCGTTGGCGGTGTCGCCGACGTAGATGATGTCCTCGTCGGGCAGCTGGTCGATGATCGCGCGGGCGACGGTCAGCCCGCCGACCCCGGAGTCAAAGATCCCGACGGGCGCGGTTGCAGAACTCACGACGTCAGATACGGGTTCTTCGCCGCGACCTTGCGGCGCTCACGCGCCTTGCGTTCGGGCCCGGAGAGCACATAGGCCGCGACGACACCGGCGATCGCGCCGCACAGGTGGCCCTGCCACGAGACCCCGGGCGTGCCGGGCAGCACGCCGAACAGGACGCTGCCGTAGACCAGCATGACGACGACGCCGACGACGATCTCCCACACCTTGCGGGTGAAGAATCCGAACACGATCAGGAATGCCAGCCAGCCGAAGATCAGGCCCGAGGCACCGATGTGGTTGGTCTCGCAGCGCACCCCGACGTACGGGCAGTGCGCGCCGACGTTGCCGAGTAGCCAGGTGCCGAAACCGCCCAGAATCCAGACGATGGCGGTGGCGAAGATGAACCGCGACATACCCGCGAGCGTCATCAGGAAACCGAGGATGAGCGCCGGAACGGTGTTGGCGATCAAGTGGTTCCAGTCCGAGTGCAGCAGCGGCGCCCAGATGATGCCCCACAGTCCGTCTGTCTCCAGTGGCCGGATGCCGTTGTTGTCCAGGCGATGGCGGGTCAGCGAGTCCCACAGTTCGATGACCCACAGCAGCACGACGAAGCTGATGACCGTCACACCGCCGACCACCCACGCGGGCCGCTTCTTCGGCGTCGCCGGTGTCCCCGGTATGCCCTGATATCCCGGGCCCGTCATGCCCATAGCTGCCCTTCCAACGCGTCCTCCGCGTCATCCAGGCTACCGGCGTACGCACCGGTCGACAGGTACTTCCAACCTGCGTCGGCCACGACGAACGCGATGTCGGCCCGCTCCCCTGCCTTGAGCGCCTTGGCCGCTATACCGAGTGCGGCGTGCAGCACCGCGCCGGTGGAGATGCCGGCGAAGATCCCCTCCACCTGGACGAGTTCGCGGGTGCGCTTGATCGCGTCGTAGGCGCCGACCGAGAAGCGGGTGGTCAGCACGTCGGGGTCGTACAGCTCGGGGATGAACCCCTCGTCGATGTTGCGCAGGGCGTAGACCCCTTCGCCGTAGCGGGGCTCGGCCGCCACGATCTGGACGTCGGGCTTGTGCTCGCGCAGGTAGCGTCCGGTACCCATCAACGTGCCGGTGGTGCCGAGGCCGGCGACGAAGTGCGTGATCTCGGGCAGGTCGGCCAACAGCTCGGGGCCGGTGCCCTCGTAGTGCGCAAGGGCGTTCGCCTCGTTGCCGTACTGGTAGAGCATGACCCACGAAGGATTCTGCAGCGCAAGCTCTTTCGCGTAGGCCACCGCGGTGTTCGAGCCGCCTTCGGCCGGCGAATAGATGATGCGCGCCCCGTAGAGTTCCAACAGCTGCCGCCGCTCGATGGAGGTGTTCTCGGGCATCACGCAGATCATCTGATAGCCCTTGAGCAAGGCCGCCATAGCCAGCGAGATGCCTGTGTTGCCACTGGTCGGCTCGAGAATCGTTGCGCCGGGCTGCAGTACACCGCGCCGCTCGGCGTCCTCGATCATTCGCAGCGCCGGCCGGTCCTTGATGGAGCCGGTCGGGTTCCGGTCCTCCAACTTGGCCCACAACCGAACGTGCGGCTCCTCGTCCCACTTCGGAGACAACCGCTGCAGGCCCACCAGCGGCGTATCGCCGAGCGCCTGGAGAAGGGAGTCGTATCGGGTCACTCAGCCACCCGCGACGGCGGGCAGGATGGTCACCGAATCCCCGTCCGAGACCGCGGTGTCCAGCCCTCCGGAGAACCGCACATCCTCGTCGTTGACGTAGATGTTGACGAAGCGGTTCAACTTGCCGTTATCCATCAGGCGCTCGGAGATTCCGGAGTAGTTCGCTTCGAGATCGCTGATCACCGCACCAACGGTGTCGCCCGCTGCGGCGACGCGCTTCTCGCCACCGGTGTGGACGCGCAGGATGGTCGGGATCGACACAGTGACAGACATGGTCGGCCACTCCTTTCCAAAGTTCTAATACTGTTCGACGATCTTGACGGGCTCTTCGGTGACGACGCCGCCGACGATGCGGTAGCTGCGCAGCTCGTGCTCGCCGGGGTCACGCGTCGATACCAGCACGTAGTGGGTGTCCGGCTCGGACGCGTACGAGATATCGGTGCGGCTGGGGTACGCCTCGGTGGCGGTATGCGAGTGGTAGATGACGACGGGCACCTCGTCCGCCTCGTCCATCGCGCGCCACACCTTGAGCTGCTCACCGGAGTCGAACCGATAGAACGTCGGCGAACGCTCGGCGTTCGTCATCGCGATGAACCGCTCCGGGCGATCGGTGCCCTCTGGTCCCGCGATCACCCCGCACGCCTCGTCGGGGTGGTCGGCGCGGGCATGGGCGACCATCGCGTCGACCAGGTCCGCTCGGATCACCAGCACTGCCTACTTCCTCCTCCTACTCACCGCGAGCCACTCACCGCGAGCGATCACTCGAACGCACCCGGCAACATGCCACGGTACGTCGGTATTCCTGCTACCGGCTCCGCGGCCAGCACCCCCACCAGCACCGCACGTGCCAGACAGTCCGCCGCGGCGGCCCCCAGCGCGGTGATCAGTGGCACCTCCGGGGACATCGACGCCGGGGTCGTCGGGTCCGGCGGCACCTCGACTGCTCCGGTGGCCAGCGCGAACACCGTATCGCCATCGAGCGGGGTGTGACACGGCCGGATGGTGCGCGCCAGTCCGTCCTGCGCGGCGACGGCCATCCGTCGACACCCGGCCTTGCTCAGCATCGCATCGGTGGCGACGACCGCGATGGTGGTGTTCAGGGGACTGAGCTCGGTGCGGCGGTCGGCATAGGCGGCGATCTGATCCGCGGGCGGTGCCACCAGACCGAACTCCTCGATCTGGTCGGCGAGCCAGGGCAACCCCGTCGCGGGATCCACGGCGTCACCTGCGGCGTTGACGACCACGATGGCCCCCACCGTCACGCCGGACGGCAGCGTCACCGACGCGGTACCGACGCCACCCTTCAGCACCCCGACGCGCGCCCCGACCCCGGCGCCCACGCTGCCGATGGCCACGTCGGTACCCGCGCTCTCGGCCGCGGCCCGCCCGAACGTGGCATCCGGCCGGCACTGCCACCCACCGACCGGGAGGTCAAAAATCACGGCGGACGGAACGATCGGCACCACGCCGTTGTCGAGCGCGACACCGCGGCCGTGTTCTTCCAGCCACTCCATCACGCCGTGCGCGGCGGCCAGTCCGAACGCACTGCCCCCACTCAGCACCACTGCGTCGACGTGGCGCACGGAGTTGATCGGGTCGAGGAGGTCCGTCTCGCGGGTGCCGGGTGCACCACCGCGGCAGTCGACGGCACCGATCGTGCCGGGCGGGGTCAACACCACCGTCGTGCCGGTGGCCCAGCCCGAACCGAGCTCAGCATCGCGGTCGATTCGATGGTGATGGCCGACGCGGATTCCGCCGACGTCGGTGATCGCGCTCATCCTTACGACTTCCCCATCATTCCGAGCACCAGATACTCCTGCAGCACGGTCAGCCACTGATACACGTCCAGATGGCCCGCCATCGGATGGTCGGGCGGCAATTCGTGAGGGCCGTCGGCCGTGACTCCGAGCATGGTGCCCAACGCAAGCCGCATGTCGTTGACCGCCGCAGCCCAGGCATGAGCGTCGTCCTCGGTGAGCTCGAACTTGCCGCCGCTCGGCGGCAGTGTCGCCAACAACCGTTGGACCGCTTCACGTTTGGCGTCGATGATCTCCGGCTCGTGCAGACTTCGAAGCGCGCTGTTGAGGCTCTCCGCGGTGCCCGAGCCGGCGGGGTGGTCGTTTTGCGGGCGGAAGAAGTCCGGCAGCAGACGCTTCATCGTCTCGTCGTGCGGAGGTGACGAGTGACCGGTGCGCATACCGGTGATTTCCTTCAGTTCGTCAGCGGGAGACGATGATTCACGGTCGTCGAGCATTCCGACCAGTGACGTCGCGAGGTTCTGCAGCAGCGAGACCTCATGCGCGGCGAGCGCCGAGCGGAAGCGCGGGCCGTCAGCGGTGTCGACCCGTTTCCATTTGCGCACAGTCGGATCAGCGGTCCTGCTGCAGGGTCGCCCACAAGCCCGCGGCGTGGAGCTTGGAGACGTCGACCTCCATCGACTCCCGGCTGCCCGAAGACACCACGGCCTTGCCCTCGTTGTGCACCTGCAGCATGAGTTTGGTCGCGTGCGGCTCGCTGTAGCCGAAGAGCTTCTGGAAGACGTACGTCACGTAGGTCATCAGGTTGACCGGGTCGTCCCAGACCAGGGTCACCCAAGGGCTATCGGTCGCGTCGATGGTCGCGACGTCCCGTTCCTCGCGAGTTCCCGGTCGGGTCTTCGCAGGCGTAACCATGTGGACAAGGATAGCGAGACCGTGAAGTACGGCGTCCAGCGGATGCTTGGCCTGCATGTCCATCGCGAAGCGCATTCCAGCGCACTCGATGCCGACGCCTCAAACGAGCGTGCGGCGACATCCCGGACTCGCAGGGCATACCGCGCGGTGCGCTGCAGCGACCTGCCTGGGTACCCGTCGGCGGACCCGGGTGGTCGACATCGAGAACGAGAATCCGGCTCTGGTGATCGGTCAGATCTGCGCCGTGGCCACGGCGCAACACGCATGTCCCGCTGCTCGAGTCGAGGCTTGTCGCCCCTCAGCCGATACGGTTGCTAGGTGATCGCCCAGTCCGAGGGGGTGTCCCCGGCGTTACTGACCGACAAATACGAGTTGACGATGCTCGCGGCTGCACTGGGCGACGGCACTGCGCACCGACGGACCACGTTCGAGGTGTTCGCCCGCCGGCTGCCGGACGGCCGTCGCTACGGGGTGGTGGCCGGGACGGCCCGGTTCGTGGAAGCGTTGGCGCAGTTCACGTTCGACGACGAAGCCCTCTCGTCGTTGGCGGACTTCTGCGATCGCGAGACGCTGGCATATCTCGCCGACTATCGGTTCCGCGGCGACGTCGACGGGTACGCCGAAGGTGAACTGTACTTCCCTGGCTCCCCCGTGCTGGCCGTGCACGGCACGTTCGCGGAGTGCGTCGTCCTGGAAACGCTGGCGCTGTCGATCTTCAACCACGACACCGCGATCGCGTCGGCAGCGGCCCGGATGGTCGTCGCCGCACAAGGCCGGACGCTGATCGAGATGGGCTCACGGCGCACACATGAGCAGGCTGCCGTCGCGGCCGCGCGCGCCGCCTACATCGCGGGTTTCACGGGCTCGTCGAACCTCGAGGCCCAGCACACCTACGGGGTGCCCGCGCTCGGCACGAGTGCGCACGCCTTCACGCTGCTGCACACCACGCGCGACGGAGCCGACGAGAAGGCGGCGTTCAAGGCGCAGGTCGACGCGCTGGGCGTCGGCACCACGCTGCTCGTGGACACCTACGACATCACCGCGGGCGTGGCCAATGCCGTCGAGGTGGCCGGCCCGGAGCTTGGCGCGGTGCGCATCGACTCCGGTGATCTGGGCGTGGTCGCGCGCCAGGTGCGCGACCAACTCGACGGCCTCGGTGCCCGCAATACCCGCATCGTGGTGTCCGGAGACCTCGACGAGTTCTCGATCGCCGCGCTACGGGCCGAGCCGGTCGACATCTACGGTGTGGGCACCTCGGTCGTCACGGGTTCGGGCGCACCGACGGCGTCCATGGTCTACAAGCTCGTCGAGGTCGACGGCATACCCGTGGAGAAACGCAGCCTCCACAAGACGTCGCACGGCGGCCGTAAGCAGGCAGTGCGTCTGGCCAGGCCCACCGGCACCATCGTCGAGGAGATCGTGCATCCCATCGGCGCCAACCCGGCTGCGCCACCGGACCTGGTCGAACGCACGCTGACGGTGCCCCTGGTTTGCCAGGGTGAGCCCGTCGACGGCAGCCTCGGCCTCGAAGCCGCGCGGGAGCGCGTCAAGGAGGGACTGCACAGCCTGCCGTGGGACGGCCTCAAACTGTCCAGGGGCGAACCGGCGATACCCACCCGGATGATCGCCCCCGCGAGTCACTAGGAGCAGCCACGGGCGAAACCGGAACCGTCACCGAACTGCTCGCCAAGGCGGTCACGGCACTCGGCGGTGCAGAACGCCCCGGCCAGATCGAGATGGCCGAGGCGGTGGCGCATGCGTTCGACACCGGCGAACACCTGGCCGTGCAGGCGGGAACCGGGACCGGCAAATCGCTGGCGTACCTCGTGCCCGCCATCGCGCGGGCCGTCGACACCGACGAACCCATCGTCATATCGACGGCGACCATCGCGCTGCAGCGCCAGCTCGTGGACCGCGACCTGCCCCGGCTCGCGGAATCACTGACCGACGCCCTGCCGCGCAGCCCGAAATTCGCGCTGCTGAAAGGCAGAGGAAACTACCTGTGTCTCAACAAGATTCACAACGGAGCCGCGACGGAGCCCGACGAGCAGTCGCAGGAGGAGCTGTTCGAGCCGGTCGCGACATCAGCCCTGGGACGCGACGTGCAGCGGCTCATCGCGTGGTCGTCGGAGACCGAGACAGGTGATCGCGACGAGCTGACCCCCGGAGTGCCCGACCGGTCGTGGTCGCAGGTCAGCGTCTCCGCCCGGGAGTGCATCGGGATGGCACGCTGCCCGTTCGGCACCGACTGTTTCGCGGAGAAGGCGCGCGACAAGGCCGGCCATGCCGATGTGGTCGTCACCAACCACGCACTGCTGGCCATCGACGCCGTGTCCGACGCCGCGGTGCTCCCGGAACACCGCCTGCTGGTGGTCGACGAAGCCCACGAACTCGTGGACCGGGTCACCGGTGTGGCCACCGCCGAGCTTTCGGCGACCTCGATGGGTGTTGCCCATCGACGCTCCGCGCGCCTGGTCGACCAGGAACTCGCGCAACGTCTCGAGGCGGCCACCGCGACCCTGTCCTCGGCCATCCACGACGCCACACCCGGGCGCATCGACACGCTCGACGACGAGATGGCGACCTATCTGACCGCCCTTCGGGACGCCGCGCACCGCGTGCGGTCGGCGATCGACACCAGCCCCAGCGATCCGAAGGCGGCTGCCGCGCGCGCCGAGGCCGTGACCGCGCTGACCGACGTCGGCGACACCGCGTCACGCATCCTGGACTCCTTCATCCCCGCCATCACCGACCGTTCCGACGTCGTGTGGCTGGACCACGAGGACAACAGGGGCAACGTCAGGGCGGTGTTGCGGGTGGCACCGCTGTCGGTGTCAGGTCTGTTGCGCACCAGGCTGTTCGAGAATGCGACGGCGGTTCTCACCTCGGCCACGCTGACCATCGGCGGCACCTTCGACGCCATGGCCTCCGCATGGGGGCTGGCCGGTGACGACGACAAGGTTCGGTGGCGCGGTATCGACGTCGGATCCCCGTTCGAGCACGCGAAGTCGGGCATCCTCTACGTCGCTGCGCACCTTCCACCGCCCGGGCGCGACGGCACCGGCTCGGGCGAGCAGCTCGATGAGATCGCCGCACTCATCACCGCCGCCGGCGGCCGCACGCTGGGCCTGTTCTCCTCGATGCGTGCAGCGAAGGCCGCCGCCGAGATCATGCGGGAGCGCCTCGACACCCCCGTCCTGTGTCAGGGCGAGGACACCACATCGGCATTGGTGAAGCGATTCGCCGACGATGCCGAGACGTCGCTGTTCGGGACCCTGTCGCTGTGGCAGGGCGTCGACGTTCCCGGCCCGTCACTGTCGCTGGTGCTCATCGATCGCATCCCCTTCCCACGGCCCGACGACCCGCTGCTGACGGCGCGCCAGCGTGCGGTGGCCGCCCGCGGTGGCAACGGCTTCATGGCGGTTGCCGCGAGCCACGCGGCGCTGCTGCTGGCCCAGGGCGCCGGCCGGCTCCTGCGCCGCATCGACGACCGCGGTGTGGTCGCGGTGCTGGACTCGCGGATGGCAACCGCTCGGTACAGCGGGTTCCTGCGGGCCTCGCTGCCACCGTTCTGGGCGACCACCGACCCGGTCCGGGTCCGACAGGCGCTCGAACGTTTACGCGTTAGCTGATTAATTTCACTATCCTGGCGGCTAATTCCACGTGCGGGCCGCCCCGGCCGCCTGCGGACCCCGAAAGGCGGCGGCAATGCCCCGACGACACCTGGTGGGCGCAGTGACCGCGGTGTCTGCCGCGCTCGTTTTGTCGTCGTGCAGCACGACCCTGCAGGGCCACGCCGTCTCGGTATTCGATGACCCATTCAGCGTCGCGGGGATGCCGGCCACCGACGGGCCGACCGGCATGCGATCCGATCCCGCGGGGCCGTCGCGGGTCGTGCTCGGCACCGACGACGGCGATATGGACGAACTCGGTCGTCAGGCGATCAGCGACATCGAGGAGTTCTGGGAAGCCACCTACGGCGAGTACTTCGATGGCAGCCTCACACCGGTGGAGAGCCTGATTTCCTGGGACGCCAACGGTTTCGAAGACATCGAGTTCTGCGGTGACAGCACGTACGGGATCGTGAACGCGGGCTACTGCCTGGACGACCACACCATCGGATGGGACCGCGGTGAACTGCTGCCCGCGCTGCAACAAGCGCACGGCGACATGGGTGTGACGATGGTGCTCGCGCACGAATACGGGCATGCCATCCAGTACCAGTCCGGCATGTCCGACGAAGACACCGAGACGCTGGTGTCCGAGCAGCAGGCCGACTGCCTTGCCGGTGCCTATATGCGCTGGGTCGCCGAAGACAACTCACCGCGCTTCACGCTCTCGACGGGAGAGGGCCTGAACGGCGTGCTGGCAGCCGTCATCGGATTCCGCGATCCGCTGCTCAACGAGGACGACCCAGAAGTCGGCGTGGACGAACACGGTTCGGCGTTCGAACGGGTGTCGGCGTTCCAGTTCGGATTCACCGACGGGGTGCAGGCCTGTGCCTCGATAGACATGCGTGAGATCGGCCAGCGCCGAGGCGACCTGCCTGTGCTGCTTCCCGAGGACCACACGGGTGAACTGGCGATCACCGAGAAGTCCGTGCAGGACATCATGGCGGCGATGGACACCTTGTTCAGCCCGAAGAACCCGCCGGAATTGACCTTCGACGCCGTCGACTGCCCCGACGCGCGGCCCAGTCCGCCGGTGTCCTTCTGTCCGGCGACCAACACTATCTCCGTCGACCTACCCGAGTTCGAAGCGCTGGGCGCACAGGACGATTCGGAGGATGAGGTCGGCCTGGCGACCGGCGACAACACCGCGTATTCCGTACTGGTCTCGCGATACATGCAGGCCATTCAGCACGAGCACGGCGGCGTAACCCTCGACAATGCCGAGGCCGCGCTGCGCACCGCATGTCTGACCGGAGTGGCCACCGCGAAGTTGTCGAAGGAAGCCACCACTCCCGACGGGAACACCATCCAACTGACCGCGGGCGACGTCGACGAGGCGGTGTCCGGGATCCTCACCAACGGGCTGGTCGCCAGCGACGTCAACGGCGAGTCGGTGCCGTCGGGCTTCTCCCGGATCGATGCGTTCCGCGTCGGCGTGCTCGGCGATCAGGAGCGTTGCTTCAAACGCTTCGACTAGATCTGCTTCGTAACCCCGTACCAGGCGAGCACGGCCTCGGACTGTGCAGTCGACCTCGTCAGGAATGCATACGAGCGGATGAACGACTCACCGACGCAGCCGTCGATCTTGACGCGGAACTTGCTGATCATCACCCATGGGTCGGCGCCGGTGTAGTCCTTCTTCGTCACCGGGACCACGTTGACCAGCCCGGGCTTGAGACCGACAGTGATGCCGCCGCCGAAGCTTCCTCCGAGCGAGGGCAGGACGCCGTCGATCCCCGGCGAGATGACGTCGATGCCGAGCAACCCGATCGACGGGCTGATGCCCATCGTTCCGGTCAGCGAGACACCGTTGGAGGTGCTCATGTCGATACCGCAGCCGATCTCGTAGCCGACCTCCAGGGTGCCGCCTGGCTCCTCACCATCGTCCGGGCCCCTCAGCGTTCCGCTGTAGGTTCCGCCGACGACGTACTCACGCGACGACAACGCCGTCGTGAGCGGCGGTATGGGCGCCTGCGTCTCGTCCTTCGCCGACAACGTGAGCTGCCAGCCATCGGGCGTCTCCGTGACGGCGGGCGGTGTCGATTCGACGCGTCCTTCGTCGACGGGCGGCGGTGGCGTCACACCTTCTGGCGCTGGCGCGGCCGAGGCCACGGGCGCAATGGCCGGGGCGGGCTCTGGCGTCGGCTGGGCGGACGCGGCTCCGATTGATGGGCAAGCGAGCAATCCACCCACGGCAAACACCGTGATGCCGCACCGCAGCACCTCCCCAACCGTCACAGCCGAGTCCCTTTCCACAAATCGCAGTAACTGACGCAACCTACCTCGACTGCGATGTGCGCCGGGCAGGTGTCGGCGAGATAGTTTGATCGGCTTCCGAACGGCCCCGGTCAGGATGGCATGCGCAGTACGAAACCCGCTTCCAAAGCGACCCACAACGCGCCGTCGGGACCGATCGCCAGACCGTGCGGCTCACTGCCCGGTGGGAGGTCGATCGTGACGATCTCACCGTCGCCGCTGACGCGGGCCAACTGGTTCGAACCCCACAGGCTCACCCAAACGCCGTCGTCCGGATCGGCGACGACAGCGTGGGGTTTTCCGGGCAGATCCACCTCCTGGATGGCGTCATCCATGGGGATCCGGCCGAGCCGCTCAGCAAGGATCTCGGTGAACCAGATCGCATCGTCGTGGGTGGCCGCGATGCCTACCGGACCGGCTGCGGCAGTGGGTAATTCGCGCACCGTGACTTCACCGGACAACGACAGGCGGCCAATGGCGCTGCGTTGGTTGAGGGTGAACCACAGCGCGTTGTCGGGACCGCTGACGATCATCGACGGTGCGCCCCCGACCGCGTATCGATCGGTCAGCTCACCGTCGACGGACACACGGCAGACCTCGCCTGTCGTCATCGCCGTGAACCACAGGGCACCATCCGCTCCGACGGCGATCCCGTACGGCGCGGTCCCCTCCCCCACTTCGACCTCGGTCAGCTCCCCTGTGGTGGTGATCCGCCCGATACGGTCGTCGCCGTTTCGGGTGAACCACAGTGCACCGTCTCGGCCTGTGGTGATGATCGACGGCCGGCACGCAGCGGCGACGGGATAGATCGCGACGTCGCCGTCCGTCGTCACCCGCGCGATCGCACCCCGGTGCACCAGCGTCACCCACAGCGCGCCGTCCGGGCCGGCCGCCAGTGCGTACGGTCCGCCGTCGACCGCGACTTTGAGGGCGTTAGTCATACTCGACTCCCGCTCGCTCCGGTCCTCGCTTCGCTGCGATCCTCACTCGCGCTCGTCTTCGGGCGTCACGCGAGCGTGACGAGACCGAGTTCGTTGTCGCCGGCCAGCAGCGGATGGTGCGGCAACACCCGCACCGTGTAGCCGACCGGCCCCGCGACCGGCAACGGTGTGGTGGTCGTGAAGACCTCGTTGCCGCCGTCGGCGGCGCCGGTGTGCTGCATCGGAACCGTGACCGGGGCCACCAGCGCGTCGCTGGCATCGACGCGCCCCAGCACCGCCTGTACCGAAACCTCCTCGGCCGTCAGACCCGCCAGGTGGACCGTCGCGGTCAACGTCAGTTCCGAGCCGAGCAGCGGGGTGTCCGGAAGGCCGTAACTGTCGACGTCGGTGATCTGGACCTTGGGCCAGGCCTCGGCGGCGCGCTCACGGTAGGCCGCCAATTCGCGGGCCGCACCGAACGGCTGCCCGTCAGCGCCGGGTTCGACAGTCCTGCGCAGCGATTGTGCGGCGGGCGCGTAGTACTTCTCGGTGTAGTCGCGCACCATCCGCGAAGCCAGCACCTTCGGCCCGAGCGTTATCAGCGTGTGCCGCACCATCTCCACCCACCGCATCGGGACGCCGTGTTCGTTGCGGTCGTAGAACTTCGGCGCCACCGACCGCTCCATCAGGTCGTACAGCGCAGCGGCCTCGATGTCGTCGCGCCGCCCCTCGTCCGCAAGTCTGTCGGCGGTGGGTATCTCCCAGCCGTTCTCGCCGTCGTACCACTCGTCCCACCAACCGTCGCGGATCGAAAGGTTCAGCCCGCCGTTGAGCGCACTCTTCATGCCCGACGTGCCGCACGCCTCCAGCGGCCGCAACGGATTGTTCAGCCAGACGTCGCAACCCCAGTACAACTGGCGCGCCATCGACATGTCGTAGTCCGGCAGAAACGCGATGCGGTGGCGGACCTCGGGACGATCGGCGAACTTGACCACCTGCTGGATCAACGCCTTCCCACCGTCGTCGGCCGGATGCGACTTGCCCGCCACGATCAGCTGGATCGGCCGCTGCTCGTCGAGCAGCAGCTTCTCCAGCCGCTCCGGATCACGCAGCATCAAGGTCAGCCGCTTGTACGTCGGGACTCGCCGTGCGAAACCGATGGTCAGCACATCGGGATCGAATGCCGTTGCGATCCAGCCCAATTCGGCCTCCGAAGCACCGCGCTCATGCCAGGACCGACGCAGCCGCGCCCGGACGTCGTGGACCAACTTCTCGCGCAGCTGCGAACGGATCCACCACATGTGTCCCGGATCGACCTCATGCAGCCGCTCCCACACCTCGGGCTCCCTCAGCACGCCGAGATCCGCGCCGCCGATCAGTTCGCGACCCAACTCCACCCATTCCGGGGCCGCCCAGGTCGGCGCGTGCACACCGTTGGTGATCGAGCCGATCGGCACCTCGCCCGGGTCGAAGCCCGGCCACAGCTCGTTGAACATGCCGCGGCTGACCTCGCCATGCAGCAGCGAGACGCCGTTCGCGCGCTGAGCGAGCCGAAGCCCCATGTGCGCCATGTTGAACTTCGACGGGTCGTCCTCGGCGCCGAACCAAATGATGCGGTCCAACGAGACGCCGGGAAGCAGCCGCGAATCGGCGCCGGACGGATCGCCGGCAGGGCCGCCGAAGTAGTGCTTGACCATGTCCACCGGGAACCGGTCGATACCGGCGGGAACAGGGGTGTGCGTAGTGAACACCGTCGACGAACGCACGACGGTCAGCGCGGTGTCGAAGTCCAGCCCGGCGTCGATCAGCTCGCGGATCCGCTCGACACCGAGGAAGCCGGCGTGCCCCTCGTTCATGTGGAACACCTCGGGCGACGCCCGACCTTCGACCTCGATAAAGGCGCGGATCGCGCGTACACCGCCGATTCCGGCGAGGATCTCCTGCTTGATCCGGTGTTCCTGGTCGCCGCCGTACAGCCGATCGGTCACGCCACGAAGATCGTGATCGTTCTCCGGGATGTCGGAATCCAGCAGCAGCAACGGGATTCGGCCGACCTGAGCGATCCAGACGCGTGCACGCAACTCGGTGTCCTCAGGCATCGCGACGCTCACCAGCACCGGGTTGTCGCTCGCGTCGGTGAGCAGCCGCAGCGGCAGGCCCTGCGGATCGAGCGACGGGTAGCTCTCGTGCTGCCATCCGTCGGCGGTCAGCGACTGCCTGAAGTATCCGGAGCGGTAGAGAAGGCCGACGGCGATCAGCGGCAGACCCAGGTCCGAGGCGGACTTCAGATGGTCGCCGGCGAGAATGCCCAGCCCGCCGGAGTAGTTGGGCAGCACCTCGGCGACGCCGAACTCCATCGAGAAGTAGGCGATGCCGTGGGGCAGTTGGGCGCCCTGTTCGAGCTGCTGCTGGTACCACAGCGGCCGGGTCAGGTAATCGTCCAGCTCGGTGGCCAGTTCGTCGAGCCGACGGAGAAAGGGTTCGTCGACCGCCAGCTCGTCCAACCGTTTCGGGCTGACCAGCCCCAGCAACGCGACCGGATCGCATCCGACCTGCTTCCAGAGCTCCGGGTCGATCGTCGCGAACAGGTCCTGGGTGGGCTTGTCCCATGACCACCGCAGGTTGATCGACAGCCGCTCGAGCGCGACCAAGCGACCGGGAAGATGGGCGCGGACGGTGAACCTGCGAAGAGCTTTCACGCGAGCCAACCTTACTGACATTTCGCGGTGCTGCAGGCTTGGCGCCGATACCGCTTCACCTCCGCTTGATTGGGCAGCGCATTACGGTGGGTATAGGGCCGAGAGGGCGCACATTTGCAGTCAGTGACCTCAGACGACGCAGCTGAAGGAGTGGTGGGAAGTGGTCGGTCGGATCGGCATCGATGACGTCGCCCCCGTCGTGTCTGGCGGGAAATTCCCGGCCAAGGCGGTCGTGGGCGAAGTCGTACCGGTCCGGGCGACGGTATGGCGCGAGGGCCACGACGCTGTCGCGGCCACACTTGTCGTCCGCTACCACGGTTCGTCCTACCCACAGCTGGTCAACGGGACGGCGGGTGCGGCCCCGCCCGCGGCGGAGCCGGTGCCCATCGAAAGGGTCGTCAAACCACCGGACCGCATCAAACGACAGCACCTGCCGATGACCTTGGGCACGACGCCCGACGTGTTTCACGGTCAGTTCACGCCCGATTCCGTCGGGCTGTGGACATTCCGAGTGGACGGGTGGGGTGATCCGATCGCGACGTGGCGCAAGGCCGTCACCGCCAAGCTGGACGCCGGCCAGGGCGAAGTCGAACTGTCCAACGACCTGCTCGTCGGAGCGCGGTTGCTCGAACGCGCCTCCACTGGTGTGCCCCGCAAGCTGCGGGATCCGATCATCGCGGCGGCAGAAGCGCTGCGCAAACCCGGCGACCCGTTCGCCAGGGCCGGTGCGGCACTGTCGGACGGAGTTGCGGCGCTGCTCGCCGAGTATCCACTACGCGAATTGGTCACGCGCGGAGAGCAATACGGCATTTGGGTCGATCGCCCGCTGGCGCGCTTCGGCAGCTGGTATGAGATGTTTCCGCGGTCGACCGGCGGCTGGGACAAGAAGGGCAAGCCCGTCCACGGAACGTTCGCGACCGCCACCAAAGCGCTGCCCCGCATCGCCGCCATGGGTTTCGACGTCGTCTACCTGCCACCCATCCATCCGATCGGCAAGGTCCATCGCAAAGGCCCCAACAACTCGGTCACCGCCGCGCCCGGCGATGTGGGCTCGCCGTGGGCGATCGGCAGCGGCGAGGGCGGCCACGACGCGGTCCATCCTCAACTGGGCACTATCGAGGATTTCGACGACTTCGTCGCCGCCACTCGCGATCTCGGTATGGAAGTGGCACTGGACCTTGCGCTGCAGTGCGCCCCTGACCATCCTTGGGCCAAGGAACATCCGGAGTGGTTCACGGTGCTGCCCGACGGCACCATCGCCTATGCCGAGAACCCACCGAAGAAGTACCAGGACATCTATCCGATCAACTTCGACAACGACCCCGCCGGACTGTACGCAGAAGTGCTGCGGGTGGTGCGGTTCTGGGTCTCGCACGGGGTCAAGGTGTTTCGGGTCGACAATCCGCACACCAAGCCGCCGGACTTCTGGGCGTGGCTGATCGGCAAGGTCAAGAACGACGATCCCGACGTCCTGTTCCTCTCGGAGGCGTTCACCCGGCCGGCGCGGCTATACGGTCTGGCCAAACTCGGATTCACGCAGTCCTACACGTACTTCACGTGGCGGACGGCGAAGTGGGAGCTCACCGAGTTCGGTCAGGAGATCGCTCAGCACGCCGACTACGCGCGTCCCAATCTGTTCGTCAATACCCCGGACATCCTGCATGAGAGCCTGCAGCACGGCGGTCCCGGCATGTTCGCGATCCGGGCGGTGCTGGCCTCGACGATGAGTTCGGCATGGGGTGTGTATTCGGGATACGAGCTTTTCGAGCACCGCGCCGTCCGCGTCGGCAGCGAGGAGTACCTCAATTCCGAGAAGTACGAACTGCGGCCACGCGATTTCGACGCCGCGCTGACCGACGGCGAATCGCTGGAGCCCTTCCTGACCCGGCTCAACGAGATCCGTCGCGTGCACCCCGCGCTGCATCAGCTGCGCACCATCAAATTCCACCATGTCGACAACGACGGCTTGTTGGCCTACAGCAAGTTCGACCCGGTCACGGGCGACCAGGTGCTGGTGGTGGTAACGCTCAACCCGTTCGGCCCCGAAGAGGCCACCCTCTGGCTCGACATGGGCGCGTTGGGGATGGAACCCTACGACCGCTTCTGGGTGCGTGACGAAATCACCGGCGACGAATATCAATGGGGACAAGCCAATTACGTCCGCCTCGACCCGGCCAGGGCGGTGGCGCACGTGCTGAACATGCCCCAGGTGCCGGCCGACCAACGACTCAACCTACTGCGTAGGGAGTGACGAGATGACGCAGACCAACCAACGGACAAACCCGAACCTGCGCCCGCACACGGCTGATCTGAACCGTCTGCTTGCCGGCGAACACCACGACCCACATTCGATTCTGGGTGCGCATGAGTACGACGACCACACTGTCATCCGCGCCTACCGACCCCACGCGGTCGAAGTGGCAGCCCTCGTGGGCGGCGAGCGATATCCGTTCCAGCACATCGAGGGCGGGTTGTTCGCCGTGGCGCTGCCGATGACGAACCTGGTGGACTACCGACTCGAGATCGCCTACCCTAGCGGCGACGGTCAGGTCGTGCACACCGTCGCCGATGCGTACCGGTTCCTGCCCACCCTCGGTGAGATCGATCTCCACCTGTTCGCCGAGGGCCGCCACGAGCGACTCTGGGAGATCCTCGGTGCACATCCCCGCAGCTTCACCACACCCGACGGCGTGGTCGACGGCGTGTCCTTTGCGGTGTGGGCGCCGAATGCCAAGGGTGTGAGCCTGATCGGCGAGTTCAACCACTGGGACGGCAATGAGGCGCAGCTACGCGTGCTCGGTTCGACCGGGGTCTGGGAGCTGTTCTGGCCCGGTTTCGAGATCGGTGGACTGTACAAGTTCCGGGTGCACGGCGCCGACGGCTCGGTCAGCGACCGCGCCGACCCGATGGCGTTCGCCACCGAGGTGCCGCCGCAGACGGCGTCGAAGGTCACGCAGAGCGCATACACCTGGCAGGACGCGGAGTGGATGGAGCGGCGGGCCCGCCAGAATCCGGTGTTCGAACCGATGAGCACCTACGAGGTGCACCTGATGTCGTGGCGGCCGGGCCTGAGTTATCGCGAATTGGCCACTGAGCTCACCGAATACGTCGTTTCCAACGGTTTCACCCACGTCGAGTTGATGCCCGTCGCCGAGCATCCGTTCGGCGGCTCGTGGGGCTATCAGGTGACGTCGTACTACGCGCCGACGGCGCGCTTGGGCACACCCGACGAGTTCCGCCACGTGGTGGACACCCTGCACCAGGCCGGCATCGGCGTGATCATGGACTGGGTGCCCGCCCACTTCCCCAAGGACGCCTGGGCCCTGGGCCGCTTCGACGGCACCGCGCTGTACGAGCACTCCGACCCCCGGCGCGGCGAGCAACTCGACTGGGGCACTTATGTATTCGACTTCGGTCGCGCCGAGGTTCGCAACTTCCTGGTGGCCAACGCCCTGTACTGGCTGCAGGAGTACCACATCGACGGGTTGCGCGTCGATGCCGTTGCCTCGATGCTCTACCTGGACTATTCGCGACCCGAAGGCGGCTGGACCCCGAACGTGTACGGCGGCCGGGAGAACCTCGAGGCCGTACAGTTTCTCCAGGAGATGAACGCCACGGTGCACAAGATCGCACCGGGCATCGTCACCATCGCCGAGGAGTCGACGTCATGGCCCGGCGTGACCCGGGCGACGAACCTTGGTGGCCTTGGCTTCTCGATGAAGTGGAACATGGGCTGGATGAACGACACGCTGGAGTTCATCAAGCGGGACCCAATCCACCGCAGCTACCACCATCACGAGATCACGTTCTCGATGCTCTATGCGTTCAGTGAGAACTTCGTGCTGCCCATCAGTCACGACGAGGTGGTGCACGGCAAGGGCACCCTGTGGGGACGCATGCCGGGCAACGACCACGTCAAGGCCGCCGGACTGCGTGGCCTCCTCGCCTACCAGTGGGCGCACCCCGGTAAGCAGTTGCTGTTCATGGGTCAGGAGTTCGGCCAACGCGCCGAGTGGTCGGAGGAACGCGGAGTCGACTGGTACCAGCTTGGCGAGAACAGCTTCTCCACGGGCGTGCAGCGGTTCGTCCACGACATGAACGAGATCTACCGCACCAGACGAGCGCTGTGGTCTCAGGACACGAAGCCGGAAGGCTACTCCTGGATCGACGCCAACGACTCGGCCAACAACGTGCTGAGTTTCCTGCGGTTCGGCGATGACGGCTCCAAGCTGGCGTGTGTGTTCAACTTCTCGGGCTCAGAGCACACCCGCTATCGCCTGGGCCTGCCGCATGCGGGCACCTGGCGGGAGGTCCTCAACTCCGACGCCGACATCTACAACGGGTCGGGCATCGGTAACTACGGCGCGGTCACCGCAACCGATGAGCCGTGGCACGGTCGGCCGGCCTCTGCGGTCATGGTGTTGCCGCCGCTGGCGGCGCTGTGGTTCGAACCCGTCGACTAGCTCGCAGCCCCGTCACTTTCTTCTCGCGAGCAGACGCGTACACCCCCATTTCGGGGCGAATTAGGGGGTGTTCGCGTCTGCTCGCCGAAGTGCCGCGGGGTCAGTACAGGGCGTTGGCCAGCTTGCGTCGGCCCGCGATGACCTCGGGGTCGGCCGGATCGAAGAGGTCGAACAGCTCGATCAGCCGGGTCCGCACCTGCGTGCGGTCGTCGTCCTTGGTGCGCTTGAACAACGCGATCAGGCGGTCGAACGCAGCCGCGATGTTCTGCTGCAGGATTTCCACGTCGGCGGCGGCAAACGCCGCCTCGATGTCGTCGGGGGCGGCGTCGGCCGCGGCGACCGCGTCGGGGCGATGCGCGGATGCCCGCTGCAGGAACGCGATCTGACGCACCGCACCCTTGGCCTCGGCATCGTTGGGCCTGGCATCGAGGATCGCCTGATACGCCTCTCGCGCGGCGTCGAAGTCACCCGCCTCCAGATGCGCGCGTGCCTGGGCCAGTTCGGGATCGACCTGTTCGGAATCCTCGCCGCCGCCGCTTAGCTTCCCCGCGGTGGCCTTCAGGAGAGAGTCGATCCAACCGCGCAACTGCTCCGGCGGCTGCATCCCCTGAAAGCTCGACAACGGTTGGCCCGCACCCAACGCGATGACGGTCGGGATGGCCTGCACGCCGAACATCTGCGCCACCTTCGGGGTGGTGTCGACGTTGACCGTCGCGAGCGACCACTTACCACCGTCGGCCGCGGCGAGGCCGGCCAGCGCTTCGCCCAACTGAACACTGGCGTCGCTGCGCGGTGACCACAGCAGCACGACGACGGGAACCTGGGTCGAGCGGACCAGGACCTCGGCCTCCAGATTGGCCTCGGTGACCTCGACCCCACCGGGTGGGCCGACCGCGCCGGCGCCGCCGGCAGACGCCGGTTGTTTGAGCGCCGAAAGGTCGATCGCACCAGCCATGGACGCAGCAACAGGACGTGGACGAGTCACGCCCACAAGTTTGTCACGTCGTTTCGGCGGCCGGCTGCCCCGGTTCAGCCATGGCCACGGCGCCGAACTTCGCGGTCCGATCGGCCCATATGAGGAAGATCACACTGCCGAGGGGCACGATGCTCGCAAGAACCGCCAGCAACCACTTTCCGGCCGCCCATCTGAAAGCGACTCCGGCCAGTAAGCCCGCCACCACGAAGGCGACGAAGACCAGTCCGTGAGCCATCCCGAAGACCTTGACGCCGATCTCGGTCCGCGGGCTACCGAGGTACTTGAAATACATTCCCAGCAGCAGTCCAACCCAGCTGACGGCCTCGAGCAGCGCCACCAGTCGGAACCACCCAGCAACGGACCGCAGATCAAAGGCGCCAGTCATGGCCGCCATTGTGCCCGAAGACCGCGCTGATTACTACACGGTGTCGTAGTACTGCTAGCCCGCCCGCAGCACCAACGCGTCGCCCTGCCCGCCGGCGCCGCACAGGGCCGCGACGGCATAGCCGGAACCGCGTCGTGCCAGCTCAAGGGCGGCGTGCAGGGTGATCCGGGCGCCCGACATGCCGATCGGATGTCCGATGGCGATCGCGCCGCCGTTGACGTTGACCTTCTCCGGGTCGACGCCCAGTTCCTTCATCGACGCCAGCGCCACTGCCGAAAATGCTTCGTTGATCTCGATGACGTCCAGCTGATCGACCGAAATACCTTCGCGTGCAATGGCTTTCTTGATCGCATTCGCGGGCTGCGACTGCAGCGTGGAATCGGGACCGGCCACCACGCCGTGCGCACCGATCTCACACAGCCAGGTCAGCCCCAACTCCTGAGCCTTTTCCTTGCGCATCACCACCACCGCGGCGGCCCCGTCGGAGATCTGCGATGCCGATCCCGCGGTGATGGTGCCGTCCTTGCGGAACGCCGGCTTGAGCCCGGCCAGCGACTCCGCAGTGGTGTCGGCGCGGATGCCCTCGTCCTCGGTGAATTCGATCGGGTCGCCCTTACGCTGCGGGATCTTCACCGGCACGACCTCGTCAGCGAAGACGCCGTCTTTCCATGCGGCAGCAGCCTTTTGGTGCGAGCGCGCCGCAAACTCGTCCTGCTCGGCCCTGGTGAACTGGTCGACCTCGTTGCGCTGCTCGGTCAGCGCGCCCATCGGCTGATCCGTGAACACGTCGTACAGGCCGTCGTAGGCCATGTGGTCGAGAACGGTGACGTCGCCGTACTTGTATCCGGCGCGGCTGTCCATCAGCAGGTGCGGCGCCTTGGTCATCGATTCCTGGCCGCCCGCGACCACCACGTCGAACTCGCCCGCCCGGATCAGCTGATCGGCCAGTGCGATGGCATCGATACTCGACAGGCACATCTTGTTGATGGTCAGCGACGGCACGTCCCAGCCGATGCCTCCGCCGACCGCTGCCTGCCTGGCGGGCATTTGCCCGGCTCCGGCGGTGAGGACCTGGCCCATGATGACGTATTCGACGGCCGAGGCCGGGACCTTGGCTTTTTCCAGTGCACCTGCGATCGCGATGGCCCCCAGGTCGCTACCTGAGAAGTCTTTGAGCGACCCCATGAGTTTGCCGACCGGAGTGCGGGCTCCAGCAACAATTACCGACGTTGTCATTACTTTTCCTCCGGGGTCCTGCCGGTCGATGTGACCGATTACGCATATGCAACAGATCTATTAAACGTTACCGTTGGCTCATGACCGCCGAGCAGGTTGATGCCCGTCCGATCCTCGCAAGTGCGTTGGTGACCGCGCTCGACCACGTCGGCATCGCAGTCCCCGATCTCGACGCCGCCATCAAGTGGTACCACGACAACCTCGGAATGATCGTTCTGCACGAGGAAGTGAACGAGGAGCAGGGTGTCCGCGAGGCCATGCTGTCCGTGCGTGGCGCGCCGGTGGGCAGCGCCCAGATTCAGTTGATGGCGCCGCTCGACGAGACCTCGACCATTGCGAAGTTCATCGACAAGCGCGGCCCCGGGCTGCAGCAGCTTGCGTACCGGGTCAGCGATATCGAGGCTCTCTCGGAGCGGCTGCGCGCCGACGGTGTTCGGCTTCTTTACGACGCCCCGCGCCGCGGCACCTCGAACTCGCGGATCAACTTCATCCATCCCAAGGATGCCGGCGGTGTTCTGCTCGAACTCGTCGAGCCCGCCGCCGATCACTGACGCTTACATCGTCAAGACCATCTCCTGGTTGGACCCCGCGTAGCCCGATGCGCCCAGCACGGTGTGTGCCAGTGTCGCCTGTCCTCTGAAGCCTGCTCGCCGCGGCCTGCCGGCCAAACGACCAAATGTGCAGTGCCAGGGCGTATTTCGTGATCACACCCCGGGCAGCGGTAGGTCTTGGTCGCACGCGCGGCCGCGACCGGATGCACTTCGTAGTCGGAGCCGTCCGGGCCGGGTTCGATCCGCCTGCTCGCTAGTAGCGGCGGCACGGCACGTCGCTTGCGCGGCGGTGTCCGGCGCCGAGGCATGCTCAGAAGAGCCGGAACTCGTCGTTGTCCATACCGCGCATCTTGTCGTAATCCAAAGTCACGCAGCGAATTCCACGATCGATCGCCAAGGTTCGCGCCTGCGGCTTGATCTGCTGGGCGGCGAACACCCCGGCGACGGGCGCCAGCAGCGTGTCGCGGTTGAGGAGTTCGAGATACCGCGTGAGTTGTTCGACGCCGTCGATCTCGCCCCGCCGTTTGATCTCGACGGCGACCGAGCGCCCGTTCTCGTCGCGGCACAGCAGGTCCACGGGCCCGATCGCGGTCATGTACTCGCGGCGCACCAGTGAGTAGCCCGCGCCGAGCAGTTCGACGTGTTCGGCCAGCAGCTCCTGCAGATGCGCCTCGACGCCGTCTTTAACCAAGCCCGGGTCGACCCCGAGCTCGTGGCTGGTGTCGTGCTCGATGGCCTCGACGGTGATGCGCAACTGCTCCCCCGCCTTGTTCTCGACCACCCATACCGAGACGGATCCGTCGGCCTCCTCGGTCAGCCAGCAGGGCGGGCTCATCCAGTTCAGCGGCTTGTAGGCGCGGTCGTCGGCGTGGACGCTGACCGATCCGTCGGCCTTGATGAGCAGCAGGCGCCGGGCCGACGGCAGGTGAGCCGTCAAGCGTCCGACGTAGTCGACAGTGCACTGGGCGATCACGAGACGCACCCGAACCACCTTAGGCGGCGGCGTGGCAACTTACGCTGAGGGCACGATGACGTTCAACAAGTCGGTGCCCCAGCGGCTTGGTCGCGTGCTGGAACGGGTGACACGCCAGGGCAGCCGCCTCGCCTCGACACCCGAATACGGTTCGTGGGTGCTGGGCCGGGTCTCCGAGAGTCAACGCAAACGACGCGTGCGCATCCAGATCATCTTGACTGTCTTCATCGTGACGGCGAATCTCATCGGAATCGGAGTCGCGGCGCTGGTCGTCACCGTCGCCTTCCCGACGCCCAGCGTGTTCGAGCCGGAGGTCCGCTGGATCACGTTCATCGCGGTACCGATCTATGTCGCGACCGCGCTGATCGTCGGGGTGGTCTGGGCGACCACGCGCGTGATCAACAACGTGCGCTGGGCCATCGAGGAACGACGGCCGACTCGCGCAGACGAGCGCAACACCTTCCTCGCACCCTGGCGGTTGACCCGAGTGTTGCTGTTCCTGTGGGGCGTCGGCACCATCGTGCTCACCGCGTTGTACGGGCAGGTGGACACCGACTACATCCCGAAGTGGCTGTTGGGCGTCAGTTTTCCCGGCATCGTCGTCTCGGCCGGCTGCTTCCTCTTCACCGAGTTCGCCCTGCGGCCGGTCGCAGCCCAGGCGCTCGAGGCGGGTGAACCTCCGCGTCGCCTCACCGAAGGACTGATGGGCCGCACGATGCTGGTCTGGGCTCTCGGCTCGGGCGTACCGGTACTCGGCATCTTCCTCGCCGCCGCGATCACGCTGTTCCAGCAGAACGTCACGCCGAAGCAGTTCACCGTCGCCGTCATGATTCTCGCGCTGTTCGCATTGGTGTTCGGTGCGATTCTGATGTGGATCCTGTCGTGGCTCACCGTCACTCCGGTGCGCGTGGTTCGTGCCGCCCTCACCCGCGTCGAGGAAGGCGACCTCCGCACCAACGTGGTGGTGTTCGACGGCACCGAACTCGGCCAGTTGCAGCGGGGCTTCAACTCGATGGTCGCGGGACTGCGTGAACGCGAGCGTGTTCGGGATCTGTTCGGTCGTCACGTCGGTCGTGAGGTGGCCGCGGCAGCAGAACAGCAGCGCCTGAAGTTAGGCGGCGAGGAGCGCCACGTCGCGGTGATCTTCGTCGACATCATCGGGTCCACGCAGCTGGTGACCGGTCGACCGGCGACCGAGGTGGTCGACCTGTTGAACCGGTTCTTCGCGGTCATCGTCGACGAAGTCGACCGCCACCACGGGTTCGTGAACAAGTTCGAGGGTGACGCCGCGCTGGCCGTGTTCGGTGCGCCCAATCGCCTCGACAATCCGGAGGGTGAGGCACTGGCCGCGGCGCGGGCGATCGCCAGGCGGATCCGCGATGAGGCACCCGAATGCGACGCCGGCATCGGGGTCGCGGCCGGCGACGCGGTCGCAGGCAACGTGGGCGCCCACGAACGTTTCGAGTACACCGTGATCGGCGAGCCCGTCAACGAGGCCGCGCGGCTCTGCGAACTGGCAAAAGAGGTACCCGGACACCTGCTGGCGTCGTCCGAGGCGGTCGCGAACGCCGACGAAGAAGAGCGTGCGCACTGGAATCTCGGCGATTCGGTGACGCTGCGCGGGTACGACGAACCGACTCGGCTCGCGCTACCCGTCTGACCGCGCGCACTTGGTGACATCGACCACCAGGTAAGTGATACTTGCCGTTACGCTAACTAGGATTGGGGCGTGCGCGGTTCGATGGCCAGCGAGGGTCTGCTGCAGATCGAGGACTGTCTCGATGCCGACGGAGGCATCGTGCTGCCGCCCGGAGTGACACTGATATCGCTCATCGACCGCAACATCGCCAACGTCGGCGACGCGGTCGCCTACCGGTACCTGGATTTCGCCGCGTCGGACAGCGGAGCGACCGACGAGTTGACCTGGAACCAGCTGGGCCGCCGGATGCGAGCCATCGGCGCTCGGGTGCAACAGGTGACATCGCATGGGGATCGGGTGGCCATCCTGGCGCCGCAGGGCCTCGAGTACGTCGCCGCGTTCTTTGCGGCTGTGAAGGCGGGCACGATCGCCGTGCCGTTGTTCGCCCCGGAACTCCACGGCCACGCCGAACGCCTCGAAACGGCGCTCCGCGACGCCCGGCCCGCGGCCATTCTGACGACGAGCGCGTCGGCCGACAAGGTCCGAGACTTCCTCGTCCACTTCGCATTCGCGCGCTCGCTGCCTGTCATCACGGTCGACGACGTTCCAGACGATGCCGCGGACACGTTCGTCCCCGTCGACCTCGAGGTGGACGACATCTCGCATCTGCAGTACACCTCCGGGTCGACGCGCCCGCCGGTAGGCGTGGAGATCACCCACCGCGCGGTCGGGACCAACCTGTTGCAGATGATCCTGTCGATCGACCTGCTTGACCGAAACACCCACGGCGTCAGCTGGTTACCGCTGTACCACGACATGGGGTTGTCGATGATCGGCTTCCCCGCGGTGTACGGCGGTCACTCGACGCTGATGTCGCCGACGGCCTTCATTCGCCGGCCGCAGCGTTGGATCCGTGCGCTCGCCGACGGGTCGCGGGAAGGTCGGGTGGTCACCGCCGCACCCAACTTCGCCTACGAGTACGCTGCCCAGCGCGGATTGCCCGGGCCCGGTGAGGATCTCGACCTCCGCAATGTGGTGATGATCGTCGGCTCCGAACCCGTCAGCATCGATGCGATCACAGCGTTCAGTGATGCGTTCACCCCGTACGGCTTGCCGTCCACGGCGATCAAACCGTCGTACGGGATCGCCGAGGCGACGCTCTTCGTGTCGACTATCGCTCCGTCCGCCCGTCCTACAGTCGCGTACCTCGATCGACGTCAGCTGGCGCAAGGCCGGGCGGTGCGTGTCGTCGCGGACGCGGAAAACGGTGGTGTCGGGGCCGTCGCACACGTGTCCTGCGGCCAGGTCGCGCGAAGCCAGTGGGCGGCCATCGTCGATCCCGACGCCCACGCCGAGCTCCCCGACGGGAGCGTTGGCGAAATCTGGCTGCACGGCAACAACACCGCGCGGCGGTATTGGAGGCGGCCCGAGGAGTCGCGACAGACGTTCGGCGCGACTCTGCGCTCACGGCTGCAATCGGGAAGTCATACCGAGGGAGTGCCGGCGGATGGGACATGGCTACGTACCGGCGATCTCGGGGTGTATCTCGACGGCGAGTTGTATGTCACCGGGCGGCGCGCGGACGTGATTCTGCTCGACGGCCTGCAGCACTACCCGCACCACATCGAATGCACTGTCGAGTCCGCGTCGCCGATCGTGCGACGGGGCTACGTCGCGGCGTTCGCCACCGACGCCGGCGTCGTCATCGTCGCTGAGCGCGCGTCGGGCAGCCGCCGCGCCGATCCGGATGCTGCGGCCGCCACGATCCGAGCGGCGGTCGCCGAGATCCACGGACTCACTGTCGCCGATGTCCGGTTCGTTCCGGCGGGCGCCATCCCACGCACGACAAGCGGCAAGCTCGCCCGTCGCGCATGCCGCACCGAGTATCTCCGCGGAGAACTGCGCGGATAGTCAGGTCAGCTGGCTTCGCCGCCTACTTCCGCGGGCAGAGGCGGCGGTAACGGTGTTGTCGGCGTTGATGTCTCGGCTTCAGGCGGTGATGCACCGACCCCGGTCATCTGCGCGGTGTGGAAGTCGATCATCGTTTCGTCCCGGATCACCCGCGAGCCGGCACTGACGACCAACGAATCCTCGGTGACGGTGTACGTGATGCCGTTGTTCTCGGCGGTGTATCCGTCGCCCGACTTCGTGGCGGGGATGACCAACTTGGCGCCGTCACGAAGCCGGACGCCGCGGTAGATGTACTCTCCGTCAACCTCGCATATCGCCACCCGCGATGATTCCGTGCTGCCGAAGACGACCGTCTCGCTGGGTGAGGCGCATCGCGCGGTGGAATTGAGGTATCCCTGATCGTCGGCGGTGGGGGCCGCGTGGGCCGCGCCCCATTCGACACCGGCCAGCACTGCGAACGCCGCCGCGGCGGCGGCCAGACGAAGGAAGGACAGCACACGCGTGGACATCGCCATCCACCAGAACACAGCCGTGTCCTTTTATGCGAGCGACGATGCCGACAATTGACGAGATCGTTAGGGCCTTGAGATCGGCCGCGGTTTGTGGGCTCGACCCTCGCCGATGACCATGTCGGTTTTCCGCCAGTCTTGTCGGTGGGGGCGTGTAATTGTGAAAGCCATGCACGAGGATTTCGACCGCTGCTACCGGGCCGTCCAGTCGAAGGACGCGCGGTTCGACGGCTGGTTCGTCACCGCCGTGCTGACCACGAAGATCTACTGCAGGCCCAGCTGCCCGGTCCGCCCGCCCTACGCGCGCAACATGCGGTTCTACCCCACCGCGGCCGCCGCACAGAAGGCCGGTTTCCGCGCGTGCAAGCGGTGCCGACCGGATGCTTCACCGGGATCACCGGAGTGGAATGTGCGCGGCGACGTGGTCGCCAGGGCGATGCGACTCATCACCGACGGCACGGTCGACCGTGAAGGTGTCACCGGCCTCGCCGCGCGCGTCGGATACACCACCCGCCAACTCGAACGTCTGCTGCAGGCCGAGGTCGGGGCGAATCCACTCGCACTGGCGCGAGCGCAGCGCACGCAGACCGCCCGCGTACTCATCGAAACCACCGAATTGCCCTTCAGCGACGTTGCATTCGCAGCCGGCTTCTCCAGCATCCGTCAGTTCAACGACACGGTTCGCGCGGTATGGGATCTGACTCCCACCGCGTTGCGCCAACGTGCCCGCTCGAAATTCAGCCGCGGCGACGGTGCGCCCGGAACGCTGTCCTTACGACTGCCGGTGCGCACGCCGTTCGCCTACGAGGGCTTGTTCGGCCATCTGGCAGCCAGCGCGGTACCGGGTGTCGAGGAGGTACGCGACGGCAGTTACCGACGGACTTTGAGGCTGGCCAATGGCAGCGGAATTGTCGGTCTCACACCACAACCCGATCATGTGCGATGCGAGATCGTGCTGGACGACTTCCGCGATCTGGCCGCGGCGATCGCCCGGTGCCGTCGCCTACTCGACCTCGACGCCGACCCCGAGGCGGTAGTCGACGCGCTCGGCGCCGACTCCGACCTCAGTGCGCTCGTCGCCAAGGCACCCGGGCAGCGGATACCGCGGACCGTCGACGAACAGGAACTGGCACTGCGGGTTGTACTCGGCCAGCAGGTGTCGATGAAGGCTGCACGTACCCACGCCCACCGCATCGTCACCGCCTACGGTCAGCCGGTCTCCGATGTCGATGGTGGTCTCACACACGTGTTCCCCGCGGTGGAAGATCTCGCCGAGATCGATCCGGTGCATCTTGCCTTTCCGAAGTCCCGCCAGCGGTCGCTGATCGCCTTGATCAGGGCGCTGGCCAACGGTGATGTGGTGCTGGACGCCGGATGCGACTGGGACCGCGCCCGTGCGCAGCTGATGGAGCTACCCGGGGTCGGACCGTGGACGGCCGAGGTGATCGCGATGCGCGGGCTCGGTGATCCAGATGCCTTTCCCGCCAGCGATCTTGGTGTGCGCGTGGCAGCGCAACAGCTTGGCTTGCCGGCCGAGCCGCGGACACTCACCGAGCACAGCATGCGGTGGCGGCCATGGCGGTCATATGCGACCCAGCACCTGTGGACAGCTTTGGATCACGCGGTCAACGAGTGGCCGCCGAAGGAGAAATGATGGAAACTCTGCAATTTCGCGCTGTCGACAGTCCGGTCGGCCTGCTCACCTTGGCCGGCAAGGACGGGAGGTTGCGGCACTTGCGGATGGTCGACCAGACCTACGAGCCGAGCCACGATGGTTGGGAAGCCGATGACGACGCGTTCCCCGATGCCGTCGAACAGCTCGAAGCGTATTTCGCTGGGGAGCGAACCGATTTCGACCTCGCTCTCGATCTGGTCGGCACCGATTTTCAGCGACGGGTGTGGACCGCCCTGCTGACGATCCCCTACGGCGAAACGCGTTCGTATGGCGAAATCGCCAGGCAGATCGGATCGCCCGGCGCGTTTCGCGCCGTCGGACTGGCCAACGGCCACAACCCGATCGGCATTATCGTGCCGTGTCATCGGGTGATCGGATCCAACGGCAGCCTCACCGGATACGGCGGCGGACTCGATCGGAAACGGGCGCTGCTCGACATGGAGAAGAAGCGTGTCGGCGCCGCGCCGACGTTGTTCTAGTACGGAATGGCTCCACAAATGCCTGTGCCCCCCAACAGAATTGGGGGGCACAGGGCTTAATTTGTGTTCGGCGGTGTCCTACTTTTCCACCCGGGTTGGGTAGTATCATCGG
>JBIQHU010000237.1:0-4238 GCA_044508395.1 Mycobacterium sp. | reverse complement strand
ATGTTCTCGCCGCCCGAGATGATCATGTCCTTGAGCCGGTCCTCGACGAAGATGAAGCCCTCCTCGTCGATACGGCCGATATCGCCGGTGCGGAACCAGCCGTCCTCGGTGATCGTCTCCGCCGTCGCCTCCGGCTTGTTGTGGTAGCCCTTCATCAACTGCGGTGTACGGAACCACAATTCGCCCTGCTCGCCTTGTGGCACATCCTCCAGCGTGTCGGGATCGACTGCTCGTACCTCGGCATTGGGAACGAGCGTGCCCGCACTGGTGAGCCGCTCCTCCTTGCCTGGGTCGCGGTGCACCTCGGGAAGCAGATGGCTGATGACGCCGCACACTTCGGTCAGCCCGTACACCTGCATGAACTCGGTGTCCGGCCATGCCTCCAGCGCCCGGCGCAGCAGCGGAAGCGGCATCGGCGACGCACCGTACGCGAACGTCTTCAGCGCGCCGAACAGCTTGACGGCGTCCTCGCCGGAATCGAGGACCTTGGCCAGCACCGCGGGAACAAGGAAGGTCCTGTTGGCGCCCTTGAGGATTGCGCCGGCCAGCGACATGCCGTCGACCTCACGCGTCATGACGCTGGGCAATCCGTCGTGAATCCCGAACTGCACGTAGGACGATCCGCCGACGTGGAACAGCGGCATCGACACCATGCTCTTGTCACCGGGGTCGAAGTTGAAGCCTTCGTGCGCGTTGATCGTGTGGGCGACCATGTTGGCCTGCGTCAGCTCCACGCCCTTAGGGCGGCCGGTGGTGCCCGACGAGTACATGATGATCGCGACGTCGCCAGGGTCGACATCGTCGCCGCGGCCGACCGGTGTGGCGGCGGCCAGCATGGCTTCGTACTCATCGCCGTCCCCGCCCTCAGGTGTGACCTCGATGATGTGCTCGATGTTCGTCAGCTTGTCGCGGATCCTGTCGACGTTGCTCCGCAACTCCTTACCGACGATCAGCAGCTTGGCATCGGAGTCGTTGAGCACGTAATCGAGTTCGTCGGCGGCCAGCCGGAAGTTGATGATCGCGTTGGCCGCGCCCAGCGACGCGGCGGCGAGGGTGAGCTCCACACAGGCTGGGTGGTTCTTGTCGAGGAACGCCACCACGTCGCCGCGCTTGATGCCGCGGTCCTTCAGCGCCCCTGCCAGTCGGCGTACGCGGTCGTTCCACTCCGCCCATGTCCAGGATCGTTCGAGGTAGGTCACCGCCTCAGCGTCGGGCGTGGTGTGGGCCCAGTGGGCGATGCGGTCGTCGAGAAAGCGGGGATCAGCCAGGTCAGACATGCTCAGAAGCGTGCCATGCCGCCCTGTGCGTCAGTTGAGTTTCGGGTAAACCTGTCGGCCGGCCAGGTACGTTGCGCGGACCTCGAGGTCGGCGATCGTCTCGGACGGTACCGATCGGGGGTCGGCGGACAACACCACGATGTCGGCGTACTTGCCCACCTCGAGCGAGCCGATCACATCGTCGGAGTGCAGCTGCCAGGCCGCGTCGATGGTCTGGGCGCGGATGGCCTGGTCGACCGTGATCCGCTGCTCCGGGCCGATCACCCGGCCGCTGGGCGCGGTGCGGGTGGCGGCGACGCTGATGTTGCGCAGCGGCTCCTCGGGCGTGACCGGAGGGTCGTTGTGCAGCGAGATCCGCATGCCGGTGGCCACCGCCGAACCACATGGCATCCAGCGATTTCCGCGTTCGGGACCGAACAGGCCGTCGACAACGACGTCGCCCCAGTAGTGGATCTGGTCGACGAAGATGCTGCAGGTGACGCCGAGATCGTGGGCGCGCTGCAGCTGGTCGTCGCGGATGGCGCCGACGTGTTCGAGCCGCAGCCGGTGGTCATCGCGGGGCCAGCGCCGCAGCGCCTCCTCGTAGACGTCGAGGATGGTGTCGGCCCCCGCGTCGCCCTGGACGTGGCACGCCATCTGCCACCCCAGCGGGAAATAGGCGCCGACGATCTCGGTCAGCTGTTCGCGGGTGTAGTTCGCGCAGCCGCAGGAGCCCTTCGGAATGCCGACGGTGCGGGTCGCCTCGGTATCCAGATAGGGGAACGACAGGTCGATGTTGCCGATCCACGGCGAGCCGTCGACCCAGATCTTGATGCCGGCCTGGCGGACCATGTCGTCACCGTTCTCGGGCACCTCGTCGGTGGTCATCGCCGCGGTGGACATCTCGTAGACGCGCAGCCGCACCGTGAGGTCGTCGCGCATCTGGTCGATCACCGGGCGGAACATTGGGTCGAACGCCATTTCCGAGCACGTCGTCAACCCGGCGCGGTTCAGCCGGGCGAGCTCGGCGTGCAGCATCGCGGGATAGTCGCTGGGCTGGATCGCGCCCTGCAGCAGCGGAAACACCGCTCCGATCTCTTCGGCGCTCCCGTCGAGTTCGCCGTTCGCGTCGCGTCCGTACCTGGCGCCCTTCGGGTCCGGGGTGTCACGCGTCAGCCCGACGCGGACAGCCGCCGCGGAGTTGAAATAAGCCTTGTGCCCGGAGTTGTGCACGATCACCAGGGGGTGGTCCGGGGCGACGCCATCGAGCCACGCGAGCGTCGGGTTGGGTAACCCGTTCTGCAACAACGCATCCCACCCATTGAGGTAGGCGCCGTCAGCCCCGCGCTTGGCGACTTCCGCCTCGATCGCGACGACGACGTCGGCGGCATTCGGAAGCGTGACCGGACGGATGTCGACCATCCGGTCCGACAGCACGATCGCCTCCATCAGCGGATGGCCGTGCGCCTCGACCATGCCGGGCGTCACACATCCGTCGCCGAGGTCCACCGTCTCCGTCTCCGGCCCGATCCAGGACTCGACGTCGGCCTTGCTCCCGACCGCCACGATGCGGCCGTCGGCCACGGCGATCGCTTCCGCAGTGGGTTGGTTTTCGTTGACGGTGAGGACGGTTCCCTGAATGACCAGGTCAGCGGCGGGCATGCGGACAATCGTCTCAGTTGTGCGCAAGATGCGATGAAAAAACTTCGGCGGACGTGTCGATTTCTGTGGGTTGCCATTCGACGGAGAGACGAGGGGCACCTAGAACAGAACGAGCGAGCCCTTCCCGACTAGAAGGAGACACCAATGTCGCGCTACATGATGATCATGCGAGTGACCCCCGAGGGGGCGGCGGCCTTCGCCGAGGCCGACATCGACTTCAACGAGGTCATCGAATCGATGGGCCGGTACAACGAGGAGCTCATCAAGGCCGGCGTGTTGCTCGCCGGCGAGGGCCTCACCGGTCCCGAGGAAGGTTTCGTCGTCGACTTCGACAACGACCCGCCGGTGGTCACCGACGGCCCGTACACCGAGGCGAAGGAGTTGTTCAACGGGTTCTGGATCCTCGACGTGTCATCGAAGGAAGAGGCCAAGCAGTGGGCGCAGAAGTGCCCGCTGGGTCCGGGGGTACGGCTCGAGGTGCGCCGGGTGTCGGAAACCGACGAATTCCCCGCCGACAACCCCTGGGTCCAGAAGGAGATCCAGTGGAAGGCCGAGCTGGCAGAGAAGATCGCGGCCCAGGCCCGGGCGGACGCCGACAGGTTCGCCCACCGCTAGTCACCTACTTGGCGCGGATCCGTACGGGTCCGCGCCAAGTGGCGTCCCGGTCGATAGCCTCGCCGCCCCTGCGAGGATCGTCTCGCGCAGGCGCCGCTCGACGTCTTTCACCCCACCGAGTGAAGCCGAATCCGACGACCCATGCCACCAGATTTGGAACACGTTCTAGTCTGGTCGTCATGACGGACGACCTGTTGCGCCATCCCCTACATTCCGGCCACCTCACGGTGGGCGCGCTGAAGCGGAACAAGGACAAGCCGGTCCTGTTCCTCGGCGACACCACACTGACCGGCGGCCAGCTCGCCGAGCGCATCAGCCAGTACATTCAGGCGTTCGAGGCGCTGGGCGCCGGGTCGGGTGTCGCGACCGGTCTGCTGTCGCTCAACCGTCCCGAGGTGCTGATGATCCTCGGCGCGGGCCAGACGCAGGGTTACCGCCGCACGGCACTACACCCTCTCGGTTCGTTGGACGACCACGCCTACGTCCTCAACGACGCGGGTGTCACGTCGCTGATCATCGACCCGAACCCGATGTTCGTGGAACGGGCGAAGGGTCTGCTGGAGAAGGTGCCCGGGCTGAAGCAGGTGCTGACCATCGGACCGGTGCCCGAAGAACTCGCGGACGTCGCCGTCGACCTCACCGCCGAGGCCGCGAAGTACACACCGAAGCCGCTGGTAGCCGCCGACCTGCCGCCCGACCACATCG
>JBIQHU010000053.1:0-35938 GCA_044508395.1 Mycobacterium sp. | reverse complement strand
ACCTCGACAAGCAGCGGATGCAACGGGATCGTCGCCGCGTGCCCGCCCTTCCCGATGACGTACAGCGTGCGCGCGTCAGGGTCGACGTCCTGACCGCGAACCTTGGCGATCTCGTGCGCGCGTAGCCCTGCCAGCGCGGCGAGCATCACCATCGCTCTCGTCTTGCGCCGCAACGACAACGCCAGCAGCGCCTGCAGCTGCTCCGTAGTGATAGGGCGCGGCGTGCAGCGCGGCATACGCGGGCGCGGCAGCGTGGCCATCGCGTCCGCGCCGAGCCCCTCATTGGCCAGCCAGCGGAAGAACCCGCGCAGGTGCCCGAAATAGGTGTAGCGGGCCCGGGCTCCGAGATTCTCATCGCCGAGGAAGCGTGAAATCGCCAGCGCGGGTGTCGATTCGATCGGATAGCCGCTCACGTTCTGGAGACGCCGCAAGGTCAGTACCGAGTCGGTGATGGTGCGCGCGGCCAAACCGCGGCCACGCATCCACACCTCGTAAGCCTCGATCGGCGGCAGTTGTCCGTCGTTGGAGCCGGTCCCTTGGACCAGCCGAAGCACCGCGCTCATGCGCTTGCCGCTTCCATGGCGGCGCGGACCTCGTCGTCATCGACGGCGGTGTAGCGCTGTGTGGTGGCGACGGACGCGTGGCCCAGCAGCGTCTGAACGGCGCGCAGGTTGCTGCTGCCTCGATAGGCGCGTGTGGCGAACCGGTGCCGCAGCGTGTGCATCGTCCACGTGTCCGGTAGCGCGGCGTTCACGATCGCGCCGACCCGTTTGGGGTCCAGGTGCCCGCCAGTGCCGTTGGGGAACAGCCAACAATCAGGCTCCACACCTGCGGGGATTTGGCTGGCCGCGCTCGAGCGAATCGCTGCAGCCAGCGAGTCGCTGATCGGGACGATCCGCTTCTTGTTGCCCTTCCCGTGAACCAACAGCGAGTAGCCGCTCGCGCTTTCGGTCAGATCGCGGGTGTGCACCTGGGCGACCTCGGCCCGCCGCAACCCAGCCTCGGCCGCCAGCCGCATCATCAGCGCCACCCGAGGTGTCGCCGCCGCCAACGCCGCCCGCCACGCCGTATCCGGCGCCGGCCGCGGCGGGCCAACGTGGCTACGCACCCTCGGCAAGTCGTCGGCGATATGAACCGCGATGCGCCTGGTCCGATAAGCCCACAGGAAAAAGCTGTGGGCGCTGTTGCGGTGGCTGCGGCGATACTCAGGCGCCCATTCGGTGTGACGCCCCATCCACTCAATCAGATGCTCGGCCGTGATCTCGGCCGGACTGCCGACGACCTCACGCGACATCTGCGTCAGGTGCTGCCGACGCAACGTCAGCGTGATCTGAGACGCCCCGCCCGCCGTCAAGGAGACGAGATAGTCCTCGATAATCGGCGCCCACGCCGCAGGTGGCTGCGCCCGCCGCGGCGTCGGCTTGGGCCGCACATACCGGTCGTTGACATACGCCGCCACGGTGTCGATCGGGCCGCAGGTCACCAACCCCTCACCGTTCAGCAGATCGAACCGGCTGCCGTCCCGCTTCACCACCCGCAACCCGAGCGTCTTGGCATGTCGACGCAACCTCTGCTCGCGAGAATCCATCGTCATGCCGCCAGCACCTTCGCACCAGTGGTCAGTGCCCGCGCCATCGCAGCCGGATCGTCCCACGTCATCCCATCGGTACCGGTCACCGCGCGCTCGGCGCGCTGACACAAGGACGGAACCGCGTCGTCGCTGTTGACCGCGTCCACGATGATCGCCACGGCGGCGTGCTTGGCGTCGTGCCAAGACATGTCGGCGAACGCGGCCTCAGCCGACAGCAGCGTGGAGAATTCCTGAAGCGGGAGGAGATCGACCTCACGGCCGACGATCTGCGGCAACTGCACGATGAGCTCGAGCGCAGCGGCCTCAGGGTCCGTCGGGTTGTCGGGAACGGCGTAGGTAGGCATGGTGAATCCCTTCCGATGGTTTGGTTCGAACACGCGGCCGATTGGCTGCGTTTTGGCTGCAATGTCTATTAATCCCGGCTAATCGGAACTAACCACCGTTAACCACATATCCGCAGGTGAGAGTGCCTTCACGCATGTTTGCTGAGGTCACACACGACCGGTGATTTGAGTTCGAGTCTCACCGAGGGCACCAAACCCCTGCTGGTGCGCTTCGTCTGCGCCACTTGCACAGACCTGCTGCGGACCACAATGTGATCCGCAGCAGGTACCCCTCGTTTTACGCTGCGCCGATGACGCGACATGGGCCTGACGAGACGGTGGGGCTTCCCCCGAAATAGCCGCCGCACGTCGAGCCGTCCCAGTCGGACAGAGCACTATTCATCGGCACGAGCAAACTGATTGCATCGCCACACCGGACGGCCTTCGGCTCCGCGGCAACTGCCGACGCGACTCCAAATCGCGACCGCCGGCACTTCCCAACAGACCTCATCGCCACTCGTTTTCCAATCTCGGTCGAGCACCTACCAGGGACGATGCATTCAAATTACACAGTGACGCGATCTTGGTTGCCGAATTGAGAGAAAATTTTCGTCCTTTTGAATCCGACGCCGATATGGCTCGGCGTACCAACGCTTGTCGCGCCGACGACTCGTGCATTCAGGTGCGAATTTGGCAACAATGCGGCAGGCCATGACCACACTTTGTCAAAAGTGACAAAAGTCCACGAGTGGCTCCAAAACTAATGGAAAGGAAAGTCCGGTTGAGGGTTTCGGGCAGCCACCCCAGTCTCCTCGCTGCGCGACCTTGCGTCACTATTCAACGTTGGCAACGTCGCGCCGCGACTAATGAATCAGCCCGCGCCGAAATTTCGGCACGCGGTGTAAGAATTCGTACGTCATTTCTGCGTTAATTCGTCCTGACCCAGCAGCCCTAGTGCGTGCGCGCGGATGGCACTCAGTGCCAATTTCGGCGTCCAATCCGCCGCGCCGCCATCCACCTCCACGCTGCATCGGCACCGGCTCGTCACGGCGCAGAAGCAAACGTAGAAGATTGCGAGAGTCTGTCCCCAAAGCAAAATCGCGAGGCCAACAAACGAACCGCCCCTCGTGCCGGCTGTCACGAGAAGCAAAAACCGCAGGTAGCGCCAGGGCGGCGTTACGCTTGAACTGTGGCGATGAAAGCCCGGCCGGTGTGCCTGCCCGACGTGGCGGTGGACGGCCGCGCCCCGGGGCGTACCCCCTATCACGCCGAGCGGGCCGCCCGCCACCGCCGCGTGCTGAACATGACCGCCATGATCAGCGCCGCCATCACTGCGTTCTTCGGCATCCAGGCATTCCTGATGGGTCAGGACTGGTGGGTGACGGTCGTCAACCTCGCCAGCGCGGCCGTGTTCGTGATGATCCCGCGCCTCTGCCGTTGGGGCGAGGTCGTCGCGCCGGTGGTTTTCTTCGCCGTGTCATATTTCACGATCTTGGTGCTGTGCATCTACCTCGGCACGGGTTCGGGACTGCAGTTCTACTACGTCGCCGCCGCCGCGATCATGTTGATCGTCCTGGGCACCGACCACATCGTCTTGGCTGCAACGCTTTCCGCCATCGCCGCTATCACCGTAATCGGTTTGGAGTTCTATGTGCCCAATGACACGGGCACCCAACCACCGTGGTCGTTTCGGATGTCCTTCATCCTGACGGTCATCACCGCATGGATACTCGTCGTCGCAACGATCGGGTACGCACTGCGCGAAATCCGCCGCGCGCGCGAAGCAATGGAGGCGGAGCACGACAGATCCGAGCAACTGCTCACCAACATCCTGCCCGCCACGATCGCCGAGCGACTCAAGGACCCGACGCGCGACATCATCGCCGACCATTACGACGACGCGTCGATCCTCTTCGCCGATATCGCCGACTACACCAAGCGGGCGAGTGACATCACACCGAGCGAACTCGTGCGGTTCCTCGACCAGCTCTATACCGCTTTCGATCAACTCGTCGACCGGCATGGCCTGGAGAAAATCAAAACCAGCGGCGACTCGTACATGGTGGTCAGCGGTGTGCCGAAACCCCGGCCCGACCACGTAGAGGCACTGGCCTGTCTGGCGTTGGACATGGCCGAGGCCGTTGCCGACCTCAAGGACCCGAAAGGCCGCGCGGTGCCCTTGCGAATCGGCCTGGCGGCGGGTCCGGTGGTTGCCGGTGTCGTCGGCGCGCGAAAGTTCTTCTACGACGTGTGGGGCGATGCCGTGAACGTCGCGTCGCGCATGGAGACAACGGATGTAGAGGGCCGGATTCAGGTGCCCAGTGAAGTCAACGAACGATTGAAGCACGCATTCGTTCTCGAAGAGCGCGGCGACGTCGACATCAAGGGCAAGGGCTTGATGCGGACCTGGTATCTGGTCGCACGGCGCGACGACCGCGCCGTACGCAACGCGGTCGAACAAGGCGCGGTCGTCGGTCCGTCTTAGACCTTGCGGTTCTCCGACTTGATCAGCCAGGCCAGCTTCTCGAGGCCGTCGATGAGCTGATGAAGGATGTCGGCGGTGCTGGGATCCTCGGCATCCACCGCATCGTGCACGGCGCGGATGGTGTCGACGGTCGCATAGGTGCGCGCCGTGATCAGGTCGACGACCTCGCCGGTGCTGTGCTCGTACGCCGGGAACTGCGGCAGCGTCGTGCTCGCCGCGACGGTATCGGATCGTCCGTCCGGTACGGCCGAAAGTGCCCGCATCCGTTCGGCAACAGTGTCGCTGGCCTCGCGCGCGAAGTCGACCAGCTCGTCGAGCTGCAGGTGAAGATCGCGGAAGTTGGTTCCGACCACGTTCCAGTGCGCCTGCTTGCCCTGTAAGTGCAGCTCGATCAAGTCGACCAGGACCCTCTGTAGGTTCGCGCTCAGTTCCGCGGAGGCCTGGAATCCCTTTACGTCAATTTCACTGCGTCGATTTATACCCATGTCTTGATCAACGATCGATAATCTGGAATGACTCCAAATTATGGCGTGACTCCGCTCACGTCCGCTGGTCTTGTTGCTGGTCCTGCTTCTCGAGCAGACGTGCGTAACCGGCGCCCAGGCCCAGGAGTATCAGGCCGACGACCATGAACACCACGACACGGAAGATGCCGTCAAGGGTGCCGAGGTCGAACAGGAACAGCTTGGCCATTGCTGCCCCCACGAGGGCCAATCCCCCGCCGATCGGCAGGGACCGGTTGGCCCGCGGCATCCGCGCCGCGTAGATCAACAGCGCCGCGGCCAACACGATCCAGCAGATCGTCGCGGCCATATGCCCGGCGAAGAATCCGCGCTCCTCGCCGCCGATCAGCACCCCGGCGGTGACGGTGAAGCTGGTGATCGCGTAGACGGCCACCACCGCCGCGCCGGCCCACAGCAGTGAATCGCGCTGGTCGGTGGTCCACACGATCACGACGGCGAACGCGATCAGCAGCAGGCTACCTATCAACGTGGAAACAGCTGTCGCAGTAGTGGTTTCGGTGGCGAAGGCCAGCGAGCTTGGGGGTGTATAGCTCAGGTAGAAGGCCGCGCCCACCACGGCCAGCCCGAGTGCGACCCATCTCGCGATCGCCTCACGACGCGCGACGACGGCCACGACGATCGCCATCGCCAGTAGCACCGGACCCGCGATGTGGCCGTCGAGCGCGACCAGCACGGCGATCGTTGCGGAGACCGCCGACAGCGCCGCCCAGACCTGTTGCACGGCCTTGTCGACCCCGGGCAAGCTGCCACCGATGAGCACGATCGCCAGCAGGACCGCCGCGAGCACCACCGCCATCAGCGCGGCAACCACCCGGTCGGCAACCAGTGCCACACACAGCACCGGCAGCACACCCGCACCGGTCACCAGCGCCATCAGGATGCGATTGGAGGTCCTGGGCAGAAGTATCAGCGCAGCGACGATTGCCAGGCCTGCGGCAATGGCACATGCCGCAACCAGCCACGGGTCGCGGCGATCGTCGAAGTGCAGCGCGAGCAGGGCAATGAGCAGCGGGAGTGTGGCGGCGGCGATGCGCGAGCAGTGCAGCCAGATCCAGTCCTTGCCGAGCTGCACCGGCAGCGACGCGGCAGCGAGTGCGAGCATGAAGCCTACGAGAAGCAGAGTGACGCCACCGGCCACCACCGGTGCCAGCACGATGAGCGGAACGAGGACCAGCACGCCGAGATACTGTGAATCCCAAACCCGGGCCAACGTCAAACCGCCGCCGCCGATGACGGCCGCGACCACCAGACCGACGGGCGCGGACACCCAGTCATAGATCGCCGTGATCGCGATGACGTCGATATAAGCCGTTGCGATCCCGGTCGCGGCCAGTGCGATGGCACCGACGCGCCCACCGGGCCGTCGGTACAACCAGGCGCCGACCGCCACCAGCGCGGCTGCCAGTGCCGCGCCGCCCGCCACGCGGATCTCCGGTCGCAGAATCCCCGCCTGGGCGGCCAGGACGAGCAGCAGCGCGACGCCGATCAACGTGACAGCCACGCCGGCGACGGCAAGCAGCTTGCCGATCCAGCCCTCGTCGCGCGGCGGTTTCTGCACCCCCGGGAGCGGCACCGGAATCACCTGCTGCGGCTTGTATTGCGGCTGATATTGCGGCCGGTAAGAGCCTTGGTACTGCGGCCCTGGCTGATATTGCGGCCAGTAAGGAACGGGCTGCTGAACCGGCTGGGCCACCGGCGCGGCCTGCGCCTGTTCGGACAGCATGCGGTCCAACGTCGCCAGGTCCGCCGACACCCTCGCCATGTACTGCGATATCGCGGCGAAGTCGGCGGACACCCGGGCGATGACGGCACGATGCGGTTCGGTCATGGGTGACATCGTGACAGCCCGCTGGCCGTTTTCGGATGAGTAGGACTACTCGTCGAGGCCGTGTTCGATCGCGTATCGGGCCAATTCGACTCGATTGGCGACCTGGAGCTTGCGGAATGTGGCCTGGACGTGGTTCTCGACGGTGCGGTGGCTCAGCGAGAGCCGGGCGGCGATCTGCTTGGCCGTCAACCCCTTCGCGACGTGGCGCAGTATCTCGGTCTCGCGCTCGGTGAGGCTCGGCGTCGGCGTCCCGGTCGGGCCCGTTGCCCCGGATTGCGCGATACGCCGGTATTCGCCGAGCACCAAGCCCGCGAGTCCCGGCGTGAAGACCGCCCGGCCCTCCGCAGTCGCGCGCACCGCGTCGCCGAGTTCCTGCTTCGACGCACTCTTCACCAGATATCCTGTCGCGCCTGCCTTTACCGCCTCCAGCACGTCCTCACGTTCGTCCGAGGCCGAGAGCACGAGAATCCGTGAGGACGGCGAAACCGCGAGCACCTCGGCGGTCGCCTGCGCCCCGTCACCGTCGGACAGTCGCATGTCCATCACGACGACCTCGGGCTGCACCACCGCGGCCCGCCGCCGCGCCGCGGCCACGCCGTCGGCCGTGGCGACGACGTTGAACCCGTCTTCGGCCAGGTCGCGGGCGACCGCGTCACGCCAGATCGGGTGGTCGTCGACCACCATCACCGTCGGGGTACTGTCAGCTCCCATTCCGTCCCACATCCCGGCGCAGTGGTGAGCTTCGCGCTGCCACCGAGCCAATCCATCCGTCCGACAATCGATTTGGCCACCCCCACCCGGCCCTCGCCGACCGCCTCCTCCAGTCGCCCGTCCGCGATTCCGACACCGTCGTCGCGGATGCTCACGGTGACCGAATCGCCCAGATCCTCGAGCAGGACGTAGGCGTGTGTATCGGGGCCGGCGTGTGCGGCGACGTTCTCCAACGCGTTCACGGCCGCGGCGTACACCTCGTTCGCGGTGCCCGCGTCGAGCAGCACCGGGTCGGCCGGCACGCTGACCGACACCTGATCCGATGCCCTCTTGCGCAACAACGCGCCGATGTCGGCCATCTCTCCGGCCCGCGGCTCGGTGTCGGCCGAGCTGACCAGGCGGCGCAGGGCGCGCTCCTGCTCCCCCGCCAACTCGGCGAGTTCAGCGGTGTCCCCACCGATTTCGCGGCCACGCCGCGATACCAGCGCCAGCACCTGGATGGCGCCGTCGTGCACCCGGCGAGACAACCTTTCCCGTTCCTGATGAGCGGCCGCCAGTCGTGCCGCCTCTTCGAGTTCTGCATGCGCCCGGCGTGCGGTCTGCGCGGCCATGCCGACGGCGAGTCCCACCGCGAGCTCGATGACGATGGTGGCGTTGCGGCCCAGGTCGTAGTTGATGAAGCCCTTCACGATCGTGCTGGCGATCATCACCGCCACCCCGGCCAGCATTCCCGCGATGGGTCCGGACAGGATGGCGGCAGAGATCGTGGCGTTGGTGGCCCACAACGTCGTCGGCCATGACTGGTTGTCGAAGGCCCATTGATCCGAGGCGACGAACTTGGTCGACAGCACTAGGACGACCACAACGAGTATTTCGGCGAGCACCCACGAGGCACGCCTGCCGAAGCCCTGCAGATACGCGAACGCGCACAACGCACTCCACCCCAGCAGGACGGCGAACAGCGCCCATCCGATCGCCGGGCGAGCGAGTTCGCCGTTCACGGCGATCTGGAAGCCGAAGGCGTAGATGCAACTCAGCAACCGGAAGACCTGCGCCGCCCGCCACAGCGGCGCAGCGGGATCCGGTGTGTGCGCCGGCATCCGATCTAGAGCACCTTTGACAGGAACGCCTTGGTCCGTTCGTGCTGCGGGTTGCTCAGCACCTCCCGCGGCGGCCCGCTTTCCACCACCACACCGTCGTCCATGAACACCAGCTGATTGGCGACCTCGCGGGCGAACCCCATCTCGTGGGTGACCACCACCATCGTCATCCCCTCGGCGGCAAGCTTTTTCATCACCTCGAGAACCTCACCGACCAACTCCGGATCCAGGGCCGAGGTCGGCTCGTCGAACAACATCAGCTTCGGGTTCATCGCGAGGGCACGCGCAATCGCCACCCGCTGCTGTTGTCCGCCGGAGAGCTGGGCCGGATACGCACCGGCCTTGTCCGACAGCCCGACCTGACTCAGCAGATCCTTGGCCCGGGCCACTGCGTCGTTCTTCTTGATCTTCTTGACGTGGATCGGGGCTTCGATGACATTCTCCAGCGCCGTGCGGTGCGGAAACAGATTGAAATGCTGAAACACCATGCCGATGTCGCGGCGCTGTTTCGCGGCCTCGCGCGGCGACATTTCGTACAACTTCGAGCCCTTGTCGCGGTAGCCGATCAATTCACCGTCGACATACAGCCGGCCGGCATTGACCTGTTCGAGGTGGTTCATACACCGCAGGAACGTCGACTTGCCCGAACCGGACGGGCCAACCAGAACCAGCACCTCGCCCCTACCGATTTCCAGCGTGATGCCCTTCAGGACGTGCAGTGCGCCGAAGCTCTTGCAGACCTCTTCGGCCTTGACCATCGGGGTCATGGATGCGCCTCTCCCATCTGCGCTTTGGCCAACGCCTCGAGCTGTTTGGTGGTCAGCTTCCGCGACGCGCCACGGGCGAAGTACCGCTCCAGGTAGTACTGTCCGACCATCAGAACGCTGGTGACCACCAGGTACCAGAACGCAGCCACCAGAAGCAGCGGGACAGGCTCGAACTCTCGGGCCGCGATCTCGCGGGACGTGATGCCGTACAGATCCAGCGTAAAGGGCACTGCGGTCACCAACGACGTGGTCTTCAGCATGCTGATGACCTCATTGCCGGTCGGCGGGATGATCACCCGCATCGCCTGCGGTAAAACCGTGCGCCACATCGCCATTCCCCACGACATGCCCAACGCTGTCGATGCTTCCAGCTGTCCCTCGGGCACCGAGGAGATGCCGGCACGGATGATCTCGGCCATGTACGCGGCTTCATTGAGCGCCAGACCGAGGATCGCCAACAGGAACGGGATGGAGAGCATCTGCAGGTCGAGTTCGAAGAACGACGGTCCGAAGGGCACACCGAGCCGAATGTTCTGGTAGATCGTGGGAATCAAACCCCAGAAGACGAGCTGCACATAGATCGGCGTCCCGCGGAAGATCCACAGATACACCCACGACACCGCTTTGAAAATGGGATTCGGCGAGAGCCGCATCACCGCCAGGACAACACCGAGCACGATCGCGAGCACCATCGAATACACGGTCAATTGGAGGGTGTTGAGCAGGCCGACTGTCAGCACCCGCTCGTTGAAGAGGTACTCCCCGAAGACGTGCCAGCGATACGCCGGGTTGGTGGCCGCGCCGTAGAGAAACAACCCGGCGAGAATGATGATGACGACCGCCGCCACCCACCGCCACGGATGACGCAGCGGAACGGCATCGATAGCGGCCGGAGCGGTGGGCGGCGCCGTGTCGACATCACTCATTTCGGGTTCCTACTTGCCTAGCTCACTGCGCCGTTGATCACTGGCTTGTCGATCATCCCGCTCTCGACGCCCCAGTTCTTGGCGATCTCCTCGTACTTGCCGGACTCGATCAGATGCTCGAGAGCCTTCTGAAGAGACTGCGCCAGCGGCGAACCCTTCTGAACCGGCCACCCGTACGGCGCGGAATCGAAGATTTCCCCTGCGGCCTCCAACTTTCCGTTGCTCTGCTTGATCGCGTAGGAGGTCACCGGCGAATCGGCGGACATGGCGTCCACCTGACCAAGGACCACCGCATTGGTCGCCGCATCCTGCCCGTCGAACGAGACGATCTCGATCGGCGGCTTACCCGCGTCGACGCATGCCTTGCTCTTGGCAGGCAGCTCCTCGGTCTCCTCGGTCGTGGTGGCCTGCACCGCAACCTTCTTGCCGCACGCGTTGTTTGGGTCGATCGGCGACCCGGGCCGCTGGGCCCAGAGGATGCCGGCGCTGAAGTAGGTCACGAAGTCGACCGACTCTTCGCGTTCCTTGGTGTCGGTGAACGACGACATGCCGACGTTGTAGGTGCCCTGCTGAATCGACGGGATGATCTTGGCGAAGTCCGACTCGCGATAATCCGCGGTCAGGCCGAGCGTGCCCGCGATCGCATTCATCAGGTCGACATCGAAGCCGACGATCTTGCCACTGGGATCCTTGAATTCGTTCGGCGCGTAGGGAATGTTGACGCCGACGATCAGCTTCCCGGACTCTTTGATCGCCTCGGGGACGGTGTTGGCGATCTCGTCGACCTTTTCAGCCGTGGCTGTCGTGCTGCCGGTCGTCTCTTCGCTTGTGTTGGTACCGCTCGCACACCCCGACAGGAGCAGTGCGCCAGTCGCAGCAAACACCGCCGCGAATTGCCACAGTTTGCCTCGCCGGTCTTGACATTCACGTAGCACGGTTGCCTCTTCTTTCTGCCTCGTGGATCCAGCGCGAAGCGCCGGTAGACGAACATTAATGGAGAGCTACCGAAGCGGCAGGGGAACGAACGGCCGATTGATTTCGGGTGCACCAACGACACAGTTTGCATACGGATCAGGCAATAGCGGCGCTGCCAAATAGCTGTTGTGCGAAACTGCGGACATGGAAAGTCCTGCTCCTCCGAGCCTGCTGAAGCACCTGTGGTGGTCGACCCTGCTGTCGGGAGTTCTGGCCATCATCCTCGGCGTACTGGCCTGGACGTGGCCGACCTTGACGATCATCGTGACCGCGATCTTCTTCGGCGCCTACCTTCTGGTCACCGGCGTCACGCAGGTGGTCTTCGCCTTCAGCCTGCATGTGTCGGCGGGTGGCCGGGTCCTGCTGTTCATCAGCGGTGCCGCCGCGCTGATTCTGGCGCTGCTCTGCTTCCGCAGCCTGCAACAGTCGATTCTGCTGCTGTCCATCTGGATCGGCATCGGCTTCATCTTCCGTGGTGTCGCCACGGCCGTGTCCGCCATCAGCGACAGCACCCTTCCAGGCCGGGCCTGGGAGATCTTCATCGGTCTGCTCAGCCTGTTGGCAGGCATCTTCATGCTGGCCTGGCCGCTGGAGTCCCTGGAAACCCTGACCAGGGTCGTCGGCATCTGGCTGATCGTCATCGGGGTGTTCGAAGTCGTGTCGTCGTTCGGGATCCGCAAAGCGGCTAAGAATCTCGGCGGCGGCACGGCGCCAACGCCTGCGGCAGAAGAATCGGTGAGCTAACGCACACTCCGTTCTACTACACTCTGTCGTAGGCTGGTTGAACGGCCGCGGGAGGGTTCATGGACGCACTAGATGTGTCGCGGTGGCAATTCGGGACGACCACCGTCTACCACTTCATCCTCGTCCCCCTCACGATCGGGCTCGCGCCGCTGCTTGCCGCGATGCAGACGGCATGGGTCGTCACCGGTAATCCGGCGTGGTACCGGCTGACTCGCTTCTTCGGCAAGCTGTTCCTGATCAATTTCGCGCTCGGCGTCGCCACCGGCATCGTGCAGGAATTCCAGTTCGGGATGAACTGGAGCGAGTACTCGCGGTTCGTCGGCGACATCTTCGGGGCACCGCTGGCGTTCGAGGGCCTGATCGCGTTCTTCTTCGAATCGACGTTTATCGGGCTGTGGATCTTCGGCTGGAGCCGCCTGCCGCGTCTGGTCCACCTCGCATGTATCTGGATCGTCGCCTTTGGGGTCAACGCATCCGCCTACTTCATCATCGCCGCGAACTCGTTCATGCAGCATCCCGTCGGCGCCAAGTTCAACCCGGAGACCGGGCGCGCGGAACTCGACGACTTCGGCGCCCTGCTGACGAACAACACCGCGATCTGGGCGTTCTTACATGCGGTCGCCGGATCACTGCTCACCGCAGGTGTTTTCGTCGCAGCGATCAGCGCCTGGCTGATGGTGCGGTCGCACAAGCGCCCGGACGAGACCGTCGAGTCCCGCAGTATGTATCGACCCGCGACGATCGCAGGCAGCCTGGTGGCGCTGGTCGCGGCGGGCGGACTGTTCTTCACCGGTGACATCCAGGGCAAACTGATGTTCGTCCAGCAGCCCATGAAGATGGCATCGGCAGAGTCGTTGTGCGACACCGAGACCGATCCGGACTTCTCGATCCTGACCGTCGGCACCCACAACAACTGCGACAGCGTGGAACACCTCATCGAGGTGCCCTATGTCCTGCCGTTCCTGGCGGAATCGAGGTTCAGCGGCGTCACCCTGGAGGGTGTCAACGATCTGCAGGAGGCGTATCAGGAGAAGTTCGGCCCCGGTGACTACCGGCCCAACCTGTTCGTCACCTATTGGGCGTTCCGGGCGATGATCGGGCTGCTGCTCGTCCCGGTGGTTTTCGCGCTCACCGCATTGTGGCTGACGCGCCGCGGCCGGGTTCCGCACCAGCGGTGGTTCGGCTGGCTCGCGTTGATCTCGATACCCACGCCGTTCCTGGCCAATTCGGCGGGCTGGATTTTCACCGAGATGGGCAGACAGCCCTGGGTGGTGGTGCCCAACCCGACCGGCGATCAACTGGTGCGAATGACGGTGCAGGAGGGCGTGTCGGCTCACGCGACCGGCACCGTGGTGCTGTCGATGACCGTCTTCACGCTGCTGTACGGCGCACTGGGCGTGATCTGGTTCTGGTTGATACGCCGGTACGTGATCGAGGGACCGCAGGAGCACGACTCCGAACCCGTCCCGCCGCCCTCGCCTGACGACGAGGACGTTGCTCCCCTGTCCTTCGCGTACTAGGAGATCGTGATGGGACTTCAAGAGTTGTGGTTCTTCATCATCGCCGTGCTGTTCGGCGGCTTCGTGCTGCTCGAGGGATTCGACTTCGGCGTCGGCATGCTGATGGCTCCCTTCGGCGCCGCGGGCAAGGCCAGAGGCGCCGACACCGAACAGAGCCGACGCGCCGCGCTGAACACCATCGGACCGGTGTGGGATGCCAACGAGGTGTGGCTGATCACCGCGGGCGCAGCGATGTTCGCGGCGTTCCCCAACTGGTACGCCACCGTGTTCTCGGCGCTCTACCTGCCCCTGCTGGCCATCCTGGTCGGGATGATCGTGCGAGTCGTCGGCATCGAATGGCGCGGCAAGATCGACGATCCGCGATGGCGCGCATGGGCCGACGCCGGCATCGCGGCCGGGTCCTGGCTGCCCGCCATCGTGTGGGGTGTCGCGTTCGCGATCCTGGTGCGCGGGCTTCCCATCGACGCCGATGGGCAGGCCCACCTGGCGATAAGCGATGTGCTCAACGCGTACACGCTTCTTGGCGGTCTGGCGACGGCGTCGCTGTTCGCGTTCTACGGGGCGACGTTCATCGCGCTGAAGACCGCAGGACCGGTGCGCGACGACGCATTTCGCTTCGGCCGGGTGTTGGCCGTACCCGCTGTCGTGTTCGCCGGTGGGTTCGGGTTGTGGACCCAACTGGCACACGGCAAGACATGGACGTGGCTCCCGCTGGGGATCGCGGTGATCGCTCTACTGACGGCGGTGGCGTTGATCGTGACGCGCCAGCGTGAAGGCTGGGCATTCGCGTCGATGATGGTGGTCGTCGCCTCCGTCGTGGTGCTGCTATTCGGCTCGATGTATCCGAATCTGTTGCCCTCCACGCTCAATCCGGACTGGAGTGTGACGATCTACAACGGGTCGTCGACCCCGTACACGCTGACCATCATGACCTGGGCATCACTGACCCTGCTGCCGCTGGTGTTGGGCTACCAGGGCTGGACCTACTGGGTGTTCCGCCGCAGGATCACCGCCGACGCGATACCGGCCTCGATCGGATTGTCGCGGCGCCGCACGTGAGCGGCCCGGTCGACCCGCGACTGTGGCGCGCATCGACCGCGATGCGGCGCTTCCTCGCATGGTCGACCGTCTGCGGTGTGCTGATCGCCGGAGCCACCATCGCCTCCGCGGTCGTACTCGCGGACATCGTCACCCGGGTGATCACCGATCCGGACCAGCGCAGCCTGGACCGACTCCTGGCGCCGCTGTCGATTCTGTTGCTGCTGTGGATGTTCCGGACCCTGCTCACCTGGCTTCAGGGCCGGCTCGCTCAGCGTGGGGCGAGCGAGGTGATCGCCGACCTCAGCCGCGCGGTGCTCACCGCGACGACGTCCTTGCCGCCACGCCGGCTCGCCGAGCGCCGCGACGACGCCGCCATTCTGGTCACGCGCGGCCTGGACGGCCTGCGACTGTACTTCACCGCATATCTGCCCGCGCTGTTCGTCGCCGCGATCCTGACACCGGCGACCGTCGCCGTCATCGCGGCCTACGACTGGCGATCCGCGGCGATCGTGATGATCGCACTACCGCTCATTCCGATCTTCATGGTGCTGATCGGCCTCACCACCGCCGAACGGTCGGCTGCCGCGCTGCGCGCGATGGCCACGCTGCAGTCCCGGCTGCTGGACCTGGTCGCGGGCCTGCCGACCCTGCGCGCCCTGCGACGCGCGGGCGGCTCGGTGCACCGGATCGCCGAACTGGGTGCCGCGCATCGCCGTTCCACGATGGCGACGCTGCGCATCGCATTTCTGTCCTCCCTCGTGCTGGAACTGCTGGCAACACTGGGAGTCGCGTTGATCGCGGTGAGCGTGGGCCTGCGACTGGTGTACGGCGATGTGACCTTGACCGCGGCGCTCACGGCGCTGCTCCTCGCACCGGAGGTGTTCTGGCCGCTGCGCCGCGTCGGTACGGCATTCCACGCCGCCCAGGACGGAAAGACCGCGGCCGACAACGCATTCCGACTGATCGACGAGCTTCCCGGCCCGCCCGGCGGAACGCGCACCGTCACCGCCGCGGGTGCCACCATCGACATCACGGCATATGACGCTGCCGCCGAACCCGGCCGGGTGACCGTGATCGCCGGGCCCAACGGCGTCGGCAAATCCACACTCCTTCAGGCCGTGCTGGGTCTCGACGAGCCGGTGTCCGGGCGGATACGGGTCGACGGTGTGGACGTGGCCGACCTCGACCTGCCCGCGTGGTGGGCCCAGGTCGCGTGGCTGCCGCACCGCCCCACGATCATTCCCGGTACGGTGCGGCAGAATCTCGAGCTGTTCGGACCACTCGATGACATTGAAACTGCCTGTCACATCGCATGTTTCGACGAAGTGGTCGTGAGCTTGCCTGATGGTCTCGACACGATGCTCGGCAGCGACGGCGTCGGACTTTCGCTCGGCCAGCGGCAGCGACTCGGTCTGGCCCGGGTGCTCGGAGCGCGCGCACCCGTGCTGCTACTCGACGAGCCGACGGCTCACCTCGATGCCGAGACCGAGCAACGGGTGCTGGACGCCATCGCGGCGCGCGCGGCCGCCGGAGCGACAGTGATCGTGGTCGGCCACCGCGCGCCGGTACTGGCGATCGGCGATCGCGTCGTGCAATTGGGGAGCCTGGTCGATGTTTGAGTTGCTGCGCCCCCGTCTGCCCCGGCTGCTGTTGGCGATCCTGTTCGGGGTGCTGTCGCTGGGCAGCGCGCTGGCATTGGCGGGCGTTGCGGCATGGCTGATCACCAGGGCGTGGCAGATGCCGCCCGTGCTGGACCTGTCCGTTGCGGTCGTGGCGGTCCGCGCGCTCGGCATCTCCCGCGGGATCCTGGGCTACTGCGAGAGATTGGCCTCCCACGACACCGCCCTGCGCGCCGCCGCCGATGTGCGTGAGCGGCTGTATGCGCGGCTCGCTACGGGACCCGCCGACGCGGTCATGCGGCGACACACCGGCGAGTTGGTGAGTGACGTCGGCTCGTCGGTCGACGAGTTGTCCGATGTGCTTGTGCGCGCGGTGGTTCCGATTGCGGTCGCCGCGGTCCTCGGCTCGGCCGCCACCGTGACCATCGCGATCATTTCCCCCGTGGCGGCGGCGGTGCTGGCGCTGTGCCTGCTCGTTGCCGGCGTCGCGGCGCCCGTGCTGGCTGCCCGCGCCGTGGCTGCCGCCGAAGACCTTGCTGCACTGCACCGTTCACAGCGGGACACCGCGGCGATGATCGCCCTCGAACACGCGCCCGAGCTGCGCGTGAGCGGGCGCCTCGACGAGGTGCTCGCCGATGCCGACGGACAACAGCGCGACTGGGGTGATGCCATCGACCGGGCGGCAGCACCGGCGGCCCTGGCGTCCGCGATTCCCATCGCGGCGATCGGAGCCAGCGTGCTCGGTGCCGTCGTGTGTGGTATAGCCCTGGCACCGACAACGGCGCCGACCACGCTCGCGGTCCTGATGCTCTTGCCGCTGTCCGCTTTTGAGGCGACAACCGCGTTGCCGGGCGCCGGTGTACAGCTGGCACGATCGCGCGTCGCCGCCCGTCGCTTGCGCATGCTCACCGACCCCGGCCACGACGATTCACGACGGCCGGCGGTCCCGACGGTCGACCTCGAACCGGGCGACCGGCTCGCCGTGACCGGGCCGAGCGGGTCAGGCAAGACGACGCTGCTGATGCACCTCGCAGGTCTGCTGCCCGAGGAGATCGCTTCGAACGCCGCGTTTTTCCCCGAGGATGCCCACCTGTTCGCCACAACCGTCCGGGACAACCTTCTGGTGGCGCGCGGCGACGCGAACGACGACGAGCTCCGCGCCGCCCTGAACCGGGTGGGCCTCGGTGAGTGGCTCGACTCGTTGCCCGAGGAACTGTCCACCGTCCTCGTCGGCGGCGATGCGGCCGTGTCAGCCGGTCAACGCAGGAGACTCCTGCTGGCCCGCGCACTGGTGTCGACCGCACCCACCGTGCTGCTCGACGAGCCGACCGAACACCTCGACGCCGCTGACGGCAGGCGGTTTCTCACCGAATTGCTCACACCCGGTGGCCTCTTCCCCGCCGGGCGCACCGTCGTCGTCGCCACCCATCACCTGCCCGACGACTTTGTCTGTAGCACCATCAAGCTCCCTGCCTGCGGGTAACCTCAAGCACCATGAGCGAGCCGGACCAACCCGAAACGCCGCCACCAACTCCGCCGCCGGCGGCTCCACCCCCACCGTCTGGAATTCCGCCCTCACCGCCGCCACCCGGCGCGCCGCCGCCCTCCTACGGCGCATACCCGGGGAGCTATCCGCCGCCACAGCAGCAGCCCCCGCCCTATGGTGGGTACGCGCCGCCGCCGAAGGCCCCCCAGAACGGTATGGGCATCGCGGCGCTGGTGACCGCGATCATCGCGCTGCTGAGCGTCGTCGGCGGCATCGTGCTGGGCGTCGTCGCAGTGATTCTCGGCTTCATGGGCTGGGGCCGGGCCAAACGCGGGGAGGCCACCAACGGCGGCGTCGCGGTCGCCGGCATCATCCTCGGCATCCTCAGCATCATGGAGGCCATCGCCGTCATCGCACTGTTCGTCTGGGGATTCCAAGAAGTGGGCGGCACCGACTACGTCGACTGCCTCTCCCGGGCGGGCAGCGATCAGGAAGCCATCCAGCGGTGCGCCGATCAGTTCACCGAGCACATCGAGGATCAGTTCCCGATCACCATCACCACCCCGGGGCCTTAGCGCGGGAAGTGCTTGACGATCCCCTCCTGCACCACGGTCGCCAGCAGCTGACCTTGCTGGTCGAAGAAGTGGCCGGTGCCCAGGCCGCGTGAGTCGGCGGCCACGGGAGATGACGTCGAGTAGAGCACCCACTCGTCGAACCGGATCGGGCGGTGGAACCACACCGAGTGGTTCGTGGTGACAGCGAAGATGCGGTCCCACCCCCACGACAGTCCGTGGGTGGTGATGATCGAGTCCAGCACGGTGGTGTCCGATGCGTACACCAGTGCTGCGGCGTTGACGGCCGGATCGTCGGGCATCTCACCGCGGGTCTTCATCCACACCCGGTTGTAGGTCAGCTTCTCGCCCTTGTCGCGCATCACCCACGTCGGGTCGTTGGTGTAGCGCCAGTCGATCGGGCGCAGCGCGGAAGCGAAGTGCGGGACGACTTCCTCGTATCCGCACAACAATTCGTCGACCGGCGGCAGCGACAGCGGATCCGGTAGCTCGGGCGGCTCGATGCCGTGCTCGAGGCTGCGGCCGCCCGCGAGGTAGGACACCAACGCGGAGGTGAGCACCTGACCGTTCTGCATGACGTCGACGCGCCGGTTGGCGAACCGCCGCTCGTCACGCAGCCGGGTGATGTGGAACTCGAGATCTTTCTGCGGATCACCGCCGGCGATGAAGTGCACCGACAACGCACTGGGCGGCAGCTGGTGCCGAAGGCTGCGGGAGGCGGCCACCAGCGATTGCGCCATCATCTGGCCGCCGAAGGTGCGAACCGGATTCTTGCTCGGGTGCGAACCGACGTAGATGTCATCGGCGATCTGGCGGAGATCGAGTATCGCCAGCAGCTCGTCGAAGTCTGATTCTCGCGCAAGCGGCTCATCGGCCGTCGACACTCGGTTACTCCTATTCGCCGTGACTAGGCGTCGTCCTCCCCGATCCGGTGTACCTGGATCAGATTGGTGGAGCCTACTGTGCCCGGCGGAGCGCCCGCGATGATGACCACCAGGTCGCCGCGCTTGTAGCGCCCGAGTTCGAGCAGCGACTTGTCGACCTGCTTGATCATTCCGTCCGTGGTCTGGATGTGCGGCACGATGAACGTCTCCGTGCCCCAGCTCAACGCGAGCTGACTACGGACCTCTGGCAGCGAGGTGAAGGCCAGCAGCGGCAGCGGTGTGTGCAGGCGCGCGAGCCGACGGACTGTGTCGCCGGACTGGGTGTAGGCCACCAGGGCCTTGGCGTCCAGCCGCTCGCCGATGTCGCGGGCCGCGTAGGAGATCACGCCCCGTTTGGTGCGGGGCACGTGCGTCAGCGGCGGCACCACGACCGAGTTCTCCTCGACCGCCTTGATGATTCGGGCCATGGTCCGAACCGCCTCCAGCGGGTACTTGCCGACCGATGTCTCACCCGAGAGCATCACCGCGTCTGCGCCGTCGAGCACCGCGTTGGCCACGTCGGACGCTTCAGCGCGGGTGGGGCGGGAGTTCTCGATCATCGACTCGAGCATCTGGGTCGCGACAATAACGGGTTTGGCGTTCTCCCTTGCCATTTGGATGGCACGCTTCTGCACCAGCGGAACCTCTTCGAGCGGCAGCTCGACGCCCAGATCGCCGCGGGCGACCATGATCGCGTCGAAAGCCAGCACGACCGCCTCGAGATTGTCGATGGCTTCGGGCTTCTCGAGCTTGGCGATGACCGGCACCCGCCTGCCCACGCGGTCCATGACCTCATGCACGAGTTCGATGTCGGCGGGCGATCGCACGAACGACAGCGCGACCAGGTCGACGCCGACCTGCAGTGCGAACTCGAGATCCTCGATGTCCTTCTCCGACAATGCGGGCGCCGACACGCTCATGCCGGGCAGCGACATTCCCTTGTTGTTGCTGACCGTGCCGCCCTCGGTGACGGTGCACACCACGTCGTTGCCGTCGATGCTGTCGACGACGAGACCGACGTTTCCGTCGTCGACGAGCACGCGATCGCCGGGAGTGGCGTCCTCCGCCAGACGCTTGTAAGTGGTCGACACCCGATCGTGGGTGCCCTCACAGTCGTCGATCGTGATCCGCACCGTCTCACCCTCGACCCATTCGGTGGGTCCGTCTTTGAACCGGCCGAGGCGGATCTTGGGGCCCTGCAGGTCGGCGAGGATGCCGACGGCGTGCCCGGTGGCGTCGGATGCGGCGCGCACCCGCTTGTAGTTGGCTTCGTGATCGGCGTATTCGCCGTGACTGAAGTTAAGCCGCGCGACGTCCATTCCGGCCGAGACCAGTGCCTTGACCGCATCGTCAGTAGCAGTGGCCGGGCCGAGGGTGCAGACGATCTTTCCGCGTCTATTCACGCCTGCGAGCATAGTCGTTGATCGATTCAGACACCGGTCACAGGCTGGCCAGCGGCAACGCGCCCGGTACCACCGGCGCGGGCAGATCCGACTCCCCCATCAGGTATTTGTCGACGGCGTGGGCCGCGCTTCGGCCCTCCGCAATGGCCCACACGATCAGGGAGGCGCCGCGGTGTGCGTCGCCACACACGAACACGCCGGGCGCGTCGGTCTGCCAATCCGATCCGCAGGGCACGGTGCCACGCGGATTGAGTTTCAATCCGAGCCCGTCCAGCAGAGGCATGTGCTCGACGCCGTCGAAGCCGATCGCCAGCAGGGCGAGGTCGCACGGAAGTTCCAGCGACTGGCCGACCGGAGTGATGATGCGACGACCGTCCGCGTCGCGTTCAACCTTCACCTCGGCGATCTCGATGGCGCGAAGGTGCCCCTTCTCGTCACCGAGAAAGCGTTGTACCGCCACTTCGTAACGGCGGTGGCCGCCTTCGGCGTGTGCGGGCGACAGCCGCGTACGCAGCACGATCGGCCACATCGGCCACGGCGAGCGCGATTCATCGCGATACTCCGGCGGCTCGGGGTTGTAGTCCAGCTGGGTGACGGATTTCGCACCCTGACGATGTGCGGTGCCCAGACAATCGGCACCGGTGTCGCCACCGCCGATGATCACGACGTGCTTACCGGCCGCGGAAATCGGACTCGGACCGTCGCCCTCGCACTCCTTGTTCGCCGGAACCAGATGGTCCATCGCGAGGTGAACACCCTTGAGCGACCGGCCTTCCACGTCGTTGTCGCGAGACCGCAAGGCGCCGACCGCGAGCACGACGGCGTCGTACTGCTGCTTGAGTTGCTCGACGGGCAGATCCACACCGACTTCACATTCGGTGACGAAACGTGTTCCCTCGGCACGCATCTGCGCCAGCCGCTGGTTCAGCGTGGCCTTCTCGAGCTTGTACTCCGGGATGCCGTAGCGCATCAGACCGCCGATGCGGTCGTCGCGCTCATACACCGTGACGTCATGGCCGGCCCGCGTGAGCTGCTGCGCCGCAGCCAATCCGGCAGGTCCCGATCCGACGATGGCTACCTTGCGACCCGTCGCGATCGCCGCGGGCTGCGGTTCGACGATCCCGTCCATCCAGGCCTGGTCGGCGATGGTCTGTTCGATGCGTTTGATCGTGACGCTTCCGCCCGTCCGCTCCTCGCCGATCGACAGCACACACGCGGCCTCGCACGGCGCAGGACACAACCGTCCGGTGAACTCCGGGAAGTTGTTGGTCGCGTGCAGACGGTCACTCGCGGCGTCCCAGCGGCCGCGCCGCACCAGGTCGTTCCATTCCGGGATCAGGTTGCCGAGCGGACAGCCCGCACTTCCGGAGTGGCAGAACGGGATTCCGCAATCCATACACCGCCGGGCCTGCTGCGCGACCTCGCCGGCGCGCTCGTGCGGATCCTGCTGTTCGTACACCTCGCGCCAGTCGCCGACACGCTCGTCGACGGCCCGCTTGGTGGCTTCGACTTTGGGGACCTTGAGAAAACCTGTCGGATCAGCCACGACTCGCCTCCATGATCGCGGTGTCGACGTCGCGGCCCTCGCGCTTGGCGACCAGCGTGGCCTCCAGCACGCGCTGATAGTCGCGCGGCATGACCTTCGTGAACTGTGCACTGCGCCTTGGCCAGTCGGACAGCACGCTGGCCGCCAACGTGCTTCCGGTGTATCTCGCATGTGTGGCGATGACCTCGTGCAGCCACGTCAGGTCCTCGGGTTCCAGGCGCTGCAGCTCGACCATCTCCGTGTTGACCTTCTTCGGATCGAGGGCCAACACGAACGCGATGCCGCCGGACATGCCCGCGGCCATGTTGCGGCCCGTCTTGCCGAGGATCACCACCCGGCCTCCGGTCATGTACTCACAGGCGTGATCGCCGACGCCCTCGACGACGGTGAGCGCCCCCGAGTTGCGGGCGGCGAACCGCTCGCCGACCCGGCCCCGCAGGTAGAGCTCGCCCGACGTGGCGCCGAACAGCAGCGTGTTGCCCGCGATCACGTTGTCCTCCGGCAGGAACAACACGTCATCCGGCGGTCTGACGATCACCCGGCCGCCGGACAGCCCCTTACCCACGTAATCGTTGGCGTCGCCGATCAACTCCAGCGTGATGCCGGGCGGCAGGAAGGCGCCGATCGACTGGCCGGCCGAACCGGTCAGCGTGACGTGAATCGTGTTGTCGGGCAGGCCCTCAGCGCCATAGCGCCGGGTGACCTCGGACCCGAGCAAGGTGCCGACCGTGCGGTTGACATTGCGCACGGGCAGTTCCAGCCTCACCGGATGCGCATCTTCCAGCGCGCCCTCGGCAAGCTGGATGAGGGTGCGGTCCAAGGCTTCGTCGAGGCCGTGGTCCTGCGCCCTGGTGCGGCGGCGCTCGCCGTACCGGGATTCGGGCACCGCGAAGATCGGGGTCAGGTCCAAACCCTTGCTCTTCCAATGGGCGACGCCCTCGTCGGTGTCCAGCATCTCCGCGTGGCCGACGGCCTCGTCGATGCTGCGGAACCCGAGTTCGGCGAGGTAACGGCGAATGTCCTCGGCGATGAACCGGAAGTAGTTCTCGACGAACTCCGGCTTGCCGTTGAACCGGGCCCTCAGCTCAGGGTTCTGGGTCGCCACGCCGACCGGGCAGGTGTCGAGGTGACACACCCGCATCATGATGCAGCCCGACACGACCAGCGGCGCGGTGGCGAAACCGAATTCCTCGGCACCGAGCAGTGCGGCGACGATGACATCGCGGGCCGTACGCATTCCTCCGTCACACTGCACGGTGATGCGGTCGCGCAAACCGTTGAGCATCAGCGTCTGTTGCGTATCGGCCAGGCCGATCTCCCACGGGATGCCCGCATGCTTGAGGCTCGTGAGCGGTGCGGCACCGGTGCCGCCGTCGTATCCGGAGATCAGCACCACGTCGGCGTGCGCCTTGGAAACGCCTGCCGCGACGGTGCCCACACCGACACTGCTGACCAGCTTGACGTGGATGCGGGCGTCGGCATTGGCGTTCTTCAGATCGTGGATCAGCTGGGCCAGGTCCTCGATGGAGTAGATGTCGTGGTGCGGCGGCGGCGAGATCAGCCCCACACCCGGCGTCGAGTGCCGGGTCTTGGCGATGTTGGGATACACTTTGTATCCCGGAAGCTGGCCGCCCTCACCGGGTTTCGCTCCCTGAGCCATCTTGATCTGGATGTCCGTGGCGTTGACGAGGTAGTCGCTGGTGACTCCGAACCGGCCGGAGGCGACCTGCTTGACTGCGCTGCGCCGGCGCGGGTCGTAGAGGCGGTCGGTGTCCTCGCCGCCCTCGCCGGAGTTGGAGCGGCCGCCGAGGTTGTTCATGGCGATGGCCATGGTCTCGTGCGCTTCGGCGGAGATCGAGCCGTAGCTCATCGCGCCGGTGTTGAACCGCGTGACGATCGAGTCGACGGACTCGACTTCCTCCAGCGGGACGGGCGGGCGCAGCTTCTTGAAGCCGAACAGACCGCGCAGCGTGCCGCCCTCCCGACAGAGACGGTCCACCTCGTCGGAGTACTGCTTGAAGATGTCGTAACGACCGGTGCGGGTCGAATGCTGCAGCAGGAACACCACTTCGGGGGTGAACAGGTGCAGTTCACCCTCGCGGCGGAACGCGTACTCGCCACCGACCTCGAGCCGCCGGTGCACCCGCTCGGTCGGGTTCTCCGGATACGCCCGCCGGTGCCTGACCTTGACCTCTTCGGCGAGCACGTCCAGCCCGACGCCACCGAGCTGGCTCTGCGTGCCGGTGAAGTACTCGTCGATGACGTGCCTGTCGATGCCGATGGCTTCGAAAGCCTGTGCCGCGGTGTATGAGGCGACGGTCGAGATACCCATCTTGCTCATCACCTTCATCACGCCCTTGCCGAGCGCCTTCAGGTAATTGCGCACGGCGGCAGCGGGTTCGATGCCGGTGAGCTCGCCCTCGCGGACAAGGTCCTCGATGGACTCGAACGCCAGATAGGGGTTGACCGCAGCGGCACCAAAGCCGATGAGCATCGCGATGTGGTGCACCTCCCGCGCGTCGCCGCTCTCGACCACCAGTGCGACGTTGGTGCGCTCCTTGGTGCGGACCAGATGGTGGTGCACCGCCGAGACGGCCAGCAGGGATGGAATCGGCGCTCGGGTGTGGTCGGAATCGCGGTCGGAGATCACCAGTGTGCGCGCACCTTTGGCGATGGCGTCGCACGCCCGCAGCCGCAGGTCCTCCAGGGCCTCGGCCAGGCCCTCACCGCCGCGCTCGACTTCGTACAGCGCTTTCAGCACCGCGGTCCGCAGTCCGCCGTGCTCACCGTCGTCGTTGATGTGGACGATCTTGTTGAGTTCGTCGTTGTCCAGCACCGGCCAGCGCAGCACGATCTGGCGGCAGGACGCCGCGGTGGGCTCGAGCAGGTTCTGTTCTGGCCCCATGACGCGGGCCATCGAGGTGACGACCTCCTCGCGGATGGCATCCAACGGCGGGTTGGTCACCTGCGCAAAGAGTTCGACGAAGTAGTCGTAGAGCAGCCGGGACCGCTGGGACAGCACCGCGGCCGGGGTGTCGGTGCCCATGGAGCCCAATGGTTCGTTGCCCGACGCCGCCATGGGGGTCAGCAGAATTCGCAGGTCTTCCTCGGTGTAGCCGAAGGCGATCTGGCGTCGCACGACTGACTCGTGGTTCGGCTGGATGCGCATCCGGTCAGGCAACGTCTTGAGGTCCAGGAGCCCGGAGTGCAGCCACTCACCGTACGGCTGCTGCTTCGCGAGAGATTCCTTGATCTCGTCGTCGGACACGATGCGGCCGGCGGCGGTGTCGATAAGGAACATCTTGCCGGGCTGCAGGCGGCCCTTGGCGACGATCTGCGCGGACGGCACGTCGAGCACGCCGCTCTCACTGGCGAGGATGATGCGGTCGTCGAGAGTGCGCCACCAGCGGCCGGGCCGTAATCCGTTGCGGTCCAGCACCGCTCCGACCAACGTGCCGTCGGTGAACGTGACGCAGGCCGGCCCGTCCCACGGCTCCATCAGCGATGCGTGGAACTGCCAGAACGCCCGTTCGGCGGGATCCATGGTTGTGTTGTTCTCCCACGCCTCGGGGATCATCATCAACACGGCGTGCGGCAGGCTGCGTCCGCCCAGGTGCAGGAGTTCGAGCACTTCGTCGAAGGACGCCGAATCGGACGCCTCCGGTGTGCAGATCGGTGAGAGCCGGGACAGATCGCCGGCGATCTTGGAGCTGGCGAGCATGGCCTCGCGGGCATGCATCCGGTTGCGGTTGCCGCGCACGGTGTTGATCTCGCCGTTGTGCGCGACGAAGCGGAACGGGTGCGCCAGCGGCCACGAGGGGAACGTGTTGGTCGAGAAGCGGCTGTGCACGATCGCGATCGCACTGCGGCAGCGTTCGTCGCGCAGATCCGAAAAGAATTGGGGCAGCTGCATTGTGGTGAGCATGCCCTTGTAAACCATGGTGCGGCTGGACAGCGAGGGGAAGTACACACCGTTGCGTTCGGCGCGCTTGCGCATCGGATAGACGCGACGATCGAGATCGATGCCGCCCACGCGCTGTGGTGACGTGACGAACAGCTGTTCCATGTGTGGCATACAGCCGAGCGCCGTCGCACCGATCTCGGCCCCGACCGGGTCGGTGGGAACCTCGCGCCAGCCGAGGACAGTCAGCCCCTCCTCGGCGGCGATGGCTTCGACGTGTGCGCGCGCGGCGGCGCGGACATCGGCGTCCTGAGGCAGGAAGCAGATGCCCGCTGCGAAGGTGTTGGCGCCATCGGCGGTGGGCTGCGGCAGCTCGAAGTCGACGACCTCGCGCAGCAGTTCCACCGGCAGCTGGATCAGGATGCCTGCCCCGTCGCCGCTGTTGGGTTCGGCGCCTGCAGCCCCACGGTGTTCGAGATGTTCCAAGGCGACCAGCCCGTCGACGACGATGGCGTGGGATCGGCGGCCCTGGATGTCGGTAATCATGGCGACGCCACACGAGTCCGACTCGTTGACCGGGTCGTATAAACCCTGGGGCTCGGGGAAAGCCGAATATTGCATCGAAGGAAGACCCTCCACAGTCCGGGAAATCATGGCCCGGGACTGCACCGGCCCGAATGTCGATTGTATCAGCGCGGCATAGCGGCTAGCCGTCTAGAACCGTCGGGACCAGCGGGAACCCGGGAAGGTTGCGCACGACCGTCCAGGTGAGGGCGATGCCGAGAATGACGACGGCCGCCACCGGCGTCATCCATGGCCGTCCGCTGCGTCGACGTACCAGAAACCAGACCAGCAGCAGCGGCAGACCGACCAGCGCGATGACGTTGTCGACGACGGCGGCGGCCAGGTCGCCGTGGAGCACGTCGTGGACCATCCGCATGCCGCCGCAGCCCGGGCAGTACAGGCCCGTCATCGCATAAAAGGGGCACGGCAGGAACACGAAACTCGGCGAATGGGGATCGCCGATGCCGATGTAGGCCAGCGCGCCAACGGCCACGGCGCCCGTCCCGAGCGCGGTGTACAGCCGTCCCCGGCTGGGGGTCGTGCTAAGTGCCATCGCGCAGAGGACGCCTCTCTTGGTCGCGCACCTTGTCGGTGAAGATCAGGACTGCGTCGACGATTCCCCAGATGATGGCGCCGAGTCCGCAGGTCACGACGCCGACGATGAGCTGGGCGACGCCCAGCCCGGTCTGGCCGATGTACATGCGGCCGATGCCGACGATCCCGAACAACCCGAGCAGCTGCAGCAGGCCGGCGATGACCTTGGATTTGTCCGAGAACGGCTCACCGGTCAGCGGGTGACGGCCGAACGGCGCGCTCGGATCCGCGTAGGGCTGCGGGTATCCCGTGGGCGGCGGAGGCGGCGAATAGCCAGGCGGAGGCGGGGGCGTTGGCTGGCTTCCGAATTCATTGCCACCAAACTGCGGCTCAGTCATGACAGACAGCATGCCAGAACTCGCGGCGATTGCTTCAGGTTTGAGACACGGTACGGATGGGTGGCGCGATGCTTGCACGAGGCCATGGAACGCAGCCATCCCTATGGCGTGAGAGTTGGGTTGCGAGACGGCGTCGCCTTACATTGCTGCGAAGTTCTTCCTACTAACGTTTCCGCCTAGATTGCTGCGGCAGAGGTGCTGGCGGGTCTGTTGCGGGCGGAATCATCGCTAAGCAGCAACAGCATGACCTAACACGGCTCATGCGAGCATGTCGAGGTCGCCAGTGGAGTATGCTTCCGCCGCTCTAAATACGCCCGGCCAATATCATGCTGCCGTCGAGGCTGTTAGTCACCCCAATCCCTATTAGCGCAGGATCTCATTACTTATCACCGTCGGCGTCGACCACTCGGCGAACGCCCCTCCCGGCGAACACTGATACGTAGCGCTCAAGCGAGGGCTGCCTGTGGCTGCACTACCGTAATCGCGCTATTTCGGCCCCTTAACGGGAAGGTCTCGTTCAACAAACCACCCGATAACCCTGACAAGCATGGCCACGACGGCGCACAACAGAAACAGGAGTACCAGGCACGGCGATGTTGATTCGAACTTGCCATGAATCTCAGAACACTTAGTGCCGCCATCAACCTGTATATAGATGACAATCCAAAGAGCGAATGCGCCTATACAACAGAAGCCCGCAAATATACCTATAATCCACGCCCAAAATCGCCGTCGCCTATACCTTGTGGCGGCCGCCAGCTGGACGTCGTGTGGGTCCACATCTTCAGGCGTTTTCGGATCCTTAGGAACGTCGTATTGAGACCCCCCCAATTTCAAGAGCCTGAGTGGTATGGATCCCAAGATGGTGGCACTAACGCCTAACGCGATGAGCTGCGTAACAAAGGTGGCATTGACGGCACACCATACCGCTTCCGCCGCTCCCGGCGTGAACCAGCTCACCGCTTAACCTGCCTCAGCGGGATCGCTTTTCCAGGACCAAAGATTTTTTCGTATCCAATGAAGGTGTTTTTGTCGAAATGCTTTCCGTACTCGGCGAGGAGCTTTTTAGGTAGCGTAGGATCATCCGACATCATTTCGTCCGCCGTCGCGTCCACAAGAGCAGCAATAAGCTCGCCAGCTTTCCTGATACCCAATTTCGAGCATGTGAGCGCGTCCCCAAGAAACATCGCTGTGTCGCCTCCTAGCAGATTTTGCGCGACATGCAAGTCGCCAGCATGAGCTCCCGCAGCGAAGCTTGGCATTGGCCACCCTTGATCGAGATATTTCATGTAGCGTCTCTGGGCTCCATTGACACTATTCTCAAGGTCCTCACCCGAGACCAAGCGACCGAAGTCGTCGGTAAATGCGGGCCGATTGCCAGGATAGATAATATCAACACCGCTGATCGCGAGAAGATCAATCAGATCATCCGGTCCGCTACCGAGTGACGTGGCCAGTGACCGCCTCAAAAGTGGATAGCATGTAATAATCGGTGGGTCATGTTGGATCTCTTCGCGAATTGCCTGAATAGTGGACAGCCCGTCGAGGCCGCCGTCTACTTTGATAGTGGTGGGTGCGCTGGATGACACTCGCCTACACCATTCGGTCGCGATTTCGACGGCGATATCTGATCGGATAGATAAATTCGGGGAGAATGCTACCGGCCGACCGTTGGCCCGCGCGGTCATTTCTTCCTGGATTTCAACCCACTTATCAAGAAGGCTCGGGGTGGCACCGAGGCCCGCATCTTCCAGTCGGCGCGTGTCGAATTCGACAATGTTGAATCCTGCGGCGGCCAGATCACCCGCTACATCCTTCACTTCAGCAAGTTCTATTCCCACGCGCGGTTTGAAGCTAAACGCGAGGAGAGGCCTGTTGGCGCGGAGTTTAAATGCCGTTCGAATGTCAGCGATTTTGTGGGCCGCCACGCGAAAGCGGTTCTCGGCATCTTCTCGAAGTTTTTCCGACAGTTCTAGAGACGTGACTTTCGCGTTCTTCCAATGGATAGAGCCGGTTTTGGTAGGCAGTGCATCGGAAAGTATACCCACCAAGTGCTGAAGCCCACCGGCAGAAATTGGAAAAAGAGCGTCCGGAATTGTGATACTAAGCGTGTGGAACTGGTATTTTCCGCTGGCATTGGTGACGCGTGTAGTTCCGACGAGCTGCACTTCGAAAGTAGGGTTCGGGTCCCGCCCCTCCACTTGCCGCGAATATGCTATATCATCAATTAGCCTTTGGATCGCCTTGTCACGATTGTCCGCCAAGTGTCCGCCTTTTAGGTCTTTATTTGTTTCCTCGAGGGCAGCCTGGATCGTTATTCGGGTCGACGACATTTGAACTCCACGATAGTTACTGGTGCGTCTGGTTCAAGGTCAGGGTAGTAGCGGCGTAACGCAGCCACCAGTTCCTCGGCTGAGCGGTATCCGTCATTTCGAGCATCCTTGGTCGTCAATCTGTCGAGCCTCGTGAATTCCGTACGAATAATTGCTCCCTTACGCTGAACTTTGGCGCCAAAATGAAAGCTCGCTGGGCCAAGGTGGTAATCACGGTGCCCCGCGCGAACCGTAGTTGACTTCTTCCCAGAATCAACCAGATCTAGTAACTGCGGGTCGAAAGCAATTTCCGTCACGGAAGATTCGGAGTCAAGTTCTACATGGAATGCGACGAGTTTTTGATTGTCTCCCAGCAACGCCTCAACAAAGGCTATCGCCTCTGCTTGAGACCGCGCAATGGGTACGACAGCCTCATAGCAAACGAGCGCAAACAGTTCCACCGCATTCGCTGCCTGGGCAGTTTCGGTCAGAGTGCCCCATAGCGAATCGCCGGTATAGCCGCGGCGGAGTTCTACTCTTCGACCGGAAGTGAGGCGTGATAATTGGAAAGTCCCCCTGTCGTGCCGTACCTCCCAATGCTTACTTCCCGAGTCGAACCAATCGAATGGCTCGGCGCTGAGCGGTACGAAGAGTCGGCGATGACCGTGTCGATTTGTCATGCGGAGGGGTCTATCTGCGCCCAATAGTAAAGTGAACGTAACGCAGTCAGATCAACCCCGGGATTTCCCTTTGTATCGATCATCCGGGTCGGAGCAGTGGGCGTGTCACGTACGAACCGATATTCAGCGTCGACGAAGAAATTGCTGGCTTCAATTACATCCGTGCTGGGAACCGACTGCATCACCTCAATTGCGCGTGGCTGCCACGGAAGAGTCGCGCCGATCGAAGTTCGGAGAAGCTCGAGAAGCGCCGTACCGATACCACATCGTCGATACGGGGCATCGACGGCAATTCTTGACACCCAGATGACGCCGAGCTCCTTCACTGCCTGTCCCTGCCGGATTCCGTCCGGCAGCTCAACTCCCAGCCCATTTGCGAGGTCAATTCGGCCTTTAGGGTTACCGTGAAACAGTCGGCTGATGGTCAGGGCTCCCACCACGAGCCCGCTACGTTCGTGCCACGCAGGCGACCAAGGATCAACCTTATCCTTCGCCGCGGCTTTGCGTACTTGGGTCTGCGCGGCCCGGTTGGCGAACTTGGCCGCCACGACAATTCCCGTCGCCGGTGCCCCACGCGGGTGGCTGCGCCGCACAACAGTTAAGGCGTGGAAGAGGTCCGGTCCGCGGCCGGGGATCGTCACTTTGATCTCATGATTACCGCTCGCCTTATTGGTCCGCGTTGAATAGGTCTGTCCACCGAGGCAAATCCGCATAGGTTGGTTTGGGAAGAAACGATTCGGACGATCAACTCCGGAACCATCAAGAGCAACTGCTGAGACGGCCCCTGCGTCGAACTCAAATCGGAACTGCTTCCGATCCTTTGCCCGGTTCAAATGCGCATCGACATCGCAGCCTGATGAGATATCCCACTCTATTGGCACGGGTGCAGCGACCACTGGCGGCTGCACCGGTACGGCGACATCTAAGCTGCTGGTAGTTCCCGTAGCGGTAAGAAGGCCGTGTGAGATTACGACGTTCTGAAGTTCCTCCATCGGCATGGCCTAGTCCCCCAAACAAAGGGTCGCAGTCCTGGAGTATTGACGTTAGCGGCAACCGAAGCACTTTGTCGACGCGTCGTTCGAAAAGGGGAACCGATTTTGTTGCAGCGAGCGCACGTTGAGGGCAAGGGCTTCAATTGAATACTGCCGCCCGTTTTGGCGAAGCTCGCACCTCGCCATGTGCACCCGTCAACATCCGGGGACCGGAAGCAGCTCCATAGAAACGGTCAAAGTGCCGAAAAAGTGGCGCCGAGGAAGTTACGAACAAGCTCGTCAACGCCCCGACCGCGATGGTACGGCGCGTTCCCATGCGCCTCGTCGGCGTGTCGAGTTCAGAGCCTGCCTCTGAGGCGGTCACGGTACGACCGGCCGTCGGGGTCGTACATCAGGCGGTAGACCGGTTCGGCCCACAGCCGCGTGAACGCGCGGGGACGTTCCGCCTTATGCGGCCGCAGCCGACCCGGTGGTCTCGGGCCTTTACGCCCTGATGCGTACCACCGCTCCAATCGCTCTGCCGCTTCGACGATTTCGCCGACCGCGGTGGCCGGATCGACCAAGCCGCCGTCCTCGCTGCCGTCGTCCGCGCGGTCCAGGTGCTCGCGCAGCAATCGCAGCCTGAGGTCGCGCGCGAAGTCGCCACCGGTGTCAAGCACCGCACACGTCAGTTCACTGTCGTGCGTCCACGACCGACGATTGAGGTTGTCGCTCCCGACACAGCTCCAGACGTCGTCGATGACACACACTTTGGCATGCACGTACACCGGTGTGCCCTCGGCGTTTTCGACGTCGAACACGTGCACGCGTTCTGGACTGGCAGCGTGGCAGGTCTCGAGCGCCTGCCAGCGCCCGATCAGGTTGGGCGGCAACTCGAGTCGACCGTCGACATCGGGATGACGCGGGATCACGGCCACCAGATGCAGATCGGGATTGTCGGCCAGCGCCTTGGCGAACAATTTGGCCACCCGCTTCGACCACAGGTACTGGTCCTCGACGTAGATCAACCGGCGGGCGCGCGGCACCACCTTGTTGTAGGCGCGCGCGATGCTGCGCTCACCGTGCGGTGCGAAGTCGTACGCGAAATGCGCATCAGGGTATGTGCGCAGCACCTGAATCGCATGCGGTCCGCACGGAGGCGGATCCGGCGGCTGCTCGGGCAACGGATCGGCGTTCATATCGGCGCCGCCGAGCCTGTCCCGAAGCCACGCCAGCGGATTGAGCATGTCCAGCGACGCGGGGTCGTTCCAGCGCTCCCGAAACGTCGTATCGAGGGCGCCCACGGCCGGTCCCTGTACCCGCAGCTGCACGTCATGCCACGGCGGACGCTCGCCGTACCGCTTGGCCATCTGCACGGCCTGCGGGTCGCCGCGGTGCGACGCGTCATCGCGCCGGGAATGGCACAGATCGATACCGCCGGCGAACGCGACGTCCCGCTCGGGTGCGTCGGGACGCCTGATGACGACCAGCTTCTGATGATGTGACCCGCCGATGCGGACGCGCTGATCGAGCAGCACCTCGCCGCCCGCGCGCTCGATCGCCTCGCCGAGGTGGCGGTTCTCCTCCTCGCTGTAGGTGAACCTGTCGAGATGCGACCGCCACACCAAACCCTTGACGACGACCCCGCGTTCGGCTGCGCGGCAGAACAACTCGCGGATGGTGGGGCCGTCGTCGCGCATCTTCTGGTCGGGGTCGCCCCGCCAGTCGGTGAAGAACAGATGGTCGCTTGCGCCAAGCGCTTCCACTTCGGTGACGAGGTGGTCGAAGTATGTCGAGCCGTGGATCAGCGGCTCCGCCAGATTGCCTTCGCACCAGGCGGGCATCGCGGAATCCGGATTGCCGCGTTCCTCCTCGGTGAGAAACCAGTCCGCGATGTTCATGGCCGGCGCCCCAACAGCCGGTCGGCGTAGGACCGTCCGTCCGGGTCGAAGATCACCCGGTAGGCGGGTTCGGCCCACAGCCGAGTCAGCGCATCGACGCGTTCGATGTCATGCGATCGCAGCCTGCCCGGTGGACGCGGACCCCGACAACCGGATGTGTGCCAATCCTCCAAAGCCTGTGCAGAGGCGATGATTTCGTCGACCGCCGCGGCCGGATCAGCGAGTCCGCCGTCCTCGCCGCCGTCCCCGGCGCGGTCGAGATGCTCCCGTAGCAGCCGCAGCCGGACGTCACGGGCGAACATGCCGTCGGCGTCCAGCACCGCGCATGCCAACTCGCTGTCGTGCGTCCATGACCGCCGGTTGAAGTTGTCGCTGCCGACACAGACCCAAGTGTCGTCGATTATGCACACCTTGGAATGCACGTACACCGGTGTGCCCTTGTGGTTTTCGACATCGAAGAGATGCACCCGATCCGGGGCGGCGCGTCGACAGGCGTCGACGGCGAGCTGACGGCCGACCAGGGTCGGCGGACGCCCGAAGCCACCCTCGAGATCGAAATACCGTGGGACGACGGCCACCAGATGCAGCTCCGGGTTGGCGGTGAGTGCCTCCACGAGCAGCGCGGCCACCTCCTCCGACCACAGGTATTGGTCCTCGAGGTAGATCAGTTGCCGGGCACGCCTGATCGCCTTCGTGTATCCGCGGGCGATCGTGCGCTCACCGCCCTTGGCGAACTCATACTGGATCAGGGCGTCGCCGTAGGTCCGCAGCACCTGCACCGCGTGCGATCCGCGCGCCGGTGGGTCCGGCGGCTGCTCCGGCAGCGGGTGTCGCGCCGCGGAGGTGCCTGTGAACCTGTCGCGCAGCCAGGCCAGCGGGTTGAAGAGATCCAGCGGCGCCCTTGCGGTCCAGCGTTCCCGGAACGTGGTGTCCAGCGCACCGACGACAGGACCGTGCAACTGAAGTTGCACGTCGTGCCACGGCGGGCGTTCACCGTAGCGACGCGACATCGGCACCGTCTGAGGATCGCCGCGGTGCGATGCGTCGTCGCGGCGGGAATGGCAGAGGTCGATACCGCCGATGAAGGCGACGTCACGAGACGGCTCGTTTGGGTGACGGAGCAGGACCAGTCGCTGATGGTGTGACCCGCCGAGCAGCACCCGCTGGTCCAGCAGCACTTCCCCACCAGCGCGCTCGATCGTTTCGGCGAGGTGGCGGTTCTGCTCCTCGTTGAACTGGAGTCTGCTCGGGTAGGACCGCCACATCAGCCCCTTGACGAGCACACCGCGCTCGGCCGCGGAGCGGAACAGTGTGGCGACCGTCGGTCCGTTCTCGCGCAGCCGCTGGTCTGCGTCGCCGCGCCAGTCGGCGAAGAACAGGTGGTCGCCGGCGCCCAGCTGCTCGACCTCGGCGACGAGGCGGTCGAAGTACGACGCCCCGTGGATGAGGACCTCCGCCTGATTGCCCTCACTCCACGCCGGCAGCTGCCAATCCGGATTGCCGCGCTCACCTGACGTGAGGAACCATTCGGCCAAGACAGACACGCAGTGGAGTGCCCGATAATGGGCTGGTTTACGCACCGCGGGCGTGTGCGAAGATCCCGGCATGCCTGTTGTCCGGCGCCTGCTCCTCGCGCTTTGCGTCCTCATCCTGACCGCCGGTTGCGCACCAGGGACACTGCCCGGCGAATCGCCGACGACCACAACCGGCACCGACAACACCAAGGCCGACGAGGTGATGCGCGCCGTCCGCGAGACGATGGCCTCCGAGCACCTGAAGGCGGTCATCGTCCGGGTCACCGTCGACGGGAAGGAGATCGTCACCGATGCGGCCGGCGAGTCGATGACCGGTGTGCCCGCAACCCCCCGCATGCATTTCCGCAACGGCGCGGTGGCCATCTCCTACGTTGCCACGCTGCTGCTCAAGCTCGTCGACGAACAGAAGGTGAGTCTCGACGACAAGCTGTCGGAGTATCTACCGCAGATTCCACACGCCGACCGCGTCACGCTGGGTCAGTTGGCCCAGATGACCTCGGGCTACGTCGATTACGTCATCGGCAACACCAAGATGAACGATGCGGTGTACGCCAATCCGTTCCGGCGCTGGACGGTGCACGAGTTGCTGCAGTTCGCGGTGTCGCAGCCCCTGCTCTATGAGCCCGGCACCAACTGGAACTACGCACACACCAACTACCTGTTGCTCGGGCTCGCGCTGGAGAAGGCGACCGGCGAAGAGATGTCGAAGCTGTTGTCGGAGAAGGTGCTTCGCCCGCTCGGGTTGACCAACACCGTCAGCTCGTTGACACCCGAAATACCCACTCCCGTCCTGCACGCGTTCTCCTCGGAGCGTCGCGCATTCCTCAAAATTCCCCAGGGCACACCGTTTTACGAGGAGAGCACCTTCTGGGATCCGTCGTGGACCATCACCCACGGGGCGATTCAGACCACCGACATCTACGACATGGAGGCGACCGCGGTCGGCATCGGTTCGGGGCGGTTGCTCTCGTCGGATTCGTACCAGAGGATGACGTCGACCGACTTGCGCGGCAAGACCCGCAGACAACCGGGCTGCGCCACCTGTGAGCCGTTGGACG
>JBIQHU010000236.1:0-4414 GCA_044508395.1 Mycobacterium sp. | reverse complement strand
TTGCTGACCAACAGATTGGCCCCTCGAAGCCCTTCCGTCAAGAGATAACGCGGTGTTTGGTGTGGAGTTTTGCGTTCACACCCGGTTTGCGGAGCCTCAAGCGGCGACGGTGTTCGTGCATCTGGTGCTAGTTCCGACCTCCTCTCGCAGACAGCCCGGCTGGAGAGTGAACAGCCCCGCACTCAGCGCCATGAACGGTTCCAGGAAGTTCAGCAGGTACGGCCGGCGCAGCGAATTCGGGAGGTCAACCAGGGTGGCGGCGCCTCCCGCAGTGGTGATCGTGCGCGTCTCACCGCTGTCGAGGTAGATGCCGCTGGCCCGGTTGCCCGCGAACATGTCGTTCACCCAGCCCACCATCAGAATCTGCGCCGCCGCGACGTTCTGCGGCTTGGAGAAGCCCGCCACCAGTTGCTGCGAGAACTGGATGAGGAAGTTGCCGCCCCGCATCGTGTCGACGTGGGAGCCGCCGGCCAGTGTCACGCCGTAGAAGTCGGCGTTGGGTCGCGCCTGCAGCAGCGCAGCGGTGCCGCTGCCGAACATGTTCCACATGTACTTGGGCGCGGCGAGCTGATAGATCGGGATGCTGTCGTCGACCTTTCTCAGGTCGGTGACCATCAGGCCGTTCAGGCCGACACCGTCTAGCAGCACCACGCCGGCCAGCCGGTCAGCGCTGCCGTTGTCGGTCATGTAGCCGGCGACACCGGAGACCGCGCCGCCGCCGAGCGAGTGGCCCATCAACACCACCCGGTCGGGAATCGGGCCGTCGTAGCCGGCGGCGGCCGCGCTCTCGGCGAGGGCCGTGTTGCCGTCTGCGAATAGGCCGGCCATCGCCTGGTGCATCGGCGCGCCACCGAGCCAGCACTGGCCGTAGTCCAGGAAGTTCGAGGTGATCGACGGGGCGACCACGATACTGTTGGTCTGTTCGGCCAGCGTGGCCGCGGTGTGGCTGTACCACGGTGCGGCCGCCAGGAATCCGTGCTGCAGGTAGATGAGCCGATCCGGCTGGGAGTTCTGGGGGACGTACCAATCGGCGGGCACACTCTCGCCGGTGCCCGGTGCACACCCGCAGTCGATCCGTAGCCTCGAGCTGTGCACGGTCACGGTGCTGTTGGCCGGAAGCATCGGCGGTCCGCCGAACAGCTGGATGGCGAAGCCGTACAGACCGAAGACGATCGTCCCGATCACGTCGAGTAGGAGGTTCAACGGGCTTGCTGTCGCGACGGCGGTGGCCTGCGTCCTCGCAGTGGGCGTGACCCCGACGGCTGCGAGTTCGGGCTCTTGTGTCTCGACGAAGGAGGTGTCGAGCCCCATCGTCACGAATTCGGTGGCGAATTCCGTTGCGAATTCCCGGGCCTCTTCGCGTTCGGTTTCGACGACGGCTGTCTTTTCCTCGACGTCCGCTCCGGTGGTCTTCGCGAATCGGTTGTCGACGGCCTGGGTCAGGCCCGTCTCGACCGTTGGCGTCTGCGAACCACCCGATGCGTCGTGTTCCACGTGCGAGCCGTTGCCGGTTTCCGTCTCCGCCGCGGACGTATCGTCTTGGGTGACGCCTTCGCCGGCCGTGACCTCTGACTCGGTGACGACGTCATCGGTCGTCTCGTCTCGAGTGTTCTCGCCGGCGGCGTCGTCCTTCTTGTCGTCGTCCTTTTTGTCGTCGGTCTTCTTCTCGTCGTCCTTCCTGTCGTCGGCCTTCTCGGCGTCGTCTTGCTTATCGTCGGCCTTCTTGTCGCGGTCCTGCTGACTGCCCACGCCGACGTTGCCTTGCTTGGTTCCGCCGCCGGTCTGGGTGCCCGTCGCCGACGCGGAGCCATCGTTCTTGCTGCCCGTGGAATCCGACGAGGATGACGTCGACGTGTTGCCGCCGTCGCCGGAGTCGCCGTCGGTAGCCATCGCGATGCCCGACCCGGCAAACAACCCAGCCGAGATACCCGCGGTGACCACGCCGGTCGCCATCCACACCAAGAACCGGTCGCCCATGCGCCCTCCTGTTCGCTGACCGCCAGAAAGATAACGTGTGTTGTCAGCTCATTAGGGCGATTCAACGATTCCGCGCCGAATCCGCACGTTTGCTCAGGATGGATGAGGGGCGCGTCGATTCGACGCTACGAGGCCGCGCGCTCGACCCGGATTGGCACACCGGTCAGCCGCGCCATGCCGGCGAGCCGCTCGATGTCCTCGGGGTTGCTGGACATCAGCTTGTTCACGTTGGCGCCGCCCGCGCGGTTGGCCAGCCGCCAGCCGCCCGTCCCCTTGTGACCCCAGCCGTGCGGTACCGCCACCACGCCGGCGACGATGTCCTTGGTGACGGTGACGGGCAGCTCGATCTCGCCGTGCTGCGACGCGATGCGCACCACGTCGCCGTCGACGATGTTCGCCGCGGCCGCATCGTCGACGTGCATGCGCGCATGCTGGGTGCGTTCGCCGCGCATCAGCAGCGGCGCGTTGTGCATCCACGAGTTCTCGGACCGGGCCTCGCGCATGCCGATCAACCGCAGCGGATAACCCTCGGGCGCTTCGCGGTGCGCGAGCTTGTCGACCTCGGCGGCGATGTCGTCATGGCGCAGCCGCACCCGACCGCCGCGGTAGACGACGACGTCCTTGAGCACCCCGTCGCGCAGATGCGGCGCCAACACGACACCGTGCGGGTGATCCGCGGTGAGGCGGCCGAAGGACAGCCCACCGCGACGCAGCCCGAACCGGTCCCCCGCCTCGCCGAGCCGGATGAGCGCGTCGACCAGTAACCGCGGGCTCAGCCGAACACCGAAGAGTGACAACGCCTTTCGCACAGCAGTCAGCATCGCGAAGCCCGGTGTCCGCCGCCTCAGCCGTGACGTGAGATCGTCGATGATCTCCCACTCGGGACGAGCCTGCCCCACCGGCGCGATGACGGCTTCGGTGGCCTGCCGGAACGGAGTGGGTTGCAGGGTCTGGAACGGCAGCGGAAAGTCGTCGCGCTCGTACATCGACGCCGCGGGCAACACGTAGTCACAGTGCGCCAGCGTCTCGTTGACGTACAGGTCGATGCCGACCATCAACTCCAGGGACTCCAGCGCCGTTTCCAACTCCTCGCCGTTGGGCACCGACAGCACCGGGTTGCCTGCGCTCACAAGTAGCGCCTTGACCTGACCGCTGCCGGGCGTCGTGATCTCCTTGGCCATCACCGCGGCGGGTTCGGATCCGAGCACCGACGGGAAGTCACCGATGCGTGAGCGCCGTCGCGCGTAGGTCGACCGCAGCAGTGCGGCACCCGCTTTGCCCAGCCAACGCTCGCCGGGCAGCCCGAAGCGGCCGAACATGCTGCCGCCCGCCACGTCGAGATTTCCGGCCACCAAGCTGACCGCGTCGAGCAGATAGGTTGTGAGCGTGCCGTTTTCGCCGATGCTGGTGCCGACGCGGCCGTATACCGCGGCGCGTTCGGTGCGGACCAGGTCGCGGGCCAGCGAGCGCACGGTGTCGGGATCGATCCCGGTGCGCGGTGCCGTCGCCTCGGGGCTGAACGGTGCGGCCAGCCGCTCGAGCCAAACGCCGCCATCGGCCTGGCGGGCAAGCCGGGTCCGGTCGACGAGGTTCTCGCCGAACATCACGTTCAGCAGCGACAGCAGCAGGTAGGCGTCGCCGTCGGGCACGATGCCCAGCCATTCGAATGCGGCGGCTGTCTCCGTCTTGCGTGGATCGATGACGAGTACGCGGCCGCCGCGCTTGACGATGTCCTGCATACGGTCCTTGATCCGCGGGACCGTCAGCACACTTCCGTGGGACACAACGGGATTGGCGCCGATCACGACGAGCAGATCGGTGCGGAGGACGTCGGGCACCGGCAGCGCCAGCGGCGAGCCGTACAGCAGCTGGCTGGCCACGAACCGGTTGTTGACGTCCTGGCTGCCTGCGGTGAACACATGGAACTTGGGGCCGAAGCCGAACATCAGCGTGTTCAGGCTGAGCGTGTGGCTGTAGCTGAACGCGCCGGGGTTGCCGTAGTACCAGCCGATCGCGCCGGATCCGTGCCTGCGGTGGATGTCGGTCAGCCGGGCGGCGATGTCGGTCATCGCCTCGTCCCAGCCGATCGGTTCGAATCCACCGTCGGCGCTACGACGCAGCGGTTCGGTGACCCTGTCGGGATCGTTGACGATCTCGCTGAACGCGATGCCCTTCTGGCAGGCAAATCCCGCCGAGATCGGGTGATCCTTGTCGGGGCGCAGTGCCGTGAGGCGGCCGTCCTCGACAGTCGCGATCATGCCGCACAGCGGCTCGCAGATCCGGCAGAACGTCGCTTTTTGAACGTGAGCCTTGTGCTCGCTCGTCATGCCTCTTCGCCTCCGGCTGGGACCGTCATGCGTTAACGGGTTGATCCCCCGCACCAGGTGGCTGTTGCGAAATGCCGGTCGTGGTGCTTGGTCTGAGCGGGTGATCACGA
>JBIQHU010000235.1:0-4431 GCA_044508395.1 Mycobacterium sp. | reverse complement strand
CCCCGAGTGCTTCAAATACTCGAGGGCCGGATGTCCCATGCTGGTCTTCCGTCGGTTCGCGAATTCCGAAGGGCGCGCTCACCGGAACCGAAGGACCGGTGGGTTGTTTCAAGCTAATCGATCTGTGGGTTCGGGAGCTGGCTGCACCGTAGACAGCACGGGTTGCGTGCACTCCGGCATGGGGACGGCCATGATGGGAACTATGAAGGATGCGCAGTCGCGAAAGTTCGCCTCGTATCGGGACATACCCGGGGACATCGACCTGATCAGCGATAACGGCGGTGACACATGGGGTCGCAACGGCCAGATCGCGGATGTGGATGGCTGGCCGGAGAACAACTACTTCGCACCGTTCACCGACGCCTCCGCCCCACCGATCAGGTATGCGACCATTGCGTAACGGAACAGAAGACCTGATCAGCGGCCGTCGTCGGAGTCGAGGTTGATCGTGGTGTGAGAAGGGTGCATGGTGGTAGCCGTGTCCGAGGTCTCCGAGGCTCGCGTCGCCGCCGACGCAACAGCCAATGACGAGTTGCAGGCGCCGGCGCCGCGGCCGTGCCAATCGTGCCCCTATCGGCGCGATGTGCCGGGCGGAGTGTGGGACGCGCAGGAGTACGAGAAGTTGCGTGCCTACGACCGCGACATGGCCGAGCAGCCACCCGGATTATTCCAGTGTCATCAGACCGACGCCGACAGCGACCTGCGGCGGCTATGTGCCGGATGGGTCGGCTGCCACGGCGACAACTTACTGGGCTTGCGGTTTGCCCTGGTGCAGGGCCGTATCAGCGGTACCACATTTCAAGCGGCGATCGACTATCGATCACCGGTTCCGCTGTTCAGCTCCGGCGACGAAGCGGCCGATCATGGGCAAGCCGGTATTCACCGGCCGAGCCCGGATGCGGTGCGCGCGATCGCCAAGATCTGTCGGCACCGGTCCGACCTCCGTTGAGGTGGCCCAACGTCGGGAACCGCACGTTCTGATCTCAGGCGCTTCGTCTAGACAGTCAGTGACCTTCGCGCCGACATCTGTCATCTCACCGACTTTCCGCTGGCGACTCGCCGATCATCCGGCACGGGCCCGACCTACGGCCGCCGCTGACGCCCTCATGTCGCCGTCCGGTCGGATCTGCGGATCTGGTTCCTAATCGGCGCCAGACTGTTGTACCCGTCCGGCGTCGATATAACGTTGCGCCGCACCGACACTCAGTCCGAACAGGTCGCAGATTCTGCGGACATCACCGTCAGTCGCGCGGACTTCGTCAAGGATCCTGTCTGCACGGAGATCCTGCGCACGGCAGCCCAGGCATGAGTTGATCCAGTTGTAGGTCACCGCGCCTGTGCGGTTCGCGGTGACTTGGTTGACGAACAAATGGGGGTTCGCGGTCTTAGGCCATCGCTGGCCACGGTGATGCAGATACGCGGCGATACCGGCGCTGACGTGATCGGCCATGGGGATAGTTCGCCCGTCCACATACAGGCGGCTGTCACGGACGTCGGTCAATAGGATGTGGCGCAGTTGCCGTGGGCGTACGCCGTGAAAAACGAGCAGCGCTGCCAGTGCTGCTCTGGTCGGCTCGGGCGACTCGATCGATTCACGCAGCTGAGCTGGCGCGATCGTCATCGGGATCGTGTTCCGTGCCATGCCGCAGAAGATACGGCTGGTGGGGTCGGTGAATATCTGTTTGCGCGCCTTGAGAATTCGGAAGATCGATCGCAGCCCCTGCAGGGTGTCGACGCGGCGACGGCCACTGGCAGCCAGCACCGTGTGGATGGCGCCGCGGTCGATCTCCCGTAGCGAGGCGTGGTCGCCAGCCCACCCCCGTAGTACTGGCAGAGCTGAGGTGAGATGGTTGCGAATCGTGCGGTCGGCCCGCGGACGGCGCCGGGGTGGTTGCGAGCTCCCCTCACGCATCACTGCGAACCACACCCGTAACTCCGACGCCATCTCGTCGGGCAGCGCCGCGACTCGCGATTCGAACCAGGTGACGATCGCAGGGACATCGTCGTCTTCGAGGATGGCGGCGGTCCGCAACACATCCATGGTCGGCCCGGCCGGCAGCGATGTCTTTCGCAGCAATGCGACCTCGCTGGTCTTGATCGGTGCGCCCGGAGTGTCCTGAATCGCCAACAACACCCGCACCGCGCGTCGAACCGCAGAGGTGAGATCACCTGTCCAGCCATAGGTCTCAGCGTGTTCGACCACAACGGCTTCCAACGCGGCGGCAAGATCGGGAAACGGGGGTTCCGGTGCCTTGTCCAGGCGACTGCTGTCGCGGACCGCGTCGAACAGCGTCAGTTGGCGATGGTCGGCGAGTCGGAATGCGCGCGGTCGTGGGCGGGCTCGTGATCGTGTCCGAATCGGCCTCGTTTTCCATCGGCGCAGAGCAGGTGGTGTCACAAGGGCGAGCTTGTGTTCCAGGTCGCTAATGAACAGCTGGTGCCCGACAGCCAGCGCTTCCGGGTTAACCAGACCGTCGGCGGCCCACGAGTTGGCACGTGCTCGGCGCCAACACAGTCGGCACAAGCCGGAGCCGTTGAGCGACTGGACCTTCCCGCAACCCGGGCACAGACGCTCACCGGGATGGCGCCGCCGCCAGTCACGGCACGCGTTACACACTCCGCTACCGGTTTTGAACAATCCCCACGCACAGCAGTATGGGCACGAGTCGCCGAAATCCGGCGCGTATTTGTGGCAGCGCTGACACAGTCCCCCCGAGTAGTACAGCGACGTGGAACCACACCTGCGGCACGGCGGCGGGATCCGGGTTCCTCGCGTTCGGCAGCCATAGCAGTACTTGGCCTTCGCATGCGCAACCGGACGCAGGCCACATCCCGGGCACGTGCGCGGTTGCGGCGTTCTCATGCCGGCGGAAGGGTGCGGTTGCGGCCCAGCCGAGGCGACCTGCCGGACGAGGCCCGCACCTGTTCGGGTTTGCTCGGCATGCGCGCCGCAACGACATCGGGCTCGCAGATCAGCAAATCCGCGGGCGAGCAATTCAACACCGAGCAGAAGACATCGAGATCATCGAGCCTGATGCTGGTCGGGTTGCCGATCCACAACGCCGACATCTTGCCGGCGCTGATCTCCAACCCCGCCTCCGCCAGCCGGCGACGCATCTCCGTCGACTTCCAGATCCCGTTCTCCGCAGCCTTCATTCGTAGGTTCCAGCGCATCCACCTAGCCTCCTTCGCCTGCCAAACGAGCAGCGACGCGTTCGTTGGCGTCTACCCACGCCCTTTCCACATGATCATCGTGCACATGGACATACCGAGTCGTCGTCGATAGCCACTCGTGGCCGAGCAGTTCCTGGATCGCCTTCAGATCCATGCCCCGCTCATACATCGATGACGCGCAGAAATGGCGCAAGCCATGGGGAGTCAGCCGACCGCTCCACGCCGGAAGGTATCGCCCCACTGCGACAGCGAGCCCGGACCGCAGCGCGTCATCGCCGACCCGGCGGCACCTCCCGGTGCGGGGATCACGGCGCTCGCTCGGCAGCAACGGCGCATCTGGATCGTCCCAATCATCTCCGAACTGGTGACGGATATCTGCTATCCACCACTCGAGCAAGGCGTCGACCTCGTTGATCGCCGGTGTCAAACGCGTTTTCGGGCCCCGGCCCCGGCTGCCCTTGCCATATCGGACGTGCAGCTTCCCACTCGAACCCAGGTCCGGCCGCCAGTCACGAATATCGAGCATCACCGTTTCGGTGATCCGCAAACCAGCACGCCGCCACAACGACGCCGCCAAGTAGTCCCTCGCAGCCGGCAAGAACTTGCGGGCATTAGGCAATCCGTCCCGCCATCGGCCGAACAAGACTTCAACGTCGCCCGTCGGCGGCGGCACCCGTCGGGTCCCGTAGTCCGCCTTCGGCGGCCGGTTGAACTCATCGACCGGCTGGATCACCACATGACCGGCGACGCGGTGAATGTCGGTCTGATAGCGCGCGATCAGGAACTCGAAGAATTGAGACAGCGTCACCGCCTTCCGATATACCGTCGATCGCGCACGCCCTTGCCTACGTTGAGCAACCAGGAACGCATCGACCGCGTCCGGGCCTGCGGTCCAGATCGGCCGACCGTATCCGCGAACAAACTCCACCAGCACCGAACGGTCGGCCGCGAGCACGCCATCGCTGATCCCCGCACCAAGACCGGCCAACAGGAACTGGTCGACCAAATCCTGCTCGAAATCCTCGATTTCCTGCGTCGTCCGCAGAGCACACGGCGCGCCCAACGACCTCACCGGTGCCAGAGTCATGAAACCGCCACATCACCAGGAGCGATCATCCATCATAAATACCATCCGAGTGTCGGCATTCTCGACGAAATCACGAAAACTCTTGTCGATCCGCCACATACACCACTTCCTGCGAGAAGCCCTGACCTCTTCGGTTGCGGTCGTGAAGAACTCACGGCAGTTGCTACAGC
>JBIQHU010000234.1:0-4514 GCA_044508395.1 Mycobacterium sp. | reverse complement strand
TATGACGTCTACCGCGTCACCAGTGCGGCGTAGCCGGACGCCGCACCAGGTACACAATTGGTAACTGGCGTTATTCGAAGCGTCCGAATAGGGCATCCGGCGGGATATCTCGGTACTGACATTGCACGCGTCGACGGACTCCGGCCTTCGTACAGGCGTCCTACCAACGATGGAAGGTGGGGTCTGCGGTTATCGCGATCGATGTTCTTGTCGCAGAACGAATTCGGAGCGTAGTTCGGCTACCCGGATACCTGAAGGGGTGGTTCCGCGGCTGCTGAGTGCGGAGGGTTTATATCAGCGCCCGCTTGGCTGCTCGGGGCGGTTGATTCTTCGGCCCATCGAAACTGCATGGTCACAGTGGTTTCGCTGCCGGTGCGTGTCAAGGTGAGCGTGTCACTCATCGTGCGCATCAGTGCGATGCCGCGGCCACCCCGCAGGTTGTCGGTCGGAGGTTGCCAGGTTCCGTAGTCGGTAACCCGCACGACCAGCCCCTCTGTTGTTGGCGTGGCGTTGATGCGCATGGACCCTCCGGCGACGTCCTGGTAGGCATGTTCGACACAGTTCGCACAGGCCTCATAGACGACCAGCACGACGTCGGCGATCGCCGATGTCGGCACCGCGCGGGTGTGGAGCCATTCGGCGAATCGGTGTCGGACTTCGGCGGCGTTCGCTGCGGTCGCAGGCAGCACGAGCACGAATTCATCGCTGTCGCAGTGCTCGAACGCTCCCATCACATCAAGCTCATACCCGCGATCACGTCGATCAACACCTGTCGCCCTCACCCGTCAACCGCAGCGCGTCGTCCTCCACACGGGTTCCGATTCTCGTCCAAGCGGGCATCATTGCTGCTGGACGGAATATGCGACCCAGTGGGCCAATGCAGCCCCGGTGCAACAGGTTCCGCGTCGTCGCGCCGAGGGTGGCGTGCGAAGTACACCCCCCAAATGACCGGCATCCCGGCGAAGCCGCACGTGACACCCCTTCGAAAATCTCCAGCGACCGATATAGATATTGATGAGTGACTTCGCTAGAGTAGTTCGCGTTGAGAGCAGAGGTTAATTGGCACGGGAGATGAGGAACTACCCGTGATGTGTTGTGGCAGCCGCGGTGATGTTGGGAGGGCACAGGCAGCACGTGCCCCTCGGGCCGCGGTGAAGGTGGGAAGAGTGAAAGGAGGGAGTTACCGTCGGATCGTCCCGTGAGCGTCTGTACGGGCACGATCCTGCAGTTATCCCTAGCAGTATCGGGAGATGCTGGTGATCTCCCAAGGGTCGGCGTCCCCCTCGGTGGTTGAGCTTTGTACGAGCCGGGGCGCCGACCTTTTCCCGCGTAGCCCCGGACGGGGCCGCACCCGTGCTGCCGACCCCGCTCTGGGCACGGTCGGCAGCACGGCATTTAGGAGTGCCGATTCTGGAATGCCCGGGGTCATCCACCGGCAGCACATGCCGTTGGTTGTTCGAAAGGTGTAGTGGTTCAAGAACACGACGGTTCGACCGAACCGAATCCGAATGACATGTTCGACGACGAGTACTATCCCGCTTACAGCATGGGTAGCGCCGCGCGAATCCTTGGTACGACCCCGGCGTTTCTGCGCAGTCTCGATGAGGCGAACCTCCTGGCTCCGCAACGCTCAGCCGGCGGGCACCGCCGCTACTCCCGCCACCAACTGCGGATCGCGGCACGAGCCCGCGAACTCGTCGATCAGGGCACCGCGTTGGACGCAGCGTGCCGCATCATCATCCTCGAAGACCAACTTGCCGAGGCCCACGCCGCCAACGCCGCGCTGCGCCACCGACTGCACCATCCTCAGGCCGAGGACGAGCCGCCGGCCTGAGTCGCGCAACTTGCCGTGCAGGCTGGGCAGCGAGCCGTTCACCGGCACAACTGATGCGGGTGTCGATGGTCCGCGCTCGGTGGAGCTCGCGGTAGCTGAGTTCTCTTGCGCCGGTGAGGAGTTCAAATATCCCGACGCCCCGGTTGTTGCCAATGCTAGCGAGCGGGGTTTGCAATGCTCCGGAGCCCAGGCGACTTTCGGTTGGTATTCGAACCGCGGCGCTGGGCATGACAGAACAATCGCGTCGTCAAGGTAGCACCAGATGGACGATGTTTTCGAACAGGTCACGGGAGTCCGCGGAGGCGATGAATCGCTTGACGTCTTATGAGTTGGCTTTCAAAGCTGGTCGCATTTCGACCCGTGCTGCGGCGAGTGCGATCGCGTCGCGGATGGTTGTGCCGGGGAATCCGAGTCGGTCGACGATCGGCCGGACGATGCCCGGTATGCGTGCAGGGAGTGCAAGGCTTTTCGGTGCGACGATGAGATCGGATCGCTTCTCGATGCCGTCGATGATGGCGTCGACGACGACGTTGAGCGGAACCATCTTCCACAGGCCGCGTTTGTTGCCGCCCCAGACTGCGCTGGCGGCGGGGTCGGCGTGGATATGTTCCATCATCGGTGTGGGGAAGAACGTCGGATGGGCAGTGCCGACACCGACCCCGCCGTCGCGGAGCTCGAAATACGGGACGACGTCGGCGGGCACGGCGATGTCGAGGTGGCGGCGCCGCGCGATCTGTGCGACATGGGTGGCCAGGGCCCCCATGCGATGGATGTCGGCGACATCTTTGAGAGTGCTCACCACCGCGCGCAGATCCCCCGCGACCGGGGCCTGGCGCGCGAGGATGGTGAACGCGTCGGATTCCAGCTTGGTGCAGTGGTGGGTGATGTCGGCGTAGCGGTCGATGACCTCTTCGGCGATCTGCAAATTGGGTTGCAGCAACGCATCGGTCGCGTTGCCCATCGCCGTCCCGGTGCGCTCGCACAGCCCGGCGACACCCGCCGTCAGGTCATGGAGTTGCTGCTGGAAAACAGTGCGCACAGACAGGGAGGATAAGCCGCAACCCGCCCCTTCTCCCAGCGACGAGTGGGGTGAACACTGGTATTCGGTGCCGGGCAGTCAGCACCTCGGCGACGTCGTCATGCGGGTAGCTCTGCGGCCCTGAGCGTTTCGTCTACGGGGTCGGGCTCGGGCGTCACCTGAAGAGTGAGTCCGAGTGCGGGTAGCAGGTCGAGCAGGTCGTCGAGGGTGAAGGCGTCGATGTTGGCGTGGTAGAGCTGGGTGATCTGGGGTCCGGTGAGATGGAGCGCGGCGGCGGCCTGCGCCGCGGTGAGGCGTTGTTGGGTGATGCGTCTGATGATCGCGGTGATCAGGGTTCGCCGTGCGGCGCGGTTGGCGGGACGGTCCTGACGCGGAGCCGCGGCGTCAATCGGGCGCGTGGATGGGCCGACCGAATCGGTGGGGGTTCGGTCGCTGGGTGCGGACGTCTGGGGCGCCGGCGCTGCAGTGGACGCGGCGGGGTGAGGATCAGCGCCGTCGGTGTGGAGAGTCTGCAGGAGCCCGTGCAGCCATCCGGTCAGTTGGGCGTGGGCGAGCCGGAGTTCGGTGTCGGAGTACTCGGCGTGGCCGGTGAAAGGCTCTGCGAGCGTTTGCAGTTCGTGGCGGAGGTCGGGGGTGAGGTCGGCGAGCAGTTCCTCGACGATGTGGGTGTCGATCGCGCGGAGGCGGTCGCGGCTGGCGGCGTCGAGGGGGTGGGCATGGATCTCGTCGAGGAGTTGAGTGGCCGAGGTGGTGATGCGCACGATCTTGGTGCCCGGCGGGGATGTCGTGCCCGTGGTGGTGGGCCGACCGGAACTGCTGCCGGTGTCACTACTCATGGGCGTCTCCAGGGTCGATGGTGGTGTTCGGTGGGTGCGCACCGCGTGGTCGGTGATTGCGGCTAGCGGTGGCGGCGCACTGGGCCGGCCCGCAGTGGCGGCGACGCGCCGGCGGCACGCGGCCGTGAAGCGAGTCGCTGTCGACAATCTCGCCACGGTAGCGGCTCGAAAAGCGCCAGAAACTCGGCTCTCTCGACGTCGGCCACGCCACTGCGACCCGCAACTCCGCGACAGACCGGCCCAACTCCTGGACACCGACCTCTCGGGGCGGTGTGCGACGCCACCAAAACCGTGCTGACTGCTTAACCCGAGGTCGCCCTTCCAGTGGCGTCTAACGGCGAGTTGCACGTGCGACCTCGCGCTCACCGCTGACCCCAGTCGTTCCCCGGCAAAGTCGCCGCCAAACACTCACCCCAGGCCTACCCACCCGCGAGGTGTCCTCGACGGACAACGGGTGAACCGGTCAGATCGCATGCGTAAGAACGGCATTCGCCGGACACGCCCCGGCCGACTTCCGGCACGATCGCGACCCGCCCACGTGGTTCGCTCGCCGGCCGCACGACCGCACGGCTCGCCGGTCCGCTCGCAGGCGCCGCGCGACCGCCTTATACTGCGGGAATTGAGGTGCTCGCTCCACCAATCCCCGCGGGGCGAGCACCCTCGGCGTGTCCGACGCTAACAGCATCACTTCGTTTGATGGAGTACGGGTCCGCGCGTCCGCGGTCAACAACGTGGTCACCGGGCTTCCCGGTTCGCCGCGGCGATGTTGTCGAGGTAGTAGTCGCGTTCGGTGCTGCCAGGCGCC
>JBIQHU010000233.1:0-4519 GCA_044508395.1 Mycobacterium sp. | reverse complement strand
AACAATGTTGGCCTACAGTCTCTTCGAGCATGACAAATAAACCCGGAACGGACAGGGCCAGTCCAAGGAATGCCATCATCGCCCGCTCCACCTCGACGACTTGTTCCGCAGTGAGCCGGCCGACTCGGACGTGAACGTTCGACCTTCTGACGGTGGTGAGCTGATCGATCATCACGTCGCTGTCGTGGTCCAGTCCCGATAGCCGACCTTGTCCGCCGGTTATCCGAATGCGCATCAACGGCGCATCCAACAACGTGCTGGTCATGGGCGCAACCGTCACTGAACCCGTGGCGTCAAAGAGGTCATCCTGAACGATCACCGCCGGACGTGACTTCCCCGCGTAGATGCCCCCCGCTACCGTCCAGATCTCCCCTCGGTTCACTCCTCATCCCAGGGCGTCGAGACAGCCTCGATAAAGTCCTGGTCGTCGTTGCTCTCGTCCGCTCTTGCGACCAACGAAGCCTGGCGATGCGCCTCGGCGGCGAAACTCTCAGTGCGCACGTCCGGCACCCAGACTTGCAGCGGCCGCAGGCCGCGCTCGCGCATCCGCCGCCTGTACTCGCCTACCCTGTCCCTCACCGCCATGTCGACATGTTACATGTAACGGGCTGGTGACGACTCGAACCGCCGTCTGACTCGGCGGCCCCTGTCCACTCAATGCGACCCGACCACTCGGGGGGCACCACCTGGGTGGACACTATGGCGTGGCACTTTCTGCAACAGTATTCAAAGTCGAACTTGGCGTCTCCGATGTCGATCACGACTACTACGCCGATCACACTCTGACCATGGCCCGTCATCCCAGTGAGACCGATGAGCGGATGGTGGTGCGGTTGTTGGCGTTTGGGCTGCGCGCACACCGCCTTGGCGACGTCGACGGTGAGTTGGCGTTCGGGGCAGGCCTGTCCACCCCCGGTGTACCGGACTTGCGCCTCGCCGACTACACCGGCCGGATCCTGGAATGGATCAACGTCGGCCAGCCCGACGAACGCGCCTTGGGCAAGGCGGCCAGCCAGGCCGAGCAGGTGCTGCTCTTCCCGTTCGCCGCCGGCGTGGCCACCTGGTGGCGCACTGTCGGACCCAAAGTGGCGGGGCTGCCGAATCTGTCGGTGGTGCAGATACCACACCCAGCGGTGCAGCAACTGGCCCAGACTGTCGATCGACGGATCTCGGCGCAGGTGATGGTGATCGAAGGTCAGGTGACGATGACCGTAGGCGGAGTCGACGCCACCTTCACACCCGAGCCATTGGAGTGAACGTCTGAGTCCCAGGTACCAGTCGATGGAGTTGGCGGCAATGATGACGCCGAGGCGTCATCATTGCCCGGCCAGGCCTGGCCGGAACGCCAGCGTGATCATGGCGATGCCACCCGCGCACCGGGTGACAGGCGTGTCACTATCCTCGAAAGTATCGGCATTGCCGGCGGGAGTGTGTGGATCGTGCGAGCGAGGCTGAGAGACGACCATCTGTCCCAGCGCGCCGCAGGCCCGCAACCACGATGAGGAACGCCGATATGACTGATCTGATGAAAGCCGTTGTGCTCCCCCGCTTCGGAGGCACCGATGCTTTCGAGTTGCGCGACGTCTCGGTACCACGAGTCGAACCCCGCCAGGTACGGGTGCGCGTCCATGCGACGGCCGTCAACCCGCTCGACTATCAGATCCGGCGCGGAGACTACGCCGATCATGTGCCGCTCCCGGCGATCATCGGGCACGACATCTCCGGCGTGATCGAGGAAGTCGGATCCCACGTGACCGAGTTCCGCCCCGGCGATGCGGTGTACTACACGCCCCAGATCTTCGGCGGAGCCGGCTCCTACGCCGAGCAGCACGTCGCCGACGTCGACCTCGTCGGCCGCAAGCCGGAGAACCTCAGCCACCTAGAGGCGGCGAGCCTGACTCTCGTCGGCGGAACGGTCTGGGAATCCCTGGTGACGCGAGCGCAGCTCACCGTGGGCGAGACGATCCTCATCCACGGCGGCGCCGGCGGTGTCGGCACCATCGCGATCCAGATCGCGAAAGCGGTCGGCGCACACGTGATCACCACCGCGAAAGCCGGCGACCATGAGTTCGTGCGCTCTCTCGGAGCGGATGCGGCGATCGACTTCACTTCGACCGACTACGTCGATGCTGTGGCCGAGATGACGCGAGGTGAGGGAGTCGATGTCGTCTACGACACGATCGGTGGCGACGCGCTCACCCGAAGCCCGTTGACGCTGGCCGACTTCGGACGCGTCGTCAGCATCGTCGACATCGAACAGCCGCAGAACCTCATCGAGGCGTGGGGCAAGAATGCCGCGTATCACTTCGTCTTCACCCGACAGAACCGAGGAAAACTGGACGCACTCACCACGCTGATCGAGCGCGGCCTCGTGAAGCCGGTTATCGGCGCAACTCTTCCGCTCGCACGAATGGGCGAGGCTCATGAACTCCTGGAGAACAGGCGGTCGTATGCACTCCGCGGCAAGGTCGCGATCGATGTAGCGGGTGAAACTGTGGCAGTTCCTCCTCGCATCTCGTAACCGACCGCTCAGTTCCACTTCCACCGTCGCCGAAACCGCCTCGACACCAGCAGTGCCGATGGATGAGTTTCGCCTACCGAGACACCGATACCTCCGGGCCGGGGCGGCTCATCTTCGACGCCCGTTGGTGGTCAGGCGGCGATCTGTTCGACCTGTCCGACGGCGTGATGCTTTCGTTCCCACCGTAGGCTCACGGCATGCACAACGTGACTCTGACCAGCAGCGCAGCAACGGCGACGCTGACGGTGGGACTGGCGGCCTACTCAGCATTGATCCTCGCCGGCATCGCGGTGGCGATCCACGGTGCCCGCCGGCACCGGCGAGGCCAGGCGATCGCCGCCGTAGTGCTGGTCGGCGTGCTGACCCTCGCCGGCGTGGTGATGGGGATTGTCAGCAGCGTCGCGTGAACCCTGGTGCTCCCCGTCGGCCGTCGGTACGAGCGAGCGCAGCACCATCCCGGGTGCTGGGGGGAAGCCCAGCAACTAGTCGGCCGTATCGACCGGCGGCCCAACGGTTCTCACCCCCGGCCGAGCAGTTACGGCGTTGCCGAATCCCACGGGTTGATGAGTTCGACCCCGGTGCCGGCGAAGTCACTGACGTTGCGCGTCGCAAGCCCGACGTTCCAGTTGCGGCAGATTGCGGCGATCTGTCCGTCGGCAAAACTGATCTGACGCCCACTACGCTCCCGATCGGCGACTATATCCGCATAGTGAGTTGCGGCGAGCGCGTCGAACGGCAAGATCCTGTCCCGGAAATCCTCCGCCAGCAGTCCTTCCATCTTTGCGCGAAGCTCACCCCTACGACGCCCGTCCGGCAAGCGGGCAACGCCATACATCAGCTCGGCTGCCGTCACAGCCGTCAGCAGGAGGTCGGACACATCCAGACTGTCGACCCAATTAGCGACATCAGAGTCCGGAGCCGGGCGCATCAACTCCGAGACGACGTTGGTGTCCAAGACGATCATTCGTCAAGGACCGCAGGACGTGGACGCTCCGTCCGGTCGGGCAGATCAAGCTCCACGCCCCCGGTTCCCGAGAAGCGTTGCCGAATCCGTGTCGCCATCCCAGGGCCGCCAACTGGGCGCTCCAATGCTGCGCGCAAGATCTCGCGCACTTCCGCTTCCATCGAACGGCCGTGCTCCGCTGCGCGAACACGCAGGGCTGCTTTGAGGTTGTCGTCGAAATCACGAATCGTCAAGGTCGCCATCAAGTCACCCCCTCACCCACTGCTTGCAATGCAGTCAATGCTAGCAGATTGCGATGCTTTGCTTGATTTCCTGTCCAAGAAACTCCGTGAACAGCCCTCTGGCGACCGCCGCCCTCACGAAAGCTCGCGCTTGTCACTGCCCTGAAGCGGGTCGAGCAGTCCTTGCTTCTGCAGGTCCGGCGCCCAGCTCCCGACAGCCGAACCGATGTCACGGCTGAAGATCGACCAACGGTCTTGATGCCCGAAGCATTCGCGCAACCTTGTCACGTATTCAGTCAGTGTGTCGATGTCACCGACTGCGGCCAGGTATCGGCAGGTCCTCTCGTATTCGATCAGCAAGTTGTTGTCGACCGCGTATCGCACCAACTGCTTCGTGGTGCTTATCCGCTCCATCTCAGCCAGCACCAGATCAAAGCCCTCGCAAAGAGCGGCGGTGAATTGCCGCATGTGCGTACGACGGTCAAAACGCACCGCGTACGGTAGATCGGGAACCAAATGCTCCCAACGACGTTGCAGGAGCGAGCCTTTGAGCGGATGCCCGCTACGCTCGTCGCCCTGGCACGCGGTGTCGACCTCGGCCGAGCCGATGCCGACGTTGACGAAGAATCCATGCCACGATTTCGTGCCGTTGTACCAATCTGCTTGAAGCTCGATGACGTCGTAGAGTCCTCCCCCGCGCTCCCGAATGAAGTTGGAGTCAGAAGATATCTCGAAGCCGCGGGTGCACAGGAAAGGGCCGGGTAAGTCCCCTGGGGTGGTGGGGTTTCGGAGCTGAGGACGACCCGGGCCCGG
>JBIQHU010000232.1:0-4551 GCA_044508395.1 Mycobacterium sp. | reverse complement strand
CGATCAGCACCGACTCGTTGGTGCACAGCACCGAGTTGTCGAAGGCCTTGCTGTCGACGATGCGCCGTGCGGCGGCATCGACGTCGGCGGTCGCGTCGACGAACACGGGGACATTGCCGGGGCCGACACCGAGCGCCGGGTTGCCCGAGGAGTAGGCGGCCCGCACGACGCCGGTGCCGCCGGTGGCGACGATGACGTCGGTGCGTTCGTCCGACATCAGCGCTTCCACCAGCGGGAGGGACGGTTCGTCGATGACCTGCACGATGCCGTCCGGGGCCCCCGCGGCAGTTGCCGCCTCGGCCAGCAGACGCGCCGCCACGGCGGAGCACTGCCTGGCCCTGGGGTGGGGCGCGACGACAACGGCGTTGCGCGTCAACAGCGCGAGAATCACCTTGAAGTACACGGTCGCAACGGGATTGGTGGTGGGGGTCAGCGCCAACACCACCCCCGCGGGGCGCGGGATCTCGACGATCTTACGGACGGTGTCCACCCGGGGCGTCACGTAGTCCTGGTCCCGGTAGAACTCGACGATGCCCCGCGAGCAGGCGCGGTTCTTGACCACCTTGTCCTCGACCACGCCCATCTGCGTCTCGGCGACCGCGGCCGCGGCGAAGCGTTCGGCGTTGCGGTAGCCGGCCTCGGCGACGGCTTCGACGATCCGCGCCACCGCCGCCTGGTCGTAGTCGGCGTAGGCGGCCGCGGCGAAGCGCGCCCGCTCGAGCAGTTGACCCGCGTGGGGTACTGCGCTTTCACCGGTCACGGCTTCCTCCGTCCGGTCGCGGCCAGCTTCGCCCGCCCGACCGCGACCTCGACGCGGTCGAGCACGTCCTCGCAGAGGTCACGGTTGAGCAGCAGGCCCGGTTTGAATTGCAGGACACGGGGATCCAGCGTGGAGAAGATCGCCCACACCCCGTTCTGGTACAGCTCACGCATCACGAACTTGGCACCCTCAGGGTGGTCGAACTCCAGCCCGATCACCACGCCGTTCTGCCGGATGCCGACGAACCAGCCGGGGTAGTCGGCCTGGATGCGCGAAAGCCCCTTGGCGAAGATGTCGGCGATGTAGTGCACCGAGGAGCGGACCTCGGGTCGACTGCTGATCTCCAGGGTCTTGAGGGCGGCCACGCAACCCAGCTCGGCACCGCCGAACGTGGAGATGTGGCCGAAGCCGTCCTGGTCCAGCCACTGCGCCGCCCGGTCGCTGAGCAGGGCCGCGGTGATCGGGTACATCCCGCCCGAGAGTCCCTTGCCGGTGACCATGATGTCGGGCTCGATGCCGTGCTTGCTGATGCACCACATCTCACCGGTGCGCATCAGCCCGGTCTGCACCTCGTCGGCGATGTAGAGCGCGTCGTAACGCACGCACAGATCCTTGACCGCCTCCAGGTAACCGATTGGGGGCAAAGGGAATCCGTACGTGGCCGGGATCGTCTCCATGATGACGGCGGCGACGTCGCGGCCACGGAGCGCCTGCTCCATCGCGTCGGTGTCGCCGAACGGAACCTGGACGAACTCGTCGGGCCGGTCGGCCAGGAACAGCTTGGCGAACCGGTCGTCGCCGGTGGCGACGGCCAGCCCGGTGTGACCGTGGTAGGCCTTGACGATCGAGACGATCTTGCGCCGCTGGGTGGCGTGCCGGGCGCTCTTGAGCGCGATGTCGATGGCTTCTCCGCCGCCGGACCCGAACGCCACCTTGCTCAGCGAGGCGGGCGCGGACTCGATGAGCTTCTGCGCCAGAGCGGTGCGGGCCACCGACGGGAAGTGGTGGTTGCCGACGTCGAAGTACTGCATGCCGTCGGTGATCGCTTGCATCACTTCGGGATTGCGGTGGCCCAGGTTGTAGGTGCCGCCGTTGAGGTGCATGTCGATCAGGCGCCGGCCGCTCATGTCCCACAGGAAGTAGTCCTGCCTGCGGTCGATCACCAGATCGACGCCGGAGTCGGTCCAGAACTGTGTCTTGTCCGGGTTCCAGAACTCCTTCGCACGTTCCAGCACCTGGGCTTTGGAATCGAACGAGAACGTGCCGTAGTCGTACACGGGACTCCCTGTCGTGCGGTCAGCCGGGGGTGTGACCAAAAAGTTAAACGGTAGGACCATTTATGTCAACAGGACCGAGTTAGCGGTTGCGTAACCGATTTGGTAGTGCCAATATGGCTGAGGTTCAACAGTGTGGTCTAGGCCACATCGCGTCCGAACGCGAGGTGAACTGAGTCCACTCCTTCGCCCCTGGAAGGTTATCTGTACATGACAGAAGACGTCGTACCACGCCAAACAGCCCCCACCGATTCAGTCCAGCGACTCAAGCGAAACGCCGTAGGAACTTTCGGTGTCATCTTCATGGCGGTGGCCACCGCGGCACCGATCACCGCGATGGTCGGCAACGTTCCGATCGCCGTCGGGTTCGGAAATGGTTCACACGCGCCGGCCGGATACCTGGTCGCCACCGTAGTCCTCGGCCTGTTCGCGATCGGCTACGCGACCATGGCCAAGCACATCACCGCCACCGGAGCCTTCTACGGTTACATCTCGCACGGCCTGGGCCGCGTGATGGGGATGGCCAGCGGTGGGATCATCACCATGGCCTACGTGGTGTTCGAGGCCTCGCTGATCGGCATCTTCGCGTTCTTCTTCCAGAACTTCCTGTCGTCACAGTTCGGCTTCGACATCCACTGGCTCATCCCGGCCCTCTTGATGTTGGCGCTGAACTGCATCCTCACGTACTTCGACGTGAACCTGACGGCCAAGGTCCTCGGGGTGTTTCTGGTGACCGAGATCGTCATGCTGTCGCTCGGCGCCATCGCCGTCGCCGTCAAGGGTGGCGGCCCCGACGGCTTCGCGGTCGGCGAGATCCTCAACCCGGTCGGCGCGTTCCAGCCCGCGGCAATCGCCGGCGCCAGCGCCGGGCTCGGCCTGTTCTTCGCGTTCTGGTCCTGGGTGGGCTTCGAGTCGACGGCGATGTACGGCGAGGAGTCCAAGGATCCCAAGCGGATCATCCCGCGCGCCACCATGATCGCCGTCCTCGGCGTCGGCCTCTTCTACGTCTTCGTGTCCTGGATGGCGATCGCAGGCACCGGGCCGAAGCAGGCCGTCGAGCTGGCTCAGAGCGCGGACACGTCCTCGGAGATCTTCTTCGCGCCGGTCCGCACCACCTACGGCGAGTGGGCGATCACGCTGTTCAACATCCTGCTGGTGTCGGGATCGTTCGCCTGCGGCATGGCGTTCCACAACTGCGCGTCGCGCTACCTGTACGCGCTGGGCCGTGAGGGTCTGTCCACCCGGTTGCAGGACACGCTGGGCGCCACCCACAAGACGCACGGCTCGCCGCACATCGCGTCATTCGTGCAGACCGGGATCACGTTGGTGTTGATCCTTGCGTTCTTCGCCGCGGGAATGGATCCCTACATCCACATGTACACACTGCTGGCGATCCTCGGCACCATGGCCATCCTGATCGTGCAGTCGCTGTGCGCGTTCTCGGTCATCGCGTACTTCCACTTCCACAAGAACCACCCGTCCAGCGCGCACTGGTTCAAGACGTTCCTGGCGCCGCTGCTCGGCGGCATCGGCATGCTGTACGTGGTGTATCTGCTGTGGGAGCACAAAGAGTCCGCGGCCGGCGCCGCGTCGGGCACGTTGCTGTTCAAGCTGACACCATGGATCGTGGTCGGACTGTTCGCCCTCGGCGCGGCCATGGCGTTGTACTTCAAGTTCAACGACAAGCGGCGGTATGAGCTGATCGGCCGGATCGTGTACGACGACAGCGAGATTCGCGACTAGGGAGGTCCTCCTTGGCAGACGAGTTGGGCCGGTTTCGGGTACTGAACTCGAAACCGGTCAACCTCGACGGGTTCAGCGTCCCCGACGCCGGGCTCGGGCTGGTCGCGATGAGCAGTCCCCATGACCCCGCACCCTCTCTGAAGATCCGGGGGGGTGAGGTAGTCGAACTCGACGGCAAAGGCGCCGGCGAGTTCGACGTCATCGACGAGTTCATCGCCCGCTACGGCATCGACCTAACGGTCGCCGAAGAGGCGATGGCCCTCGGTGACGAGGCGCTCGCGCGCATGGTGGTCGACATCAACGTGCCGAGGGCGGAGGTGGTGCGGTTGATCGGCGGCACCACCCCCGCCAAGCTGGCCCGCGTCGTGGCGCTGCTGTCCCCGGTGGAGATGCAGATGGCGATGGCCAAGATGCGGGCCCGCCGCACCCCGAGCAACCAGGCACACGTCACCAACCAACTCGACGACCCGTTGCTGATTGCGGCGGACGCCGCATCGGCGGTGGCCTACGGTTTCCGCGAGGTGGAGACGACGGTGCCGGTGCTCGGTGACGCACCGTCGAATGCGGTGGCGCTGTTGATCGGCAGTCAGGTCGGCTCCCCCGGTGCGATGGCCCAGTGCTCGATCGAAGAGGCGCTGGAATTGCGGCTGGGGCTACGCGGGCTCACCAGCTACGCCGAGACGATCTCGATCTACGGCACCGAGCAGGTGTTCGTCGACGGTGACGACACCCCGTTCAGCAAGGCGATCCTGACGTCGGCGTACGCGTCACGCG
>JBIQHU010000052.1:0-36989 GCA_044508395.1 Mycobacterium sp. | reverse complement strand
CACCTCCGCGCCGCAGCCAGCTGCACCTCCTCCTCGTCGCGCTCGGGACTGTCGAAAACCGGGATGACGTCCGACTTCTCGGAGTCTGAAGCCGCCTGGCCGGCTCGCCGCTCGGCATGTGCGTCCAGAAAGGCCCGGCACTTGATCGCAAACGCGTCAGCGTCGACGGCTTCGGTCACTGGCGGAACCTGTGTGCCGGAAAGAGCTGTGTCGCCAGTGCGTTCTTGAGCACGGGCGGCGATCCACCGGCCACCAGCGCCGCCATCGCGTCGCGGTGCAGTCGCTGCGCGGCATAGTCGAGTGTGGTGCCGTCGCCACCGCACAGGACCATCGCCTTGTGCGTCACCTCCGGCAGCATCGTGCACCCGGACAGCTTCGCGAAGGTGGAGTCGCGGGCGTTCGGGTAGCGTCCGTCGATCGACGTGGCCGCCGCGTGGTGCGTCAGCAGCCGATGCGCGTCGATCGCCATTCGCATCTCGACCAGCGTGTGGTAGGTCGCCTGGAACTCGATGATCGGTTTCCCGTACGCGCTGCGGTTCGACGTGTAGTGGACCGCCTCGTCGAACGCGGCCTCACCCAGCGCCAGGCTCAGCGTGGCGTTGTGAATGCGCTCCATGTTGAAGGCCATCATCAGATCGGCGAAGTGGCCCGGTCCGCGGATGACGTTCTCCGGCGGGATGACACAGTTGTCGAAGTGGACCTCGCCATGGGGAAGTCCGCGGGTGCCGGAGAAGTGCGCGCCCCGCTCCAAACGCATTCCCGGGGTGCCCTTCTCAACGATCACCGCTCCGATACCACGATGTCCGGGCTGATCTCCGAAGCGTACGAACGTTGTGTAAAGGTCGTTGGCGGGCGACCCGGTGATGAACCGCTTCGACCCATTGATGACGTAGCCGTCGCCGTCGGGAGTGGCGGTGGTCGACAACGCTGTTAGATCCGAACCGTGGTCAGGTTCGGTGAGGGCTATTGCGCATGCCTTCCTGCCATTGACGATGTCGGGTAGGAACTTCTCCCGGGTGGCTTCGTGCTCGGCCCGCAAGACAATGGTGGGTCCGGGCCCGGTCGACCCGAAGGTCGGCTCTGCGACTATCCACGATTGAGACGTCGTGATCAGTGCCTCGACCACGACCACGTAGTCCGCCACCGTGAGTTCGGCCCCGCCGTATTTCGCAGGCATTGTCAGGCCGCACAGGCCGGCGTCGGCCATGGCCTCCGCTACCTCGGGGTAGGGGGCCGCATCGAGGCGGTCCCACTCGTCCACGTGTGCCCGCCACGGCTTGGCGGCCTCGATCGCGCGCTCTCTCAGCGCCTGCTGGTCCTGCGAAAGTTCCAAGTTCACGGCAACCCCTTGCTATTTTGGCTATCACTATACAATATTACGTCTGCGTGTGAATGCGGTAACGACCTGGAGGCAACGACATGACTACGGCTCACACTGGACACCGGCGTCACTTGGCCGGGAGTGCACGACGGTACCGCCGCGTCGGGTTCGGTTGCCGACATGTACGTCAATCGTCCACTGTCGCAATAATCTTCGGCCGATTCGGGCCAGCCGGTGGCCCACTGGAGGCCGAGCGCGCGTCCATCGCCACCCCGACACAATCGCCGACTATCGCCGGCCGCAGCGGTCCGTGCTCCCGGTTGTGCGGAATGAGCAAAGCTTGTGCCGGCTATCGATGCGGGGGCCGACGATGAACACGAGCGCCACCGCGCAGCCGCTGGCGCAGCTAGGCCGCTTCTTTGCCATGACGTTGGACACCTTCGTGTTCATGTTCCGGCGCCCGTTTGCCTGGCGAGAACTCCTCGAACAAGCCTGGTTCGTCGCCCGGGTATCCATGGTTCCGACGCTGATGCTGTCCATTCCGTTCACGGTGTTGACCGTCTTCACCCTGAACATCTTGTTGGTGGAGTTCGGCGCCGCGGACTACTCGGGAACCGGTACAGCGCTGGGCGCGGTAACCCAGATCGGTCCACTCGTAACGGTTCTTGTCGTCGCGGGAGCCGGTGCGACCTCGATGTGTGCCGACCTCGGAGCCCGAACGATTCGGGAGGAACTCGACGCGCTACGGGTGTTGGGCATCAATCCGGTTCAGGCGCTCGTCGTTCCCCGAGTACTCGCCGCCACCATTGTCGCGCTGCTGCTTTCGGCGGTGGTGACCACCGTCGGACTGGTTGGTGGATTTGCCTTTTCGGTGTTCGTGCAGCATGTGACGCCGGGATCGTTCGTCGCCGGTCTGACACTGCTCGTCGGTGCCCCCGAGGTGATCATCTGCCTGGTCAAGGCCGCGTTATTCGGCCTGGCCGCCAGCCTTGTCGCGTGCTACAAGGGAATCTCGGTGGGTGGTGGTCCCGCAGGGGTCGGCAACGCGGTGAATGAAACCGTCGTGTACACCTTCGTGGCACTGTTCGTCATCAATGTGATCGCGACAGCCGTCGGCGTAAAGGCGACGATGTGACAATCGCATTGAGGACGGCATTTCCCCGGGTCAGTCACACCGTCGAAGGCTGGATTGACGGCTGGAACCGCATCGGAATGCAGATGCAGTTCTACGTTCAAGCCTGCCGGGGCATCGTCGACGCCGCCACCAGGTACAAATACGAACTGCTGCGGCTGATTGCACAGATGAGTCTCGGCGGCACGGGGGCGCTGGCGATCATCGGCGGCACCGTGGTCATTATCGGCTTCTTGACTCTCTCGGCCGGCACGCTCATCGCCGTTCAGGGATACAACTCGCTATCCGGCATGGGTGTTGAGGCGCTGACCGGATTCATCTCCGCATATTTCAATGTGCGCCTCATCGCGCCGCTTGTGGCAGGCATCGGTCTTGCGGCCACCATCGGCGCTGGGGCGACCGCCCAGATCGGCGCCATGCGGATCAACGAAGAGATCGATGCACTCGAGGTGATGGGCATTCGCTCGATCTCCTATCTCGCGTCCTCGCGCGTCATCGCGGGGGTGATCGTCGTGATCCCGTTGTACTGCATCGCAGTCCTGATGTCGTTTCTTGCCGCCCGATTCGGAACGACGGCCGTCTATGGTCAGTCCACCGGCGTCTATGACCACTACTTCAACACCTTCTTGAACCCCAGAGACCTCATCTGGTCGTTCTTCCAGGCCATCACGATGGCGATCGTCATCATGCTGGTGCACACCTACTACGGTTTCACTGCGACGGGAGGCCCAGCAGGAGTCGGTGAGGCGGTTGGCCGCGCGGTCCGAAGTTCTTTGGTATCAGCGGTATTCGTGACACTGTTCGTATCGCTGTCGATCTACGGACAGTCCGGCGACTTCAATCTATCCGGGTAGCGGATGGACACCTTACGGCCAGCAGACCGGCGGCTGCATCCAGCGTGGTGGACACTGATCATGTTCGCTACCATCGCTGGGCTCGTTTTTCTGGCCTCGGCTCTTTTCACTGGCCGATTCCAGTCCTACGTCCCGGTGACGCTCACTGCGGATCGCGCCGGCCTGGTCATGGAAACCGGCGGAAAGGTGAAACTACGGGGTGTCCAGGTCGGACATGTCAGCCAGATCAACGACGGCCCCAACCAAGTCAGCCTGCAACTGGAAATCGACCCCGATCAGGTGCAGTTCATTCCGGCGAACGTGCATGCGCGGATCCGCGCCACCACCGCGTTCGGCGCCAAGTATGTCGATCTGGTGTATCCGAAGGGCCCTAGCGCTCAGCGGATTTCGGCCGGCCAGCATCTGAAGAGCGAGAACGTCAGCACTGAGGTCAATACCATCTTCCAGAATCTCGTCAATGTGCTGCACAAGGTCGATACGTCGAAACTGAATGCGGTGCTCACCGCGATAGCCGATGGCGTGCGAGGTAGGGGCGAAAGAATCGGTGAGGCGACCACCGCGGCGAACCACGTGCTGACTGCCCTCAACGAGCGCTCAGACACCATACGAGCCGACTGGCAGGCACTCGAGGGCTTCAGCGACACCTATGCCCAGGCCGCACCCGACATCATCAGAACGATCGACGCCGCAAGCACCACCAGCAAGACGATCACCGCCAACGCATCAAACCTGGATGCGCTGCTGCTCAGCGTCACCGGCTTCTCCAACAGCGGGATCGAGCTGCTGGCACCCAATCAGGGCAACATCGTGGAAGCGATCAACACTTTGGAGCCGACCACTGAACTGCTCCACAAGTACAACCCGGAATACGCGTGTACGCTCCTGGGCGCCCAGTTCTTTCACGACAAGGGCGCGGGGGCCCTCGGCGGCAACGGACGATCCGTGCAACTCGACAGCGCGCTGCTGTTCGGCGACGATCTCTACCGCTATCCCGAGCAGCTGCCCATCGTCGCGGCCAAGGGCGGTCCGGGTGGCCGACCGGGCTGCGGCTCGTTGCCCATCGTCGACCACAACTGGCCGCAGCGATATCTGGTGACCAACACCGGTTGGGGCACCGGGCTCGACCTGCGTCCGAACCCCGGCATCGGACATCCGTGGTGGATCAACTACCTGCCCGTCACCCGGGCCGTCCCCGAACCCCCATCGGTGCGGGGTGAGGGCCCGCCCGCACCCGGTCCGATCGTCGCACCCGGCTTCCCGCCATACGGAGCACCCTGGTACGGCCCCGACGGCAAACCGCTATGGCCCTCCCTGCCACCCCCGAGACCGTGAACCGGCGATACCGACCCAAGACCGTGTACGCCCAAAGACATAGCAGCACAACGACGTTGAGAGGAGCGCCATGAGGCGGTCACTAATGGCCACCGTCTGGCGGCTAGCCGTCTTCGTTGCCGTGTGCGTATTCGGCATATTCGGTTTGTTCGCCGTCTTCGCGCAGCTGCGGTTCGACAATCTAACCGATTACAAGGCCCTGTTCAGCAACGTATCCGGATTGGAGAAAGGCAACTTCGTCCGAATCGCCGGAGTGGAAGTCGGCAAGGTCCGCGATATCGAGATAGCCGGCGACTCAGAGATGTTGGTCACCTTCGCCGTGGATCCCTCCATCGTCCTCACCGAGGGCACAAAGGTGTCGATTCGATTCGACAACCTGATTCGCGGCAGATTCATCTCGCTCGAGGAGGGCGCAGGCGGAACGCGACCGCTGCGTGCCGGCGACACGATACCGATGTCGAACACCGCACCCGCACTGGACCTCGACGCCCTCATCGGCGGCTTCCGGCCACTGTTCCGGGCATTGGACCCCGATCAGGTCAACGCGCTGTCGATGCAACTGATCAGCGCGTTCGAGGGGCAGGGCGCGACCATCGGCTCGTTCTTGACGCAAACCGCCGCGTTGACAAACACTTTGGCCGACCGTGATCAACTCATCGGCGATGTCATTACCAACCTCAACACAGTTCTCGGGTCACTGGGAGACCAGGCCGACCAGTTCGCCAAGGCGATCGATTCGATCACCGAGTTGGTGCATGGGCTGGCCGAACAGAAGGACGGCGTGACCAACGGCATCGCCTACACAGACAGCGCGGCACGGTCGATGGCCGACCTCCTGACCGAGGGTCGGCCACCGCTACGGGAGGTCGTCACCGGCACCGACAAAGTCGCCGGCATCGCCGTAGCCGATCACGAATACCTCGACGATCTGCTCAACAAGCTGCCTGATGCATACCGAGTGCTCTCCCGCCAGGGGATGTACGGCGACTTCTTCAGTTTCTACCTGTGCGACGTCGTGCTCAAGATGAACGGCAAGGGCGGCCAACCGGTCTACATCAGGGTGGTTGGTCAGAGCACCGGAAGGTGCGCGCCGAAATGAGATCCTTCGAAGAACGCAATCCCGTCATCATCGGGCTGCTTGGCGCCGCGCTGGTCGCCATCCTGGTCGTGGCTTCGCTGCAATACGACAAACTTCCATTCTTCGATTCCGACCGGACCTATGGCGCCTACTTCGCCGATGCGGGTGGCCTGCATGCCGGCGATGCGGTGCAGTATTCCGGTCTGCGGGTGGGACAGGTGACCAGCGTGAAACTCGACGGTGCACGCGTGCTGGTCAAATTCGGCGTCGACAAGAACGTACGGCTTGGCGATCGCACCGAAGCATCCATCAAGGCGCGCGCGCTGCTCGGCGACAAGATTCTGGAGCTGGTATCCCGGGGATCGGGCACGCTGACCACCGAGATCCCGCTCGAGCGGACCACCTCGCCCTACCAACTGCCCGACGCGCTGGGTGATCTGTCGGCGACGATCAGCGGGCTGGACACCCAACAGCTGTCGACGGCGATGGCCACGCTGGCCGAGACATTCAAGTCGACACCGCCTGAGCTGCGCCAGGCCGTCGACGGTGTCGCGCGCTTCGCCCAAAGCCTCAACACCCGCGATGAACAGCTACGCAACCTGCTGCGCAATGCCAACAAGGTGACGTCCGTACTCGCGGAGCGCAGCGACGCTGTGGTGCGGTTGGTCGCCGACGCGAACGCACTTCTTGTGCAGCTGCAAAGTCAAAGCGCAGCACTGGATCACATCTCGTCGAACATCTCCGCACTCAGCACGCAACTGAGCGGCTTCATCGCCGAGAACAGAGCGGATTTCACACCGGCGCTGGACAAGCTCAACGGCGTGCTGGCGATTGTGGACAACCGCAAGGAACGCATACAACAGGCGATCAAGTACCTGAACGCCTACGCGATGTCCCTCGGAGAGTCGGTGGCGTCGGGCCCGTTCTTCAAGGCCTATGTCGCCAATCTGCTGCCCGGCCAGTTTCTTCAGCCGTTCGTCGATGCCGCGTTCTCCGACCTGGGCATCGATCCGAACACCCTGCTGCCCTCCGAGCGAACCGACCCCCAGATCGGGCAGCCCGGCACGCCGGCATTGCCGATTCCCTACCCGCGCACAGGGCAGGGCGGACCACCGAATTTGACACTGCCCGACGCGGTCACGGGCAACCCAGGAGATCAAGGCTGCGGTCCACCCGGTATTCCGCTGCCCGGGCCCACCGGCTGCTATCCGTACCGTCCACCGCTGCCTGCGCCGCCGCCAGGTGGACCACCGCCAGGACCGCCCGCTCCCGCACCGGCCTCGCAAGTCTCCGTGCCGGATCCGACGCCGAGTCCGGTCTACGTCCCGGCGCCGAATGAGCACTCGCCCCAGGAGGCCCAACCGTGACCGGCCGACTCGCCCGCATCCTGCTCGGCGCCGCATTGGTGATCATCCTCGTCACTGCGACGACGCTGCTGGTCTTCAAGCCCCTTCGCGACCAACACCGGGTGCACGCGGTGGCCTACTTCGCCAACAGCAACGGCATCTTTGTCGGTGACGAGGTGCGCATCCTCGGTGTGACGGTGGGCAAGATCGACGCGATCGAACCTCAGCCGCAGCGGGCGAAGATCAGCTTCTGGTATGACGCCGAATATCCGGTGCCGGCGTCCGCCAACGCCGCAATTCTTTCACCGTCACTCGTGACGGCGCGCGCCATCCAGCTGACACCGGCCTACACGTCTGGTCCAAAGATGCAGGACGGCGCGATCATCCCGCAGGACCGAACCGCGGTGCCCGTCGAGTGGGACGATCTGCGGGACCAGCTCGAAACGCTGACCGCGACGTTGCAGCCGACGCAGCCTGGCGGAGTAAGCACGTTGGGTGCCTACATCAACACCGCCGCCGACAACCTGCGCGGCCAAGGCGGCGACATCCGTGAGACGGTCATCCAGCTGTCACAGACATTCTCGGCGCTCGGCGACCACAGCACCGACATCTTCGCCACAGTGCGAAACCTTGCCGCCCTCGTGTCAGCGCTGAATGGCAGCGCCGACGGGATGCGTCAGCTCAACGAGAACCTCGCGGCCGTCACGCGCCTGCTTGCCGATGATCCCGGCGAAGTCGCAACCGCGGTCTCGGACCTGAACGCCGCGGTCAACGACGTCCAAGGGTTCCTGTCCGAGAACAACGACTCGATATCGACGACCTCCGAAAAGCTGGCTTCGGTGACGAGCGCCGTGCGCGACAGCCTCGATGACATCAAGCAGACGCTGCACGTCGCCCCGACCGCCTTCGCCAACTTCCTCAACATCTATCAGCCTGCGCAGGGCTCGCTTTCGGGTGCGATCGCGATGAACAACTTCGCCAATCCCATCACATTCATGTGCGGGGCGATCCAGGCCGCGTCGCGGCTGGGCGCCGAACAGGCCGCCAAGCTGTGTGTCCAATACCTCGCGCCGATCATCAAGAACCGGCAGTTGAACTTCCCACCGATCGGGCTGAACCCCTTTGTGGGGGTGTCCGCTCGGCCGAACGAAATCACCTACAGCGAGGACTGGATGAGACCCGACCACGTCCCGACGCCTGCGGCACCCGCGGCACCTGATCCGAACGCACCGCCGCCTCCTCCGCTGCCGGCAGAGGCCGTGCGGACCGACCCGAACGCCGGACTGCAGGGCATGATGGTGCCACCTGGAGCGGGCGGATGATCGCGCGACGGCTGGCCTGCCGCACCGGAGGCGTACTGCTAATGCTGGTGGTCGCGGTTGCCACCGGATGCGAATGGCGAGGGCTGAACTCGGTTTCGCTGCCGGGAACACAGGGTGGCGGACCGGGCTCGTACGTGATTCAGGCCCAGCTGCCCGATGTCGGTACCCTGCAACAGAACTCCCGAGTTCGAATCGGCGACGTCAACGTCGGAACGGTCACCAAGATCGAAAGGCAAGGTTGGCACGCGCTGCTGACCATGGACATCAACCACGACGTGAAGTTGCCCGCCAATGCCACGGCGACGATCGCACAGACCAGTCTCCTCGGTTCGCTGCACGTCGAACTTGCGCCGCCGACGGACGTTGCACCGCAGGGCGCCCTGCGTAACGGGGCGGTCATTCCGCTGTCCTCCGGAGCGACCTACCCAAGCACCGAACAAACCCTGTCCGCGGTCTCATTGCTGCTCAACGGCGGCGGACTCGGCCAGATACAAGAGATAACAACGGCTTTCAGCACGGCATTCAAAGGCCGGGAAAAGGACATCCGCAGCCTGCTCGACCAGCTGGACCGGTACGCCGGCTACCTGAACGAACAAACCGGCGACATCATCGCCGCCACCGAGAGCCTGAACAACCTTGCCGCCAAGTTCGCGGCGCAGAAGCCAGTTGTCGACACCGCACTCACCACCATTCCCGGCGCCCTGGCCGTCCTGAGCGAGCAACGCCACAACCTCACCGAAGCATTGGACAAGCTCGGGCAATACAGTGCCCTGGCGTCGACCACCGTCGATCAATCCCGCGCCTCGCTGGTCGAGGAGCTCAAGGACATCGGGCCCATCCTCGACGAACTCGCCAGCACCGGAGGGGCATTGACGCGCTCACTCAGCGTACTGGCCACCTACCCATGGCCAATCGAGACAATCGACACCTGGCAGCGGGGCGACTATGCCAACGACACCTTCATCATCGATCTCACATTGAGCAGAATCGACGCGGCGGTGTTCACGGGCACCCGGTGGGAAGGCGACCTCACCGCACTTGAAATGCAGTGGGGCCGCACGATCGGCCAGCTGCCGAGCCCCTACACGGCAGGCAATCCACTCGTCATTCCCTACCGTTGGGATCAAGGACCCTGATGAGGCTCACCAGGCGAACAGCCATTCAACTAATCATTTTCGCCGTCATCGCCACGGTAGCGGGGACGGTGATGATCGTCGGCTACATACGTCTGCCCAACATGCTCCTTGGCGTCGGCCATTACCGAGTGACCATGGAGTTGCCGACCTCGGGTGGCCTCTACGCGAGCGGAAACGTGACCTACCGAGGAACCGAAGTCGGACGGGTGGAGGACGTGCGCCTGACCAAAGACGGCGTGACGGCGGTCCTTTCGCTGAAGTCGGACATCAGGATTCCCGCCGACCTACGCGCAGAAGTCCACAGTCAATCGGCGATCGGAGAGCAATACGTCGCGCTGCTGCCGCAGGGTGACGGCGAGCCCTACCTCTCCGACGGAGATGTCATTGCGGAGGACAGGACCTCGGTCCCGCCGCCGGTGGACGCGCTGCTCGATTCGCTGAACACCGGACTCGACGCGATACCGCGTGACAACCTGAAGACCGTCGTCGATCAGGCGTACGTCGCAGTCGGCGGACTGGGACCGGAGATCTCGCGAATCATCAACGGCTCCACCACCCTTGCCATCGATGCCGATGCCAACCTCATGCCGCTGACAACGCTGATCGACGAGTCCAAGCCAGTCCTGGATTCCCAGACCGACAGCGCGGATGCCGTGGTCGCCTGGGCGGCGAACATGGCCACGGCGACCGATCAGCTTCGGAATACCGATGATTCGGTGAACGGGCTCATCCAGAACGGCCCGGCGGCGATCGAAAAGGCGCGTGAACTCTTCGACGAGCTCCGTCCCACACTCCCGATCCTGATGGCGAATCTGGCGAGCATCAATCCGGTCGCGGTGACCTACCAGGCGAGCATCGAGCAGCTGCTGGTGCTACTGCCGCAGGGTATCGCCAATCTTCAGGCCGCCGGCGCCGCGAATCGAAACACCAAACAGGACTTCAACGGCATCAACCTCGACTTCAACCTCAACATCAATCTGCCGCCACCCTGTACGACCGGGTTCCTGCCGGCCACCCAGATCCGAACGCCGAATTTCACCGACGCACCGGAACGTCCACCCGGCGACCTGTACTGCAGGATTCCGCAGGACTCGATGTTCGCGGTGCGGGGTGCGCGCAACCTCCCGTGCATCACGCGTCCCGGCAAGCGGGCGCCCACCGTGAAGATGTGTGAGAGCGATGAGAACTACGTACCGCTGAACGACGGAGTCAACTGGAAGGGAGATCCGAACGCGACGCTGTCGGGTCAGCCGGTGCCTCAACTGCCGCCGGGAGCGGCGGATGCGCAGCCAGCCGAACCCGCTCGTGCGGCGCCGCCGCCCGTCGCCGCAGCCGAATACGACCCGGCCACCGGATCGTATGTCGGTCCGGACGGCACGCTCTATACGCAGTCCGACCTGGCGGCCAACGGTGCGCCGGGCTCATGGCAGGACTTGCTCGTACCCCCTCCCGCGCGGTAAGCCCTGGGTTAAGCCCCGTCCCGGAGTAGACCCAACGACACGGCCAGCGAGCGCCGGTGGTGAACCGCGTCGCCGAGTAGTACGCGATTGGCTTGTGCGCGCTTGTAGTACAGGTGGGCGTGATGTTCCCAGGTGAATCCGATGCCGCCGTGGATCTGGATGTTGTCCGCGGCGCATCGGAGGAACGTTTCATGGCAGAGGGCGGCAGCGACCGCCGACGCCGTTACCGCGTCCTCGCCGCGGCCCGGTGTTACCGATGACACCGCGTGTTCCATTGTGCAGCGGGCGGTTTCGAAGTCGACATACATGTCGGCGCACCGATGCTTGATGGCTTGAAACGACCCGATCGGGCGGCCGAACTGCTTACGGGTCTTGGCGTATTCCACCGAGCTGGAAAGCACTTGTTCTGTGCCACCCACAGATTCTGCGGCCAGGTAGATGTTGGCCAGGACCAGAGCGCGGCTCATGATGGCGATGGCCGCGCCCGGGGTTCCGACCGGATGTGCCGGGGTGTCCACCAAGTCGATCCTGGCCATTCGGCGAGTCTGATCGACGGTGGTCAATGTGGTGCGAGTCAGCCCGGGTGCGCCGGCCTGCACCTCGAACAGGGTGATGCCGGTGGGGGTCTGGGCGGCGAGGAGGATGATATCGGCACCGGCCCCGTCCACCACGAATGTCTTTGTACCGGTGAGGCGCCACTGGGCACTGTGCCGGGAGCCTGTCGTCTGGACCGATCCGGAATCCCAATTCCACGATGGCTCAACGAGAGCCACGGCCGCTTTGAGTCGGCCGGCGGCCAGGTCGGGGAGGAGTCTCGAGCACGCCGCGGTGTCGCCTGACTGCTGGACGACGGTCTGGGCGAGGGCCACCGTGGAGAAGAACGGCAACGGTGCGAGCGTCCGTCCGAGCTCACGGGCAACGAGCGCGACCTCGGCCGGCCCGCAGCCCGCACCGCCGTAACGCGTCGGCACGGCCAGCCCGCACAAGCCGAGGTCGGCGAACTCGAGCCAGAGGTCCGCATCGACGCCCAGCGGTGTCTCCATGTTCGAGCGGACAACGGATTCATCGGCCCGGCGCGCCAAGAAATCTCGCGCAAGCTCGCGCAGGGATTTGTGCTCGTCGGTGAGCGCGGCGACCATAGCAGGTCCTCCAGTCGTCGGTTGCGGATAGCGGGTTGTAAGGCGACAAGACAATGATATTCTATATGGCACTATACAAATCAGGAAGGCCATGGGATGAGCGAACAAGCCAGCGTCGAGGCCACCGGGACCGGCGACGACGTGTCAGCCGTACCGCCCGCAGCCGAGATTGGGCGCGTTGATCTGCAGGTAGCCGACCCCATCGCCACGATTTGGCTGAACAACCCAAATGCTTTGAACGCCTTCACCGATGACATGGTCGACCAGCTCCTCGATGCGTTGGATACCGTCGACGCCAACGACGCTGTCCGCGCGGTGGTCGTCACCGGCCACGGCCGGGGCTTTTGTGCCGGCGCCGATATGAGCATGGGCGCTGATACGTTTGCACGTGAAACGGACCAGTCCGCCGACGGTTGGCCTCCGCCCGATCGGGCCGGCACGATCGCACTGCGGATGATGCAGTGCCGAAAACCCTTGATCGCCGCGATCAACGGGCCCGCGGTGGGCTTCGGTGCCAGCCTCACGTTGCCGATGGACATCCGGCTGGCATCGGTTCAGGCCAGGGTCGGATTCGCGTTCGTGCGCCGGGGTATCGCCCCGGACGGGGCCTCCTCGTGGTTTCTGCCCCGCGTCGTCGGCATCAGCAAGGCAGCGGAATGGATGTTGACCGGCCGCCTCAACTCGGCCGACGAACTACTCGATGCCAGGTTCGTCCGCAGCGTCCATTCCGGCGCACAACTGCTTCCGGCCGCTTACGCGATAGCCGGCGAGTTCGCCGAGCATTCCGCCCCGGTGTCGGTTGCGTTGACACGCCAGCTACTTTGGCGCATGTGCGGTGCGGCCGGACCCGCCGATGCACATCGCATCGAATCCAAGGCGCTGGCCCTACTCGGTTCGTCGGCAGACGCCCGTGAGGGAGTGACGGCCTTCCTCGAGCGACGACCTGCGTCATTCGTCATGTCGGCATCGCGAGATGTTCCCGACGTGTTCGATTAGCGGTGAGACGTCAAAATGAGTACTCGCTCAGCGCCGCTTTGAGTTCGGACCGACCGCCGATGCATAACTTCTCGTAGGACCGCTGGAGCTGACCTTCGACCGTGCGCGGCGAGAGGCACAGCTTCTCGGCGATCAGCTTGTTCGACAAGCCCGCGGCCGCCAACTGCACCGCGTCGGCCTCGGCGGCAGTCAGCGCGACCCTCAAGTGCGCGGTCTGCAGGGCGGGAGTCTTTGCCTTGGCGCACTTTTGACGAAGCTTGGCGGCCAGGCGACGCAACACCGCGATCTGTTGGGTCGAGACGTTCTTCTTGCGTGCCGCCACGACGGCTTCGCTTGCGGCTTCGGCGGCGAGCAGATGCGCACCCAGGTCGGCGAATGTCTCTGCAACCGACTGAAGGGCCTGCCAGTCCTTGGTCTCCAGGGCGTGAATATTGGCCAGCCGGGCAAGGGCCAGCGGCCCCTGAACGTGTTGGGCGATGGCCGCTGCACGCTGATGAAGCCGGGCGGGGTACCTGATTCGAGCCAGGGTGTGCAGGCAGTCGAGGGCGCCGACGCGGTCACCGATCCGCTCGCCGAGCGACGCACCCTCCTCGAGGCTCGTACGCGCGGATGACAAGTCGCCGTTGGCGATGCATGTCCACGCGCGGGCCCGCAGCACCTCGACGGCGTAGTAGCTTCTCGGCAGCCGCAGCTTCTCCAGCTCCGCAAGGGCTTCCGCCGCCGCAGGACCGTCCCCGCTGATCGCGAGCGCCATCACCAGATCGACGAGGCATTGCTCCCGCAGTGCGGGCCGGCCGAGGTCACGGAACAGAAGGGCGGCTTCGCGGGCGTACTTCAACGAATCGTCGACATCTCCGCATTCGCCCACGGGTTTGGCCAGTTGCCAGGCGAAATACCCCTGCGCCTCTATCGATCCCGCGGTGACGGCCTCGGCGTAGTGCTGCCGGGCGCCGGTCAGTGCGGACTCGAACTCACCGGAGTACATCTGTGCCTCGCCGCGAAAGAAGGTATGCAGCCACGGGTAGTTGTCCAACGGTGCGGTCAAGGCGGCCTGCGCCGCATAGCCGACGTCTGCGGCGTTCACCGCCTCGTCGAATTGCCCGAGGCGCCCGTAGCTGACCGAGGCGATCAGGCACGCCCAAACCAGTGCCGCCCCCCGCGAATTCGCCAGCAACGGGGCAGCGACGTGTACCGCGGCGACGGGACCGGTCGCGGCCAGAATCAGTCCGGCACGACGCGCGGTGATCTGATCCCGCAACTCCGGCGCGTGGGTGGCGGCCTCCGCCGCCTCGGCGATTTGTATCCCGAATTCGATACCGCCACCGAACATGGCGCACTCCAGCCGCGCCAGCGCGATCCGGGTGCGCTCGTCGTCGTTGGTGGCGCTCTCGGCGAGCCGCGCCAGGGCGCTCTCGGCGTCGCCCGCGCGCCCTTGAAGGTATGCCAGTTGACCGCACAAGAGTTCGGCCTCGAACCCCGCACCGTCTTCGGCTGCGGCTCGTGCCAATCGGGCGGCCAACCCGAAGTCGTACGTCCACCTGGCATGACGGGCGGCCTCCAGCATCAATTCGGGGCGATGCAGCCCGCCGTCAAGGCTCCACGCGGCGGCCCGGATGACACCGTCAGCTCCCAGATCGCCTACGTCTTGGGCAACATCGGCAAGCGACTTGGCCAACCGCCTACGCCGGACGGCGCTGAGGTTGTGAAGGACGGCATCGGTGTAGACGGGGTGAGCCATCCTGATCATCAGCCGTCGGCCCTCGTACCGACTGACGAGAAAGCCCCGGGCCTCCAAGTCCTCTGCCAGCTCGGCACCGTCGGCGACCAGGGCATTCAGATGCTTCAGCTGCAGCGGCTCGCCGAAGGCGAGGATATCGAGCACGGTGCGCTCATCGACGGTCAACTCGGCCAGGCGCGCTCCGATCAATTCGATCAGGCGGGCCGACAACGGGGCTGGGCCGGTGAGTCGCCAGACGTTCTCGTCGCACACGAGAGTCGCCGACCGAAGCGCACCGCGGACCAGCTCGCGCAGGTACAGGAAATTGCCGCCACTGCGCACCGCAAACTGGTTGATCGCCGAGCTCTCGACCGCGCCGCCCAGCACGGCCGCCAGGATGACTTCGATCTCACCAACGTCGAGCACGCCGATGTCGACCCTGGTGACGTAGCCGTCCTTGTACAGCGATAGGACCGGTCCGGGGAGCGGATCCGAGGTGCGCATCGTCGCCACCAGCAAACACGCCTTGACCCCGACCGCGTGATGGATGAACGTCGCCGATACCGGATCCACTAGATGAATATCGTCGACGAGGACAACGACGGGGTGCTGGCCACCCATGGCGGCCAACCGCCGGACGGCGCTGCGCATCCATTCTGCCCGTTGCGAAATCGGCATAGGCAGCGGCTCGTCGTCGGTGAAGAGCGTCCCGGCGAACGCCCCGAAGGGGATCTCGGCCGCGGCCCTGGTCGCCGTGATGTGGATGGTGGCGAACCCATGCCCCCGTGCTCGATCGAGCAACTCGGTGGCCAGCCGCGTCTTTCCGGTACCCGCGGGGCCGGCCAGAAGCACCGAGGTGCCGGAGTCGAACAGCAGCTGTTCCAGTTGGGCGACCATGTCCACGCGGCCGACGAACGGCCACTGGTCGTCCCCATGAGGCTGAACGGAACCCGTCAAGTCCACCCTCTCCTGCTCGAGCGGCACGCTGGCAATGCGTAACTGACCGTTATAGATAGTGCCATCACTGTTATCGCACGGGCGACGATCGCGGAGATGCGTAGAAACTACGTATGTCGTGAGCGTGCTGGGTTGGCAATCTCAGAAGAGGTAGGTGCGAACGAAGGAGCTGACCGAGCGATGGATGAGAAACAGCGGGCACTCGAACTGTGGCGCGAGATGGCTGCGGCCATGGCTCCGTCGAATCCCGATGAACCGCTGACCCCTCAACAGCTGCGGCTCGTCTACGACAACTGGGCCAACGACCATTTCCCGCCACCGGCTGATCTGCGGCTCGAGCCGGTCGATGCGGCCGGTGTTCCCGCGATATGGGCGCGTATCGACGGACGTGAGTGTGAACGCACGATCGTCTACTTCCACGGTGGCGGTTACATGATCGCATCGGCGAAGGGCTATGCGGCCACCGCCGCCGACCTCGCGCGGGCGGCCGATGCCAATGTGTTGCTCGTCGACTACCGCCTGGCGCCCGAGCACCCCTTTCCCGCGGCGGTTGATGACGCCCTGACGGTGTACACGTGGTTGATCGCGCAGCAGGATCCCTCGACGGTGGTGGTTGCGGGTGACTCGGCCGGTGGGGGGCTCGCCGCGGCGTTGGTGGTCAACCTCCGCGACCGGGGCGATTCCCTACCGGCTGCCTGCGTTTGCATCTCGGCTTGGCTCGACATGACCTTGGCTTCGGAGTCGATCGTGACGAAGGCCGATGTCGATCCCATCATGTCGGCCCCGATGTTGGAGGGTATGGCGGCGGCGTATCTGCAGGGCGCCCCTGCTGATTCGGTGTTGGCATCGCCGCTGCACGCAGATCTGTACGGGCTACCACCGCTGATGATCCTCACGGGAACCTGGGATTCCCTCACCGATGATTCGACGCGGTTCGCGGCCAAGGCGAAGCTGGCGGGTGGCACGGTTACGTTGAGGGTGTACGACGAGATGTACCACTGCTGGCACATCATGACGCCGGTGCTCGGTGAGAGCCGCAGGGCCATCGAGGAGATCGGCGAGTTCGCTCGCCAACATGCGGGCCCGCTCGCGTACTCGGCCAACTGAATCGGGCTCGCCTGTCAACCACGGCGAAGAGCGTCGTCGTATTGGCGGGCGATATTGATCACCAGATCCCCGGCGCTCATCACCGCGTGCACGGCGCTCACCGAATGTCCGGCGCTGTAGAGGTCGACCCACTTTCGGGGGCCGCCGTCGGCGTTGTGTCCGTAGAGCTCTCGGGATTGCGCCGGCGTCACCTGCTCGTCGAGCCGGTCGGGGTCCAGACCCGCCGCCACGATCGAGGGGGCCAGCATATTCGTGGGCAGGCCGGTAAAGGCCTTGGTGAGAACGATGTCGTCCAGTGAGCTGTCGACGAGCATGTGCTTGTAGTCGGGTGAGGCCATCGATTCAGTGGTGGCGATGAATGGCGTGCCGAGGTAGCCGAGGTCACAGCCCAGGATCTGCGCGGCGCGCAGGGCATAGCCGTCGCATACCCCGCCCGCGAGAACCAGAGGTCCGTCGAAGAATTCGCGCACCGCACGTACGAAGGAAAACGCGTTGAGATGGCCAGACTGTCCGCCCGCTCCGGCGGTAAGCAGCACCAGTCCGTCGGCCCCGGCGGTGATCGCGCGCCGCGCATGACCCAGCGTGGCGACGTCGGCGAGTATCAGTGTCCCGATGCCGTGGAGCGTCGCCGCCACCCGTTCGGGGGACCCGACGCTGGTGATCACGATCGGAACGCGGTGGCGGAGCAGTATTTCCACATCTTCGTCGAGACGTGGTGAACGCATGATCACGTTGACTGCGTATGGCGCCGAGGACACTTGCGATGCACCGGCGCCGATTTCGGACAGCCATTCGTCGAGTTGCGTCCCGGAACCGGCGTTGGCCGTCGGAAAGGCGCCGATGACGCCTGCGGCGCACGCCGCCGCGACCAACTCGGGGCCCGACACGGTGAGCATGGGCGCCACGATCGCCGGTATCCGTAGGCGCGAGGCGATTCCCTCGGGAAGTCCTGGCATGGCGCGGCCTCTCCGGAAGTGGTACAGTGTTTGGGCTATTACTATATAAAATTAGATCACTCAGAAACGGAGGCCGTTCCGCAATGACGTTGTCCGGCAAGAGGGTGGCCGTCGTATCCGGGGGTGGACGTGGCATCGGCGCCGCGATCGCCAAGAGGCTCGCCGCGGACGGATACGCCGTCGCCGTGCTTGATCTCGACGAGCAGCAGGGCGCCGACGTCGTCGCCGAAATCGAGCGTGCGGGGGCCACCGCCATTGCGCTGGGCGCCGACGTCGCCGACGAGGAGTCGGTGCAGATGGCGATCGGCCGGCTTGCCTCGTCGATCGGTGCACCGACGGTGGTGGTCAACAACGCCGGCATCACGCGAGATGCCCTGCTGCACAAGATGAACGCCAGCGATTGGGACGAGGTCATCCGAGTCCATCTGCGCGGCGCATTCGTCTTGACCAAGGCGATCCGCCAGCACATGGTCGACGCGAAGTGGGGCAGGGTGATCAACATGTCGAGCGCATCGGCGTTGGGGAACAACGGGCAATCGAACTACTCGGCGGCCAAGGCCGGCCTGCAGGGCTTCACCAAGACCCTCGCGATCGAGCTCGGGCGCTTCGGAGTGACGGTGAATGCGGTCGCCCCGGGGTTCATCGCCACGCGCATGACGGAGGCCACCGCGGCCCGCCTCGGCCTGTCGTTCGAGGATTTCAAAGCCAAGGCGGCCGAACAGATTCCCGTCCGCCGGGTCGGTATCCCCGACGACGTCGCGCACACCGTGTCGTTTCTGGCCAGCGAGGGCGCGGGATTCGTCTCGGGCCAGGTGATCTACGTCGCGGGTGGACCGCGGGGTTGACGACGGGCCTCAGGCCTTTCCGCGTGCCGGCTTCTTGATGCCGATGGCGATCATGCGGGTGAGCTGCCGCGCTACCTCAAGCGTGTCCACCGGTTCGCCGGTGAGTTCGTGCCGGAGAACTATGCCGAGTTGAATGCCGAAGATCGCACGCCACATCACTTCTGTGTTCACATCGGCCGACACCCATGCGTCGAGCGGTTTGGATGCCAGCGGCTGGCTCAGCGCTGGTTCGACGATCTGCCGGTAGAACCGCTTCCCTCGCTCCATTTGGGAGAACACCGCAATCATGAAGAGAGGAGCCAGTTCGTCGACGATGGCGATGCCCTGTTCGTTGATCGCCAACAGGGTCGTCACCGCATCGTCACCCCGAGACGCGATCTGTGCGAGCTCAGATGCCCACTGCTGGACCATTTCGGCCGCGGGATCCTCGATCGCCGTCTGGTAGAGCTCTTCCTTGCCGTTGAAGAGCCGGAACATGAACGCCTCGGTGATGCCCGCGCGGTCGGCGATCTCCTTGGTCCGCGCCATCGCCAACCCGCGCTCGATGAAGACCTGTCGAGCCGCGAGGCCGATCTGCGACCGACGTTCGGCGGCCGTCAGCCGTGTGCCCGGCTCGAGGGCCGGGCCGGGTGCGGGCGTGGACGATGCCGCGTCACGCCCCGGCGAAGCGGCCCGTCGAGGCGGAAGAAAGTGCTTCTTCCGGGTTGGGATGCCATCACCGAACATGACCGTAAGCGTCCGGGCCACCACGTCGACCGGCAACGGCTGTGTCGCGAAGATGCTGTCGAGCGCCAACCCGAAATGCAGGCCCAGGACGCCTTCGACCAGGACATCAAGCTCCAGTGAGGTGACGTCAAAGCCGGTGACGTCGGTGATCACACCGCTGATCGCCGCGGTGAACTTCGGCAGGACCACCTCGGCGTAGTAGTCACGGCCCACTTCGGGCACCGAGAACAGGGCGGCCGCCAGCAACGGCGCCATTTGGACCATGCTGGTGTACAGCACGGTGTGAAATCGTTCGAACAGCTTTCGGCGCGATTCGCCGGCCTTGGTCATCTCGGTGATCGCTGAGGCCAGGTGGTCGACGAGCTCGTCCAGCGGGTCGGTCACCGCGGCTTGGTAGATCTCGTTCTTGTTGGCGAACCGCACGTACACCAGGTTCTCGGTGATGCCGGCGCGGTCGGCGATATCACGGACCCGGGTCCCGGCGAAGCCGTAGTCCAGAAAGACCGATCGCGCCGCCGAGATGATCTGTGCCCGACGGTCTTCGGGCGTCATGCGGCGGCGTTTGCGCGGAGCGTCAGTCGTCGCCACGAGACGCCCCCCTCCATACGACCATTTCCGTCACGATCCGCATCGGCCCAGGAGAATCGCCGTGCATACGCCACGATGATATGACGACATGGTCTGGGCGTTCACAGGTGATGTCGAGCCTGCGTGTGAACGGACCGAGCGTCCGCCGGCCGGCTGCCCGCGCCGATGTGTTCGTCATCGGAGCCTCCCCTGGGCGATCGGGACAGACAACCGACGGGCATCGTGCAGATGACCGTTCGAGCGTAAAGGCCGAAGCGCAACGCCGACGACTGGCCGTCGGATCGGTGCTCGCCGGTGAGTGCCGTTGCCAGAGAACAGATCCAGTACCCGAGTACGCATCGGGACAGAAGGTCGGCGACGTCGGCTCAAGTGCGCATACGCGGCGACGTTGGGCGCAAACGTGTGTAGCGGCGCACATTCGATTGCGCTCCCTTCGCCCGGTGTGATACCACCTATTATAGCTAGTACTAAACAAATGGGAAGAGAGCGCTCGACGGCGCTGACACATAGAGGAGAGTGTTCGGTGAGCCAGGACACGGACATCGCGCCTGAGGAACAGCGGTTCTCGTTGATCAGCGAGCGGGCGTTGGACGATCTTCGAGCCCTGATCGGTGTGAAGATCGCCGAGACGGTCGAACCATGGTGTTACGAAGTGACGCGTGACAACATCCGCCACTATGCGCACGGAATCGGGGACGACAACCCGTTGTGGTGCGATCCCGCCTATGCGGAGCGTTCGGCGCACAAGACGTTGTTGGCGCCGCCGTCATTTCTGTTCGCCCTCAATAGGATTTACTCAGGGTATGTCGGCGGATTGCCCGGCGTACACGCCATGTGGTCGGGTGCCTCGACGAAATGGCACCGCTATCTGAGGCGCGACGACGAGATCCGCACCGAGGCCTATCTCAAGGACCTCGTTGAGCACCAGACGGAGTTCGCCGGCCGGGCCATTCAGCAGATCTATCACGTCGACTTCTACGTCGGCCAGGAGTTGGTAGCAGAGGGCGATTCGTGGTGCTTCCGCACCGAGCGAGACACCGCGCGAGAACGCGGCAAGTATCAATTGGCCCGCGAGACCGAGCCGAGATACGGCTATGACGACATTGCCGCCGTGGCGGAAGCGTATGCCGCCGAAAGGCCGCGCGGCGCCGTTCCGCTGTATGTCGACGAAGTCGCGGTCGGAGACCGCCTGCCGGTCATGACCAAGGGACCGATGACGGTGACGGGGTTCATTGCCTTCGCCCAGGGCTGGGGCGGGCTCTACATCAGGGCTAATCGGTTGGCCCACAGGCAATTACAGAAGCATCCAAACCTCGGAATTCCGGACCGGTTCGGAATCCCGGACGTACCCGAACGGGTGCACTGGGACGACGACCTGGCCAGGCTGGTCGGAACACCGCGCGCCTACGACTATGGACCTGAGCGGTCATCCTGGCTGACGCAGCACATCACCGACTGGATGGGCGACGACGGCTTCCTCGTCGAACACAGTTCGCAGATCCGCAGGCACAACCCGACCGGCGACATCGTCAAGATCAACGGGACCGTGACCAGTGTGGATCCCGCAGCGGGCCTGGTGACGATCGAACAGTCGGCGCAACAGCAGGATGGCGAACTTTCCGCGAAGGGGACGGCCACGGTCCGGCTTCCTATCCGCCCGGGGTCATGACCCATCCCTCACATGCTGGGCCAAGGTGGGGTAGCGAGGTCACCGAGACCGGCGCTGGGCGGCGCTATACCCATCGGCCGGCGTGTATCGGCGACCTGCTGAACGACTTCGAGCGCTGGGGCGATCGCACGGTACTGGTTGCCGGCCAACGCCGGATCACGTTCACCGATCATCTGGCCGATATCAACGAGGTCGCAGCTCACCTGAAGCAACGTGGCGCGGGGCCAGGAGATCGGATAGCGCTGCTGGCGGCCAATTCCCCGGAATGGGTCACGGCGTTCTGGGCCATCGCCAAGATCGGTGGTGTCGTCGTCTTCGCCAACGCCTGGTGGAGCGACGCCGAAGTCGGCGCGGTATTCGACAGGATCCGGCCGGCACTCGTCGTAGCCGACGACACCTGGTGTGCGAGACCATCGTTGCAGCGATATTCGCTGATTCCCATCACCGACCTGAGGGAGCTCGTCGACCGCCAACCGCAGGCGGCCGTCGAACCGACATGCGTTCCTGCCGAGTCCGATCCGGCCGCCGTGTTCTTCACCTCTGGCACCGAAGGGACACCCAAGGGCGTGGTTATCAGTCAGGGTGCGGTGGTGGCCAACATCCAGAACATTCTGGTGCGCACAAAGCGGCTGCCCGATCGACTGCCCGAGGATCATCCGGGCACCGTCAGCCTGATGTGTCTGCCGTTGTTTCACGTAGGTGGGTTTCAGACAATGGTGTCGGCTCAGTTATCGGGTGGGCGACTCCTGTTCTTGGAAGGGCGTTTTGACGCCGAGGAAGTTCTGGGTCTGATCGAGCGCGAACACGTGAGCTTCTTCGGCGGGGTGCCAACCATGATCGCCCGGCTCCTCGACAGCCCGGCGTTGCCGAACTATGACACGTCCAGCCTCATGTCTGTGGCGATGGGGGGATCGCTCGTCGTGCCGGAACTCGCCGAGAAGATCGCCCGTGGGTTGCCGTCGGCCCGACGCAGCATCAGCAATATCTATGGCCAGACCGAGTCCGGCGGGGCGCTCACCTCGGCGGGCGGCACCGACCTGCTCGACAGACCCGGCTGTGTGGGCAAGCCATTGCCGACCACCGAAATCATGATCGCTGAGCCCGACGCCGAGGGGGTCGGCGAAGTTCTCGCACGCGCGCCGACGCTGATGGCGGGATACCTGGGCGAGGAGACCGCGGCCAATCCGGTCGACGACGAGGGCTGGCTGCACACCGGCGATCTAGGCCGCCTCGACGACGAGGGTTACCTCTACATCGTCGGCCGCTCCCGCGACATCATCATTCGCGGCGGAGAGAACATCGCACCCGGCCATGTGGAGGACCGCCTGCTGCAGCATCCCGAGGTTCGCGATGTCGCCGTCGTCGCGCTGCCCCACCCGTCGTTGGGCGAGGAGGTGGGAGCCGTCGTCGTGACGCGATCCGATGGCGCGGTTGACGCCGCCGAGCTTCAGGCGTTCGCCGGGGCGACGCTGGCGCGGTTCGAAGTCCCATCGCGGTGGTGGATCACCACGTCCGCCCTGCCTCTGAACAGCACCGGAAAAGTGATGAAACGAGAAGTTGTCGAACGCTGGATCGACACAAACCCGAGCGAACGAAAGGAAGCCCACCATGGCGCATCTTGATGGAAGAGTGGCAATCGTCACCGGCGCGGGCCGGGGTATCGGCCGGGGTGAAGCCTTGGCGCTGGCTGAACAAGGGGCCAAGGTCGTCGTGAACGACCTGGGCGGCGCATGGGATGGGAAGGGCGCGGACCAACGTCCGGCGGCCGCCGTCGCCGAAGAGATCATCAGCCGCGGAGGCGAAGCGGTCGCCAATTTCGACGACGTCACCAGTCCCGACGGCGCGCAGCGATTGATCGACCAGGCCACCGAGGCTTTCGGCCGACTCGACATCCTCGTCAACAACGCCGGAATCCTGCGCGACGGAATGGTGTTCAGCATCGATCCGCAGGACTGGTCGAATGTGATCAACATGCACCTGTTGGGGCACTTCCTGCCCACCCGTGCGGCGTCGCAGTACTGGCGCACACAGAGTAAGGCAGGCAACACCGGCCATCGCGCGATCATCAACACCACCAGCGAATCCGGGCTCTTCGGAAACGCGGGCCAATCGAACTACGACGCCGCCAAGATGGGGATCGTCTCGTTCACGATCGCGGTGGCGCGCGAGACCGCGAAATACGGTGTGACCGTCAACGCCGTCGCGCCGCGGGCGCGCACCCGGCTGACCACCACTACCTTCGAAAACACAGATCGTGCCACGGAGTTCGCAACCGACGAGAAAGCCTTCGATGCGATGGATCCGGAGAACATCGCACCGTTCGTCACATTCCTCGCCACGGACCTGGCCGCCGATGTGACCGCACAGACCTTCATCGTGTGTGGTGGCGCCGTCGCCCACGTCAAGCTACCCCAAGTCAGCGACATCCTCTTCAAGGAAGGCAAGTGGACCGTCGACGAGCTCGGGGAGCGGCGCGGCGAACTCTTCAAGAACCTGGGTCCCGATGTGTACGAGGGGCCCCGTGGATATGCGCGGCTTCCGAAGCAATGACCCTGGTACCCGAATTCGCAGTTGATGATGTGAGGTCACGATGACGCTGAATCACGATGCGGTGGGAATAACCACCGAACCTGTCCAAGTGGACTGGAAGACAAAGGATTCCATTCTCTACGCACTGGGTTTGGGATGCGGTGTCGACGATCTGTCGTTCACGACAGAGAACTCGAAGGGCATCACCTTGGAGGCGGTGCCCTCGATGCCGGTCGTGCTTGCCAGGACCCCCATCCTCACCATGATCGGGGATATCGACTGGACCAAGATCGTGCACGCGGCCCAGCAGGTGACCCTGCATCGGCCGCTGGCGGCGGCAGGATCTGCGAACAACGTCGCGACGGTCACCGGTGTATACGACAAGGGCAAGGCGGCTATCGTCGTCACCGAGACGGTCGGCCGGGACCGCGCGACCGACGAGAAGCTGTGGACCTCGACGATGTCGATCTACATTCGCGGCGCCGGCGGATGGGGTGGCGACAAGGGACCATCGCTGCGGGTAGCCCACCCAGAACGGGAACCGGACATATCGGTGACCGTGGAAACCTCGCCGGACCAGGCGTTGATCTATCGACTGTCGGGGGACCGCAATCCGCTGCACTCCGACCCCTCATTCGCCCGCGCGGCCGGCTTCGACCGGCCGATCCTGCACGGGCTGTGCACCTTTGGGGTATCGACGAAGGCACTCGTCGACGTCGCCGCTGGCGGCGAGGCATCCCGGATCACCTCAGTCGGCGGCTCGTTCGCGTCACCGGTCTACCCGGGCGATCCCCTCACCGTGGACGTCTGGCGGATCGACGATCACCGCAGGGCATTTCGCACACGTGTCAACGACACCGACGTCATCACCGGAGGCACCTGCGAGGTCGCATGACCGACGCCGGGCCGCAATCAGCTGAAAGGACACCCTGTATGGCCACACAAATCCCCATCGTCGACTATCTCGTGCTCGACGATCCCCCGCATTTGCGTGCACATTCGTGTACAAAATGCCATGCGCTGTACTTCGATCGGCGAAACGCGTGCGCCTCGTGCGGGTCGGAGTCGTTTGAATGGCAGGACCTGGCCAACTCGGGCCGGCTGCGCGCATTCACCATCGTCCACCGCGCCTCCCCCAAGGTGAAGACGCCGTATGTGTCGGCGGTCGTCGACCTTGAATCCGGTGGCACGGTCAAGGCCAACCTCGTAGAGGCAGGCACGGACCCGAAGCAGATCCAAGCGATCCGCGACGTCGAACTCACCACGTGGGTGGTCGACACCGACGACGACGGTGTCGAGGCGGTCGCCTTCGGCTACACACCGACAGGAGTACAACGATGAGTTCCGGGGATGTATGGATCGTCGGGGCGGCCATGACGAAGATCGGCCGCTATCCCGACAAGGACGTCATCGACCTGGCCAGTGAGGCGGCGCTGAACGCCCTGCACGACGGGTCGATCGATATCTCACAGGTGCAGTTGCTGACGTGCTCCAACGCCTACGAGTCGAACACGGGCGTTGCCCAGCGGTTGCAGAAGCAGATCGGCCAGACGGGCGTACCCGCCTACAACGTCTTCAACGCGTGTGCCAGCGGCGCCACCGCTGTGCGCGTTGCCATGCTGGCTGTCAAGGCCGGCGAATGTGACGTCGCGCTGGCCGTCGGCGCCGAGCAGATGGGCAAGATGGGACTGCTCGGTGGTAAGTCCAAGGGCGGCGAAGGCAAGACCTTCCAGCCCAAGGGCAGGTACGGGGGTGTGCTGTCAAGCGAAGGTGTGTTGGGCACACAGTTGATGCCGGGTGTATTCGCCCAAGCCGGAATGGAATACGCACTACGCCACGGGGTGACCCGCGAACAGTTCGCGATGGTGGCGGTGAAGAATCACCACAATTCGGTGCGCAATCCCTACGCCCAGTACCGCAAGGAGTTCTCCCTCGACGAGGTGTTGAACGCCGAGGAGATCGCCTACCCGAACACGTTGCCGATGTGCTGTCCCACCGGCGACGGTGCCGCCGCGGTGATCCTGGTTTCGGATCGGCGGCTGGCGACGCTGGACCCTGACGTGCGTCGGCGGGCGGTCAAGGTCTCGGCCTCGGTGCTCACCACTGACCCGTGGACGGAGTCATGTCAGGTTCAGCCGGACATCAATACCCTCACCCGCAACGCGGCGTCGCAGGCGTATGAGGCGGCGGGCATCGGTCCCGACGATCTGAGCCTGGTCGAGCTGCACGACTGCTTCGCGACCGCCGAGCTGCTGCACTACGACAACCTGGGCCTATGCGCACCGGGTGGCGCGGGCGAGTTCGTCTCGTCCGGGGGTGCCGACGCCACCGGCAAGACCCCGGTGAACGTGTCGGGCGGCCTGCTGTCAAAGGGACACCCGATCGGCGCGACGGGGGTGGCCGGGTTGTATGAGATCACGGCGCACCTGCGCGGCGAGGCCGGCGATCGGCAGGTCGAGAACGCCAAAGTCGGGCTGGCACACGTCATCGGACTTGGTTCGGCGTGCGGTATCCACATCCTGGAAAAGGGTGCGGCATAGGGGTGAAGCGCACACTCTTCACCCAGGAGCACGACGACTTCCGCGCGATGATCCGCGGGTTTCTCGAACGCGAAGTGGTCCCGGTCTTCCCGAAGTGGCTCGAGGACAAGCTCGTGCCGCGCGAGTTCTTCCGCAGGCTGGCAGAACTCGGCGTCCTCGGGATGAACATCCCGGTGGAATACGGCGGTTCGGGGGATGCCGGGTACCTCTACAGCGTCGTGCTCCACGAGGAGGTGGCGCGTGCGATGGTTCATCTCGGCCCGTTGCGCTGCCACCTCGACGTCGTCATGCCGTACTTTCTGGCCTACAGCGATGCCGAGCAGCGCGAGCGATGGTTGCCGAGATGCGCGACCGGCGACATGATGACCGCGATCGCGATGACCGAACCCGATACCGGTTCCGATCTTGGCGGCATCAAGACAGTCGCCACCCGCGACGGCGACAGCTACATCGTCACGGGTGCAAAGACATTCATCACCGGTGGGATTCACGCCGATGCGGTGATCGTGGTGGCCCGCACGTCGAACTGCGAAAACCGCCGCGACGGTCTGTCACTGCTCGTCGTCGAAGCGGGTATGCCGGGCTTCACGAAGGGCCCGAACATGAGCAAGCTGGGCCTGGCGGTACAGGACACCGCCGAGTTGACCTTCGACCATGTGCGGGTCCCCGTCTCGAACCTCCTCGGACGTGAAGGTGAGGCGTTCAGCTACCTGGCGCACAACCTGGCCGGCGAGCGGCTGGGCGTTGCACTGAACGCGATTTCATCGGCACAGTCGGCCCTAGGTGCGACGATCGACTACGTACAGCAGCGCCGTGTCTTCGGAAAGGCGCTGAGCACCTTCCAGAACACGAAATTCGAACTCGCCGCGGTGGCGACGGACATCGCTGCGGGACAGGCGATGTTCGACGCCGCCGCATTCGCTCATGAGCACCGCAGCCTCGATCCGGTCGATGCCGCCAAGGTCAAACTCTTCTGCTCGGAAGTGCAGGCCCGCGCCATGGATCGCTGTCTGCAACTGTTCGGTGGATACGGTTACATGATGGAGTACCCGATCGCCCGCCTTTTCGCCGACGCACGTGTCACCAGGATCTACGGCGGCACAAGCGAAGTCATGAAGACAATCATCAGCAAGTCGCTCGGCCTCTAGCGCGAGTCGCTGTACTTCAGACGATCGTTCGCGCTCGGTTGGCCCAATACGGAGCGCGAAGTTCCCGTTTCAGCACCTTCCCGACCGGGCTGCGGGGCAGGCTGGTGACGAACTCCACGGTCTTGGGTGCCTTCACCGAGCCCACCACTTTCTTGCAGTGCTCGATCAGCTCGGCGGGGGTCAGCGCTGCGTCCTGGCGCAGCTCCACGCATGCGTGAACGGATTCGCCCCACTCTTCGCTGGGAATGCCGATGACGGCGCAATCGGCGACGTGGCCGAGTGCCAGGATCGCCTGTTCGACCTCGAAGGGAAACACGTTGAACCCGCCGGAGATGATGACGTCCCGAAGCCGGTCGGTGATGAAGACGTAGCCGTCGTCGTCGCGATGGCCGATATCGCCGGTATGGTGCCAGCCGTGGCGCTGTACCTCGGCGGTGGCGTCAGGGTCGTCGAGATAGCGCAGCATCGTCGTCGGCCCGCGCAATACGATCTCGCCGGTCTCCCCGGGCGGGAGAACCGTACCGTCGGCGGCCATCGCCTCCAGTTGTGTACAGATGAATGTCGCTCTGCCGCAGGACAACAGCCGCTCGGTGTCACCGGAGCGCAGGGCTGCAGCGACCTCCGCAGGCGACATCCAGGTCAGCGGGAACCCCGCTTCGGTCTGCCCGTACGCCTGTGCCACCACGGGGCCAAGGACGCCGACGGCGTCGCTGATCCGCTCGGGAGCTATCGGCGCGGCCGCTGAGATCACGTATCGCAGAGACGAAAGGTCGTGCTGGGCAAGGTCTGGATGGGACACCAAGCGGTAGATCAATGTCGGTGGCAGGAACACCGTGGTGACCCGCTCCTGCTCGATGTATCTGATGACGTCGGACACCTCGGGTGTGGCCATGCACACCGTACGCCCGCCGAACTGCAGCTGCGCCAGCGCGATCATGCCGCCGGCGTGGGTTATCGGCGCTACCGCAAGATTGACGGGCGGTTCATCGAAGTGCCAGCACGTCGCCCACGCCAGCGTCGACATCACAATGAACGTGTTCGACGCCTGGGTGATTTTGGGCTGTCCGGTGGTGCCGCCCGTCACGCCCTGACATCCCAACGCGCCTGCAGGTACGGCCAGATCCAGGTGCGCGTCGGAGTGATTGCGCGCCCAGTGTGTGACCGAGGGATAGTCGGTGTCATCAGAATCGATACACAGCAGCCTGGTCAGGCTCGGAATGCCCGCGACAAGGGCCGGCACCCGGTCGGCGACGGAGGAGTGGAAGAACAACACCCGACAGCCACCCCGTCGAAGCAGATCGACGGTGACATCGGGGGCGGCGCCGAGATTCACGTTGCACCAGGCCCCGCCGGCGCGCATCGCGCCGAGCATCGTCACCAGGGTTCGCGAGTCGTTCGGACTGACCACGGCAAACGGTGTACCGGTGGACATCCCGTCGGCGATCAGGGCGCGGGCCAGCTTGTTCACCGCCGATTGGGCCCCGGCGAACGTTATGTCTCCACCGTCGCCTCCGAACCCGTAGCGGGTAGGCCAGCAACGCGCTGCGGCGGCTAGGTGATCGGTTATGTGCATGTCAACGTGAACTTTCGTCGGCCGTCACACGGATGTCTTGCCTGGCGATCACGTAGCCCACTCAACACCGACGGTGCGGCGACGCGGAAGCGTAGCGACTACGCATGCCAACGTCGTTGCGACGTGGTGCCCTTCTTCTACTGAAGGGCATCGTCGAGACAAGGAGATTGGTGACAATGAAGTTCGGCATGTTGTGGGAAATGCAGCTCGGTCCGCGGCCGTGGCCAGAAGGTGCTGAGTTCAACCACTATTGGGACGCGATCGAGCAGGCCAAGTTGGCCGAGAAAGTGGGATTCGACTACCTCTGGCACGTCGAACACCATTTCCTCACCGAGTATTCGCACGCGTCGTCGCCTGAGGTTTGGCTGGCCGCGGTGGCTCAGCACACCGAACGCATACGCATCGGACACGGCGTGGTCCTGTTGCCGCCGAAGTTCAATCCGACGTTCCACGTCGCGGAACGCGTCGCTGCCCTCGACGTCATGTCGAACGGGCGGGTCGAGTTCGGCACCGGGCGCGCGGCGACGGCGAGCGAGCTCGATGCCTACGGGATCGATCCCGGCGAGGCCAGGGGAATGTGGTTGGAGGCCCTGCAGGAGATCCCGAAGATGTGGCGCGATGAGCCGTATCCGGGTATCGACGGCACCTACCTGAAACTGCCGTCGCGTGAGGTCTGGCCCAAGCCGGTGCAGCGGCCGGGACCGCCGATGTGGATGGCGGCCAGCAGTCCCGAGAGCTTCGAGATCGCAGGCCGAAACGGGTTGGGTGTGTTGGCGTTCATCATCGGTCACGCCGAAAAGCTCGCGCCGCTCATCGAGGTGTACCGCGACGCGATCAAGCAGTGCCCGAAGCCGCCGGAGGAGATCAACGATCAGGTGGCGGCCTATGTGCTGACGCACTGCGCCGATTCACGGGAGGAAGCGCGCGAGGTGGGCGGCCCCGCGGTCCAGTGGTACAGCGAGAACGTATTCAAACTGTTCTCAACGGTATCCGGTAAGCCCGGCTACGAGATCTACGCCAAGATGCTGCCCGAGGACGCGGCGGACATCGAGCGTCTGGTGGAGAAGTACGGCAACGCGATCGACCCGTTGATCGACTTGGGCGTCATCAGCGTGGGAACCCCCGACGAGTGCCTCAACACCATCAACACGTTCGTCGGTATCGGCGTGGATCAGATCATCACCAGTCACGCGATCGGTGGGATAGCGCACGACAAGGTCATGCGCTCGGTCGAGTTGTTCGGAAAAGAGGTCATACCGAACGTGAAGTCCTCGGTGGCCGTATCGGCATGAGATGTCGCCGGCCACAGGGGCTCACCGAGGCGGGAGTCAACGGCCGCGCCACTGCGGCGTCCGCTTCTCCTGCCACGCCTTGATCCCCTCGGCGACGTCTTCGGTGGCGGCGACCACCTTGCGCATCGTCTCGCCGAAGCGAACCGACTCGATCCAGCCCATATTCGCGGTGCGCCACGCCACCTCCTTGGTGGCGCGTTGTGCCAGGGGAGCCGCCCGTGTGAGCGTCTGCGCCCATGAGCGCGCCTGCGCCTGCAAGTCATCGGGTTCAACCAGGCGCCACACCAACCCGATCTCCTTGGCGCGCTGGGCTGTCATCGGTGCACCGGTCAGCAGCAACTCCATGGCGTCGGCCCACCGTACCCGCTCGGGCAGGCGGATGGCCCCGACGATGGTGGGTACTCCGAGCGACACCTCCGGGAAGGAGAACGTGGCTGCGGTGGATGCGATCACGAAGTCGCAGAACAGAATCCCGGTCAGGCCGTAGCCGACGCACGGACCGTGGACGGCTGCGATCGTCGGCTTGAACAGTTCCATCCCGCTCTCGAACGAGTTGATGGTCGGCTTCTCCCAGAAGGTGCCGCCGAAGGTGCCCACCGAACCCTCACCGTCCTTGAGGTCGCCTCCGGCGCAGAACACGTCTCCGTTGGCGGTCAGGATCCCCACCCAGGCGTCCTCGTCATCGCGGAACCGGTCCCAGGCCGCGTTCAGATCGCGACGAAGAGCACCGTTGATCGCATTACGTGCCTCGGGGCGGTTGAGTGTGATCGTGGCGATGTGATCGTCGAGTTCGTAGGTGACGAGGCTCATGGCTGCACGATAACCACGCCGAAATGCGACCATTTCACCGCAACCCCCACCGACCGAGGGAGACCCCAATGTCCGACCCGATCGAGACCCTGATGCTGGCGAACCTGCTGGAGGTGTTCAACGAACGCGACGAGGCCAAGCGGCGGGCCGCGATCGACCGCACCTACGTGCAGGACATCCGCTGGACCGACGCCGAGGGGGTCACGACCGGTCGCGACGCTCTTGAGGCGAAATGTGTTGCGCTACAACAGCAACTGGGCAGCCTACAGTTCGTCATCGCAGCTTTTAGACATACGGTCAGACAATGAACTTCGAGGAGTACCGGCGCTACGACGCCACCGGCCTGGCGAAACTGGTCGCGGACGGCGAGGTGTCACCGGGGGAGTTGCTGACCCTGGCGCGGGAGCGGGCTGACGCGGTGAACCCGCGGATCAACGCGATCGTGCGTGACATCCCTGCGGTGCAACCTGCCGAACTCAGCGGTCCGTTCGCCGGCGTCCCGTTCCTGATCAAGGATCTGGGGCAGGAGTACGCCGGGCTGCCGACGTCGGCCGGGTCGCGTGCGCTGATGTCGCTGCCCGCCGCTGAGCACGCCACCGTCGTGCAGCGCTGGATCGACGCCGGGCTGGTCATCTTCGGCAAGACCAACACCCCGGAGTTCGGAGCGAAAGCGATCACCGAGCCCGTCGCATGGGGCCCTGCACGGAATCCATGGGGTCTTGGCCATACGCCGGGTGGCTCATCCGGGGGGTCAGCCTCCGCCGTTGCGGCGGGAATCGTGCCGTGTGCCGGAGCCAACGACGGCGGCGGTTCGATCCGCATTCCCGCGGCATGTTGCGGGCTGGTCGGGCTGAAACCCGGTCGCGGGTTGACACCGATGGGTCCTGCCACCGGCGAGGCCATGCACGGAGCCGGAGTGCAGGGTGTCGTCTCGCGGACGGTGCGCGATACCGCCGCGATGCTCGACGTCATCAGCGGCGGCGAACCGTTCGGGCCGTACGCGCCGGGACTGCCGGACGCCCCATTCGCGTCATGCGTGGGAGCGGACCCGGGGAAGCTGCGGATCGGCGTGCGGGTTCCGTCGGCGATCAACCTGTCGCCGCATCCCGAGGCCGTCGCCGCCGTGGAGGCGACCGCCGCGAAGCTGACCGAGCTGGGCCACCACGTCGACGAACTGCCGCAGGCGCCCTTCGACGATGCCGCACTCGCCAAGGATTTCCTGCTCGGCTGGTTCGTCTACGCCGCGTTCAACGTCGCCGAGACCAAGCGAGTGACCGGTGCGGGCAACGAGTCGTTCGAGTTCGACACCCTGATCATGGCGGCGCTCGGTCGCGCGACGCGCGGCGTCGACTATGTGGCTGCCGTCGAGCGCCGGCATGAGCACACTCGCCGGTTGACCACCTTCTTCGAGTCGCACGACCTGCTGATGACGCCTACGCTGGCGACCCCACCGCCGAAGATCGGTGAGTTCGACCTGCCCGCCGCGCTTCAGCGTGGTGGAGAGCTGCTGATCAAGACCCGCACCGCCCGCGCGCTGCGCTTCACCAAGATCGTCGACACGTTCGTGGACAAGAACCTGGACTGGGTGCCGTACACGCAACTGGCGAATCTGACTGGGCGACCGGCGATTTCGCTGCCGTTGCACTGGACTGCGGCGGGCCTGCCGCTCGGTGTCCAGTTCGTGGCGCCGTTGGCGGGCGAGTCGCTGCTCATCCGGTTGGCGGCCCAACTCGAGCAGGCCCTGCCGTGGGCTGACCGCCTGGCGCCGGTGTAGGGGTTTCACCGGCGACGGCAGCAATCAGGCGACCTACAAGGGGCATCCGCTCGCCGACCGTAGCTCGCTTTAGGCGGTGCGGCATGATGCCCGGGTGACATACCGCCCGCCGACGCTTGCCCAGGTTATCGCCACCCTTGACGTCGACCGTGTCGGCGACCACCAGTTCCGCGCCACGCAACTGGACAACCCGGTGCACCATATCGCCGGCGGGCACATCGCCGCCCAAGCGCTGATGGCGGCGAGCCGGACGGCGCCCGGCCGGACGCCGCACAGCGTGCACGTGTACTACATCCGTGCGGGCGATGCGCGTGAGCCCGTCGACATCCACGTCGATGTGGCCCGTGACGGCGGCACGCTGTCGACTCGCCAGATCACGGCGCGCCAGAACGGCCAGATCCTGCTCGAAGCGCTCGCATCGTTCACGGCGCCAATCGAGTCCCTCGATTACTACCAGCCGATGCCCGACGTCACCGACCCCGAGGCGCTGTCGCCGATCCAGGAGCAGTTGGCGGACTATGCCGACGAGCTCGGTGGCCACTGGGTGCGACCGCAGCCCTTCGATCTGCGCTACGTCGACCCACCCCCACGCCTCGTCGTCGACCTGCCGGAACCGCCTCCGCGGATGCGGATGTGGTGGCGCCCCAACGGTTCCGTCACTCCCGACGAAGTGCTGCACAGCTGCTTGCTGACCTACCTGTCGGGCACGACGATGGTCGAGGTCGCGCTCGCGCGACGGAAACAGACGCCCATCGGTTCGTTCAATGCGCTCATCGACCATGCGCTGTGGTTTCACCGGCCCGTCGACCTGTCGGACTGGGTGCTGTCCGACCAGGTTTCGCCGAGTGGCGTCGCGGGCCGAGGATTGACGACGTCGACCATGTACAACCGGGCGGGCCAGCTGGTCTGCATCGCGACCCAGGAGCTGTACTTCGGCCGTGGTCGTGCATAAGCGGCTCGACAGTCAGGACCACCTCGGAACACGTTGGCCGATCTTGAAATTCGCTTAATCGGTACGGATTCGTTTGCGCCACTCGACTTCGGGTAAGCGAGTGTCACGTCGGTCTACAGCCCAGCGGGCCGAGGCCCCTCCAACATCCAGTCAGTCGGGAGATGTCGTGTTCATACACAACAAAGATCTGCAGTTCGAGGTACGGGTATCCCAGCCGGATCCGCGCTTCGCCAGCCTTCTCATGGAGCAATTCGGCGGCGCCAACGGCGAACTCACTGCGGCTCTGCAGTACTTCACCCAGGCGTTCGTGCTGAGGGAGAAGAATCCCAAGATGTACGACTTGTTCATGGATATCGCCACCGAGGAACTCAGCCACCTCGAGATGGTCGGGTCGACGATCACAATGCTGCTCGACGGCCTCAACGACGATCTCAAGATCGCCAACCAGCGATGCGATTGGATGCCCGCGGTGGCCAGCAAGGACGGCCGCGAGCAGGCGATCCATCAGGTTGCGGTGAATCCGATGTTCCTGGTGCTCAGCGGTGGCGGCCCCGACGTCAAGGATTCCGCCGGTAACAACTGGACCGGCGCATTCATCGACGCCAACGGTGATCCCACCGTGGACCTGCGCAACAACCTCGCCGCCGAGTCGCGGGCGAAGGTGGTCTACGAGTACCTGAAACAGTTCACCGACGATCCCGGCGTTCAGGACACGCTGACGTTCCTGATGACCCGGGAGATCGCGCACTACCAGCAATTCACCGCCGCGCTCAACGAGCTCCCGGTGAACTTCCCGCCAGGCCAGCTGCCCGGTGATCCGCGGTTCCAGAATGTCGCGTTCAACATGAGCAACGGCGACGGCTCGGTCCGTGGGCCGTGGAACCAAGGTCAGGGTCCGTGGCCCGACGGTATCGAGTGGGAGTACGTCGAGAAGCCGGAAGAACAGTGGCTGGGAACGTCGCTGCGCGAGAACACCGGCGCCCAGGCCAATCCCGAAGGGGAGCCGGCGATCGAAGCCGAGAAGCCGTTCACCCACGAGCAGCACACCGCCACCACGTGAGTGTCGCTGCAGCCGAAAGGACACGGACATGGACGCATTGACGTTTTTGCGTCAAGACCACAAGAGCGTGCTGGGCATGCTAGAGGTGCTTGACGGCGCGCCCAGCGGGAGCGGAGCCACAGAAAGCGGTCTGAGCACGATGGTGACGAATCTCGTGATCGCAGAGTCTGCGCACGAAGCGATCGAAGAGCAGCTCTTCTGGCCGGCGGTTCGCGAGCTGCTCGAGGATGGAGATGCGTTGGCCGACAAGGCTATCGAACAGGAACAGGAGGGAAAGCGGCTCCTGCAGCGGCTCGAGGACGGCGTCCCGGGTGAACCCGAGTATCAGGAAGCGCTGAAGGAGTTCGTCAAGGCTGGACGCGAGCACATCGCCTTCGAGCAGGATGTGGTGTGGCCGGCCTTTGAGGCGGCGATCTCCCGCGAAGATCTGATGAAGATGGGGGAGAAGTTGGAGGCGGCGAAGAAGATCGCCCCGACTCGCCCGCATCCCGACACCCCGCCAAGCCCGGGGGTGTTGAAGACGATGGGCATGGTCACCGCGACCGTCGATCACATCCGCGACGCGGCAACCGGCCGGGCCTCGGAGAATCCGCCCGATCCGCAGATCCACTGAGGAGGAGTCGAAATGACCGCACGCGAAGCGGAATCCACGGAACCGGAGGACCAGCCGTACGCTGCTCCAGAGCCGTTGCCGCCTGTCAGCCCGGCGTATTCAACACCGCCGCCGGAGGGTGTGCCCGACGCAGATCACTCGTGATCACTTGGGCCGGGCGCGTCGTCGACGAACGGCCGCCCGGCCAAGTGGCACGAACAGCGCTGCGACCTCGATGTGGCCTATCCGCCGCCGGTGATGATGTTCGACGACAGCGTCAGGAATTGACCGTTCTTCCAGACGCCCCAGCGGCCACCCCACATGGACGTCCACACGACAGGCTCGCCGAGCCAGAAGTCGGTGGTCTTCGGCGGCGCGTGCGGCGGCGGAACCTCACCCTGGGCAGGAACCCCTGGCGGCGGCTGGGCAATCGCCACGTTCGCGCCCAGGCCGAGCGTCGTTGCCGCGAGGCCCGCGGAAACTGCGAACGCAGCCACAGTGTTCTTGATCGAAGGCATTCGGCATCACTCCAGAGTCGGGACCCATCCGGCTACTTAGTCGTAGTAACCACCCTACGTCATGGTGAAACGTCCGGTCGGCTCTGATACACCCGACCCGGAGAATGTAACGTCGGCGCACTGCGTATACGGTCCTGACATGACTCGAGTGTCGGTAATCACGGGCGGTGCGGGCGGCATGGGGCAGGCCACCGCGAAAGTCGTCGGCCAGGACTACACCGTCGTGCTGTGCGATGTCAGGCAGGACCGCCTCGACGCGGCTGCGGCGACGCTGAAGGACCTGGGGGTCACGGCGACGGCAGTGAATTGCGACGTCACCGATCGCGACGCGGTCACCGGACTGTTCGACACCGCGCTGGGTCTCGGAACGCTCGCCTCGGTGATCCACACCGCCGGGGTCAGCCCCAGCATGGGCGACGCCGACTACGTCATGAGGACCAACGCCATCGGCACGCTCAACGTCAACGAGGTCTTCTACGCGGCCGCACCCGAGGGCGCGGCGATCGTCAACGTGGCGTCG
>JBIQHU010000051.1:0-37124 GCA_044508395.1 Mycobacterium sp. | reverse complement strand
GTGCTGACTGGTGTCGCGGCTAGCGGTGGGGTCACACAGGGCCGCGCTCGGGTGGTGCGCGATCCCGACGCGGTGGATCTCGACGACGGCGACATCCTCGTCTGCGAGACGACCGACCCGGCGTGGGTCCCGCTGTTCCTCGTGGCCGGTGCCGTCGTCACCGACCACGGGGGCCTGCTGAGCCACGGCCCGATCGTCGCCCGCGAGATCGGAATCCCCTGCGTGTGTGGCACCGAGGTGGGCAGTCGCCGGATCACCGAGGGCCAGTTGATCCGCGTGGACGGCGACCGCGGCACCGTCGAGGTTCTCAAGAGCTGTCCATCGGTCGCGCCATGACCGCCAGCCTCAGCGCGTACCTGATCGCCGGTCGGGTGGTATCGAATCCACCTGACGTCTACATCAACGAGACAGCGGCCCGCACCGTCGGCCAAGGCATCGAAGACGGCGTGGAGGCCGAGAACCTCGGCTTCGCCAACGTCTATCTCTCCGAGCGCTGGAACCTCAAGGAGGCCGGCGTCATCCTCGGCGCCGTGGGCGCTCGAACCCATCGGGTCGGACTCGGAACGGGATTGGTGTCACCCGCACGGCGACACGTGTTGCACATGGCCGCACTCGGGGCGACGATGCACGCCGCATTCGGGCCTCGGTTCCTGCTGGGTCTGGGCCGTGGGGACCACGCCTACCTCCGGCACGAAGGCTTGCGGACCGCAGGCTTCGACGCCGTGGTGGATTACGTCACCATCCTGCGTCGGCTGTGGGCCGGAGAGACGGTGACCTACGACGGTCCGGCAGGCAGCTACCGCGGTATCAAACTAGGGGACACTTACCACGGACCTGCACCCAAGGTGCTGTATGGGACTTTCGGCATGCCGAAAGCGGCTGCGGCTGTTGCCAAAGCGTTCGACGGAGTGATCCTGCCGCCGATGATGTCTCCGCAAGCGTCCACCGCCGCCGTCACGCGGCTGCGCGAGGCCTGCGAGTCCATCGGTCGGGATCTGACCTCCCTGCACATCGTCCAGTGCGTCGTCACCGCACCGGATCTGGGCGTCGATGAGACCCGCGCGCTGGCGCACGCACGCGCGGTCACCTACCTGCAGGCGCCGGAATACGGTGCGGCTCTTGCAAAGGTCAACGGCTGGGATTTCGGACCGGTCGAACGCCTGCGGGAAGCCCTCGCGCAGGCTCGTGGGGGCGACGAACTCGTCGACACCGCCTTCCATCGGATCCAGCTGCTCGAGGCCGCCGAACTCGTGCCCGACGAATGGATGACGGCGTCATGCGCGTTCGGCACCGCCGCGCAGTGCGCCGACAAACTCCGGGAGTTCAGCCGCGCCGGCGTCGACGAGATCACCACTTACGGAAGCACTCCGCGCCAGAACGCCGGCCTGCTGGCCGCCTGGCAGAACACCCCGACGGGGAGCCTCACATGAGCATCGACCTGCACGCGCCAAACCCGATGCACCGCGAATCGGGACCTGACGATGCATGGTCGACGATCAACACGCGGGAGAACTATCAGGGCGTGATGAGTCCGCTGGGCGCCACCCTGTGGCTGCCGGTCAGCGATCTCGCGGTCAATGGCACCTTCTATGACCTCGGCGTGCTGCGCCGCAGCGAAGTGACTGTCGGCACGACACCGTCAGAGTCCTCGTCGACGGTGTTCTACGGCCGATACACGGCCAGCATCAACTACTTCCGCCGCATCAGCGACCTGATTCCCGGTCAGTCCGGTGCGGCGTTCGAGGAGCAGATCTTTGGCTCATCCCGCGAAGGCGTGCCGGACACCTCATCCAAGCGGCGCTATCCCGTGGTGGCGGTCAAGGCACCCTGGGCGGTGGTGACTCTGCCGCGACGCATCCGGCGGATGTCGCGGGAAGTCGACAGCTGGTGGAGGTTGGCCACGTCACCGGCGGGGATGGCCCGGCCGGTCCAGACCCAGTTCAGCCAATCGCTACAGATGCTCGAGTACGCGATGCGCGTACACGTGGCCGGGACATTCGTCGCTCAAGGTGTGTTCGACGCGCTGCGCGGCCTGGCCGAAGCCGCCGGCCGACCCGGGCTGCATCTCGAGTTGTCGACCGGCTACGGCCAGATGGTCGAGACCGCGTTGGTGGCCGCGCTCAACGAGGTCGCATTCGGGCAGATGAAGATGTCGGACTTCTTGTCGGAGTATGGCTTCCGATGCGCCGGCGAAATCGAGGTATCCAACCCGTCGTGGCGCGAGCGTCCCGATTTGGTCGAGCGAATGGTGGAGAAGTACCGCGCGGCCCCGGAGCGCCAGAATCTCACCGCTGCCGCTGCAGCAAGGACGCAAGCACGCAAGCAAGCCGAGCGCGAACTGTTGGCTGCGCTGCCGCCCCAGAAGCGGTTCATCGCAGGGCTGTTGATCAGGCTGGCCGCCACCTATATTCCGCTGCGCGAAGAAGGAAAGGCCGGGCTGGCCAAGGGTTTCGACGGCGCACGGGCCGCCTGCGCGGTTCGCGGTGCTGAGTTGGCGGCGGCGGGCGTCATCGATGACCCCCGCGATGTCTTCTACCTGACCCTCTACGAGATCCTGGATACGCCGCCGTCGAACGCGCGCGACCTAGTGGCGGTGCGTCGGGAACTGCGCACCGCCTACGAACAGATCGATGTTCCCGGTGCATGGGTAGGTCCGCCCGTCCCGGTGCCTGTGGCGTCCCGGGGCGAGCAGCAGGTCGAGTCGGTAACGGGCGTGGCAGCCGCACATGGTGTCGCCGAGGGGTTCGCCCGTGTACTTGCTTCTGCCGAGGACCTCGACGACCTGGAACCCGACGAGATCCTCGTCTGCCGGACAACCGATCCCTCTTGGGCATCGGCGTTCCATCTGGCGGCCGGCGCAGTGATCGACATCGGTTCGACGGCGTCGCACGGCGCGATCGTGGCCCGCGAAATGGGGCTGCCGTGTGTCATCGGCACCGGAGACGGCACCCGTGTCCTGCGCACGGGTGACCGTATCCGGGTCGACGGCAGCGCCGGGGTGGTCACCGTGCTCGAACGGGCTGGCTAGGCTACCGCTCGTCCGAGGAGGGCAGCATCGATGGCCGATAATCCCGTTCGATGACGCCGTAACCGACATCGCCGTCGGGACCGACCACACGCACCGTGCTCTGCGCGATGATCAATGGGTCCGGTTGGCTCGCGAGATCTACGCCGATGATGTTCTCGTTCGGGGACAGGAAAGTCATCGTGTATCCGTGCAGCCATTCTGCACGCATTCGCGACGGCCCGGTCTCTCGCGCCATCGTGATCGACATCTGGTGTGGCTGGTGCGTCTGAAACGACTCCAATCCGGTCACCCGAACATCGGACCCCGTCTCGCAGGTTCCTTGCTCGAATACCGTGAACACCCGGTGGTCGACAGTGCCGTCGCTGCGCCAATTGACCAAACCGTTTGCCACCCGGCCGGATTCGGGAAACACGACCACGAAGAAGTTCAGGCCGCCCAGTCGGCTGACGTCGCGGAGACCACTGGAATGGTCACGGTGCGCCACGCCACGCAAACTCGTGCGCTCCCCGGCAACGCGCAATTCGCCGTCGGCGTGAAACCCCTGAGTATGGTGAAAGGCTGCCCACGACAGCTCGTCGATTTTCGGTTCCGGCGCTCCGAGCGCACGACCCATATCCCACACCGGCGCGGCGGCCGTCAGTTCGACATCGAAGGCGAACGGCTGCGCGGGCCCCGCACCGACGGGACGCGTCGACATGGCGAGGAGATCGGTCGCCTCACCCGCGCCGTCGAACTGTAACCGCCAGCGCCGCAACGGCTCAACGCACATGATCCGCAGATTGCCGGTGGCCGGACCCCGGTTGTCGAGAGCCCTGCCCCATGACCGGTCCACCAACAGTCGACCGTCGGGCAGCATGGCGATCGTCTGCACCCACCACAGATCGAGATCATCGGGCCAGCGTCCGACGTGTACGAAAACGCCGACGCCATGCTCGACCGACCACACGTGAAAGTACATGGTCTCGCTCCACCCCGGCTGGTCCGCGGGCGGAACGTGTAGTAGATCGTCCGTGCCGTCCACCGCGAACGGGTTGTCACCCGTCCGGATGCGAGTTCCGAGGGCTCCGGAAGCTTGGGTCATACCGGCAGCCTCTCACGCTGCGGCACAAAGACTTTCACCCGGGTAGGAGGTAGCTGGGAAGGTTTGCGTACGAAGTGCCGATGAGGCCCAGCCAGTTGAACGGCAGGTGGTAGACAAACACGAGCGTCACCATGCAGAACCCGAGCACCGCGAAGTTGCGGACGTGCGGTTGCACCGACGACCGCCACCGTTCGACACCGACCTCGATGGGCGAGAACCCGACAGGACGCTCGTCGGCCTCGATGCGGGCCCAGGTGAAGACGCACCCCACGAAGGCCACCAGGATCGATTCGTAGATCGGGAACTGGTGCACCTCACCGGCCCAGAGTGTCAGCGGCTCATAGGTTTTCGCGAATGCGTAGGCATGCGTGGTCCTGATGACGAGGTTCTCGACGACGAAGTCAAAGATGAACTCGAAGATGAAGATGAACACGAACAACCGGAACTTGGTGATGTTCGGCCACCGACGACGCACCCGCTTGGCCTCGTGACATGCCACGATGGCGACGCCGGCGCAGAAGTAGATGTACATCGGCGGACCCCAGATCAGCGACTCCGCGTATCGCGTGGGTGCCTCCGGGTTGTGGAACGGCAGGAACCGCACCCACACTCCGCGGTTGACATTCGCGCTGTTCCACGCGAACAGGTACTGCTGCACGTTGAGGAACGCGTCCGCAACGAAGCAGATGATGCCACCGATGACGAACTTCCCGTCGAGGCTGAGCCGTCCGGTCTCGCGGAGCGGCTTGACCACGCAGAACCACACGAACGCGACCATCACCGCCAAGCTGATCGCCTCGAACACCCGCAGGGCGATCAGCCGCCAGTCCGCCATGACGTCGGGCCCGATGCGGGGTGCGGGGGTGAAGTCCTCACCCGAGGTCACCCAGCGCGCTATTACGTAGACACACACGACGAACCACACGGTGCCGATCAACGCCAGGAACGTCGCAGGACCCTGCCGGCCCAGCGGTGGCGGATCAGATTCCGCACTCGAATCGAGAACCTGGTCGCCGGATCCGACAGTCAAAGACATTGAGAGACCCCTCGGGGTGACAAATTGGATATTTTGTAAACGTTGATCGGATAGTGTCAACGCTCACATCGATTTGTCAATAGGCGGCCAGCACCCGGGGTAATCTGCCCAGGTGACACAATCCCCGCGCGCGGAGATGCGTCGACGTATCCTCGACGCGGCGCGTGAACTTCTGCGCGCCAACGGGATTCGCGGCGTCACGATGACCGAAGTGGGGCGCGTCGCGGGCTGCAGCCGCCAGCTTGTCTACAAGGTGTTCTTTGACCGGCGGGAACTGCTGCTGGCCGCGGTCACCGACCGCATCATCGAGATCGCCGACGAGGCGGCGGCCGGTACCACCGTGCCCGGCGAGACGTTTCACGAGTCGTTCGTCGAACTGTCGGTGAAGGTCATCGAAGCGCTGCGCAACGACCCCGAACTGACCGCGATGTGGGGCGACGGCAGTCCGATCACGGCCCACGAAGCCCTGTGGGCGCCCGAACTCACGGAGCGAGCGCTGCAGTTCTGGCGACCGTGGCTCGATTACGGCCGCAGCCACCAACTGCTGCGCGACGACCTGTCCAACCAGGATCTTGCCGACTGGTTGCATACGGTCTACGCGTCCATCATCTTGCGCCGCAACATTCCTGAGCAACAGGAGCGAATCCTGATCGAACGCTTCGTGATGACCTCCCTGACGATGGCGACCACGCCGACCCGGTCTTGACACAACACGACGTGGAACCGAGTATTGACTTTAACCTAGAATAAAAAATCGATTGAAGGATTCTCATGTCGGAAGACGCCCGTCCGAGTAACGCCGCCCGAACGCCTCGCGAGGCAGACGTCATCGTGGTCGGTTCCGGCCACAACGGGCTGGTCGCGGCCGCCTACCTGGCGAAGGCCGGGCTGGATGTGCTGGTGGTGGAGGCAGCCGCCACGGCGGGCGGCATGACGTCGACGAACTCCTTCGCTCCGGAGGCCCCGGAATACACGCTCAACGAGGCCTCGATTCAGGCGTCGCTGTTCCGCACCACGACGATCAACGACGACCTTGAACTGTCGACGAAGTACGGCCTGCGCCAGACCGTCATCGATCCCGCCCACTTCCAGCTGGCCGCCGACGGAAGCTCGCTCGGCCTCTGGCGCGATCCCCGCAAGACGGCGGCCGAACTGGAGTACTTCTCCAAGAAGGACGCGCGCGCCCTGCTCGAGCTCTACGAGGTGATCGACGCCGCGGTCGAGATGGGCCTGCCGATGATGCAGACCAATGTGATGCAGCCCGACATCAAGGCGATCCTCAAGTCCGCCAAGGGATTGCTGAAGAACCGCAAGCAGCTCGTCGCGCTGGGTCGCTGGATGTCGAGCTCGCAGGTCGAGGCTGTCGAAGAGAGCTTCGAGCACGACATGATCCGGGCGCCGTTGCTGACATCGCTGCCGTTCATGCCGTTCGACGCCGATCTGTCCGGCTGGTCGCTGATCTACCTCGGCGTGCTGTCGAAGTACGGCGTCGCGATGTTCCACGGCGGCACGGGCTCGTTGCCGAAGGCCCTGATCGGGGTGCTCAAGGACAACGGCGGCGACATCATCACCAGTTCGCCGGTGGAAGAACTGCTCATCACCAACGGCCGCTGCACCGGCGTGCGGATCCGCGGCGGTGAGGAGATCCGGGCCCGCCGCGGCGTCCTGACCGCATGCAGCCCGAAGACGACACTGACCCGACTGCTCCCCCGCGGCGTCCTGGAGCCCAAGAAGCAGGTCGCGGCCGACCACATCCCCACCCGCAAGCGTGGGATCGCCGACGCCAAGATCAACGTCGCGCTGTCCGGCCGCATCGACATGTCCAAGCACGAGAAGTGGCGCGGCGACGGTATCGACCTCCGTATCGCCTGCAACTGCTACCACACCTACGAACAGGCGAAGGAGGCCGCAAAGGCCTGCGTGCGCGGCAAGGTGCCCGACGCGATTCCCGGCCTCGCACAGGTCACCAACGCGTTCGATCCGTCGATGTCGCCTCCGGGCAAAGACCTTTGGTGGTTCTGGACGGGCCTGACACCCTCGTTCCCCGAGGACGGGTGGGACGTGGCGCGCAAGCAGATCACCGACAGCATCATCAAAGACGCCGACGAGTACTACAAGGGCGTCGAGGACCTGCAGGTGGCCGTGCGACCACTGGTGCTGCCCGACATCGAGGAGCGCTTCTGGGCCATCGACGGTTCGGTCTACCACGTCGATCCCACGATCAGCCGCTTCGGGCCCAACAAACCCGTCGCCGGTTTCGCCGGCTACCGCACGCCCGTCGAGGGACTGTTCCTTACCGGGTCGGGTACGCACCCGGTCGCGGGAATCAGCGGTATGCCCGGCCAGAACGCCGCCAGGACGATGCTCAAGCAGTTCCACCTCGAGGACAAGGGCGGTCGGCTGGGCGCTCTCAAGGACCGGCTCCTGCGGGAGCGCAAGCGCGCAGCGCTCGTCGCCGATCCGTACTCATCGGGGCCCAACGATCCCTTCCCGGGCCAGGAGTGACAGGTCTGCGCGTCGGCGCCGACCTGTGATGGGGTGATGGCCAAGAAGTTCGGCACCCCCTCGACGAACGGCGAGGGGGTCGATTCGAAGTCACATCGCACCCGTACCCGCATTCTCGACGCTGCCGCACATGTGCTCAGCGTCAAGGGTTTTGCGGGTACGCGCCTGACGGACGTCGCCGAATACGCACAGCTGCAGGCACCCGCGATCTACTACTACTTCCCGTCGCGCGAGGACCTCATCGAAGAGGTCATGTACTGCGGGATCAGCGACATGCGGCGGCATTTAGAGCAGAAACTCGACGAATTGCCACCGGATGCGACCGCCATGGACAAGATCATGACCGCGGTGGACTCGCATCTGCGTCATGAACTGGAGCTGTCGGACTACACGACGGCGTCGATCCGCAACTCCGGTCAGATTCCCGAACGGCTGGGCGTCCGACAGAAGAAAGAGGAAGCTGCCTACGGACGGATCTGGCAGCAGCTGTTCGCCGACGCGATCGCCGATGGCGAGATTCGTGCCGATGTCGACGCGCGGATCACCCGGTTACTGGTCATGGGTGCACTCAACTGGGCCGCCGAATGGTGGGAGCCCAGTCGGGGCTCGGTGGACGGAGTGGTGCGGACGGCCCAAACACTGGTGCGGACCGGCTTGTGCCCGGTCCGTGACGAATCGACCACTGACGAAACAGTTTTCGGCGACCGCGCTCAGCCGTAGAGGGTGCCGTGCCACATCGCCACCAGCGGTCCGAGGGCGGCCTCTTCGTCCACCAGCGAGGGCTCCACGCCGAGGCCCGCTATATAGAGGACGCGCTCAGTCCCCCAGAAAAGCATGGCGGCCAGCGTCCGGCCCGACTCCGACGACGTGATCTTGCCTGCCGCACGTTCGCGCTCGATCTCCTCGGCGCCGGCACTGACGAAGCGTTCCACGATCTGTAACCAGAGCGCATTCAACTCCGGGTCGGAATGCCAATGATGGGCCGCGGCCTGCAACACGAGTCGGTGCCGGTGCCACGCCGCCGTCACCGCCCGGAGGCTCCGCTCCAGCGCCTCCTCGGGCGAATCCTCCTCCGCACGGCTGAGAAAGGGTTGGACCGTCTCGAAGATGTCGTCCATCGCCTGCGTGAGCAGCCCGCTCAGAACCGAGAACTTGGACGCGAAATAGAAATAGAAGGTTGTCCGCGAGACTTTCGACTCGGTGAGGATGTCGGCCACGCTGATGTCGCTGAACGACTTCTGGCCGAGCAGGGTCAGCGCGGCGGAGAAAATCTGGTCGACGGGCCGCACGCCATCCGTTTCGACAGACCTGAACCGCTTCGCGGGGCGGCGAGAGGTCTCGGTCATGTCCTGACAATACTTTCCGGTTTCGGAGGGGCGATTTAATCTATATTCGAAATAGGTGTACACAGTGTACGGACACTATGTTAAGGTGAGGCAGTCCACACGTGGTCGTGACTGTGACTTCGACGCGCAAGCACGTTTGTGCAGCTAGATACCGGCCACTGGTTTTTCAAGGAGGTCAAACGCGATGGATCACATACTCGCCACCAGTTGGTGGCCACTGGTCAGTGACAACCAGGGGTGGCCGCCACACATGCAGCCGGCACCTGGTCATTTCGAGGCCAGCACCACGTCCGAGATCATCTTCTTCTTCATCGCGGGCGCCGCGGTGGTCATCTTCGCGACGCCGTGGGCGGTCCGCGCCGCGGTACGGGGCCGTAACTGGATTCCGCTCATCGTGCTGACCAGCGGCCTGATCTGCAGCCTGCTGGAGCCGATGCTGGACCTGCTCGGCCACCTGCACTGGGCGAAGAACTTGGTGCCTGCCTTCACCAACTTCGGCATCACCGTGCCGGCGCTGATCCCGCTCTGCTACGTGGCATTCCTCGGCCTGGAGGCCTACTTCTGCTACTTCGTGATCCGTAACGGCGCACACCGCAACGTGTTCTTCATGCTGCTCGGATTGGGCATCGCCACCGATGCGCTGATGGAGACCATCGGCATCAACCTCGGCGTGTACCTCTACTACGGTGTGCAGCCCTACGAGTTCCTCGGCTTCCCGTACTGGTGGGGCTTCATCAACGGTGGTTCGTTCGTCACCATCGGCGCGATCCTGGCCTTCGCCGTCCCGCGCCTGAAGGGCAAGAGCAAGGCGCTGCTGTTCCTGGTCGCACCGTTCGGCATGATGGTCGCCTACTTCGGTGTCGGCTCCATCCACATCCTGGCGCTCAACTCGACCATGCCGGTCTGGATGAAGTGGGTCGCCACCACCACGATGATGGCGATGATGGTCGGCTGGATGGTCATCCTGCACCGCCTCGTCGGTCGCCCCGACCATCTGCCCGCCCCGCGCTGGACCCTGTGGCGCGTCTTCGTCTACGGCAAGTTCACGCCCAACAAGGCGACCCGGATGGCCATGTGGCAGAAGATGTGTGAGGAGGGCGGCGTCAAGCCCGGCGACGGTATCGCGACCAACCCGGAGGATCCCTCGCAGGCGCTCATCGTCGGCCCGACCGTCATTCCCAACGCGGCCAATCAGGAACGCGAACCGGCGACGGTCTAACAGCACGGCATACGGGCCGGCGGCAACGTCTCACGGCGTTGTCGCCGGCCTGTTTTCTAGGTGGTGGCGTGGTCGACGCAGTCGACTCTCAGGTCCGAGACCGTCATCGGTTCGTCGTAGCGCAGACAGTGGTAGCCGCGCGGTTCGCGGCCCGTCGTGCCCAGGTGCACGCAGGTGCTGCAGGCGCGGACGACCGGAAGCATCTGCGCGTCATGGAGTTTCCCCATGACGACCAGCAGCGAGTCAAGAAGCTGTTCGGCTTCCGCACGGTCCAGCTTGGAGGTGGCGATCTCGGCCGGTGCAGTCCAGCGAGACAGTTCGGCCGCGGTCTTGCGGCCCTCCGCGGTGAGGACGAGGTCGCGTCGCCGACGGTCGCCGGGATCCGGCGTTCGCAGCACCAGCCCTTTGCGGATCAGCGCAGCGATCGCGTCGCTGACGGTGGGATCGGCCACGTTGAGTTCGCGAGCCAGCGTGGTGCTGCGCGCGGCTGGCGGCGAGCCGACGAAAAGCCAACCGAGGACCCGCATCTGGGTGCTCGACAAGTCGTGCTTCTCGGCGGCCCGCCGGGCCAGGACATGCAGAGCGTCACCGATCCGGTCGAGCGCGGCGACGATCTTCGAGTCGAGACTCCGATGGCGTAGCCCATCGGATCTCAGAGCAAGACCTCGTTCAGCTTGCCGGTGGCGACGTCGAACACGAAGCCGCGCAGCGATTCATGCTTGGTGACGAACGGGCTGGCCTCGATGCGACGCAGCGACTGGCGTACGTCCTCCTCCACATCGGGAAAGGATTCGGCGGCCCATTCGGGCTTGAGGCCCGTCTCGTCCTGGATTTCGCGCTTGAAGGCATCGTCGGTGAACGTCAGCATGCCGCAATCGGTGTGGTGAATCAGGATGATCTCCTTCGTCCCCAGCAGCCGCTGGCTGATGGCAAGCGAACGGATCTCGTCATCGGTGACCGCACCGCCGGCGTTGCGGATCACGTGCGCTTCACCGTCCTTGAGACCGAGAATCCGATACACGTCGAGTCGAGCGTCCATGCAGGCCACCACGGCAACGTGCTTGCTCGGCGGAAGCGGCAGCGGGCCCTTGAAGGTGCTCGCATAGGCCTCGTTGTTCTTCAGGTACTCCTCGGTGACCGTCACTGAAACCTCTCTCGTGTGTTTGCTGCCTGTCCGGGTTCGGTTCGAAGACTAGTGGCGACGCGTGGCGGTCCCGACGGTGCGAATCATCGTGATCCTAATACTTAGGAGTCCTCGGAGTGTGTCGCATCATGAGTGCGGTCGCGTGTCAGCGCAGCTCAACGCGACTCGGTTCACAGCCTATGACCGCCGAGGAAGACACATGCCCAAACTCACTCGCAGCGACTGGTACGACCTCGCCCGCGATACCAACTGGAACTTCCGCTACGTCACCGAGGAGGAGGTGTTTCCGGAGGAGCTCTCTGGCACGCACCGCGTCTCCACCGAGGGGTGGCTCAAATGGGATGAGCCCTACAAGATCGGTTACCGCGAGTACGTGCACAACCAGGTCACCAAGGACACCACCACCTACTCGCTGAAGAACGCCATCGGCCGCTCCAAACTGTTCGATCAGCTCGACCCCGGATGGAAGTCGGTGATCGTGGCCCACTACGGCGCGATCTCCATGCCGGAGTATCTGGCGTCCATCGGCGAGGCCCGGATGGGCCGGTTCGGCCGCTCCGCCGCGTGGCGCAACACCGCCACCTTCGGCACCCTCGACGAGGTCCGCCACGGCCAGATCCAGACCTTCTTCCCGTACGGCTTGCTCGACAAGGAGCCGCGAGGAGACTGGGCGCTCAAGGCATTTCACACCAACAACTGGATCGTGCTCGCCGTGCGATACCTGTTCGACGACATGTTCGTCGCCAACGACGCACTGTCCATCGCGCTGCAGCTGACGTTCACCCTGGAGACCGGTTTCACGAACCTGCAGTTCCTCGGAATGGCCGCTGACGCCATCGACGTGGGCGACCTCGAGTTCGGGGCGCTGATCAGTTCCATCCAGACCGATGAGGCACGGCACGCCCAGCAGGGTGAGCCGACCATCAAGGTGCTGATCGAAAACGGTGAGACCGAGTGGGGTCAGTTCCTCATCGACCACATGTTCTGGCGGTCCTGGCGGATCTTCGCCCTGCTGACGGGGCTGTCCATGGATTACTACACCCCGCTGGAGAGCCGCCGGATGAGCTTCAAGGAGTTCATCGAAGACTGGGTGGTCAAGCAGTTCGCCGATCAGTTCCGTGACTATGGCCTCGAATTTCCCTGGTACTGGGACGAATTCATCAACGAGCTGACGTGGTACCACCACGCCATCCACCTGGGCGTGTGGTACTACCGCCCGACCGTGTGGTGGAACCCCGACGCGGGTGTCTCCGAAGCCGAACGGCTGTGGCTGGAGGAGAAGTACCCCGGCTGGAACCGGGACTTCGGCAAGAACTGGGACGTCATCACCGAGAACGTCCGCAATGGTGACATCGCGGCGACCCTGCCCGAGACGCTGCCGATCACCTGCAATCTGTGCCAGCTGCCGATCGTTCGATCGGCGGGTGTCACCGTCGGAGCCCACACCGACGCCGCACCGCTGACGCATGTGCACAACGGCCGCAAGTACCTCTTCTGCTCCGAGCCGTGCAAGTGGATCTTCACCCAGCGTCCTGACCGGTTCGCCGGCCACCAGTCGCTGATTGACCGCGTCCTCTCGGGTGAGATCAGCCCGCCGGACCTGGGCACCGTCCTGCAGTACTTCGGCCTGTCGGCCGAGGAGCAGGGCCAGGACGCCGACAACTACGCATGGGCACTCAACGGCAACGGAACGAAGGGCTGAGACGATGGCACTGCTTCCGCTGACGGCCTGGTTCGAGGGCGACGCACTCGAACTGCTCATCCCGGTCGACGACGGCGACAGTGTCGAAGCCGTGACCGGGGCGATCGCGCACCACGTCGTCGGGCATCGCGTCGCCAAGCGCGACGCCCCGATTCGGTTGCGTCACAACGGCAATGTCCTGGACCCGCAGGTGGCCATCGGCGCCGCCGGAGTCGGACCGCTGGATCATGTCGAGGCGTTCTATGACTAGTGCGGGCACCTGGACGCCGGTTGCGAGCCTCGATGATCTATGGGAAGGCGAGGTGGCCGAGTTCTACATCGGTGACCGGCCGATCCTGCTGGCGCATCTGCGCAGCGGAGAGATCCGGGCCTACGACGGGCTGTGTCCGCACGCCGGTTTCCCGCTGGCGGACGGCGCGGTCGAGGGCGACGTTCTGACGTGCAGCGCGCACAGTTGGGAGTTCGACCTCGACACCGGCGCCGGGGTCAATCCGGCCAATTGCCAACTCATCAGCCACCCGGTTCGCCTCGAGGGCGACCAGATCACCATTTCGCTCACCGGAGGTGAACACCGATGACTGCCGCAGCAGAACAAGACAAGCTCGTCGGCCCCGTCGTGCGGGGTTTCGATCCCGACATCGTCGCGGCCGTGACCGAAGCCATCCATGCCGACAACCCCGACACCGACATCACCGTCGACGACCACGCAGGCTACGTGCGGATCCATGCCCCCCGCTTCCTTCGGGTCACCCGCGCCAGCCTGGAATCGGCAGCAGGCGAAGCATTTCCGCTGCACACGCTGGAACCGGCTCTTGTCGGATTCGCCGGGCGCATCCGCTACGTCGGCGACGACGAACTGCACTGGTACCTGGACCGAGAGGACTGAGCACATGACCACCGCGAAGCCGCGATCGCTGAAGACCTGGAGCATCGCCGGGGACACCCGGCGCAAACCCACCGAGTACGAGGCCGTCACCGGCCGATTCCACTATCACTTCAACCGCCAGCCGGCCCCGTTCGATCTCGACCCCGGCGCGGCGATCAACCGGTGGTACGTCAAACACCGTGAAGGCTCGGCGCTGCAGGCGCAGGACTGGGAGGACTTCCGGGATCCAGCTGCGCTGAACTACCGCCGCTACATCGCGTTGCAACACGACCGCGAGATCTACGCCGAGGGCGTAGTAGACCACTACGAGGCGCTGGATGAGGACGGCCAGTTGAGCCCGGAGTGGGTGGACACGCTCGCCCGCGTCTACGTGCCCGTCCGCTACCTGTTCCACGTCCTGCAGATCACCAGCCTCTACGTCGGCCAGCTCGCGCCGAGCGCCTACATCACCAACGCGGCGTTCTTCCAGGCCGGTGACGAACTGCGCGCACTGCAGTGGGTGGCGTATCGAGCCAAGTCGTTGTCGCTGACTCATGGCACGCATCTGGCCAATACCGAAGAGACACGGCGTATCTGGGAAACCGACCCGGTGTGGCAGCCGGCCCGCGAAACCCTGGAGCGGCTGTTAGTGGCTTACGACTGGGGCGAGGCCTTCGTGGCGTTGAACCAGGTCGTCAAGCCCGCGCTGGACGCCCTGTTCAAGGAGGCGTTCGTCGAGTTGGCCAACGAGAACGGCGACGGCCTGACCGCGGCCCTGCTGCAGGAGTCCCGCGTTGACACCACGCGTAATCAGGCCTGGCACACCGCGCTGGCCCGCTACGCGCTCGCGGCGAACCCCGACAATCGAGGCGTAATCGACGGCTGGCTCGACAAGTGGCGCCCGCTCGCCGACCGCGCCGTCGACGGGCTCGCCGCCGCGTTCACCAACCCCGAGGCAGCCCGTACCCAGGTCGCGACATCGGTGTCGGCGTTCACCGCGAAGTGGACGGAATAGCGTCTGCATCCCCGGCGTTGCCGCACGAAGGTAACTCACCGTACGTAGGCGTCGAATGAAGATCGGAATCATCGGAGCAGGTCAGATCGGCGGCACGCTGACGCGTCGGCTGAGGGCACTCGGACACGAGGTGGCCGTGTCGAACTCGCGCTCTCCTGAAACGCTCGCTGCGCTGGCACGCGAAACCGGTGCGACGGCGGTGTGGGCCAAAGACGCCGCAGCCGACGCCGACCTGGTCGTCGTGAGCATTCCGCAGAAGAATGTTCCCGACCTGGCCGACGGAATCGTCGACGCCCGTAAGCCGGGCGCTCCGGTGATCGAGACCAACAACTACTACCCGCAGCAACGTGACGGTGAGATCGCCGGGATCGAGGACGGTCAGGTCGAAAGCGCCTGGGTCGCTGAGCAGATCGGCGCACCGGTGTACAAGGTGTTCAACGGGATATGGTGGAAGCATCTGCTCGAGAGGGACACGCCCAGCGGCACACCGAATCGGATCGCACTCCCGGTCGCCGGCGAGGACGGGCCCGGCCGCGAGCTGGTTCACGCACTCGTCGAAGAACTCGGATTCGACCCCGTCGATGCCGGTCCGATTTCGGAGTCGTGGCGCCAGCAGCCCGGAAAACCGGTATACGGCAAGGATTTCGATGTAGAGAAGACCATCAAGGCACTGGCTGAGGCGACGCCCGAACGGACGTCGGAGTGGAGCGCCCGCACGGCGTAAGCGTTATTTGACGCCGACCACCATCGAGTCGGGGCCCACCAGATGCTCGACATAGCTTTCACGGAAGCCCGCTTCGGCCATCCACCCCCGACAGTCTGCGCCCGTGTAGTCGAACCCGGCTCACGAGGCGAACTCGTCGCCCGTCTCTTCTTCGACCATTTCGCCCCGCGCCTGTAAGTCAGGCCCTCCGGTCGGACGGAACCGACCGACCGACATCATCAGTAGCGCGACCATTCCGGCCGCGGTGGCAACGTAGAACCAGCCGAGCGGCGCCTGTGAGCGCTCGGGCAGCCAGGCCATCAAGGCCGCTGAGAGAGTGATCCATACGTAGCAGAACGCGCTGACCATTCCCGAGACGAGTCCGAGGTTGCGGGTGAACACACCCATCGCCAGCCCCTTGCTCAGCGGGTCGAGTACTCCGATGGCCAGTGCCGCGATCACCGCCCCACCGGCGATCGCCATTGCAGACAGACCGACGAGTTCCGCGGACACCAGCATGATCCCACCACCCAGTGCGAGAATCACGGACCCCGCGATTGCCAGCCGCGCCGTGGTGGTCCGCTGGGCCAACGCCCCACAGGCCGCCGCGCCGATGAAGTTCGCCGTGCCCACTCCGAGGGCGATGAAACCATAGGTGCTAGAGGAAGATCCGAGGCCGATCACGTAGAGGAACGGTCCGACGACAGCGAACATGGCCTGAGCCGACGTGACCACACCGAACATCGTCGCGAAGGTCACGAAGGATCGGTTCCGCATTGCTTGCCCCACGACGCCGGCGGCTGCACGCATGTCGATCGGCGATCGGTGGTCATGTTGCAGCGTTTCCGGTAAGGCCACGGCGACGAGGGTCCCAACGGTTGCGAGAAAACCCGCAAGCACGACGAACACTGTTCGCCACGATGCGAAATCGGTGATGAATCCGCCGATCGCGGGTGCGAGTATGGGAGCCGCGCCCCACGCCGCCCCGAGCAGCCCCAGAACCGACACCAGCTTGGCGCCCCGGAAGCAGTCCGCCGCCATAGCGGCCGCCAGTACCATGCACGTTCCAGCGCCGAGGCCCTGGACGAACCGTAGCCCGATCATCATCGGCAGGCTGACAGCCAGCGCGCAGCCGATGCTCGTCAGCGTCATCACTGCCAGTCCGGTCACCAGCACGCGCTTGCGGCCAATCGCGTCGGCGATCAGTCCGGTGGGCAACACGATGAGCGTCATCCCCAGCATGTAGGCGGTGACGGTGTTCTGCACCATGACGTTCGAAGCCGCGAACTGTTCACCGATTTCGGGCAGTGCAGGGGTGTAGAGATCGAAGGCAACCTGATCGAGCGGTGCGATCAGGATCAGTAGGCCAATGATTCGCCGCGCTGCGATAGTGCCGCGCTCTTGTGGTTGGTTCATCCTTTCGCGCCGCACAGTCGGTCGGCGATAAGACGTGCCGCTGTCATCACAAGTTCCGTTCTCCGCGGTCACCGGTGGTGGTATCACTGCAAAATACAAAGTTCGATCCGCGGTTTCGGGCTATTTCGCCCATTCGGCGGCTTGCCTGCATTCTGCTCAAGACTCACTGCCCCCTTTCGGGGCCAATTTCGCTTGCAGGCGTCAGTGTTATGGCACTACGAGGAGATCAACGAGAGCGAGCGCGATGAAGACCACCAGCACATAGCCCTCGAACAGCAGCCGCAGAAACAGTGGCGACGACCGCAGATCCATGTAGTGCAGCCCCACCAAGCGCACCTTGACCAACGCCAGCGCCAGGATGAGAACCGCACCGATGGATACGAAACCTGGACTCTGCTCCACGCCCACCACGAAGGACCCGAATGTCAGTAACAGCAACACGATCCAGACAAGGGTGAACCGGCGCTCCGAGGTCATGCTGCTCACCGCACCAGATAGAAGATCGCGAAGAGGACGATCCACAGCACATCGACCATGTGCCAGAAGATTCCGCCGGTCTCACAGAGCCTGCGGTTCGCATCGCTCAATGTCGGTTTGCGCACCAGGGCGACTAAGCGGACCAGAATTGCCAGCCCGATCAGGACGTGCAGCAGATGTATTCCGGTGAACATGAAGTAGTACGAGAAGTACTCCCCGCTGCCCACGCCGATCCCCGCGCGGAACAGCTGCGTCCACTCCACCGCCTTCACGACGATGAAACCGACACCACAGGCGATTCCCGCCATGAAGTAGCCTCCCGCGGCCTGACACCGGTCCGCGCCAACCCGTAGGACACCCATCGCCACCATCAGCGAGCTGGTCAGCAGAAGAACAGTGTTGAGTGTGCCCAGCGCGGTGTGCAAATGCGTATGCGCCTGCGCGAACGTGTCGGGATTCTTACCCCGCGAGTACATGAACGTCACGAAGAACAGGGCGAAGATCCCCATGTCTCCCAGGACGAAGACCCAAATGCCCTCTTCGCCAGGAATTCTCCGCTTCGCGGACGCTGTCGACGGCTCGGTCTCGATCGTCGTCATCACGCCGACGGCGCCGCCAAGGCAGCGTTGCGGTCATCGACGTCTGGCGCGGGATCCGTGGAACTGGTCCACAAGAACCAGGACATCACCAAGAACCACACGCCGAAGAAGACGGCCACCAGCCAGAACGCCAGCAACCCGTTCCACGCGAACACACCGTCCTTGAACAGAACGACCAGGCCGCCCGCAGCGAAGATGAAGCCGCACCAGACGTTGAAGTATCCGAGCCACCGCGGCCATACCGTGTGCACCGCACCGAAAATGGCGAATCCGATGACGAGACACTGGATCGTCGCTGCCGGCCAGTTCATCACAAACGGCAGCCACGCAAGGTCGTTGAGCGCCTGGGTGACCTCAGGGTCGCGCTCCGGCCGGTAGGAGGCGGCCGCAAATGCGAACGTGGGCAGAAGAATGGCCACCACACCAAGGGCTGCGGCCATGATCTGCACATACGCCAACGCCGAGGGACGCCCCTCCATTCGCCGGATACGGATCGCGATCAGCGCACCAAAAGGAACTTGCAATCCCGCGGCGGCAAGCATGATCACCAGGCCGCATCGCTTGAGACCTGTATTCGTGGACCAGAATTCGGCAACTTCGACGGCAGTGCGCAATGGCGACATGGGCGGAAGCAGGCCGATCATGATCATCGCCGGGAACAGTAATAGGACGAATAGGGCTCCGCAGACTGCCATCGTCTTTTGGAGCGCGATCGTCATCCTCAGATCGTGTCACTCCAAATTCTAAAATGCAATAGAAAAATTTCTCCGGGCGCCCGTGCCGATTCGTGGTCGTGTGTCTCGAACGCATCGCGCACGATGTCGTCCCATACCTCGACGGCCAGCGCGCTGGTCGGGCTGCGCCGCGGCGCCGGTCAGCGGCGGGGTGTGGTGGTGATGTGCACGTGGTCGTAGTGGCCGTAACCGGATCCGGCCGGACCACTCGGCGTGTAGTACGTGCCGCGCCAGATCACATCCTGTAGCCCGAACCGGCCGGCATTGGCCAGCGCGAACTCCATGATCTCGTTCCCGAGCGCGATGCCCTCGGGGCTTTCGGCATTGGGAATCATGATGTCGATCGCCAGGCCGTTCGGATGCCACGGCTTCGAGTCAGGCCGGACGCCGCCGATCTCGGCGATCTGGGGGAACCGTTGGCTGACGGCGCGGGCAGCGAGGACGGTGTTCGGCTGAAGGCCGGCCTCCGGCGCGACGCCGACAGGCAACGCCTCCGGGATATCCGGGATGTCCATGAGAGCAGCCACGGGGGGAGGGGCGGGAGGGGCGACCTCGGGTGGCGGCGGGGCGGGCATCGCGTTGAGCATGGGATCTGCCGGTGGGGGCACAGCCGCCGGCGGTGGCGGCGGTGGCGGCACTGCGGCGGCGTTGTCGACCACGGCCTGCTGAGCCGGCGTCAACGCTGCGTACTGCGCCTCCGCAGCGGAGATCTGGCGCAGCAGCTCTTTCCACTTCGCCTGGAGGTCTGCACGCACCGCGGCAGATTTCTCGGCCGCGACCCGAGCCTCAGCGGCCGATGCCTCTGAGGCCTTAGCGGCGGCAGCCGCGCGCTCACGTGCTGCTTGGAAGGCCTTCATCTGCTCGGCCGCCTCAGCGGTGATCACGCGCTGCAGAGACAGCTGGTCGATCAGCTGTTGCGGCGAGCTGGCGGTCAGCACCGCCGCGAACTGGCCGGTGCGTCCGCTCATATACGTCATCACCGCCACCTCGTCGGCGGCGGCTTGACGGGAAGCGAGCTGGGTATTCGCGGCGTCGAGGGCTGCCAGATCGGCGCGATGGCGGTCTTCGGCGGCGGTCTGAGCGGCCAGTTTGTCCTCAGCATCGCGTTGGGCAGCGGTGACGGCTTCCCGAGTCTCGACCGCCTGACGGGACAACTCGTCGAGCTTGGCCAGCGCATCAGCCGCCGGGTCGGCGTGGACTCCCGCTATCGACATCACCAGCACGAGGATTCCGGCCGCAAATCCCCCCGCCGCTTGGCGAAGCGATTGGCGCGCCCGACCCGTTCGGATTGTCACGATCCTTCGTTGCAGGGACCAACGATGGTCCGGCTACAGGTGTCCCGGACAGGTTATGAAGTGGCGCCGACGATGTCTAATCGGACGTCAATATCATTGTCGCCGCCGAGGGGCGACCTGGGATTTATCGCAAGATTCGTATCGCTCGGGGATCTCGGGCCCGTCCTCGTGGTGATGACAGTCTCCGGCGAGGTGCGGCGGTGACGGCGGCCGTGGGAATGCCGAGCAAAGCGCCTGCGTCAGCTCGCTGCTGCCGAGACGAGCACGCGGCCGGGGGTTGCGCCGGTGGACTTCATGCCACTTTCGAATGTGACCTCACCGTTCACCATGACCAGGTCGATTCCGAAGGCCCTCACCACTCGGCGGAACTCACCTCCCGGCAGATCCTGCAGGACGTCGTACTGCGGGGGATAGCCGAGTTCATTCGGGTCATAGATCATGAGGTCGGCCGCGAACCCAGGCAGCAGCGCGCCCCGATCGGTCAGATTGAGAATCCGCGCCGGCAGCATGCTGAACTTGTGATGCAGTTCTTCGAGCGTGAAGCGTTTCTCCTGGAGCGCCAGCCACTGCAAGAGATCGGTCGAGAAGTGCCCGCCGCAGAAGAAGCGGATGTGCGCACCGCCGTCTGACGTACCCGCGATGACGCGCGGATGCTTGTACATCTTCTCGAACAGCGCAGGGTCCTGACTCATCGCCTGCACAGTCCGGAATTCCATCTCACAACGCGACTCGACCGCGATGTCGAAGAACGCATCTACCACGTGGACTCCGGCCTCCTCGGCGAGCTCGAAGAACGTCTTGCCAATGCGCGGGTCGTTCATGTCCGGTAGCGAGATCAGTTTGAGCAACTCCAGCGGACCACCCGCAGAAGTCATGAGTTCGATCGAATACTTCGCTTTGAGCGCTGCGCGCCAGGCAGGATCCGCCGCTTTCTGGACGCGGGCATCGATATCGTCTTCGAGTTCGCTGAATTCGGCGAACTCGGGCACAACGTCCCAGGTGTTCCAATCGAGCAGCCGACTCTCGTTCCACGCGCGGAACGCCAGAGCTTGTGAATAGACGTCGAGCCCTTGCTCTTCGCAGTGATCGAGCCAGTTCAGCACCCGATCGATCTCTCCCGGAATGTGGTCGAACGGCACAATGATGTTCTGGATGACCGGCCGGCCGGAGATACGCGCGAGCTGCTCGGCGATGTGGTTGTTGTCGATGGCCATGGGCAGGTCGACCAATGCCTGGATGATGCCGTAGTCCATGTCGCGAAGCACCTCGGCCAGCGCGTAGGCCGTCGACTCATCGGCAGCGTCGGTAGGCATCGGAAGCCCGTGGTCCTTATGCGAGTTGAACTCGTTGAGTTTGGAGAACGCGAATCCAATTGCGCCGGCCTCCAACGCTTCCCGTAACAACCGCTTCATCTCCGCGAATTCCGCATCGGTGGGTTGGCGATCGCGAGCGTCTTCCGGCGACCCCATCACGAAGATCATCAGCGAATTCAACGGGATATAGCTTGCGACGTTCACGCCCTTGCCCAACCCCTTGACGACGTCGAGCCACTCCGGAAACGACTCCCAGTTGAACGGCAAGGCCTCGCGCAGCGCGGCGGTCGGAATCTGTTCGGTGGTCTCCATCATGCCCATGTAGCGCTCTTGCACCGCGTGGTCCTGCTTGCACGGAGCAAACCCGAACCCACAGTTCGAGACGACCGCCGTCGTCATTCCGTGGTACCCCGACGGGGTGCAATAGGGGTCCCAGAAGATCGCGCCGTCGTAGTGCGTGTGCACGTCGATCACGCCGGGAGCGACGATGCGGCCGGTCGCGTCGACGATGCGGGTAGCGGTGGCACCACCGAGACCGCCCACCTTGGCAACCCTGCCATCCCGAATTCCGATGTCGACGACCTTGCGTGGAGTGCGTGTGCCGTCGATTAGGGTGCCGCCCTTGATGATCACGTCGTAGTCGTTGCCATTACCGGTCACTGCCACTCCTTGATTTGTTCTTACCTGGGCTATACGTCCGTGGCGGTGATCGCCATACTCGGACACGAGGACTCCAGCTGCCTGGCGACGTCGTCGGCCAGCAAGGTATCGGTCGCCAACGCAATCCCGTCATCGTCGAAATCGATGGCGGCCGGCGCGATGCCAGCGCATTGTCTCGACCCTTGGCACAGGTCTCCGTCGATGATGATGTGCTTCACGCTGTAGTTCCCCTGCGGCGATGGAGGATTCGGCCAGGGAGGCCCCCCTTGAGTCCGACACTGAGGTGAAACTGATGGCGAGGCGTCCAACCGGGTCGCGGTTGGATGTTGAATCGCTGAGCGATCTTCGTCAGCACGAATTGCGCCTCGAGATAGGCCAACCCGACTCCGATGCAGTGTCGTGGCCCGCCACCGAACTGCACCCATTGGAATCGGTGCTGACTGTCCTTGCGCTCGTCAAGCCAACGCATCGGGTCGTACCGGTCGGGGTGGTCCCAGAAAGCGGGGTGCCGGTTGATGGTGTACGCGCTGACGCCTACCTGACTGCCGGCCGGTATGCGATACCCGGCGATCTCGTCTTCCTCCAAGGCCTGCCGCGTCAGCAGCAGTGAACCCTGGATGCGCTGCGCTTCATCGAACGCTGCCCTGGCATATTGCATTTGGGTGAGGTCATTGAACGAGTCGAAGTTTCCGGTGTAGGCGTCCGCCTCGGTGCGCAAAGCCTCCATCGCCTCCGGGTTTTGGGCGAGCATTGCCACCGTCCACGCGAGTGCGGAGGCTGTCGTATCGAATCCGCCGAACCACAGGCCCATCAACTGATCGACGAGGTTCTCGTGCTCGAGGGGCTCGCCATCGTCGGCGCCGATGTTGAGGAGGGCATTGAGAACGTCTGGAGCGTCGGTAGGGTTGGCCCGCCGATCGGCGACGGCCTCCTCGATGCGGGCACGAATCGCCCTTACCGCTTGCTTGCCTGCGCGCGCATTCGGAACGGGGACCCACGATGGCGCCCAGAACGTGAGCATCAGACCACCCATGTAGTCCGTCTGCACCCGGAACTTGTCGATCAATGCCGGTATTCCGTCGTCGGACACCGAAGAAGAGAACATCGACCGCTGGACGGCCATCATCGTCAGGATCGAAAGCTCGCGATAGACGTCGACCTCATCACCGGTGTCGGCGATCGTCTCCCAGCGCGACAGGGCGTCCTCGACCGAGTCGCGAAGGATCTGGGCGATTCCGTTGAGGTTTCGGCGCGAGAAGGCCGGGTTGAGTGCCTTCCGGTTGCGCTGCCACGGCTCGCCGTCGGCCACCGGGATGCTCTCGCCCAGCGCCGGTACCAACGCCCGCGACATGGCCCCCTTGTGGTACCTGCTGTAGTCGAGTAACCAGCTGCCGACGAACTCAGGGTCGTTGACGACAGTTGTCCCGCCGACGCCGAGCGGCAATGTGTATACGTCGCCGTACCGCGCCACACAATCGGTGAGCAGTTGGAATGGATCTCGCGAACGAGCGGCCATCAGCGCGAGCCGGGCAACCCCCGGACCTGGGGCTCGCGGGCCTGCGGTCCGCGGTGTGTGGCGCGCGGTCGACGCCCTCTCCCGCTCCCAACGTTCTGCGATGGCCAATGGTTCTTACCGCCTGGTGTGGTGGACTGCGAAACGCACCGGACACGATGAATAGTATTACGCGAAATGCATTAATTCAATAGCTTCTATGGCAGTTTTCGTATCACCTCCGCTGGTCTGCTGCGCTGACTTACGGCACGAGTTCGTAACGCGCAATGGCCAGGCGTCATCTTTTGGTTAGCGCTGGCTCGACCTCTTCAATGAACGCGGGCGCGCAGCACCGCCGTCGTCCTTCGATCCTTGCGTTCAGGCCTGGCTTCGCCTACCGCACGCGAAGCACGTCGTGGTCGTCGATGGCGGTAAGGATGCGGCGCAGCATTTCGGCGGACGTCTGCTCGGGCTGCATTGCCGGCAGGAACTTCGGCGGGTAAAGCGTGGTAGTCCACATCGCCAACGCACCGGGGAGCTGCCGCCGATACAGTTCCCATGCCTGTGCCCGTGGCGGGGCATGGCCGCCTGCGTCGGCAAGGTGAGCGAGGTAGGTGTCGATGAGCGCGTCCTCCCACTGACGTCGCTGCTCGATGCTCAGCGCGGAAGACAGCGCGTAGGACAGATCCCGCGACCAGTGCCCCGCCGAAATACATTGCCAGTCACACAGTCCCATCCGGCCGGTACCGGTGATGTACCAATTGCCTAGGTGGGTGTCACCGTGAATCAGGGTTCGCGGCAGTCTGTCGTGCGCATCGACCGACGCCTCAAAGCTGTCCCACAGTAGTTCACCTCGTCCGACCAGCCGAGCCGGCGTCAAACCCATTTCGTCCGCACGCCGCTGGCCGCGTAAGTGATATCGGCGAATCATTGAGATGGCGCCGGTAGCCTGCCACCACTGTGGGTACGTGCGCAGCCAGGATCGGCGCCGGCCGTCGGTGAGCTCGAGCCTTGCGCCCTGTGCATGAAGCTGGGCGAGTTGCACGACGATGTCGTCGGCCTGCTGGCGCGTGATCGCGGTGGTGGGTGCACAGAAGGTGGCCGCCCGGGTGGCCACCAGATCTTCAAGCAGATGAATGGCGCGATACGAATGGCGCTGCGTCGCACTGTAGTACCCGTGGGGCGCTTCAAGTTCGAGTAGCGGCCGCAGCTCGTTGTAGAACCCGGCTTCGGCCGGTGCGGTGCCGCTTAGGCCGTTGCTGATCCGAGTGACGAGTGTCGGCGCGCTCTTGACGAACATCGTCTTGGGCAACCTGTCGGTATCGCTGCCTGGAGCGTAGTGCAGCAGTATTCGTGCACGCACCGATGTGCCAGACGAATGGCGTTCCACAGACAGTGCTTCGATCCGCGCACCACCCAGGTGTGGGCGTAGCACGCGATTCAAGAAGGCGGGGGTGAGGCTTTCGACGCGACCGGGAACCGTCGTGTTTGTCCGCATCGGCCCCGGTCGCAAGCGATCCACAACCGTGGCCGCCGCCAGTGGACCCATCGCCCCCGCCACCCGCAGCAAGGTACCGGCGGACGGCGGACCACCAATCGCAGGCGGGTCGCCGATGCGATCGTGGCGAGGATGGCTTTGCGTACCAGTCATCAGCGGCAACACCGCGACGACAATGCGTCGCTGCGCGTTTCGCGTGCCTGCATGCCGCCACGGTAACGCATCCTGTGCTCCGAGGAGTCTGCTGGGCAGATTTTGCAGACTCGTCCGGTCCGGCATTCCGTGTGCAGGACAGGCGTCAGCGGCTCGTCTTCCAAGTGCCCGGCACACTCTTGTCTGAGGAAGAAGTCGGCACGTACTGGCCGCAGCTAGACCGCGGGGGTGATCAATCCGTAATGCCCGTCGTAGCGGTGATACAACACGCTGGCGCGGCCCAGGGCGGCGTCGATGTAGAACAGGAACGGCAGGCCCAGTAGACCGAGCCGCTCGGTGGCTTCCGTCTCGGTGAGGCATGGCGCCGGCTGGGGGCTGATGGTCACGGGCAGTTCGAACGGGCTGAGCTGATCCGCAGGCACCGGTGCTACAAGCGCCAGGCGATAGCCCGTCGGGCCGCCCCGATAGAGGACACCGGCGCTGGCGGTGGCTTTCTCGGTGAACAGGTGAAAGTCATAGTCGAGCAAGTCCATCTCGAGCGCCGCCTCGTCGACCGTGCAGGGCGCCATGGCGAAGGACTTGCGTCGGATGACGCGGCGTTCATCGGCGGGGCGGGGAAAGTAGCTGGGCCGGTGTGTGGGCTCGGCGTCGTGCCGCCACTCATGCGGAATGGCCGCGGGTACACCACCGCGTCGCGCTTCCCAATGTTCGGCGGCTCGTTCAAGCAGGCGCCGCAGTCTCGCCTGGAGTCGATCAATCGCTTCGCGCGCGGTTGCGGCCTGGACTTGAGCACGGACGAGCCGGCCGTCGACGTCGAGATTGGCTTGCGCGACCACTGGTTGCTGCACCGCCGGATCGTGATGCGCGGTGAGTTTGACATGGGCGTGCAGCACCGGTCGGTGGGTGAGCCGCCCGAGTTCGCCGATCTTGGTGCGCGCGTAGTCGGCCGCACCGGGCAGTTCGCCGTGGGTTGTCACGTCGACCTTGAGGACGGTTGGTAATTCTGGTCTGTGGCGCATGCTCTCGTTGGTACGCCGCGAACCTGCTTGCTGACGAGAGTCCAAAGTCACCGGTCATCAGAACTCGCATGTGCGCCCCACGCATCCGCCGCTGAATTCCGTGTCGGCCTGGGCCAGCACCGGTGCGGGCGCGGCGTAGGACAGCACCTGGCCTTGACGGCTGCCGTAACGATAGACCGTGATGCCCTAGACCTTCGCCCTCCACGCGGCCAAATAGATCGCGCGGACATCGTCGACAGTTGCGGTGGCGGGCAGATTGACCGTCTTGGAGACAGCGGCGTCGACGTGGCGCTGCACGGCCGCCTGCATCCGCAGGTGCCACTGCGGCGCGATCTCGGCTGCGATCGGGAAGGCCGCCCGCACCTCGGCCGGCAGCTGTGGGTAGCCCCGCACTCCCCCGCGCTGCGCAATCTCGGCGATCAGCTCATCGCGATAAAAGCCCTGATCGCGGGCCAACCGATCGAAGCACGGATTGACCTCCAACAGATGCCTGCCGACAATCGCGCGGGTGAAGGCGATGGCGAACATCGGCTCGATTCCGGCGGTGGTACCCGCAATCAGTGAGATCGTGCCGGTTGGGGCGACGGAGGTCACCTGCGCATTGCGCCTCGGCTCCGAACGCGCGAACCGGCTTTCGGCGAATGCGGGGAACGAGCCCCGCTCGTCGGCCAACTGCCTCGACGCAGCATGCGCCGCGTGCTGGATGCGGCGCATGATCTGGCCGGCCATCCGCACGCCCTCGTCACTGTCGTACGGAATACCCAGTACGGCAAGCAGTTCCGCCAAACCCATCACACCGAGTCCGATCTTACGGGTCGCCCGGGTGGCCTCGCCGAGTTCGGGGAAGGGGTAGCGGCTCACGTCGATGACGTCATCGAGGAACCGCACCGCGGTCCCGGCGACGTCAGCAATCCTGTCGAAGTCGACGTGACCGTCGGTGACCATCCGGGCCAGGTTGATCGAGCCGAGGTTGCAGGACTCGTATGGCAGCAGGGGAACCTCGCCGCACGGGTTGGTCGCCTCGATTCGACCCAGCCTCGGAACCGGGTTGGCCCGATTGATGGTGTCGAGGAACACCAGTCCGGGATCTCCGCATGCGTGCGCAGCTTCGCAGATCGCCTCAAAGAGCTCGGCGGCCGGCTTGCGGGCAACCGTCCTGCCGGTTCGCGGATTGACCAGTCGGTGTGTGCCGCCGCGTTCTACGGCACGCAGGAACGCGTCGGTGACGCCGATCGAGAGATTGAAATGCGATAGCTCGCTGGGAGATTCGGCCTTCTTGGTGATGAAGTCGTAGATATCCGGGTGTGACGCGTCAAGCACCGCCATGCAGGCGCCGCGCCGACGACCTCCCATCGACACCACACTCGCAGCCGTGTCGTACAGCCGCAGAAACGACACCGGCCCGCTGGCTGTGCCGCCCGTACTGGCCACCCGATCCCCGGCGGGCCGCACGTGACTGAAAGCGAACCCGGTGCCACCGCCGGTCCGCTGAATCTCGGCGGCATGTCCCAGTGTGGCGAAGATCGAGTGCAGCGAATCCTCAACGGGGAGAACGAAACATCCGGAGAGAAGGCCGAGGGTGGTGCCCGCGTTCATCAGGGTGGGCGAATTCGGCAGAAACTCGAGCTTGCGCAGTAGGGTCGAGAACCGCTCGGCCCACTGCGTCGAGGAGCCGGGCAGGTAGTTGTCCTCGGCCGCTGCGACGCAGCGCGCCGCCCGATCCATCATCTCACCGGTCGACTCGGTCGGCCTTCCTTGCTCGTCGCGCAGCAGATAGCGTTCGCGTAGCACCGTCACGGCGGCCAAGCTCAACTTCAGCTCGTCGCGCACCCCGAGCAATGCTTTCGCTGCACGCAGCTCGGCGTGCCGCTGCCGGTAGATGATGTAGGCGCGTGCGACATCATCGAGACCGGCTTCGCCCAGCCGCGCCTCGACGAAATCCTGAATCTGCTCGACGGGCGCAACCCTGGGCCCCAGTGCATCGGCAACGGCCCTGGCCACGGTGCCCGGCATGTCGGGGTCGTCATACGCCACCTCGCGGGCGGCCCGCACGACCGCGGCCTCGATCCGCGCGACGTCGAACGGGACCAGCGTCCCGTCCCGGCGCCGGACCTTCGTGGGCCACCTGGCCGCCACCGACTTCATGGCCTGACCGTTGAGATGGCCTACTTGCTCTTGCCGTGGACGATCGCCGATTGCACCGCCCCGAATCGATGTTGCGCGCGCTCGTCGGCCTCTTGCTGCTCTTCCGCGGTGACGACGACCGCGTCCGGCCCCGGGAACACCGTGGCGACGTGGTCCGTTTCCAGCCACCGCACCACGTACGGTGGTGAACCATCCGACGAGTGAACCTCGGTGATTAGTCCCCGCTGGTCCGGTAGATCGATCGTCGTGCCCTTGATCACCAGCCAGTCTCCGACCTTCGCCTTCATGAGCATCCCCTTCCCTCCGACATTCGATCGTGCACGCCGCCACGGCCCCGGCGGAAGGGCAGCAGGCCACCCGTCCGATGGCCAAAGGTCCCTCCGGTTTCGGCCGCGTCATTGCGGGCTCGGGGCTAGCGGATCCGGGCGACCTGATTCATTTTGTGCGGGCCGGCGTCGGCTGCCCGGCACCGATGTACTTGGAGCCACCCGGCTGTGACCTACGGTTCTGCCAGGCTAAAGTCGCGCGATGTTTTCCGGACCCCAATAGGCTTTCATCGAGGTGATCTTGACGTTGTCGTCGAAGGACATCACATCGATTCCCTCGATCCGGGTGCAGCTGTTGCCGTCGGTCACGGTGACGCGGCAAAGAAACGCCGCCTCCCGCTCGGTTACCTGCAGCCACACCAATTCGCTTTCGCGGCTGTACTTTTCGATGTCCGCGTACAACTCGCGGATCGCGTCGCGGCCGCGGCGCACCTCGTTTCCGACTGGGTCCTCGACGGTGGCACCCTCGGTATACAGTGCTGCGATGTCGTCGCCGTTGCCCTTGGCGAGCAGCTCGACGTAGCTCTTGACGGCTCGGGTAATTTCGTCGGTGCTCGGGGTGGCCGTCGGCTCCTGCGGCGTTCGGCCGCCCGGCGCAGATGCTTCTGTCTGCGCCATCTCGGTTGCCCTGTTCAACCAGCCGTGCTGCCCGTCCGTAAGCCGCACAACATATGTGCGGTCGGCGCGGTGATACTCAACCGTGCCGCCCTCGACCATCATGCCAACCAACCCGTTGCCGTCCTCGAAGAAGTAGACGTTCTCCTCTTGCCGCATGGAATCAAGGTGGCAACCCGGCACTATGACGGCCTTCTTGTGAGGATCACCGGTAAGGACCACAATCTTCGCGCCGCCTTGCTCTTTGGCGTTCGCCACCGCCTTCTTGGCAACCTTGCTGGCCGCGTCCGCAGCATTCTTCTGCGGCTTCTGCCGCTTTACGGCGTGCTCAGCCATTGGCAGTTTCCTCTCTACGAATCACGTCCGGTAACGTTGGCCGGCAGCGGTCACCAAAGGCATTGGCGCTGTGTCAAGTTCGTGTCCTGTTCAGTTCGGCGCTGCTGATTTCCACGCCCGATCATTCGCGGCCCGCGACGCCGAGTACAGGGCACGAGGTCACCGTTTTTGCAGCCGAAAGTCCATCCGAACAATGCCCCACCCTCCGCCGGAACTCGCGGCGCCGTCCGGCCCTGCGCTCCACCAGCCCCTCGGTATGTGTAGGACCAAATGCCCTCAGAAGGGGGCTTATGACTCCTGCCGGCCTAAACGGGCGCTTTGTAGCGTTGGCCCGGGTCAAGACAGATGCGCCGCTCGAACGTGTGCATGGTTATTCCGTCATGCGCCTCGTGCCCGACGGCGAGGTGGGTCAACGAAGAAGTCGGCAAAAGTGCATAGGAGCGGTGATATGCAACCAGAGCGCTTTCGATCGCTGGTGGCCGTGCAGGGTCCGTTCGTATCGGTCTACATCGATGACTCGCGCGATACCACGGACGCCGAGGCCCAGCTGGGCGCGAGATGGCGCGATGTTCGCAGACATCTCGAGGGCCGAGGCGTTGATCAGGACGTCATTGACGTCCTTGAGCAGGCCGTCCTGCGCAGTGAACCGGCCGTCGGCCGACGTGGCCGCGGGGTGATCGCCGCCGCCGATCACGTGTTGGTCAACGAACACCTCAGCAGGCCACCATCGGCCACGGTGCTTCGCGTGTCGGACTACCCGTACATCCTGCCGTTGGTCGAGCTCGGTTTGCAGCGCCGCCCGACATATGTATTCGCCGCCGTCGACCATGTCGGCGCCGACATCACCCTGCATCGGGGTGAGAGCGTCGCCACGGAGACCGTCGACGGCGGCGGCTACCCGGTGAACAAGCCCGTCAGCGCTGGATGGAAGGGATATGGCGACTTCCAGCACTCGACCGAAGAAGCCATCCGTATGAACGAGCGCGCGGTCGTCGATCGCCTCACCGAGCTGGTGGACGAAACGGACCCCGAGGTGGTGTTCGTGTGTGGGGAGGTTCGTGGGCGCAACGATGTGTTGTCGGCCCTGCCGGCGCGTGTGGCGGCGCGGGTGTGCCCGCTGCACGCCGGAGCGCTGGGTGCCCGCATCGGCGAAGACGCCGTCAACGAACTGATCGACGCAGAGTTCGAGCGGCGCCGAGGAGCCGAGATCGCCGCTGTCGCCGAGCGGTTCCAAACCGAGATCGGACGCCGGTCGGGGCTGGCCGCAGAAGGGCTCGCGGCGGTTTGTGCTGCGCTGCGCGCCGGTGACGTCGACACGCTGATCGTCGGCGACCTCGGCGACGCCACACTCGTCACAGGCGAAGAGCTGAGCGCGATTGCACCCGACGCCGATACGCTCTCCGAAATTGGGGAATCGCCGGTTCGGGTGGTGCGGGCCGATGAGGCGTTGCCATTCGTCGCGATCACCGTCGGCGCGTCGGTGATTCAAGCCGACGACCGCATTGCACCCTCCGATGGGATCGGGGTCGTGCTCCGATACGCCGCGGCCGGGGTACTTCCCAACGAAGGAACGCCGAGCCGATCGGTCGCCCCGTAACAGGTGCAGAACCGACAGGCGACGCGGCCGTGGGGACTTCGGGCCCGCCCGACATGTGCCCCAGCGGCGCGTTATCACAGCGCAGCACATCATTTCTGCCGCCGCAGGCTCGGAACCCCTTGTCCCGCAAGATTCGTAGTTGGCAGAAGGGTGGGCAAGATCAGCGATCAGTGCCGGTGAGCGATACCCGGGTATGGAGACGCGAGCCGGTACACGTCGATCAATCGGCTCAGATCGCTTGCGGTGACGATGCCGGCCAGCTGGCCCGCGTCGACGACGAGGGCGCGGTTACCGCGACCCGGCGCCAGACGCTGCAGCAGTGCGGTGAGCGGCTCGTGCGGTGCCGCCGTGGGCACCTGAGGCAGGGGCATCGCGACCTCACGCACTAACGTGGCAGCGCGCTGGCCGGGTGCCACGCCGCGCAGTTGCGCCAGGGTGATCAGCCCGATGATCGACCCGTCGCGGTCGGCGACTGGATACGCCGAGTGGCGGTCGCCCAGCAGGTAGCGCTGGATGAAATCCTCGATGGTGATGTCGGCGGGAGCGGTGTGGGGGTGGGCGGTCATGACGTCGGCGACGCGGACACCGGCGATGGCCTCTCGGGTGATCACCGCTGCTTCCTCCTCGCGGGCGGCGGCGAAGATGAACCATCCGAGGAACGCCATCCACACGCCACCGACCAGGGCGCCCGCCAGAAACTCCACCAGTCCAAGCCCGATCAGGATGAACGCGAGGATGCGCCCGGCGCGCGCCGCGCCGACGGCGGCTCGCACGGGATCGCCGTAGCGGCGCCACAGGTACGCCTTCAGGACCCGCCCGCCGTCCAACGGGGCGCCGGGTAGCAGATTGAACAGGCCCAGCAGCAGGTTGATGCCGGCCAGCCACCACGCGACGCCAAGGACGAGGTGCGCGACCCCCAGCGCGCCAAGTCCATACGCCGCGCCGGAGAAACCAGCGGCGAGCGCCAGGCTCATCAGCGGACCCGACACCGCGATCCGAAACGCCTCCTTAGGTGTCTTGGCTTCGCCGCCGAGGCGGGTGACGCCCCCGAACAGCCACAGCGTCACGTCGAACACCTCGACGCCGGCGCGGCGCGCGAGGATTGCGTGCGTCAGTTCGTGGGCCAGCAGCGATCCGAGCAATATCAACGCACCGCACGCCCCGGCCAGCCAGTAGGCCCCCGTCGAGTAGCCCGGCACCGCGCCGGGCAACGTAGCGGCCAGACTCCAGGTGAACAACCACAGGATGACCAGCACGCTCCAGTTGACGCTGACCGGAAATCCAGCGATCCGTCCTATCGGGATGCTGCCCATGTCGAGAAAGCCTCCAAAGATGTTGCTGGGCAACGGGTTAGTGAAGGGGACGGCGACCCTTCGACGCCGACCACGACTCCCGGATATGTGCTGCGGTCAGACATTTCGCCGTCTTTCGTGTTTGGACACCGGGTGCGCCAAGGGCGCGATGTCGCAGACGTTAGATGGTGGCCGATCAACGGTCAGGAGGCCTTGGTCCCGACGGGAGTGGCCATACGGCCCTTCGACGCATCGAAAGCCCGAATCCATCGAGCGATTCCTAGGGGTCGCCGTAACGCGGCGACGGCACCCCGTTACGAATCAATTCGCCTTGGGCCCGGTCAGGAACACCAAACGGAACTTGCCGATCTGGATCTCGTCGCCGTTGCCTAACTCCGCGGATTGCACCGGTTGACGGTTGAGATAGGTTCCGTTGAGGCTGCCGACGTCGACGAGCCAGAATTCGTCGTTCTCGTGCCGGAACTCGGCGTGGCGGCGGCTGACCGTGACGTCGTCGAGGAAGATATCGCTGCCGGGATGGCGCCCAGCGCATGTGACGGTCTGATGCAGCGGGAACCGGGAACCGGCGTTGGGGCCACGCGTGACGACCAGAGCGGCTGAGCCGCTCGGCAACTCGTCGACTCCCCCCACCCCCGCCTCGGCCGCGGCGGTACCCGCGGTGTCCAGTTCGCCCAGAACCTCAGCGGGGAGCGCTGCGGTCGCATCTCCGGTGTATTGATCTGATGTTTTCTGGTCGTTCTCGTGGCTCACTGGCTGCTCCTTGTCGGCCGTTTAGGCGAGGTATGCATGCACGTCAGCTGGCCGGGGTGCTTCTCAGACGTTACCGCGGGGCCGCGCTGACGGTGGTGGCCTTGCTGGGTCGACGGTGCCTTCACGGTGTCGGACCGGGATTTCTCGACGCTACCGGCGCGCTGGCCAGATGCTTGGGGTCGGAGGTCCCGGACATTCGTGGCCTGTAGTCCCCAAAACGAGGTCTTTCGCCCGATGACAGGCCGGCATACCTAAACCGATTCTGTATCTGGCTCGATGACTGCAGGAGATCCCTAATGCGTTCGAATGACGCTGCCGCCGAAGCGCTGCAGGAACTGGCCGATCTGATCGCGATCTCCGGGGGCGATCCGTACCGGGTGCGCTCGTACGAGAAGGCCGCCCGTTCGGTCGCCGGCTACCACCTCGATCTCGACGCACTGGACCGGAAAGGCTTGATGGCGATCCCGGCGGTTGGTGCGCACACCGCAGACAAGCTGCTGGAGTTCCGAAAGACCGGCCGCATCACTGCTCTCGAGGAACTGCACGCGCAGGTGCCCGCGGGTCTGCGCGCTCTGCTCGGAGTCCCGGGGCTTGGACCGAAGCGCGCGCATCAGGTTTACGAAGAACTAGGGATCTCGTCGATGCCGGAGCTGCTGGCCGCGTTGCACGACGAACAGCTACGCAACCTAAAAGGCTGGGGCGAGACCAGCGAACGCAACCTGGCCCAGGCGATTCGCCGGATGCAGGAAGGCGGGGGGCGCATGCCGTTGGCTGTCGCTCTCGATATTGCCGAGGATCTGGTCGCGAGGCTCGCGGCACTGCCGCAGGTAAGCCGAGCCGACTACGCCGGATCGCTGCGGCGAATGCGCGACACCATCGGCGATATCGACCTATTGGTGGCCGCAGACGAGGAGCCGGCATCGGTGATGGACCACTTCTGCACCATGCCATTGGTCGATCGCGTACTGGCCCGCGGCCCCACCAAGTCCTCCGTGGTGACAACGAAGGGTATCCAGGTGGACCTGCGGGTTGTGCCTGCAGCGGTCTGGGGTGCGGCCATGCAGTACTTCACCGGGTCGAAAGCTCACAACGTCCGCATCCGAGAATTGGCTGTGCGGGCCGGGCTGAAATTGTCCGAATACGGGCTCTTCCGAGTCGATAACGACCAATTACTGGCATCGGCAGACGAAGCGGACATCTACGCCAAACTCGGGCTGCCATGGATTCCCCCGACGTTGCGCGAAGACCGCGGGGAAGTCGAAGCCGCGTTGGAAGGCCATCTGCCCGACCTGGTGGAGGTTGCCGACATCGCCGGCGACCTCCATGTGCACACCAACCTCACCGACGGCCTAGCCGGCCTGGCCGACATGATCGCTGCCGCTGCCCGTCACGGATATCGCTACTGCGCCATCACCGATCACGCCCCGATGATGGCGATGCAACGGATGACCCGCGAGAAGGCCCTGCAACAGCGCAGCGAGCTACCCGCGCTTGCTCACCGTCACCGAATCGCGGTGCTGCACGGCTCCGAACTCAACATCGCCGCCGACGGCTCCCTGGACTGGGACGACGAATTCCTCGCCGGCTTCGACGTTCTCGTTGCTTCGGTGCACTCCGATTTCGACCAGACCCGCGAACAGATGACCCGGCGGCTCGTCACCGCCATCGAGCACCCCTACGTCAACGTCATCGGCCACCCGACCACCCGCCTGCTGGGTCGTCGTCCGCCCATCGATTTCGACGTTGATGCCGTGTTCGCAGCTGCCGCGCGCACCCATACTGCCCTGGAAATCAACGCCTACCCCGACCGGCTCGACCTCAACGATGAACTCGTGCGCCGAGCCCGTAAACATGGCGTTGTCTTCGCGATCAACACCGATTCTCACGCCGTACGGCATCTGGACTACATCCGGTATGGCGTCGCCGTCGCCCAACGGGGCTGGGTGTCCGCGGAGGCAGTGATCAACACCTGGCCACTAGAGCGGCTCCGCGGATTTCTCGCAAAGGGACGCCCATTCGGCAAGTCGGCGAAACGTCCACTGGCCGAATCGCCGAATCGTTGAGCAGCCCATGAAGTCTCGTCACCCGCCCGTCTGGCTGCCGGATTGGCCGGTGTCACGGTTATCCGTGTGACGCTGTTGTCGCCCAATGCATTCAGAACTAACGGCCGGCGCAGTGGTACCTGCTAAGCCGACCAACGTCCCGAGCGGCAGGGACTTCAGTCCCTGTTGGGGACCTCCAATCAAATGGTCCGATACCCGTGGGGATCCATACCTCCAGCGAGAGGGCACCCGGGTCGTCTCGACAACAAATGTCAGATGGAGGAAGTGCTATGAGTGCTTCACAACAAGCGCAGACCAGAACACGGATGTTCGCCCGCGTGCTCGGCCCGTTCCTGGTCATTGTCGACGTCGCGGCGGTGGCTCGAACCTCGGATATGCGAGGGCTGCTTTCTGAGTTCACGGCGAGCTCGGTATGGCCCTGGGTGGCCGGCGCCTTTATCTTGTTGGGCGGCCTTATCGTTGTCGGGCTCCACCAATACTGGCGTGGCGCCGCAGCGATCATCGTCTCCGTATTGGGCTGGCTCGTCGTGCTGCGCGGGCTGTTCATGCTGGCCTTTCCCGACACCTTCGTCTCCCTTGCCAACAACATGATTGACGCGCAGACATGGTGGCAGGCGGTGTGCATCGCTTTCGCCGTCGTCGGGTTATACCTGACCTACGTCGGCTGGATCCCCGCACGCAGCCGACAGACGTCACAGAAAATGGGTTCAAGCTCGGATGTCCCGCGCGCCGCGTGAGGCGTAACGGCCTCCCCCGACCGGTCGGACCCAGCGACCAACCCATAGTTACGCGGGCACGTGCAGGCTGAGGGCCTGCACGTGCGGAGACCTAAACGCGGTCAGTCCCTGGCAAATACAACTGGCGTGACACGCAGGCATCCGCACGTATCGACCGTCGCGTGTTCACCGGTGCAGCTCATTCCGCTATACCCGAGGGGTACAAGATTGGCTTACGCCGGCGTAACATCACCGGCGTGTTGTCGCGCAGGGGTTGGGGCCGATGGTCAGCGACGGGGATGGACTAGGACTCGGCGCACCGCGCTGCCACGGTATAGGCGCGCAGATCCCCGAGCAGCTCGACGAGCTGATGGCGGTCCGCGACTACATCAATCAATTGCATGACCTGCACGATCACATCATCGAGCAGTTGTTCGCCGCGGGCCTGAATATGCAGAGCACCATTGCAAGCTGCAGATCACCTGAAGTCGTGGAGCGGTTGACCGGCACGGTCGACGCGCTGCAGTCCACCATCGAAGACATCCGAGCGACCAGCTTTCAGCTGCAATTGTCGGGCCGACTCGGCAGCGATCTTCGGCAACGGATACAAGACACGGTCGGGAAATTGACTGCGGACCGCAGCGTCACCACGACGTTGCGTTTCGTCGGCCCGACAAGCGTCATCGGCGCCGACGACGCCGACCACGTCGACGCGGTCATCACTGAAGCCGTCAACAACGCCATTGACTCCGGCGCCTCGCGCCTGATGATCGAGGTCGGGATCGCCGACGAACTGGCCGTCGACGTCATCGACAACGGCTGCGGCGGTTTCACCGACAACCAGCGGCTCGCCACCGCGATGCAGCGATGCGCTGAGCAGGTCGGTGGTAGCTGCCGGATCGCTGCACCCCTAGGAGTCTGCTGAATTAGGGGTGTTTGGGGCGGGGTGCCTCAGAGCGCTCT
>JBIQHU010000231.1:0-4675 GCA_044508395.1 Mycobacterium sp. | reverse complement strand
GCCCAATCTCAAGGTGATTACGACCGTCGAGCGCCCGAGCCAGGATTGGACCGGTGCGACCGGGGTGGTTTCAGATCATCTCGGCGACGTTGAGAATGCGACGTCGTACTACCTGTGCGGGCCGCCGGCGATGATCGGCGCGTGTGAGGTATTGCTCGACAGTCAAGGCGTTCCGATGCGACATGTTCACACCGAGCGGTTCCTCGAGATGGGAGACCAGTAGTCATGAGTCGTGCCGAGAGGGCCGCCGTTGCGTCGGGGGCGAAGCCTCGAACGGAGTACCCGCCCTACGGAGATCAGGCGCTTCGCCGCAAATGGACAGAACGTCTTTGCGAAGTGACCGATTTGGCGACCGCGCTCGACCTACTGGTGGACTGGCGACAGGGCCGAGGAGCCAGTTCGCTCGAGGACGAGGATTTCCTGTGGGTCGAGGCGCGCATCGAAGACCGTGTCGCAGTGCTGCGATTCGCCGCACTATCGGAGGAGGAGATCGATTCCATCGCGCTTACGGGTGAGCCGATCACGGCGACCTGCCAAGCCGCGCTCACGCAGGCAAAGGACGCCGCGAACGTGGATGTGCTCGAGGCGGTAGTCGCCGAGTTTCGCCGCCGATATAAGCCTCCGGTGATGCCCACCGTGCCCTTCATGCGAACCGAGATCGAATTAGTAGAGCTGCTGATCAAACGTCGCAGCTTGGACTGGTACGACGAGCCACTGGAAGAACTTCGTCGCCGCCGTGCCGCCGTCGTTGCTGACGGAGATCCTGCCAGCGCCTGACTGGTGCTACCCCAGCTCCCGGTGCCTTGCCACAAGGCGCCGTGACCCAACCTGTCCAAAAGGAGAACCAAACCATGGCAACTCTTGAATTCATCCAGCAGTCAGGCGCATTGGGCTATGCGCTTCTCCTCGGCCCGGGAATCGTGCTACTGCTCGTCGCCCTGGCCGTCAAGGGAGCCGTCAAGACCACACACAACTTCGTGATATCGGGCAGACTGCTCGGTTTCGGATTCGGTGTTGCGTCACTCATCTCCGTGTGGACATGGTCGATGGCAGTCATGCTGTCGTCCGCGCAGGCCTACACCTGGGGTACCTCGGGCCTGGTGTGGTTCATCGTGCCCAACGGGCTGGCCGTGATCATCATGGTGCCCTTCGGTTTGAAGGTTCGGCAGAAGATGCCGGCGGGCTACACTCTCGCCGAGTTCATCCGCGCCCGATTCCAAACCGGCATAAGCAGTGTGGCGACGTTGGTGTTTCTGATCGGTGCACTACTCGGCGTCATCATGATCAACCTGGCAGGTCTGGTGTTGGTCATGCACACCATCTTTGGATTGACTCCGATCAGCATCGTCATCACCGGCATCATCGTGGTGACCGTGTACTCGTACTTCGGAGGGCTGACCACGTCCGCAGTGACGGGGACGCTGAACACGCTGCTGCTGGGCGTGGGTTCGTCGGTGGTGGTGCTCTATGCGCTCGCCAAGGCCGGCGGCGCCGAGTTGATATTCGAAGAGGTCGACAAGCTCGGCGATCAACACCTCAATCCCTTCAACCCCGTTACCGCGGCCAGCTTCGGCCTGGCACTAGCCCTTGGCCTGCTCACCAATGTCATTGCGGACCAGTCGTTCTGGCAGCGGGTGTGGGCGATCCGGACTAAAGATCTCGGCCGTAGCTTTCTGTGGGCGGGTGTGTGGTTCTACCCGATTCCGATGGCGTTGGGCCTGCTGGGGTTCATCGGTGTCGCATACCACATCACACCGGAGCAGTTGGGCGAGCTAGGTGCCGGGGCCGTCGGCCCGCACGTTATCGCCAGTCTGGGGATGCCGGTCATCGTGATCGCGCTCTACACACTTGTCGTGGTCAACGCCTGCTTCGCGGCGATCGACGGTGCGTTGTCGGGAGTCACGTCGTTGGTCGCCGTCGACATCGTCCACCGGTACTGGCCCAAGCTCTCTGAGCGAACCTTGTTGGGCATCACGAAGACCAGCATGATCGTAGCGGCTGCGATCGCCGGCGGCGTCGTGCTGACAGGAATCGATTACGTGAATCTCGTTACGACGGTGTACTTCTACGGCACGAGTCTGCTCATTCCTGTGACGCTGAGCATCTTCTGGTCGCGGATGACGGGAGCCGGGTATGTGTCGGGTGTACTGGCCGGCATCGTCGTCGGTGGGCCGCTGCGCGAAACTCTCGGGCCCACATACGGCCCCCTGTTCGGGATCGTCGGATTGATCGTCGCATCGGCGTTGGTTTCGGTCGTGGTGAGCCTTCGGGCCAACCAGCGATTCGACTTCGGCAGCCTGGCCGAAGGCAACTCGGTACTCCTTGAGCGCGACAAGTCACCCGAACCCGTCGATGAACTGCACGAGACCGCCGGTCAGCAGTAGGCCCGCGGGCCATTAACAGCACAGAACAGACCAGCAGAAAGGAAACCTCATGGTCATCTTCTCTATTGGTGCGGTCATCGGCTTTGTTCTCGCCGTGGCGTACCTGACCGTCGGCGCGATGAGCTTCATGCGAATACGCAAGGAGTTGGCCGCCGCGACCAATCTGGACGCGCTGGCGGACGAGGTCGACTCCTCGGAGGTGGCGCTGGTGCCCGGGTTCAGCTGGAAGGCCACCCTGGCGGTCCTGACGTCGTTTGTCGCCCTGGTCGTCGCGAGCTACAGCGGCGTGTTCTGGTACGTGCTCGCACTGAGTGGTCTGGGGACAGCCGCGGCGGTGATCGCCGCGTTCGCACTGGAACTGTCGAGTGATCGCACGACCGCGACCGACGCGCGATGACCGACGAATTGTCTTTCAACCCGATGGCGGGAGGATTCGCCCAGTGAGCACGACCCTCGAGGATTCCAAAGTAGAGCTCATGCGCCGTGCGTTGGACAACATGACCCAGCACATCGCGGACTCGAGCTTGACCACGCGCCAAAAGGTGGCGCTGACCTGTCGCGCCCTGTCCGACGCTGGACACGATTCCGGGTTGGCGGGGCAGATCACGGCAAGGGGTGAGGAGCCCGGCACGTTCGTAACTCAGCGGCTGGGGTTGGGATTCGACGAGATCACGACAGGAAACCTGCTGGTCGTCGACGACGATCTCAATGTCCTGTCCGGCGATGGAATGGCCAACCCTGCCAACCGCTTCCACTCGTGGATCTACCGGGCCCGTCCCGATGTCGAGTGCATTGTGCACACCCACGCCTTTCACGTCGCCGCGCTGTCGATGCTCGAAGTACCACTGATCGTGTCGCACATGGACATCACGCCGCTCTACAACGACTGCGCGTATCTGCCGGAATGGCCCGGGGTGCCCGTGGGAAACGAAGAGGGCGAGATCATCACCGCTGCCCTGGGGAACAAGAAGGCCGTCCTTCTGGCCCACCACGGCCACGTCATCGCCGGGGCGAGTGTAGAGGAGGCATGTTCGCTGGCGATGCTCATCGAACGTGCAGCGAAGCTGCAGCTCGCTGCCATGGCAGCCGGCGAGATCGCGCCGATACCAGAACATCTGGCCAGCGAGGCACACGACTGGACACTCACACCCAAGCGGAGCCAAGCCAACTTCGCCTACTACGCGAGGCGGGCACTGTCCCGCCATCCTGACGCCCTACACGACTGAACCACTCTGCCAACGGAGGAACCACCATGACTGACGCGCCCGACTTCCACGGCATCATTGCCTATCCGGTTACCCCCTTTACCGCCGACGGGAGAACCGTCGACACCGCCAAGCTCGCAGCGCTGGTGGAATCGCTGGTCGCGGCCGGCGTACACGCAATCGCGCCGTTGGGTAGCACCGGCGAATCGGCGTATCTGTCCGACAACGAGTTCGACAGCGTGGTCGACACGACGGTGGGGACGGTCGCCCAACGTGTACCCGTAATCGTCGGGGCATCGGATCTGACGACGGCCGACACCGTTCGGCGGGCCCGTTACGCAGAAAGGTCCGGCGCGGACGCGGTCATGGTGTTGCCGGTGTCCTACTGGAAGCTCTCCGAGCGCGAGATAGTGCAGCACTACACTGCAATCGCTGCGGTGCTCGACATTCCGATCATGGCGTACAACAACCCGGCGACAAGCGGGATCGATATGAGCCCCGAACTACTGGTTCAGATGTTCTCCGAGATCGATAATCTGACCATGGTCAAGGAGTCGACTGGTGACCTGGCCCGGATGCTGCGAATCAAAGAACTGTCCGGCGCCGCATTGCCGTTCTACAACGGCAGCAACCCCTTGGTGCTCGACGCGTTGATCGCGGGTGCGAAGGGATGGTGCACCGCTGCACCACATCTGCGAGCACAGCTCTGCCTGGACCTGTATGCGGCGGTGCGTGCTGGCGACTTGGATACCGCCAGGAAGATCTATGACGGTTTGGCACCACTGCTGCGATTCATCGTCAACGGCGGGCTGCCCACAACGGTGAAGGCCGGCTTGCAGATTCTTGGAACCGACGTCGGCGACCCGCGTCCGCCGCTGCTGCCGTTATGCGACTCCGATCGGGCCGAACTGCAGGCGCTGCTGGCCCCGTGAATAGCAGGTGCTGCTGCCACGCGGAGTGGCGTAATGGGAGTCCGGGCATGCCGGATAAGGCTGCGTTGTTGCCTCACGGACAACCCTTAGCTAATCTGCCCGCATGACACCCTCTGTGTCAACCTCAGGGTTGAAGTTATGCCGCGTCGGCGGT
>JBIQHU010000230.1:0-4687 GCA_044508395.1 Mycobacterium sp. | reverse complement strand
CGACCAGCGAAAGAAGCCTGTCCACCCTTGAGCACTACCAGTCCACCGATTGCCCCCACGCTTTTGCGGAAGGGCGCTCCGGACCAGGTGCAATACCCCTGCGGTTGGCGTCTCGAATCGTAAGGGAATTAATGCTTCCTGGCACATCGTATCTGTCACGGATCCCGGTTCCCAAGGTGAAGACCACCGAAGTGAGCACCCTGCGGCTACTGAACGCCCAGACACTCGGAGGCTGTCAACGACGGGTTGGAATTGACCCCTTGCCGACGGATTGGAATTGACCCCGCTGGCTCTGGTTAGTCGCTGCCAGCCCTGTTGTTTTTACTGAGCAGTTCACGTCGTTGCCGAGTCCGGTAAGAATCGCCCGTGAGCGTGAGAACCTCGGCATGATGCACCAGTCGATCGATCATCGCTGCCGCGACGACATCGTCGGAGAACGTCTCACCCCACCGCCCGAACGGCAGATTCGAGGTGACCATGATCGAACCCAACTCGTACCGGGATGCGACAAGTTGGAAGAACAAATTCGCCGCGTCCTGATCGAACGGAATGTATCCGACCTCGTCGATGATGATCAGTTTGTAACGGCGAATCTTCTTCAGTTCCGCTTCGAGCCGGCCTGCATGGTGCGCGGCACCGAGGCGGGCAATCCAGTTCGATGCCGTGTCGAAGAGGACGGAGTAGCCAGCGTGGGTCGCTTTGACGCCGAGCCCGATTGCGATGTGTGTTTTGCCGATGCCGGGCGTTATCAACGGGTGTTATTTCATTGTCCTTAACGTCTTCGACGACGTTAGTTGGTCTTGCTTTGTCATCGTTGTTTCGCGGTTATCGGAGGGAACGCAACAACGAAGGGGATGATCTGTGTGGCTTTCGGATTGGCGGTGACCCCGCTTGCTGGGGTTCGGACGTGGACGGTGGTCGATGCGTCGTATCGCACTGTCGGCCCCGTCGAGGATTGGTTGGAGGCTCACCGGCACCTGTGGTCACCGAACACCGTCCGCGGGTATGCGACATCGTTGGCGCAGTGGTGGTCGTTTCTGGAGCAGCGCGGCGAGGTCGACAACTGGCGAAATGTAGGTGCCCCGGCAGTGACCGGGTTTCTCTCGTGGTTGCGCAACGGCCGCAAAATCGAGCACAGCCTCGTCCCACTACAACCAGTGCCGGAGGTGTCGACATTGGAGGCTCGGCTCGCCGCGGTGGTGTCCTTCTATCGTTGGCAGGAAGCGGTTTTCGGGGTTCCAGTCGCCGGCAAGCTGATGCGTGGGCCGTCTCGGCGAATGCCGACACGGGGTCTGCTCGCACATCTCGATGCTCGGACTGCACCGCGCCCATCGTCGCTGGTGCGAGTCCGCGGTCATCGCGGCACGAGTCGGCCGCCGGTGCTGCTGCCCAGACAGATCCAGGAGATCCTGAACGGGTGCGCTGTGTTCGATTCCGCTACCGGTGAGTGGGTGGGAAACCTGCGGGACCGGTTTCTTTTCGCATTGCTCGCTGACACCGGCATGCGGCTCGGTGAGGCTCTGGGACTGCGGATCAGCGACTTCGTGATGGGTCGCGGCGGAACACCGTTCGTCGAGATCGTCCCACGGGAGGACAACACGAACGGGGCGCGAGTGAAGATGATGCGCCAGCGGCGCGTATACGTCGGCTCCGATCTCGAACGTCTATTTGCTGACTACCTTACCTATATCGTATGCAGGGCAGCAGAATTCGGAATCACACTGGACGAGCAGAGTCCACTGCTGGTGAATGTGATGCGCCCACCTTTGCTGGCGGCATTGCGGGAGACGACGGTGCGGGACAAGGTGTCGGCGCTGCGCCGGCATGGCGCCGGCCCGGGCGACTGGACCCCACACTGGTTTCGGCATACGCACGCCACCGCGTTGCTTCTGGCCAGCACACCCGAGTGGGTCGTCTCGCGCCGATTGGGCCATGCCCACGTGCAGACCACCCTCGACCTCTACGGGTGGGTCCGTGAGGACGATGCGCTACGCGCCGCAGCGAACTGGGCCACCTATGCCAGTGGATTACAGGTAACCCCATGATCTCTCAGCGACGACACCCACCTGCCGGGGCGAATGAGAATGTCGATCCGATCTGGAGACTGTGGCACGAGCTTCCGCCGCAATGGCGCGGACCGATTTTGGGTCCCGGGATAGAGAACTGGGCATCGATCACCGAGAATGGTTGGCCTGAACTCGATTTGAGATTCTTGCCGGAGCCTTTTGCCGCGGAGTTGGCGTGGATGGCGCATTGGCAGAGCGAAGACGGAACACGCGTAGCGGTCCTCGCGATGGCGCAGCTGGCGAACATGCTGCGCCGAGCGAGCACAGACGGGCATCGGTTTCCATCGTCTATTCGCGACATGGATTACGACGCTGCCGCCGCGCTGCAGAGCTGGTTTTACCTCAGTAGAGGCAAGTCGGTGCCCTCACACAAAGGCCGTGCTCGGCTGCGGGTGCTGTTCGGTTTTGCCCGGCAAGCGCTGATCGCCGCCTGCCACGACGGCCCCTGGTGGCAACTCGACGAGTGGCACCCGCGCTGCGACCCGCGGATCCCCCTGACCAGCAGGGAGCCGTGCGCGAACTACGGGTGCACGCCCGGGCAGATCACCCAACCGTGGCTGCGGTCCGCGGTGAAATGGTACTTGGGTACCATGCTCGAATCCGGCACGTTGCGGTGGACCACGGTCAGCCAGGAACGAATCAATAGCTTGCGCCGCTTCGACATGTGGCTCAGCGCATGCTTGTCCGACCCGACCGACGTAGTCGGCGACCCAGCCACCGCCGTGGAGCAGGCCACGGCATTCGCCCGCTGGACCGCCGATCGCCGCAATCGCGCCACTCGCCAATCCGATACCCGACACCTCGGCACACCTGTGCCGATCCGCGGTATCAACGACGACTTGCGTTCCGTCGCAGGTCTGTTCGAGTTCATCGCAACCAACCCCGCCGAAGCGTGCACCGTCCTGGGTCCGGAGCCATGGCAGCAGGTCACCGCCACTCACGCGGACAGCTGGTTCGGACGGGTCACCCGAATCCCACGCCACCGCGGCTTCACCGACTCCCAATACATCGACGATCACGCGCTCACACAGATCACCGCAGCACTACCGCTGATCGGACTGCCCCGCGATCAACAGCTCTCCATCACACGGGGTGACGGCACCGCAATCACCGTCGACGGACTCGACGATCCGCAGGCCATGCGGATGATCCTGCTCCAAATCCTTACCGGCCGCCGCTCCAGCGAGATCCGCACCTGCGACTACGACTGCCTGTCCGCCGCACCCTCTCAGGGCACCGGCGCCGACCAAACATTGGCGAGGTTCCGCTACGCACAAAGCAAGATCGACATCGCGCCGGACACCATCCTCGTCGACCATGAAGTCACCGAAATCATTGCCGAACAGCAACGCTGGCTGAAAACTCAGTATCCGCACAGCACCCACCGATTCCTGTTCGTCCAGCGCAACGGCAACCGCCGCGGCGACAAAACCTATCCATCCGGCACCTACAACTGGGTGCTGCGCACGCTCAGTGCGCTGATCCAGATCAGCGATGCCCGCGGACATCGCGTGCAACTCAGTCACACACACCGGTTCCGTCACACCCGACTCACTCGCCTGGCCGAACTCGGCTTACCAGTACACGTGCTCCAACGCTATGCCGGACATGCCACCCCGACGATGACGATGCATTACATCGCCGCCCGCGACGAGCACGCCGAGCAAGCATTTCTCGCGACCGCGAAGCTCCGCGCCGACGGTACACGCATCGCCCTCTCGAGCGAAGACCACGACAGCCTGCACCTATTCCGCAGCGCAGACCGAATCCTCCCAAACGGCTGGTGCATGCTCCCCCCACTGCAAACATGTGGAAAAGGCAACGCATGTCTGACGTGCTCGGTGTTCGTCACCGACACCACCCACAGTCCCGTCCTGAGACGCCAATTGCGCGAGACCTCCGAGATCATCGACAGAGCCACAACAGAATTCGAACAACGTCACGGCCAACCAATGCCCGCAGACAACGTCTGGCTAAACCGTCGCCGCGCCGAGCACACTGCCCTGACCGGCCTCATCGACGCCCTCGCCCACACACCAGAGAGTTCACCCGACGACCTCACGCCGCAGTGCAACCGCCCCAGCGCCGGGCCGGTCCCACTGACCCTCGGGCCGATCCCAGACCGCAGGAGCACGCCATGACCGGCACCCGAGCCCGCCGCGTCGCCGTACTCACTGCCGCCGCGAAAGCGAAATCGCAGCGCGCAACGCACGCGGCCGATCAAGCGATCAGAGCGCTCGTCAAACGCGGAGACCCCGTCACCTTTTCGGCCGTGCAAAGAGAAGCCAACGTCTCGCATGCCTTCCTTTACAAACATCCCGAGCTCCGCCAACGCATCGAATACCTCCGCGGCCAACACGGCGCAGCTCCAACCGCACGCCAAAGCATCAACAGCGAAAACTCACTCGTCATCACGCTGACTCAACAAATTGCCGAACTGAAAAAGCGCCACAGAGAACAAACTCAGGCGTTGCGTGACGCGCTCGAACAAGCGCACGGTGAAAACCTCGACCTCCGACGTGAAAGCGCCCGTCGCGGCAACACCCGACACACCGCTGCATCGATCGCAACGACAACCTAACCTGCGCAAAGATCGCGATCCTGAGCCAACCCATCGATAA
>JBIQHU010000050.1:0-38609 GCA_044508395.1 Mycobacterium sp. | reverse complement strand
TCCCTACCACAGACGCGTTCTTCGCGTCCGCACTAGAAGAGGTACAGGAGTGACCTCGCCAGTGGACCTCGACGCCGTTGGACAACGCTTGAGGACTGCGCGCGAGGCTCGAGGCCTCACCCTGGACCAGGTCGCCGAATTGTCAGGGCTTTCAAAGGCACACCTCTCGCGACTGGAATCCAGTGAACGGCAGGCCTCTATCGGCTCTCTGGTCGATCTCGCGGCCGCCCTGGGGGTCCGGGTAAGCACCCTGCTCGGTGAGGACGGCGCGGGTCCCGAGCTGGCCACGTTTCCCCCCGATGCGCCGCGACACTCCGCAGCTGGCCTCGAGATTGCGGCATGTAGTGGGTTTCTCAATTCACGCACCATCGAAGCGCTGCGGGTGCGAGTCAAGCCGCGCCGACCGGCCAGTCTGCCTGCACAGCACCGTGGCGAGGAGTGGCTCTATGTTCTTAGTGGGACACTCGTTTTGGAGTACGAAGGCGCCTGCTACGAAATACCCGAAAATACCGCAGTGCATTTCGACGCCGCGCGCCCGCACCGCATGACTGCCCAGGTAGTGACCGAGGTCCTGCTGGTGTCCGTCAAAGACCAGAACGACCTCAGCCGAATCCAGCACTGAAGCCGACACTGGCTGTCGCGCTCGGACTCGCAACTGGCTACTGCGGCGCAGAACGGAAGTTGAGGGACAGCGACGCGATGCTGCGATGATCAGGTGGTAGGCGCGCCTTCTCCGCAAAGTCTTTATAGGTGCCCGCGCTGGAACTTGGGACTGCCGAACGCCTCCGGAGGTAGGTAGAACGAGTCGTCGGTGTCCGACGCGTTGTACGCCTCGCCCAGCTTGGTCGCGTTCTCCAGCGCCGCCGGCGGTCTGGTCGTAAAGGCCCGACGTGGTGGAGTGGCGATGGTGAGGCCCGAGCCGAGGATCACGTGCGACGTCCCGCGACACATGTCGTAGAAGGCGGCCTCCCGCTCCATGCCATCGTTGCGCCGCTCGTGGTAGCGGCCGAGCACGAAGACCATGTAGTCGGTCCCGGTCGCGACGGTCAGCAGTGTGAGGATGTTGGCCGCATACGTCGACAGGCCGATCACCCAGGCGTTCGCCCTACGCCCCGGGCCTGTACCGGACGGGTGAAGCGACTTTGGCAAGCCTAATTGCCCTGTGGACGTGAACATTGGGAACCTCCACCACTTCGGCCCCGAGGTTCGTTACGTTGGTCAAGACGCTCCGAACGTAGTTTCAGTTCGACTGGGGGGTGCAATGACTGAACAGTCCTTTTTGCCGGCTCCGACGCGTGCTGAGCTGGCGATCTCGAAAGGGTGGGTCCAGGGTGTTGCCCTGGTCATGGTCTTCGGCTTCCTGATCATGGGGATCCTGGCCGCCAGAACCTACGCGGATTCGATGCCGCTGCCACAGCGGGTGGTCGGCCCGGACGGCCAGACGCTGTTCACCGAGCAGCAGGTCACCGCGGGACAGCAGATCTTTCTGCGCCGAGGTCTGCAGCAGTACGGCTCGGTGATGGGCCACGGCGGCTACCTCGGCCCGGACTACACCGCGGAGTACCTGCGCCTGTCCGCCGACGACGTCGGCCAGCAGCTGCGCGACTCCGGATCGCCGGACCCGACGGCCGACCTCGTCGAGATGATGCGGACCAACCGCTTCGACGAGGAAACCGCCACGCTGCAGTTCACCGCCGAGCAGGTGGCCGCGTTCAACAGGATCCGCGACTACTACGCCGGTGTCTTCGGTACCGACTCGACCAAGTACGGACTGATCCCGCAGCTCATCACCGATCCGCAGGAAATCACCGACCTCACCGCGTTTTTCAGCTGGACGGCCTGGGCCGCGGCAGCCGAGCGCGCGGGCCACTCCTACTCCTACACCAACAATTGGCCACCCGAACAGCGCGTGAACAACACCCCGACCGCCGACATCCTGGTCTGGTCGGCGATGTCGCTGATCGCCCTGCTGGCCGGGCTCGGCGCATTGTTCGCCCTCTACGGTCGGTGGAGCCGCAAGATCGGTTGGCACGCAACCGAAACGCCGTCGCTGGCCTTCCGCCAACCGGGCGAGGTCGAGATCACGCCATCGCAGAAAGCCACCGCGTGGTTCTTCCTCGTCGTCGCCGTACTCTTCCTTGCTCAGGCGGTGCTGGGCGGCGCCATCGAGCACTACCGCGCCGAGCTGAGCAACTTCTTCGGCTTCGACCTCGCCCAGGTCTTGCCGTTCAACCTGGCGCGAACCTGGCACGTGCAGCTGTCGCTGCTCTGGACCGCGGCGTCCTTCCTGGCCGCCGGCATCTTCCTCGCGCCGATCATCTCCGGCCGCGAACCCCGTCGACAATCGTGGCTGACCTATGGCCTGCTCGGCGCGTTGTTCATCGTCGTCGCCGGCACCCTGACGGGCACGGCGCTGAGCACCTTCGGCGTCGACTGGGCCAAGGGCTCCATCTTCTTCGACCAGCAGTGGGAATACCTCGACCTGCCGAGGTTCTGGCAGATCCTGCTCGTCATCGGGCTCTTCCTGTGGATGGCGATCATCTACCGGGCCATCCGCTCGCGCCTGAAGACCGAGAGCAAGCTGAACATGCCGTGGCTGTTCTTCTACGCCGGCCTGGCCATCCCCGCGTTCTACGCCGTCGGCATGCTTGCCGGCACCCAGACCCATCTGACCGTTGCCGAGTTCTGGCGCTTCTGGGTGGTGCACCTGTGGGTGGAGGACTTCCTCGAGTTGTTCACGACGGTGATGGTCGCCTACATCTTCGTGATGCTCGGTGTGGTGCGCCGCCGGATCGCCATCCAGCTCATCTTCCTCGACATCATCCTCTACTCGGTGGGCGGCGTGATCGGCACAATGCACCACCTGTACTTCTCCGGCACTCCCGTGGAACACATGGCCCTCGGCGCGTTCTTCTCCGCGATGGAAGTCATCCCGCTGACCTTCCTCACCGTCGAGGCGTGGACGTTCCTGCAACTGGGCTCGCGGCAGCAGTCGCGCAGCAGCGCGCCGTTCCCGCACCGCTGGGCGGTGATGTTCCTTGTCGCCGTGGGCTTCTGGAACTTCGTCGGCGCGGGCATCTTCGGCTTCCTGATCAACCTGCCGATTGTGTCCTACTACCAGATCGGCACGGCGCTGACCGCCAACCACGCACACGGCGCGATGATGGGCGTCTACGGGATGCTCGCCGTCGGTCTGGCGCTGTTCGCGCTGCGTTACATCATCCCGGCGAAGAGATGGCCGGACAAACTGGCCAAGCTGTCCTTCTGGTCGCTCAACATCGGGTTGGCGTGGATGGTGTTCGCCACCCTGCTGCCGCTCGGCGTCCTGCAGTTGTGGCACTCGGTCAACGACGGCTACTACGAAGCGCGCACGCTGGGTTACATCACCCAGTCCGGCAATGTCGTGCTCGAGTGGTTGCGGATGCCCGGTGACTTCCTGTTCATCCTCGGCGGTGTGCTGCCGTTCCTCTGGATCGCTTGGCTGGGTGTGCGTTACGGCATCAAGGCGACGACGCACACGCTGCCCGCCGAGACACTGTTCGTCGAGGAACATGCCGAGGCCGAAGAGGACCGGACCGGTCTGGCGGCGACGGGCGGTGGGACGTCCCGCTACGCCTCGGACCGCCGTCTGCCCGACGACCGCGATGCTGGGGACAGCCCATGATCGAGACCTGGCTGACGATCGGGTACGCGGTCCTGCTCGTCGTGATCGCCTACGGCATCGACCGGTTCGCCCGCCGTGCCGCAGCCAAGGTGGAACAGCACCGGACCGGCGGGTTCGTCTACCACGAGGACCACGACGCATGGCTGTGTCCGCAGGATCAGTGGTTGTGGCCCAAGTCATTTGACCCCGACAACCGGGTCATGCGCTACCGGGGTAGCCCCACGGTGTGCAACGCCTGCCCGGTCAAGCGCACCTGTACCACCTCCCACGATGGCCGCGAAGTCAGCCGCGCAATCGACAGCTGGCCCGCGTCGGAGGCGGCGCGTTTCCACCGCGGGATCGCCTGCGCCGTCAGCGCTATCGCGGTCATCTGGCCGCTGGCCATGGCGCTGGCTGCCGACACCGTGGCCGAGACGCTGCTGCTGTTGGGGTGTGCAGTCGCGGTCGGTGTGGTGTCGCTGCCGTTGTGGTCGCACCTGCGCCGCACCCCGGCCGTGCCGCCCGGGGTGGTGTTCCAGTCACTCGACGACAATATCGAGGAGCGAAAGCGGTTGGCCGATGCCGAGATCCGCCGCCGTAGCTCGTATGCATCCGACCGGCGGGAGGCACGCTGATGAGTCCGTGGATTGTGGTTGTCGTCGTCCTCGTCGCGCTGCTCGTCGCGGTGGTGATCGCGTCGCTGCGCATCGTCAAGGAGTACGAACGCGGGGTGGCCTTCCGGCTGGGCCGGTTGCGCGGGCCGTTGGGGCCGGGAGTCGTCGTCGTGCTGCCCGGCATCGACAAGCTCGTGCGTGTCGACCTGCGCACCGTGACGCTGACCATCCCGCCCCAAGAAGTCATCACCCGCGACAACGTCACCGCACGCGTCAACGCTGTCGTGCTGTTCCGGGTGACCGACCCCACCAAATCCGTGATGGCGGTGGAGAACTTCGCGGTCGCCACCTCCCAGATCGCCCAGACCACCCTGCGTTCGGTCGTCGGACGCGCCGACCTCGACACGCTGCTGGCCCACCGCGCCGATCTCAACGAGGACCTGGCCGCGTCCATCGCGAGCCAGACCGAACCGTGGGGGATCAAGGTCGAGGTCGTCGAGATCAAGGACGTCGAGATTCCCGAGATGATGCAACGGGCGATGGCCCGCGAGGCCGAGGCGGAGCGGGAGCGACGCGCCAAGGTGATCAGTGCGCACGGTGAGTTGCAGGCGTCCGCGGAATTACGCGACGCGGCAATGACACTCAGCGAGAGCCCGGCGTCGCTGCAGCTGCGCTATCTGCAGACCCTGCTCGAACTCGGCGCCGACCAGAACTCGACCGTGGTGTTCCCGATCCCGATGGACATCGTGCGCCCGTTCCTCGAGGGCGGACGCGTCAACTCGGCAGACGACGCGGGCGGTGGTGGCGACGCCGTCCCACACATCAGGAGGGTGAGATCCGATGACTAGCGCAGCACCCGATCCGGCCGCCACCGCAACCGGCGATGAGGATCTCGACGGCCCGAGCGCCGGCCGTCCCGTCGTCCTGGAGCCCACCCCGCCAGGCATGTGGCGGGCGCTGCTGGGAACGGCGGTCGCCGTGCTGGCGCCGCTGCTCGGCTTCCTGGTGGGCGGCTCGTTCGGAGCCGCCACGATAGGCGAGTCGATCGACCCGATGTTCATCTCGCTGTTCACCGGCATCGTGATCGGCGGTGTCGGGGTGCTGGTCGCGCTGTCCGGCGGGGCCCGACTGTGGCGGCACTTCCATCGGGAGGACGTAACCGAGTCTTGATCCGAGGCGCATAGTCGTCAGAGATACATCCCTGCGGGGGTCTCGGCCCGATACCGTCCGCTGCCCACCTCCGCTAACAGCGTTGCCGTGCTGATGGCGCCGTCGTCACTCGCCAGAACGGCGCGGCGGACGATTTCACGGATGTCGCTGCCACCTGTCCGTTCGGGCAGCGCGGCCGCGACCGCTGCCGTGTCGACGGCCTGGCCGCCAGCGATATCGCCGATGAGCGCCGCCAGAATCCGCGCTGCGTCAACGTGATTGGGATATCCGACCTCGACGATGGAGTCGAACCGTCCAGTTCGGATCGCTGCCTTGTCCAACGTCGATGCGTCGTTGGTGGACGCCAGTGTCAAGATGCGGGCATCGGCCTTGATATCCATCGCGTGCAACAACTCAGACAAGCCGGGACGGCCGGTCCCGCGGTCGCTGCACCAGAGGTCGACGTCCTCCAGCACGATGAGCACCGGACCGCCGAGGCGCTGTGCCTCTTCCACGACGGCTGTCAGCAATTCGGCTCCGGCCTTGGCCTCGACGTAGATGACGGTGAATTCCCCGACGACCTCGCGAGCGACCACCGAACTCACCGCCGACTTTCCTGTCCCCGGAGGACCGCACAGCAGGACACCCCGCCGCGCGCCGAGACCGTGCGCGTTGAGTACCTTGTGGCGATCGCGGACGGCGATGATGCCGAGGTCGATCTCGCCCCACACCTCGCCGGGAACGATGATGGTCCCGCGGGTTGCCGCCGACGGCAGATCAATGACGGTGAACTTCAGTCCAAATGCGAGGCTCGCGCGCACCGCGCGGCCCCGATAAGGGTTCAACTCGTTGGCGCGTTCGACGAGCCGGTCGAGCACTGCCCGCGCGGAGGCCTGATGGTCGGGCGTCACGTACGCGCTCACCTCGGCGGTGTACATCACGGTTTCGCGAGCCTCGATGTGGATGACGCATCCGGTGTCATCGAGCAGCGTTCCGGCCGGGAAATGCGCTCGCAGACAAAGGGGATGCCGGTATTGCCGGCCACCGATCTCAGTCTGAGTCCACTTCGGCGGCGACGTGTACTCGCCGGGACCGATCTCACAGAGATCAGCGTGGGCGTCGATCCACTCCGCCAACGCCAGCGGCATGGTCAACCGAGACACCGGATTTAGCTGTCGGCCCTCATCGATGAGGTGTCCAGCATCCGGCACGCCCAGGCAGCGGGCGGTGAACTTGTCTGCGCTTTCTGCACTGTCGCGTTTGACGACACCCGCCAGCAACTCGCCGAGCGCGCGCAGCGCGGGACGGACACCGGGGTCGAGGCCGTCGAGCCACGCGGCGACGTCGGTGATGGGTTGGCGCGCATCATCGCCGCCGGTCGATTCGGCGGTGGGATCGGTCAATTCATCGTGGGTCAGAGTCATCGTGTTTGAGTTGGTCGGGAAACGTGCAAACAGGACAGAGTCCCAGGCCGTTTGCGGGCGGTCAACTTCTTTTCGGGTAGGAGTGTTGGTTTCTGTTGGCACGCGCATCCACCAAGGCGGTGTTTGCGTTGTGAATTACCGAAAGTCACTGACAATGGCCGGACTGATGGCGGATGCTGACGTCTGACAGAGGAGACGCAGTGGTCCGCACAAGTCCGTCCGCCGACCTTGCCGGGCTGACGCTCGCCCCAAGGAATCCGCTGTCGTTGCGACAGCAGATCAACGCCGTCAAGGCATTTCACACCGGTCAGGAGACGCTGCGCGATGCCGGCGGATATGTGACCCGCCTGAAGACCGGCCCGACATGGTTGATTCCGGAGGCGGTGGTCACGGCGTCGCCTCAGGCGGCCCGCGACATTCTCGGTGAGACCGGCAGCGCCGCCGAGCGGACATCCGCCCACGACGAGGTGCGCTACCTGTTCGGCCCGAGCCTTTTCACGTTCACGCACGAGGAGTGGCTGCCCCGACGGCGTGCGCTGCAGCCGGTCTTCACCAAGCACAACGTCCGCGTCTTCGGCGGCCATATGGCTCAGGCCGCCGATGGCGTCGCCTCCAGGTGGGGCGACGCAGCGGTGGTCGACCTCGACGCAGAATGTCGCCGGCTCACCATGCGGGCACTCGGCCGTTCTGTGCTCGGGATCGACCTCGACGAGCGTGCCGACGCGATCGCCGACCCCTTGCGGACAGCCCTGGGCTATGTGACATCGCGGGTGACCAGTCCCATCAGACCGCCCCGCTGGCTGCCCACCCCTACGCGGCGGCGAGCGCGCGCCGCAGCCGCCACCGTGCGCAGCCTCGCCACGGAGGTCTTGCAAGGCTGCCGCGACGACCCCGACCGCGACGCACCTCTGGTGCGGGCGATGATCGCCGCGACCGACCCGGCCACCGGCCGCCCACTTACCGACAACGAGATACGCGACGAACTCGTCGTGTTCATGTCGGCCGGGCACGACACCACCGCCACGACCCTGACCTATGCGCTGTGGGCGCTCGGCCGCGACCCCGACATGCAGGACAGGGTGCGCGCCGAAACGGACGCCATCGGAGACCGGGAACTCACCCCCGACGACGTTCCCCGCCTGCCCTACACCGTCCAGGTGTTGCACGAAGCGCTGCGCCTATGCCCGCCGGCTCCCTCGATTCCCCGGTTGATCACCCGCGACATCGAGGTCGATGGATATCTGGTGAAGGCCGGCACGGTGTGCACAGTGGGGGTCTACGCCATTCACCGCGACCCTGAGTTGTGGGACGACCCCGTGCGGTTCGACCCGGAGCGGTTCGCTCCGGAGAATGCCGCCAAACTCGACCGGTGGCAATACATTCCGTTCAGCGCGGGCCCGCGCACCTGCATCGGCGACCACTTCGCGATGCTCGAGGCCACCCTCGCACTGGCCACCATTATCCGGCGTACCGAAATTCACTCCCTTGACGGCGATTTCCCGGTCGCGCTGCCCTTCACGATGGTCGCCGCGGAACCCATCCGCGCGCGGGTGAAGACGCACACCTCCGCGTGACGGACGCTCGGTCATGCCGTCGCGTCCGAAGCGCATCGGCGTGACGACGGCACGTGCGATGATCCCCGAAGAGCAGAGGAGTTTGACATGGGGTTTGAGCGAATCGACGACCTACTGAACGGCGTGACGGCCGATGGGTCGCTGCATGGCATCGCCGCCACGATCGTCAGCCGCGAAGGCGTCCTTTACGAGGGCGCGGCCGGGGATGCCCGGCCCGACTCGATGTTCCGCAACGCGTCGATGACGAAGGCCGTCGCGACTACCGCGGCGCTGCAGCTCGTCGAGCAGGGTCGCATCGACCTCGACGCGCCGGTGGCGTCTCTCGTGCCCGAGTTCGGTGAGCTCCAGGTGCTCGACGGATTCGACGGCGGCAAGCCGGTCCTGCGCGCGCCCAAGACCCAGGCGACAGTCCGTCAGCTGATGAACCACACGGCCGGTTGCGGCTATCACTTTCTCAACGAAAAGCTCTACACATACTGCACGGAACACGGGTGGCCGCATGTGCTCACGGGCCGCAAGCAGAGCATCAGCGCGCCGCTGGTCCACGATCCCGGCGCGGCGTGGGAGTACGGCGTCAACACCGATTGGCTCGGCCAGGTCGTCGAAGCTGTGAGTGGCCAGACGCTGGGCGACTATCTCGCCGAGAACGTCTGGGGCCCGCTCGGCATGACGGATTCGACCTTCGCCCCAACTGACGAGCAGCGTGCGCGGTTACTCCCGGTTCTCTCGCGGCAGCCGGATGGCAGCCTGGCGCCGTCCACGGTCGACCTGGAGGCCGTGCAGGAATGGGACGCGGCCGGTCACGGGTCTTACGGGAGCATCGCCGACTACGGGCGTTTCGTGCGTGCGTGGGTCAACGGCGGCGAGCTCGACGGCACCCGCATCCTCAACGAGGCGACCGTCGAGCTCGCATTGCAGGACCACCTCAACGGCGTGCCGCTGCCGCCGAAGATGGAACCCACGGATCTCGAGCTGGCGAATCCGGTCGAGTTGCTTCCCGTGCCGCAGGGCTGGGGCCTCGGGTTCCACGTGTACTCGATCGATCTGCCGGGCATGCGCAGCGCCGGCTCAGGCGACTGGTCGGGTCTGTTCAACACCTACTTCTGGGTCGACCGCAAGGCGGGGATCGGCGCCGTGATCGGGACACAGCTGCTGCCGTTCTTCGACGGCAAGATGGTCGAGACGATGCTCGGCTTCGAGGCCGCGGTCTACGCCGAACTCGGCGCCACCGTCGCCTGAGCGGCCCGCAACGTCAGGCCGCCTGGCGATCCTCCAGGTTCGCGGGCGTACCCAGTGGCACGGCGACCGCCTGCAGCACTTGCTCATGGCTGTCGCGAACGGCGCGGTAGTTCTGCATGTAGCGGCTGATCTGCTCACGTCGTAGCGGCCGCGCCCAGATGTTCTCGCTCGGGATGTCGATGCCACTATCGTTGGACGCCGCTCGCGTGCGAGCACCGATATAGAACCCCACCACCGCCGCGGCCATCAGCACGATCAGGGCGGCGCCGATGACTCCCGCCACCGCGCTTCCGGCGGCCAATGCATACACGAACATCCCCAGCGCGGCGAACGCCATCAATAGACATACATACGCCACGCTCGTCCCGGACACGTTGCGCACTGCCTTCAACACGTTGATCAGCTCCATTCATCAGCACTGAAACGCTACGCGTATCGTAGCGCTACGCCTAGTGTAGCGTTTTTCCCGCCGTCGGTATTCCCCGGCGACGGAGGAGGAACGATGGCGCAGCGTCCGGACGTCGATGAGGGCATCGCCGATGCCACGTTGGCGCTGCTACGAACCAAAGGTCCCAGGTCGGTGACGGTCGAGGCGGCGGCGGCGCGCTCGGGCATCGCCAAGACCACCATCTACCGCCGCCACAGCGATCGCCGCGACATGCTGTCCGCCGCGCTGTCGAGAGTGGCCACTCCCGAGCCCCTCGCTGCGGACGCCACCGCACCCGACCGGCTGCGGTGGCTCATCCAGGAAGCCGTCAAGGCCATCGAAGTCGGGATTGGCTTCGGCGGCTTGGCCGCCATGCTCACCGACGACGACCCCGAGTTCAGCAAGATCTTCCGCCGCATCCTCGGTCGTCAGCGGGCCGAGCTGGAGTCGGTGATCGACGCGGCGAAAGCGGACGGGTCGTTTCGCGCCGACGTCGACGACGCGACGCTCATCGACGCCATCGTCGGGGCACACATCGCCGAGCGTGCCCGCACGGGGCGCGTTGCGGCGGGGTGGGAAGCGCGGTTGTTCGACCTCTTCTGGCCGACGGTGCAGGGCTGAGCCTGCCGTTTGGCGGTGTTGACGTCGGGTAGCCCGTTGGGACAGCCCAAATTGAGGAGACAGCCATGACGACTTCACAGCGACACGATGTTGTTGACGACATCATCACCGACCACCGCGAGGTGGAAGCGGTCTTCGAGCAGCTCGAACGCAGTGGCGACGGCCAGAATCGCCGCGAGCTCGTCGAACACGTCATCGTCGAACTGGTGCGGCACTCGGTCGGCGAGGAGCAATTCGTCTACCCGGCGGCGCGTCGCGTGCTCGACGACGGCGACAAGATCGCCGACCATGAGCTCGAGGAGCACGCCGAGGCGGAAAAGATCATGAAAGAGATCGAGAACACCGATTCCGACGATCCCAAGTTCGACGAGCTGGTGCGCCAGCTGATGAAGGACATCCGCCACCACATCGAGGACGAAGAGGCCGACTTGCTGCCGGCGCTTCGGAAAGCCTGCTCACCAGACGATCTTCGGGAGCTCGGCGAAAAGTTCGAGCACGCCAAGAAGATCGCACCGACGCGGCCCCATCCGGGAGCGCCGGATCGCCCGCCCGCCAACAGGATTCTGGACCCGGGTGCAGGTCTCATCGACCGGATGCGCGACGCGCTCAGCGGTCGCAACACCTGAGCGCGGCCTGAGCCATATCGAACAGGTCCTGCATCACCACGACGCTCGTGACGCCAACGCCTGGGTTTAGTTAACCATTCCCAGCTGTGCGGCCGCTGTGGCCATCGCTATCCGCAATATTCAGACGGTTACTCGCACTTTCGCTGCAGAAAGCGGATTGCGATTGCGGCGGGCCAGACCGGATGTCACAGGTCGTGCGTAGCGTCCGCGGCATGACCGACAGGCGACGAGCACGCAGGGCCAAACAGGTCCGCCGTGACGACCGGCGGACGAAGAAATGCCGAGAAGGAAGTCCCGCCGATCCACCACTGGATGACCTGATACGCCGCACGTTGCGTGGGCATCCCCTTCGCCTGCTGCAGGTGGCCAGCTTGGTGATCGAGGTGGCGGAACCTGACACGTTGCCATGGGTGACGTCTCGCGCATCCGATACGAGCCATTGGGATGCCATCCTGCCCGGCCTGATCGGTATACGTACTCGCGAAACGACAGCGCTGCTGGCGGTCATCGCCCAACTTGTCGTGGACGATCCGGCGACGCAACTCCGATGCCGACAGGAAGTGGCGGAGCGGAAAGACCATCTACCGCGATGGATAGCCGGTTTACCGCGGGCCGATGCCTATCGCGCGGTGCGCAGAACCAACGCGTTCGGTGATGTCGACGAAATCGTGATCGGTATGCGGCTCGATGACGGACGGGAGCTGACCATCGGAGCCTGGATCGACCACAACAAATGGTCGAGCATCTCCGATGCGGGCGCCGTACCGGAGCCGATCGCCGCGACCCTTGCCCGGCTCGCGGCCGAATCGAGCAGCGATACCCAGGTTTTCGAGATGACGCTGGCCGATGCGCGGGTGTGGATCGAGGATGCACTGAACAAGCCGGCAATCACACCCAAGACCGATACCTGGCCGCTTTGCCGGCCGCTGGTCTTGTGGCTGCTGAGTCGGCTACCGGGAGGTGGCCAACACCGGCCCTCGGTCGTGGACTTGACGTCGGACGCGGAGCTCTGCGACAGGTTCTTCGCGTCCAGTTTTGCGGCGCCGTTCACCGACGTCGCCCATCGGCAGTTACTGATCGAGCTGTTCGAGACCGGGACGCGTGACCCATTGCGATGGAGCGCGGCGCGCGTCGAGAATGCGCTCAACCGCGAGTACTACGACGAATACGGCATTCCGTTGGAGGTCGCGCTGGATGCTCCCGACCTGCTACGCGCGTTCATCCCATATGCACACGCGCAGAGCGGTATTCGAGACGGGCTGACATCCCGAACACTGGCTGTGGTCGATGCGCTGAGGTCGGACTACAAGCGGGACGTGCTGAGGAGAGCCGAGCAGCACTGGGGTCTCGACGACGCGGTCTAGAGCCTTTCCTTCGCCGCCCTGAACTACGAAGGCGCTCCCACGCCCGTCGTCCGGAACCGCCTACGGTACGAGCTGGGGGAGACGCCCAGCGCGCGGCGGAACGTGCGCCGCATCGTGTCCGCCGACCCGAACCCGGCCCGCCGCGCCACCGATTCCTGGCTGTGATCGCCGGTCGCCAGCAGCACCTTGGCCGCCTCCACGCGCGCCCGCTCGACGAACCGCGCCGGCGTCATCCCAACCTGGTCGTGGAACATGCGCACCAGATGCCGCTCGCTGACCGCCGCGCGTTCGGCCATCGCCGCAAGCGAATGATCCGCGGCGGGTTCGGCGACCACTGCGTCCAGGATCTCGCGCAACCCCGTCGACACCGGCGACGCCGCCTCGGTCCACACGCTGAACTGCGCCTGCCCGCCCGGCCGCTGCAGGAACACCACCATCCACCGCGCGACCCGCCGCGCCACGTCCGGCCCGTAGTCAGTCTCCACCAGCGCCAGACCCAGGTCGATCCCGGCGCTGATCCCCGCGCCGGTGATGAACGGCCCGTCCTGGACGAACAATGAATCCGGGTCCACCGAGATCTCGGGGTACGCCCGCGCCAACTCCTGGCAATGCGCCCAGTGGGTGGTGGCCCGGCGCCCGTCGAGCAGCCCCAGCTTGGCCAGCACGAACGCACCCGTGCACACCGACGCCACCCGGCGCGCCCGCGGCGCCAGCTCGCGCACCATCTCCAACGCCGAGGCGACGACGTCGGGCGTCTGCTCCTCGGGGATGTCGTGCTCGCCGGGGGTGAAATTGAAGTCGGCGGGCACCCCGCCCGGCACGATCAATGTGTCGATCCGGTCCGGCACCTCGTCCAGCGAGGTGTCGACGTTGAGTACGACGAACGACGTTGTATGGACCGGCTTTCCGTCCACCGATGCGAGGATCACGTCGTACCGTGCACCGAAGTCGTTGGCGCGGGCGAAGATCTCCAGCGGCGCGGCGACGTCCTGCAGCGTGACCTTGTCGTAGAGCGCGAACACGATCGTCTTGCGTTGCCGCTGGGGTCGGTTCCCGTCGGACATCAGCCGCTGTCCTTTCGTGCCCCCGTGGAAGTGAAGTCAAGTTAGCTGGCGTCTGTTACATCCACGTTGCGGGCGAGGCAAGGTCCGGATTTGCACGATTCGTGTCCGGTCCTGCCGGTCAGGGAAATTTGGGCGTAACCCGGGCGAAACCTGCTGCCCTGAACCTCATTTCATGGATTCTCGAACAGCTCTGACGCTGAGTATAGGCGTCCTCGGTGGGCTGGCGGTCGCGCTGACCGCCGAAGTCATCACGGTACCCATCTGGGTGGTGTTCCTGACATGGGCATCGTTCTTCTTCGTCGGCGGCGGCGTCACCGGGTGGGTGCGATCGGTGTCGTCGAACCTCGTCGGCGTCGTGATCGCCTCGGCCAGCCTGTACGCCGCCCACCTGATGGGTGGCAGCCTGCTGGTCACGGCGATCGCCGTCGGTGTCGGAAGCGCCGTGATGGTGCAGGCGTCCTGGGTGCCGCTGCTAGCCACGACACCGGCCGTCGTGGTCGGCTTCGCCTCCACTGTCTCGACCGTCGCGGGCACCGGCAACACCATCACCGTCACGACCATCTCCCACCCGGGCCTGGTCGCCGCCGTCGCGTGTGTGCTCGGCGCATCCTTCGGTTTGCTCTCTGAGTACCTCGCCGACGTGATGACGAAGAAACCAGAAACCGCCCCATCAACAGAAGGAAGTCCCGCCTGATGAAACTGCAGCACTATCTGGGCGGTCTCGAAGGCCTACCCGAACCGTTGAGCCTGGAGAAGCGCGTCTTCGTCGAGGAGTGGGAGAAGCGCATCTTCGGCATCCACGTCGCGATGATGGGGCTGTCGAACCACCTCGGCTCGGCGCTGCCGGCCTATCCCATCGACGAGGTGCCGACCGCGTTCAAGGACGAGTGGACGTGGGCTGACCTGCGCACCGGCGCCGAGGCGATGAACCCGTTCGACTACTTCAAGTTCCGCTACTACGAGAAGTGGCTGGGCGGCATCACCCAGTTCTTCATCGACAAGGGCTACGTGACGGAGGAAGAGCTCACCGAGCGCATCGCCGAAACGCCCTCGGTGCCAGCGGGTTCCGGGGAAGAAGCGGTCGACGAACAGGTGATCTCCTACCTGCGACTCGGGGATAGTCCTCGCCGCGACGTCGCTCATCCGAAATTCGCCGTGGGCTCCACCGTGCGCATCACCAACGTCCCGGCCGACGCGCACAGCCGCCTGCCCGGATATCTGCGCGGGCGCACCGGCACGGTGGAACGCGTCTTCGAAGGCGACTACGCCTATTTCTGCCACACCGGCGACGGCATCGGCGACCCGATGCCGATCTACATCGTCGAGTTCGACCCCGCCGAGATCTGGGGCCCCCGAGCGGAAGACGGACCGCTGAGCCTGTACGCCGAGCTATTCGAGGCCTACCTGGAACCCATCGAGGAGAAGGAATGACCGCACAGTTCGCCTACCCGCCCGACCGCGAGGAAGCCAGCGCCAAGAAGGCGGCCGCGCTGGAATCGCTGCTGATCGAGAAAGGCGTCATCACCCCGCAGACCGTCGACAAGGTGCTCGCCTACTTCGAGACCGAGATGACGCCGCTGAACGGGAAGAAGATCGTCGTAAAGGCCTGGACCGACCCGGAATTCGCGGAGAGAATCGTCGTTGACACCCCGGCGGCTGTCGCCGAACTCGACTTCCCCGAGGGGATGGCCGGCGCCGAGGGTGAGCACCTGCAGGCCGTCGCGAACACGCCCGGCGTGCACAACCTGGTGATCTGCACGCTGTGCTCCTGCTTCCCGTGGCCGGTGCTGGGGCTGCCGCCGTACTGGTACAAGGATCCGACGTTCCGTGCCCGCGCCGCCCGCGAACCGCGCAAGGTGCTCGCCGAGGTCGGCCTGGATCTGCCCGCCGACACCGAGATCAAGGTGTGGGACTCCAGCGGCCACTCGCGATGGTTCGTCATCCCCGAAAGACCTGCAGGGACCGAGGACTTCACCGACGAGATGCTGATGGATCTGGTCACCACCGAGTCGATGATCGGTGTGGCGTTGGCTGGGCAGGCGTCATGAAGCTCCATGCCACGTGCACCACCGACCAGGCGGCGCCGCAGTTCGACCACGAGTGGCAGCGCCGGGCGTTCGGATTGGCGCTCGCACTGTCGGAGTTCCGACACTACCCGTGGAGCGAATTCCAGCAGACGCTGATCGAGACGATCGGCGACTGGGAGAACACGCCCGAATCCGAACGCGGAGAGTGGGAGTACTACGACCACTGGGTCGCGACGCTGGAGAAGCTCATCGACCGGCATGAACTGCTGACCGCACCGGTACTCACCGACGCCGACGACCACGCCCTGCCCGTCGCACACGACCACGACCACTGAGGAGTTCCATGAGCAACGCCAAAGCCGCCGCCACCCCACGCATCAACGTGCGGGCGGCCGCACCAGCACTTGCGATCGCGGCCCGGCTGACCGCGATCACGATGCTCGCCCTGATCGCCTACTACTTCGTCGGCTACGACCAGGGTGCCGTATCGGTGTTCGGTAACGACACCCACGTCCACGAGTTCCTGCACGACGCCCGTCACCTGCTGGGATTCCCATGCCACTAAGTGGCGAAATACCCTCCGCCGTCCGCTATCTCGTGCCCGGCGCGGTCGCCGGCCTGGCGGCATTCGCGTTCAGCCGGGCGATGATCGAACCGTTGATCGGCATCGCCGTCGACTACGAGGGACAGCGCGAACACGTCGAGTCCGAACTGACCGGCGAGCATGGGGCGCACGGACATGAGTTGTTCACCCGCGCGGTGCAGGAGAACGTGGGTGCGGCGGTGGGGATCGTTGTGTTCGGGATCGTGATGGGTGTGCTGTTCGCCGTGGCCCACACCGTGATTCGAACAGCGTTGGAGCGACGGGGGTCTGTGCCCGATCCGACTGGCCTGGCGTTACTGCTGTCGGCGGGCATGTTTGTGGCGATCGCGTTCGTGCCGGGTCTGAAGTATCCGGCCAACCCGCCGACCGTCGGACTGGACGAGACTACGGGGGTGCGCAGTTCGACGTTCCTGACGATGACGGCGCTCTCCGTGGTGGCGGCCTGCATCGCGGTGGCGGCAGGGCTGGTGTTGGCACGGCAGTGGGGTGCGTGGCGGGCGTCGGCGCTTGCGGCCGGCGGCTACGCCGCGGTGATGCTGGGCGTGGCGATGGTGCTGCCGAGCTTCCACGAGGTTCCCGGCCCGATCGCCGGCCCCGACGGGCTGCTGCTCGACGGCTTCCCCGCACAGGTGCTGGCTGACTTCCGGGTGTACACGATGCTGAACCAGGCGTTGATGTGGTTGGTGATCGGCGTCGTCACCGCGATGCTGATCGCGGCGTGGCGGCGCGTCGAGAAGGAATCCGCCAGCGTCGTCTAGCGCGATGTTTCGAACGTCCGTGCGACGGTTATTCCGGCGGCATGAGCAACGCACCTGCCGAGAAGGCGCCGACCTGCCGAATCTCATTGACACCGCTAGGGTTGACTCCGATACGCGTGCACGGTTCAGCAGACTGCCGTCGGTGATCATTCTGACTATCTACGGAAGCGGTGTGCGATGGCTCTTTGGCGACGATCGAAGACGGTGGACGACATGCCGACCACAGGGCTGAAGCGAGACGTCGGCGCGGAGCTCGAGGTGGCGGTCACGTCGCCGACCACGCTCGAGTTTCAGATCGCTGTCGCCGATCATCCGGGCGCGGAGGTGACGGAGTCGCTCACGTTCGCCTGCAACGGCAAGCGCATCACCCCCGACGAGATCATCGGTGAACACGGCACCCGTATCCATCGCTTCGCGGCGCCGGAGGGCACTGTCACCGCCTCGTATGAGGCGACCGTTCTTGGGCAGGCTGACCCTGCGCCGGTACGCGACATCGATCTGATCACGTATCTGCGGCCGAGCCGCTACGCCGAGGCCGACAAGTTCTTCGGTTTCGCCGCAACGGAATTCGAGCAGTACGTCGAGTCGGAGACGCTGCTAGAGAAGGTGTCGTCCTGGGTGGGGACCCGGCTGAGTTACGTACCGGGATCGAGCGATCCGATCGACGGTGCGGCGGACACTGTGCTCGCCGGTGAGGGCGTGTGCCGCGACTACGCGCACCTGGTGGTCGCGTTGCTGCGCGCCGTGAACGTGCCCGCGCGTCTGGTCGCGGTCTATGCGCCGGGGTGTGAGCCGATGGACTTCCATGCGGTCGCCGAGGCCTACATCGATGGGGTGTGGCGTGTGGTCGATGCGACGTGTCTGGCGCCGCGGCAGTCCATGGTGCGGATCGCGACCGGACGCGACGCCGCCGACACCGCGTTCCTCGACAACCACAAGGGCGCGATCACGCTGAAGCACATGGAGGTGAGGGCGGTCGTGGACGGCGACCTGCCGCATGACTCCGTGCACGATCTCGTCTCGCTGCACTGACGCGGGGAATGCGATCTGGCGGGGCATGGTTGCGACCTGCATGGGCAAGATGACCACCGATGAGCGTGAGAAGTTCCTGTCCGACGTGCACGTCGGCGTGATCGCGGTCGAGCGACCGGATCGTGCACCGCTGAGCGTCCCGATCTGGTACGGCTACGAGCCCGGCGGCGAGGTGCTGTTGTGGACGGAGTCGGGGTCCCTCAAAGCATCGGCTGATTCGCGATGCCGGCCGGTTCGCGATCACGGCGCAGGACGAGACGCCGCCCTACCGCTACGTCACCGTGGAGGGCGCCGTCACCGAGATAAGCCCCGCGACGGACGCCGAGGTACGCCAGGTCGCCATTCGCTACCTCGGCGAGGAGGCGGGCAACCAGTTCACCGATGCGAACCTGGGGCAGACGTCGATCGTCATCCGAATGCGGCCACAGCGGTGGCTGAGTTTCGACTACTCGGACGAGTAACTACCCTAGGTCCCAGTTGACCGTAAAGCCTTGGTGCAGGACGAGTTCGGTCAGCACATCGGTGCGCTTGCCGAGACGCCAACTCTCAAGGCTGAATCCGTCGACGCCGAAGAACGCGTAGTTCAGCGACGACTCCGGCGTCGTGCGGGACCGGTAGACGATCGCGTCGACATCGGTCCACCAGCGTCTGACGGTGTCGGCCAGCCGATGGCAGGTGGCCCAGATATCCGGGTGTTGGCCCGTGCTGATCTGGTCGTCGACCTGCAGCACGTCGAGGTTCTTCTCGGTACGCAGGTCGAGCACCCGTAGATTGCGCGACGCCACCAGCCGCACCAGATGATGCGTCCGATGATCGGCCGGGATGACGAGCCCCGTCGACCGGTACCGCTCACGGAACGCGCCGACAAGCGTCGCTCCGGCGTAGCGGGTACGGAACGCACCCGACCCCGGATCGAAGCGATAGCGCGGTTCAGGAAAGCCGGCCCAGTCCCACTTAGAGGGCGGTGTTGCGTCCAGCCGCCACATCTCGCTGCCGGCCGGAATCGACCTTCGCCGCAGGCCCACGGGTCGCTGTTCGGGGAACGGGCCGAGGTAGCCCGCGGGGAGCTCAGGCACCGAGCGAGGTCAGCATCCGCCACGCGATCTCGGCGGTCTTGGGTTTACGCAGTGCCTCGGCGATCGACGTGTTGCCGAGTTCCTCATGCTTGAGCCGCATGATACGGTCCGCCGCCAGCGGGTCGGTCGTGAAACGCCCCAGCAGTTCGAGTATCCGCGGGAGGTCTTCGCGCAGTCGGCCGCCATCGAATTGCCAAGCAGGAAACCATGTCTGGTTGCCGACAGCGCTGCCGATCAGCTTGCCGCGACTGCGCAGCCGGTGCACCGCCTGCGGCGTGCGCAGCTTCAACAGCTTCTGCACCTCTGACGTCCGGATCGACCCGGCGACGAAGTCATCGACCAGCGCTGCGCGCCGCTGATCACTGAGCTTGCGCGCTGCGGTTTTCTCCAAGGTGCCCTGCGGAGCCGTCGGCGCGGTGAGCAGCGCATCGAGCACCCTGGCGAATCGCGAGTCCTTCTGCGCGCGGGCGGCCACCTGATTCGCGAGGGGGACGACGGCAGCGGTCATGGTTTCAGCCTACGCTCCACCGGCAATCGAAACAATCGAAACAGACGGATTACCTGCCTGCCAGCCAGGCGAAGAACTCCTCGACGGTGAACACCGCCTTGCCGTATTCCTGCGCCTTTCGGGCTTTCCCCGACTGCGTGCCGGCCTCTGCGGTGACCAACACCTCGCAGCGTGTCTTCGTCACTGACCGCACCGGTGTGAGGCCGGCCGACGCGGCCAACCGCTCCATCTCCTCGCGATCGACCACCCGCCCAGCGGCATCCAAAGCTGTTCCTGTGAAGCAAATTCGAGCGCCTGGCACCATCGCTGTTCTGATGTCGTGACGCGCCACCGTTGCCGCTTCGGTCACCACGTCAACCCCGAGCAGCGCCGAAGCGTCGTGCAGGCGTGCCACCACCTCGTCGGGTAACGGGGCTCGCGTCGCCGCCGCCCGGAGTTGGTCTGCCACCGACTGTCGAGCCGCAGCGTCCCAGGTCGTCTCGTCACGCCCGTCGATCTCGGTGGCCGACAGCCCACCCAGCAGCACCGCCGCGACGTCACGGCTCACCCGAAGCAACGCCGACAACGCCGGCAGATGATGGGCCGACGGCGTCGTAACGGAGTGGTCGCGGCTGACGAGGAGACCTGAAACCGATTCCGCCGGTTCAGGTTCCTCGAACGCCGACGAACCACCCTGGGTGTCGACCGAGGAGTGCGCCCGCAGGGCCGACTGCGCCCGTTCCAGTGCCGTACGCCCTGTCACCGACACCCGCCCGAGTTCGACGCCGAGCGGCATCGCCGTCACGTGTCCCAGTCGCTTGAGCTCGAAGTCGATCAGCCCAAGCGTTTCGTCCACTCCGACGCCCACCGGTGTGCAGCCGGCGAGCATCGGTGCGATCACTGCCCACGCTTCGCGCAGCGTCGGTGCCAGAAGTACGTCAGACACGCTGATACCGTAGGTATTCCGTGCATCCGCAAGGTCACGCTGCGGGTTGATCAATGTCGACAGTCCGGTGCCGTCATCGAAGGCAACTGCCAGCTCGACCGGCCGTGGTCGCGACATCCGGCCCTCATCGCCGACGGTCAGTATGCCGATCGCGCAATATCGGCGCGACCCGTCGTCGCCGACCGAGTCGCGCAGAAACCGCGCGATGCGTCGGTCCGTCTTCAGATCTTTCGGCAGGACAGGGCGTTTCAACACCAGACCGGCCAGCGAGGTGCACCGGCTTAGCGCCACGTAGAGCTGACCCGTCGAGAACATGCCGCCGGAGAGGTCGACGACCAGCCGGTCCAACGTCTGACCCTGACTCTTGTGGATCGTGATCGCCCACGCCAGCTTGAACGGCAGCTGTGTGAACGTGCCGATCACCTCGTGGCGCATCGAGCCACCCTCGACCACCGGTCGAGTGGCCTCCCACGTAAAGGGGCTGACGTCGGCGCATGACCCGTCGGCGAATTCGACCTCGACGACCGCGCCGTAGCGGTCGTAGTCCACGCCGATGACGCGTCCGATCGAGCCGTTGACCCACCGGTCGCCCTGATCGTTGTTGAGCATCATCACCTGGGCGCCGACCTTGAACCGCAGTTCGTCCTCGACCGGCTTGTCGAAGAGGGACAAGTCCCCCGATTCCCGTGCCTGGTGCAACAACTCGTCACCCTGGAGCCGTTCCAGCTGCTGACGGTTGCGGGCGGTCACCAGCCGATTGGTCGGCGCCAACGTCAACCAGAACTCGTCGTCCGGAGGCACAAAATCCCGATTCGCGCGGGCATTGAGTTGCTCCTGAGCGTGGCCGAGCAGTACTCCTTCACGAATCTCGTTGAGTATGGCCGTCATCCGGTCATCACCGAGCTGCCGGAACACCGTCGTCAGTGACACGGTGGGAAAGTCTTCCCGGGTGAACTTTCGGGCCGAGAAGAAGTACGGAGTCGGATAGACCGTCGAGAAGTAAGCTGCTTCGCCGTCGCGGATCACCGGTGGCAGCTGGTAGAGGTCACCGACCAACACGATCTGCACGCCGCCGAAAGGCGACCCGGGCACGGGACCGAACCGCTCCAGCGCACCGGCGACCATGTCGAACATGTCGGCGCGGACCATGGAGGCCTCGTCGATGATCAACGTCTGCAGCGACGAGAGTGTCTTGGTGAACCGGCCGGGCCGGTAGTCGCCACCGTCGACGTCGTCGACAGTAGTTGTGGTGCGGAACCCGAACAGTCGGTGAATGGTGTAGCCGTTGACGTTGAGAGCGGCGATGCCCGTCGGCGCTACGACCACCACGTTGCGATCGGTGTTCGCCATGAATGTGCGGATCAACGTCGACTTGCCGGTGCCGGCCTTACCGGTGAGGAACATGTGCCTGCCGTCGCCGAGCAGCGCCAACGCGTGACGGAACTCGTCGGTGACGACGATCTCCCGTTCGAGGGGCAGGTGGTCGGCAGTCATCGCCCCAAAGTAAACCGAGCCCGGAGCTGTCCACAGCACCTCATCGGCGACGGCTCAACTTGTCGGAGGCCCAGACGACACTCGGGTCATGCGGCGAGAGGGCGACATGCAGCGGCGTAATCAGTGGTACCATACGCAAGGTAGAAAGGTACCAATGGCGCTCAATATCAAAGATGAGGCGGTCCACGAGGCGGTCAAGCGGATCGCTGCGATCACCGGCGAATCCCAAGCCCAAGCGGTGGCGACCGCGGTGCGTGAGCGGCTCGCCAAGCTGGAGAAGGACGACCTCGCTGCCCGGGTGTTGGCTCTCGGCCGGAAGACAGCGAGCCGGTTGCGCACAGACGCAGAACTCGACCATGGTGCTCTGCTCTACGACGATCGGGGGCTTCCGCGGTGATCGTCGATACGTCGGCCATCATCGCGATCCTCGCCGCCGAGGACGACGCTGCGATCTACGCCCACGCAATCGCGGACGCGCGCGTGCGGAGACTTTCGGCGGCATGCTATCTCGAATGCGGGATTGTTCTTGACAGTCAACGAGATCCCGTCGTCAGCCGCAGCCTGGACGCGCTACTCGCAGAGGCCGAGTTCGTGATCGACTCTGTGACCGAGCACCACGCTCGTCTGGCTCGCCAGGCCTACGCCGACTTCGGCAAAGGCAGCGGCCACCCCGCCAGCTTGAACTTCGGCGATTGTCTTTCCTACGCGCTGGCGCTCGACACACGCGAACCGCTGCTGTGGAAGGGAGACGACTTCGGCCACACGGGTATTGCGTCCGCACTCGCTTGACGTAGCCGGCCGCCCGTGTCAGGCGACCGTCATCGCTTCGCGCTCCATCACCTCGGCGGCAGCACGCTCACCCGAGCGGACCGCTCCGTCAATGAAGCCGTACATGACCGCCGAGCTCTCCGTTCCTGCCCAGTGGATCCGGCCACACGGTTCCCGCAATGCCGGCCCGAACTCGGTGAGCACCCCCGGCGGCGTATGGGCGATCATCCCGCCGCCCGAATACCGCTCGATGGTCCAGTTCTGCTCGATGTAGTCCGTCAGCGCCCGCGCCTTGTCGCCGAACCTATCGGCCACCGCGTCGATCACGCCTTGCTTGCGGTCTTCCTCGCTGAGGTGGGTCATCTTCCGCGCCTCCGGCCCCTCGGTGATGACACACAGCACGGCAGGTGACGCGGTGTCGGTGCTGGCATCGATCGTCAGATTGGCCATCGACCCCGGCGCGAACGACTGACCCGACAGCCCATCGGCGCGCCACCACGGCTCGTCATAGACCAACGCGATCTTGTACACCGCCCCCGACGGCATCCGCTGGTGCAGGAACGACCGATCCATCGGCAGCATCGGCTCGAAATTGATCTGGCCCGCGATGGAAACCGGCACCGCCACGATCGCCCGCCGAGCCCGCACCACCATGTCGTCGGATCGCACCGTCACACCGTCGGCGTCCTGCGCGATGCTCCGCACCGGCTGCGACAGATGGATCGCATCGCCGAGTTCGTCGGAGATCGCCCGATGAATCGCGCCCATCCCGCCGATCACCCGCTCATCCTCGGCGGCATCCTTGACCCCGAGCACGAAGCTCGGCCCGCCCGCCGCGGCCATCTGATACAACACGAACAGCAGTGAAATCTCTGATGCCGCAGAGGTATACAGCCCCGCGACGGCATGCTCGAGCAACTGTCGCGCCGGCTTCGACAACGTGTTGCGGTCCAGCCACTCCGCCCAGCTGGTCTGATCCCACTTCTTCGCCTTCGGCGCATCCCATGGCGCCTCCGGGTTGATCTGCTTGCACATCTGCGTCAACTCGAGGAACACCGTCCCGATGTTGGCCACCGCCCACGGGCTCATCGAAAACGGGATCGTGCCCTTGTAGCGGTACTTCTTGCCGTCGACGAACATCATCGCGTCGCCTTCGGTGGGCTGTTTGTAGCTCGGGATACCGAACTCTTTCATCAGCCCGTAGATCGCGTCCTGGCCCGGGCCGATCCACGCGCCGCCGCGGTCGATCCACACTCCGTCGTCGCGCGTTTCGGTCCACGTGCGGCCGCCGACCCGATCGCGCGCCTCCAGCAGCGCCACCGAGTGGCCCGCCTGCTTCAACCGCAACGCCGCGGTGAGCCCGCCGAATCCGGCACCCACCACGCAGTAGTCGACATCGACCATGAGACACCCCTGTCGTCCTCGCGCAGGGCCGAAGGCGCGGCGGCCGAGTGCATTGCTGCTCGCGCCCGGATGGACACGAGATTCAGTTATTAGACATGCGCCTAACAGTATTAGACATACGCCTAATTGTCATGCGTGTCAACGGGTCGCAGCCCGGAACTACGCAAGTTTTAGCAACTCTTTACAGAGGCTTCCGGGAAGCCCCTGAACTGCCACTGACCAGCCACTTATCGCAAAGCCTGGCTAGTAATTGCGATCGGCAGTAACTACCCCGTCGGGACCAAGTTCAGCCCGGGAGTCACGGGTGCCGGCGCTGCGGGCGCCGCAACGCGAGGTGCCGCAGGCGCAGCAACTCGAGGTGCCGCGGGCGCCGCAACGCGAGGTGCCGCAGGCGCAGCAACTCGAGGTGCAACGGGCGCCGCAGCCCGAGGTGCCGCCGCCTGAGGTGCCGCCGGTGCTGCGGGCGGTGCTGCGGGCAATGCGCCCGGGACAGCCGGCGCCACTCCGGGGGGCGGGGGAGCCGGCGCAGGTGGTGGTGGTGGAGGCGCCAGGATTCGCAGGATATCCGGCTTCATCTGCTGTAGTTGGGCGCCCCAGTACCCCCAGTTGTGCGTGCCGTTCGGCGGGAAGTTGAACACTGCGTTGCGTCCGCCCGCGGCCACGTACTTCTCCTGAAACTCCTTGTTGGTGGCCAGCGTGATGTTCTCGAGGTACCCGGCGCTGAACTGCTGCCCGAAACCGCCGTCGCCGGTATCGAGGTCGCTCAACACCCCGTTGCCGCAGTAGATCCACAGCGCGGTGCGATTGGCCACCAGCCGATTGATGTTGAGCATTGGATCGTTGCGCTGCCACGCCGGGTTGTTCGGCGGGCCCCACATGTCGACCGCCCGGTAGCCGCCGGCGTCCATCATCGCGAACCCGATCAGCGTCGGCCACATCCCCTTCGACGGGTTCAGATAGCCCGACAGCGACGCTGCGAAGAAGAACTGCTGCGGATGCCACGCGGCCAACGTCAACGCCGCGCCGCCCGACATCGACAGTCCCACAACCGCATTGCCGCGCGGATCCTGCTGCCGGTTCGCCATCAACCAGGTCGGCAGCTCATTCGTCAGGAACGTCTCCCACTTATAGGTCAGCGTCCCGTTGAATCCTTTCGCCGGGGCGTACCAGTCGCTGTAGAAGCTCGACTGACCACCAACGGGCATCACCACCGACACCCCGGACTCGTAGAACCACTCGAACGCCGCGGTGTTGATGTCCCAGCCGTTGAAGTCGTCCTGCGCGCGAAGACCGTCCAGCAGATACACCGCATGCGGTCCGCCACCCTGGAACTGCACCTTGATGTCGCGGCCCATCGACGGCGACGGCACGCTGAGCATCTCGACGGGCAGGCCCTCGCGCGAATACGCCGATGCCTGCGGCGACGTACCGATCATCAGCGCGGCGGCCACCAGCACCGCTCCAGCCATCAACACCCCGACGCGACGTCCCCGATCTGCGACTCCACCTGCCACGCCGCGAAATTAGCAGCGCCGTCGCGGCGATCCGTGCTCCCGCGCGGGGCAGTGACCACCTTGTTATCGAGCGCTCAACCAGTCGAAATGCGGCGCGCCACCGCGCCGTACCGCTCGATGCGCTCGGGATCCGCCAAGGCGTTATAAAGCACGACGCGCGACGCGATGCCGTCGTACTTCGCAACCAGCGCGCCGGCCAGGCCGTCCCACGTCGACTCGGTCGCGAACGTCGCGATGTGCTCGTCGCTGATCTGCGCCGCCATGCCCTTGAAGTCGCCGGCCTTCTGCTTCTCCCGGATACGCGCGGTCGTCCCCTCGAACCCTGCCTCGTCCCAGATGAACGTGTAGTTGGGGGTGCTGCCGTAGAAGCTCATGCTGGCCCGGACGAGCTCGCGTTCGCGGTCCCGCTCCTTGTCGGTGTCGCCGACGATCGTCATCACCGGCACGATCACCGCGATATCCGATGCCGAGCGGCCCGACTTCGCCGCCCCTTCAGCCACTTTCGGCACCACATGGCGCGCGATGTAGCCGGGCTCACCGAGCGGATGCACATGTATCCCGTCGGCCACTTCGCCCGCCATGCGCAGCATCCACGGGTTCACCGCCGCGATGTCGACCTTCGGATCGGGCGCGTCGATCGGCCCCGCGCTCCACTGCGGGCTGATGAAGTCGAGGTCGTAGAACTCGCCGTGGTGATCGAGCGTCCCGGTGCGGAACGCCGCAAAACACGCCTTGACCGCGAGCACGTAGTCGCGCAGCCGCGGACCGGGATGCTCGAAGTCTGCGCCGTAACGCCGCACCACATGCGTGCGCACCTGCGTACCGAGCCCGAGTCGGAATCTCCCAGCCGTCGCCTCTTGCAGTTCCCATGCCGACGCCGCCGTCACGAACGGGCTGCGCGGAAACGCCACGGCCACACCGGTCGACAGGTCGAGGCCTGGCGCGGCTTGTGACGCCACCGCGGCACTGAGATATGCGGTGCGGCCGGTCTCGGTGAACAGCAGTCCGGAGAATCCCGCATCTTGCGTACGACGGGCGAGGTCCCCGATCGACTGCAACGGCTGCGGCGTGGTCATCGCGTCGACATACACAGGGCAACACTATGCGCATGGTGGCCGAGGACTCGGGGCGATTTTTTACATTTCGCTTTCTGACCAGGGGTGATGCGGTAACTGTTGAATTGTCGAATTCGCCGTGGGAGGGAACTACATTGAGCATCAAGGGACTAGCAAAACTCGCCGCTGCCACCGCGGTCGCCGCAGGCCTCGCGCTTGGGACGCCAGGGATCGCGACGGCCACCGACAGCATTCAACAGTTCGGCGTGGAGCAGACGATCAACGATGTCGCGTCCGGCGGCCCGCTGATCGGCTATACGGCCACCGGTCTGCAGCCGAGCACCGACACCATTCCTTACCCTGTTGCCGGACGGCTGTATGAAGCGACGCTGACGGTGAATGCGTTTGGAAATTGGGCTAATCCGGTGCTGCCGCGCTTCTACGCGCGGGCAGAGAACGGTGACGGATACCAAGCGATCACCAACGTGTTCATCCCGACGGCCATTCAGGGCAACGCGGTGCCACCGAACGGCACGTCGAGCGGCAAGCTCTACTTCGACGTCGTCGGTGTCGATCCGAACAGCGTCGTCTACAACGACGGGATTCGCGACGTCCTCGCCTGGGTGCCCTGATTTCGACGGTGTGAGCCACATCAACGTGGGCTCACAGCAAATTCAGCGGGGCGGATCGCCAGTCGAGTGACAACCTGGCGACGGATCTTGCCAACGTCGGGGTCGCCCCTGGCTGCCCCGACGGAATCTGACGTACCCTCGATCCATGGAACTACTACGTCATGTAGTTGTGCTGCTGCACATCGTCGGTTTCGCCGTCACGTTCGGGGCGTGGGCCGCCGAGGCCGCCGCCAAACGGTTCCGATTCACCCGCGTCATGGACTACGGCGTGCTGCTCTCGCTGCTCACTGGATTGGCGCTCGCCGCGCCGTGGCCGGCGGCTATCGAGCTGAACTATCCGAAGATCGGCGTCAAGCTCGTCATCCTCATCGTGATCGGCGGTGTCCTCGGCATGGGGAGCGCGCGACAGAAGCGCACCGGTGAGGCAGTCGCCCGTTCGCTCTTCGTCACTGTGGGCGTGCTGTCGTTCGCGGCGGCCGCGATCGCCGTCCTCTGGTGATTGTGTGCGTTCAGGAGCGGTGAGCGCTCGCGAACGCACACAAATCGCGAAGGGGTGCCCGGACTCCCCGCTCGGCGTCCACACTCCGTTCCGCGGCAGGATGCCTTCTCGTCCGCGTAGACTGAGGTCATCGGCGGTACTTCGTCATATGACCGTTCAAGGTTGTTTCGTCGTCGATTTGCAGGATCTGGCCGGCTCACGGTCAAGACGGGAGCGTCGCCATGACGCCAAGCCAAACTTCCACCGCCACCGCACCGCGCTCTTCTCCGGAACACACACCGCGACTGCGCTTGAAGCCCAAGGCTCCAACAAGCGGATACGTAGACGGAGCTTGGTGGCCACACAGTGATGACCTCGCCGCAGATCTGCCAGATCTACTGGCAGTGCTGTCGGTTCGCCTAGGCCGCATCGACCGCGTGCTGTACAACGTCAATGAATGGGCGAAGCCACCACGGAGGCTCATGACCGGAGGGCGACTTGTCCGGCTCGACGGATACCAACGTCAGCCGATCAACACCATCGAAGTTCTTGGTCTCGACCGCAGCAGAATCGTCTTACTTGTGGTGCCTCCGAACAGCGACCCAGACCAGGCGCACGCCGCGCTGATGGCTGCCGCGGCCCCGGGCAACGACTCATCTGTCGCCAGTCTCCTCGCGCAGACCGCGCGGCAACGAATATGAAAAAGGAAAATGTGACGACTCCGCCGACAACGTTCCGCTTCCCCTACGAGATTCGCGTCGACCTCGTCAAGGACGCCATCCGGGATCGCACCAAACTTTCCGACAAGGATGCAAAGGATCTGGCCGTGCACGTCCTCCACGTGCTGGGCTCGATCCCCGAGAAGGTGCGCTGACAGCCATGACCGTCACCGTGACCCTTCCCGATGGCCGAGCCGACGAGTACCGGCGCTACGGCGACGCCTACATCAAGCACAATGACGGGACCCTCGACGTCGTCCGGGGAGGCGCCAAACAGCCGTACCGCTACGCACGCGGGGCGTGGACCGATGTCACGGGCGATGAGAAAACGTGGAAGAAGGGTCGCTTCTGGGGTTGAGCCCTAAGAGGTGTACCGTTGAGGGAGTTGGGAACCCAGCCACTCCGGAATGCGACAGCCGTCAGCCCGCTGCCCTCGCCGAGCAACCGCTCATGCTCCGGCCATGCAGGTGCCAACCGCACGTCTGGATCAAGTTGACTAACTTATCGCTCCTTCCTTCATTAGCCAATTCAATTGTCGAACAATCGGTTTCGAATCCGCTGAGCTTCGGCATTCTCACAACGCATCCGCCGACTCAGTGCGGCATCGCGACCTTCAGCGCGGCCTTGTCCGCAGGGTTGTCCGCCAATGGCGCCGACGTCCGCGTGGTGCGGGTGGCCGACGGATCTCGTCAGTCGAGTGCCCGCGTCGTTGGTTCGAGCGCCCGCGTCGTCGGCGAGCTGGTCTGCGACTCGCCGGCATCGGTATTCGCGGCGTCTGAGTTGCTCAACCAGAGCGACGTCGCAATCATCCAACATGAGTACGGCATCTACGGTGGAGTCGACGGTGACGACGTCGTCGATGTCCTCGACGGACTGCGGGTGCCATCGCTCGTGGTCGCGCACACCGTGCTCAAAAATCCCACCGCACACCAGCGTTCGGTGCTCGAGGCCGTCGCGGCGGCCGCGGATCGTGTGGTGGTGATGTCTGAGGCGGCCAGCGAACGATTGCGCATGACCTACGACGTCGACCGCCGCAAGATCTTCACCATCCCGCACGGCGCCGCCATCCCGAAGGACGCCGCAGTGAAGCACTGGGGTAGACCGACTTTGTTGACCTGGGGCCTGTTGGGGCCGGGAAAGGGTATCGAGCGGGTGATCGACGTGATGGCCTCGCTTGCGCACCTTCCCGGCCGCCCGCGATACCTGATCGCCGGGCAGACGCATCCCAAGGTGCTGGCCGCGGCGGGTGAGGCCTACCGCGACGGATGCATCGACCGGGTGCGTCGCGGCGGGCTGGCCGACTCCGTGTTCTTCGACCCCGGCTACCGCGACGTCGACTCCCTGACCTCTCTCGCTCAGTCCGCCAGCGTTGTGGTGCTGCCCTACGATTCCACCGATCAGGTGACCTCGGGTGTGCTTGTCGAAGCGATCGCGAGTGGCCGTCCGGTCGTCGCCACGGCATTTCCGCACGCCAATGAATTGCTGGCCAGCGGGGCGGGCATCGTAGTCGATCACAACGATCCCGACGCCCTCGCATTGGCGCTGCGCCGGGTCATAACCGATCCTCGCGTGGCAGGCTCCATGGCCGCGGAGGCCCGTCGGTTGGCGCCGACGATGGCGTGGCCACTGGTAGCCGGTGCATATGTGCGCTTGTCGCACCGCGTGCTCGCTGAGCGGCCGGCACTCTTGTGACCGCCGACATCTCTACCCCGGTATTCGACCACCTGCTGCGCATGACAGACCGGCGCGGCACCTTTGAGCATGCCCGCCTGGCCGAGCCCGATCCCGAGCACGGCTACTGCACCGACGACGTCGCCAGGGCACTGGTCGTCGCCACTCGGGAGCCCGGACTGGACCGGACACTCAACGGGCTCGCCGGAACTGCGTTGCGGTTCTTGGCTGAAGCGCAGGCCCTTACCGGCGGCTGCCGCAACCGGATGGACAGCAAGGGCAATTGGGTGGACGAGCCCGCCCTGGAGGACGCCTGGGGGCGTTGCCTCTGGGGGCTGGGTACCGCTGCCGCCCACAGTGACGTCGCCTGGGCCCGACAATCGGCGGTCATGCAGTTCGAGCGCGGTGCGCAGGAGCGGTCGCCGTGGCCGCGGGCAATGGCGTTCGCGGCGCTGGGTGCCGCCGAGCTGCTCACGTTCGACCCCGACAATCGGCCAGCGCGGCTGCTGATGATCGACTATGCGGCATCGGTCGCCGAACCGAACGGTGACCCCGTGTGGCCGTGGCCCGAGCCTCGACTCACCTACGCGAACGCGGCGCTCCCCGAGGCCTTCATCGCTGCGGGCGTGGTGCTCGAGGACTCCTCGCTGCGGCAGCGCGGTCTGGATCTGCTGGCCTGGCTGCTCGCCACCGAAACGACCGACGGTCACTTCTCGGTCACTCCCGTTGCCGGCAGGGGCCCAAGCGACCCGCGACCCGCCTTCGACCAACAGCCCCTCGAGGTCTCCTCGCTCGCCGATGCGTGCGCCCGTGCCGCCGCCGTCGACAACGACGCGAGGTGGCCGGAGGGGGTCCGCGCCGCTGCGGCCTGGTTCAACGGAGCCAACGACGCGGGACAGCTGATGTGGGACCCCGAGACCGGTGGCGGATTCGACGGGCTGCACGCCGACGGCGTCAACCGCAACCAGGGCGCGGAGTCGACGCTGGCTGTGCTCTCGACGCTGCAGCATGCGCAGCGTCTTTCTGCAGTGCCGCAATGACTTCGGTACGGTCGGGGCTTGTCATACGCAGCCCGCTGCGACTCACCGCCGACCCGTCGCGGGTGATCACCCGGTTGTTCGTCCCCGGACAGGAAGGCTTCGAGCACCAGGACTCCCGAGCGGGGGCGGTACTCAAACGCGTTCTGGCGCTAGACGAAAGTGAGGTTCGCACCGCGCTGGACGATGTCGTCACTCGCTTCGACCCACGCCACCGCGACCTCAGTGGCGTATTCCGCGGTCACGCCCGTGAACTCGCCGATCGCCTGGACGCGGCGCCGAAGCTGTCCGATGCGCGGATGATGTTGCTAGGTGCGACGTTCACCAGCGAGTACGCCATCGAAGGCGCGGCCCTATGCAACCCCAGCATGGTGGCGCACCCGGATCAGGCCGGAACCAAGTCCGGCAGCCTGCGCTTCGTGATGAGCGTGCGGGGCATCGGTGAGGGACACATATCGTCGATCGGATTCCGTACCGGTGTCATCGAAGCGACAGGTGCGGTGGCGATCGACGCTCCGGCTTCGTTCGCCAGCGCAGGAGAAGTGGTGCCGGCTCTGCTGGACGCCGCGGTGATCCGTAGCGAGCTCGCCCGTCTGCGCGACGCCGGTGAGGGGGCCGATTACGTCCTCGACGCGCTCGGTGAGCGGTTCACCCGAAGCGATCTCGACGAACAACTCGACAGGCTGCAGAAGCACCGCCGGACGCGTGGCCATGCGCCCGCGACGATTTCGCTGATTCGAGCCATCGCCGACCGGATATACGGCGTCGAATTCGCCGACAACATTCCGCTCACCGAACGGATTCTGTGGCCCGCGATGGGCGCGGAGGCCGCCGGTATGGAAGACGCGCGCTTCGTCCGGTTCGTCGACGACGATGGATCGGTCACCTACTACGCGAGCTACACGGCGTACAGCGGAACGGAAATCAGCCAGCAGCTGCTGGAGACGACGGATTTCCGTTCGTTCACCTCGATACCGATGGTTGGAAGCGCAGCCGCCAACAAGGGTTTGGCGCTGTTTCCCCGCCGGATCCGTGGTCAGTTCGCCGCCATGTCGAGGTCGGACCGCGAATCGAACTCGTTTGTGTTCTCCAATGCCCCGTTCGCGTGGACGCAGTCCGTGCCCTGCCAGCAGTCCGCGCAGGCCTGGGAGGTGCTGCAGCTCGGAAACTGTGGGCCGCCCATCGAAACCGAGGCGGGGTGGCTGCTGCTCACCCACGGTGTCGGAGCGATGCGCACGTACCGGATCGGGGCGATACTGCTCGATCTGGAGAACCCGTCGCGGATAGTCGGGCAACTACGAGAGCCGCTACTGAGTCCGGGCGCCGACGAGCAGGACGGATACGTCCCGAACGTCGTCTACTCGTGCGGTGGAGTCGTACATGCCGGAATGCTGGTCGTGCCCTACGGAATCGGGGACGCGGCTATCGGCTTCTGCACCGTCCCAATGTCAGAACTCCTCGACGTGATGAACCGCTAGGACAGGAGGACTCGTGTAGCAGATGCGGATCGACCGCCAACCGGATCTGGCACCGACTATGACGGCGGTGTCCGCAAAACCGAGAGCATCATTATCTGAATAGATGGAGTCCACGATGAGTACAGCTGACGATCAACGACAAAAGGCCTTTCGCGAGGACGTGATTCACGTGGGATCGGGGTTCCTGGCGAAGGAACATCCGCATGTGTTGAAGACGTTGACGACGCTCGCGCCGCATCTGGGCAGGTGGGATTCCAGCCAGGTGGACATCGAAGTCACCCTGCAGGACCGCGGCGGCAAGCAGCAGCGGGTCACCTTGCGGACGAGTATGCCCGGCCGTCCACAGCTGGTGGCGGTCGCCCACAACCTTGACCTCACTCGCGCCCTGTGCGATGCGAAGCGCGAGTTGATCAGGCAGCTCGAACACCAGAAGTCGGAGCGCGAACCGATGCACAACCGCCGGCTGCGGGACGCGACGATAAGGCATCCGAGCACTTCCGCACCGACCGAGATCGCCCATCTGCCATGACGCACATCACCGGTCCACGTGTTATCGGCAACCGCACCGAGATGGGCGAGCCGCGCCCAGAGTCTTCGCCGAAGCGAACACGCCTCGGGGACATAGGTCGTCGGGATATACGCCGCAGGATCAGACGCAATGAGATGGCACATGCCAAATCCGTGTGGGATTACGAGGGCGGGGCAGCCAAACGGGAAGGCACTGGTCCAGAGGGTGGCTCGGCGCCCGGACGGTAGACACAACTGAACTAAGTTGCGCGCGGCCCTAACCCAACCGCGCCAGGAGCGCCTCCGTCACTTCAGCCATCGAGGCGCCGCCACCCAGATCCGCCGTCCTCGTTTCAGGCTTCGCCAACGTCGCCTCCATCGCCGCCAACACCGAACCCGCCGCGGCGGTGTGGCCGAGGTGTTCGAGCATCAACGCCGCCGACCACACCGCACCGATCGGGTTCGCGATGCCGCGGCCCGCGATGTCGGGCGCCGAGCCGTGCACCGGTTCGAACATCGACGGGTACTCCTTCGTCGGATCCAGATTGCCCGACGGCGCGATCCCGATCGACCCCGCGACCGCCGCGGCGAGGTCAGAGAGGATGTCGCCGAACAGGTTTGACCCGACCACGACGTCGAAGCGTTGCGGCTGGAGCACGAACTTGGCGGCCAGCGCGTCGATGTGCTCGCTGTCCATCCGTACGTCGGGGAAGTGCGTGGCCCGCTCGGCGATCACTTCGTCCCAGAACGGCAGTGTGTGCACTATGCCGTTCGACTTGGTCGCCGACGTGACGTATCCGCGCCGCGACCGCGCCAACTCGAACGCATAGTCGGCGATCCGGCTGACGCCGACGCGGGTGAAAACCGATTCCTGGACGGCCATCTCGTCGGGGAAGCCACGGTTGAGCCGTCCGCCGATCTCGCTGTACTCGCCTTCGACGTTCTCCCGCACCACCACGAAGTCGACGGCGCCCGGCGCCCGCAGCGGGCTCTCAACCCCGTCGAACACCTTGATCGGGCGCAGGTTGACGTACTGCCGAAACGCCCGTCGGATCGGGATCAGCAGCCCCCACAGCGAGACGTGGTCGGGCACGCCCGGCCAGCCGACTGCGCCCAGCAGGATCGCGTCGAAGCCGCGCAGTTTCTCGATCCCGTCGGCCGGCATCATCGCCCCGTCGCGTGTGTATCTCTCGCAGGACCAGTCGAACTCGGTGTAGGACAAATCGATTCCGTGTTTGGCCGTGACGGCGTCGAGCACCGCGCGTGCGGATGTGATCACCTCAGGTCCGATACCGTCGCCCGGGATCACCGCGATCGATGTCATCCGCCCAATCCAAGCAGACCCACCATCAACGGCAACAGAATGATGATCAGGATCGCGCCCGCTATGTCGAAGGTGATCCCCGACCGGATCATCGTCGTGATCTTCACGACGCCCGACCCGTAGACGATCGCGTTCTGCGGCGTCGACACCGGCAGCATGAAGCCGAACGACGCCGCGAACGTCGCCGCCAGCGCAGGCACGAACGGGTTGACGCCCGCGGCCATTGCCACCGGGATCACGATCGGCACCACCACTGCCGCCGACGCGGTGTTACTCGTCGTCTCCGAAACGACGATCGCCAGGATCACCGCGAAGATCGTGATCGGCACGATGCTCGACAGGCCCAACGCGTCGTTGACGGACGTGCCGATGGTCTCGGCCAACCCGGTCGACGAGATCAGCGAACCGAAGATGATGCCGCAGCCGAAGAGAATGATGGTGCCCCAGTCGATTTCGGCGGCGTCGCTCCATCGCAGCGTGAACTCGCGGTCCTTCCAGTCGGTCGGCAGCAGGAACAGCAGCGCCGCGCCGAACACCGCGACCACACCCTCGTCGAGACGGTCGCTGACGAACTCGTAGGCGCTGGATTCGGTGCCGGTGATCAGCGCGACGATGCCGGGCAGGATCCACAGCGTGACGGTGATCCCGAATGCGATGAGCGTGTTCTTCTCGGCGCGCGAAAGTGAGCCCAGCTTCTCCCGCTCGTCCGCGACGTACTTCGAGACGCCGTCGATGCGCTTGATCTCCGGCTTGTTCAGTCGCAGCAGGATGAAGGCCAGCAGCACGAACATCACCAGGCAAATCGGTACTGCCATCACCATCCACTGGCCGAAGCTGATCCGCTCGCCGGTGGCCTCCTCGATGAGTCCGCGTCCAATCAGGTTGGGCGGGCTACCGACTGGCGTCAGCAGACCACCGACGCTGGCGCCGTAGGCGAGCATCAGCATGATCGCCGAGCCCACCCGCAGCCGCTGCGGATCGAAGTCGGGTTCGACGTCGCCTTTCTTCTGCAGCAGTTTGGCGATGACGCCGAGGATGCCGATCGCCGTCGGCAACAGCATCGCCACCGTCGCCGTGTTGGACACGAATGCCGACAGCATGCAGGTGATCGCGCCGAACGCGAGGATCACCCCGGTGGTCGAGCGACCGACGCCGGGAAGCGACAGGATCCGGAACGCGAACCGTCGCGCGAGGCCATGTTTGAGCATCGCCTGCGCGAGGATGAACGCCCCGATGAAGGTGAAGATCGTCGACGAGCCGAACGGTCCCAGAACGTCGTCGACCGGAGCCACGCCGAGGAAGACGGCGACCGCGACCCCGAGCAGCCCGCCGACGGGAATCGGGATCGCTTCGCTGATCCACAAAGCGATGACGCCGAGCAACACCGCGCCGAGAACCTGCTGCTCGCGCGGGATATTGAGGGGAAGAACGAGGAAGACGACGGTCAGCAGCGGAGCCAGGAAAAGGCCGATCGTGCGCCGACCCTTCTCGAACCGCTCCTCCTGAGGGGAGAGTTTCTGTTCGCCGAGGCTCCGATACGTCGCGCTCCCCAGGAGTGCCTTGTCGACGTCGGTCTGTTTGACCGAGCTTGCCGTGGTCATGGGCGGCTCCGTCCACTGCAGCTGTGTTCTACACCACACTCGTGGAAGGGGATTGCCTGTCGACCGCGCACCCTAAACATGTCGGGCTGTTGGGGTGACAACCATCAGGTTCCATCGCTCGCGATTAGCCGAGAACAAGGCGGTGACCTGCGACGCCGCGATTGTCGCTCGGAGATCGGCGAGCCCGACGTGCCGGCAGAATCGACCCGCAACTCTGATCCGCTGACCGCCTGGGTGTAGCGTTGAGTTGTTGGGAGCTCAGCCAGTCCGGGATGTTTCAGCCGATCTTTGCTGATCCGCCGAGCAACCGCTCACGCCGGACACGCCGGTACTGACCGCAAGTCTCGACGACCTTGAAGGCCCTGCCGCTCTATGAGCCGATCCTCCCGTTTGCTGCGCCGCAGCGGAATTCGCATACCGTGCGGTTCGGCATCGTCAGTCCGCCGACCGCCCCGCCGTGCGGGCTTGCCAGATTCACGGCAGGCCTGGCCGGAGCGTTGAGCGTTGGCGGGTCGTGCGTCAGCTGGGTGGTAGACGGACCGCCGGTCTCCGGCGGCGCCGCCGCGACGTCCGCTGGCGCGGCACTCAAGGAGCTGCTCGGCCGAGTCGACGTCGCGATCCTGCAATACGAAGACGGCACGACCGGCGAGGACATCGTCGACGTCGTCGACGGATTGCGCGTCCCGTCGATCGTGGTCGTCCATACGATTCCGAAAACCCCTACATTGCAACAACGGTCGGTTCTGGAGGCCATCGCAGCCACAGCGGATCATGTGGTCGTGATGTCGGAGGCGGCGCGTGAGCGTCTCTATCTCACCTACGCCGTCGATCGTCGAAGGATCACGACGATTCAGCACGGTGCCACGTTGCCGACCGTCCGGCGGGTGAAACGCCCGAGTAGACCCACCATCCTGACGTGGGGGTTGCTGCGGCCGGGCAAGGGCATCGAACGGGTCATCGATGCGATGCCCTCTCTGGCCGACGTCCCAGGCCGGCCCCGCTACGTGATCGCCGGTCCAATGGATCCCCGAATTTCGTCCGCGGAGGCCGAGGCGTATCGCGATGCGCGAATCGAACAGGCCCGCCGCCTCGGCGTCGCGGACTCGGTGTCATTCGACCCCCGTTACTACGACAGATCATCGCTGGCCGAACTGATCCAACAGGCCTCCGTGGTCGTACTGCCCTACGACTCCACGGACCAGGTGAGTTCCGGTGTGCTCGTCGACGCCGTCGCGAACGGCAGACCCATTGTGGCGACTGCATTTTCGCATGCGGCCGAGCTACTGGGCAGCGGAGCGGGCGTGGTGGTCGACCACGACGACCCCGTAGCGCTTGCGGCGGCGCTTCGTCAGATCATCACGCAGCCGCGACTCGCCGGTGCCATGGCGGCCGAGGTTCGCCGACGGGCGCCGGAGGTGGCGTGGCCGGTGGTCGGCGCCGCCTATTTCGAGCTGGCGCTGCGTCTCATCGCATAGCAGCCCCCACGGGCGTGACCGCGTGCGGGTAGACGCGTTCGCGGTGCTGAAACGACAGGATGTTGGGATTGCGGACGACGCCGTCGCGGATCTCGATCGCCCTGGCGAGCGTCGGCGTCTCGTCCCACGTCGCAGACCCGGCCAGCATCGCGTCGACGTGGGGCAACAACGCCTCGCTGATCTCCCAGGTCGCCGAGTTCCACAGATAAGACGGGCTGTGGTCGACGGCGTAATAGTGGAGGCCGTTCGCGACCCCGATGATCGGCTCGACGAATGAGGTCGGACGGGCCCAGCTGAAGCCCATGCCCACGTCGCAGGAGACGTCGACGATCAGGCTGCCCGAAGTGAACGCGGCCAGATCATCCTCGGTGAGAAAGACCAGCGGGGCGTCGGGATCCTGAAGTACACAGTTGACGACGATGTCGGCGTCCGCGAGCAGATCAGCCACCGCGATGATGCCGTCCGGGGTGTCCGCCAGTATCCGGCCGGGCGCGTTCGGGTCAGTTGTCATCTGGATGATCTGGGTGGAGTGGATCGGCGACCCGACGGCGGCGACGTCACGGTTGGTCAACACCCGGACATCGTCGACGCCGTGGGCGTTCAGCGCCGTGACGGCGCCGCGCGCGGTAGCGCCGAACCCGATGACGGCAGCGCGTAACCGGCGACCGTAGATGCCCGTGATTCCCACCGATTGCATGGCGTGCAGCACCGAGCAGTAGCCGGCTAGCTGTTCTTCACGGGCAGGTTGTGAACGCGTAGGCGGTCGATCGGTGTCTT
>JBIQHU010000049.1:0-39059 GCA_044508395.1 Mycobacterium sp. | reverse complement strand
GAGGCGGAGGTCGTCGTGTATCAGCCCCGGGGGGTCGGGCTGATGCACACCCGGCGTACGCCGAGTGACACTCACTATACACACGCGGCCAGGGATGGGCGCAAGTCTTCCGTGTGATGCAAAGCGCCGCTGGAGCAGGAAAAATGCAGCCACCGACACGTGTCGGGCACTGTCATTTCGTAGACTCTCCCGCCTCGCGTCGAACCGGCGCCCCTATGCTGGTGTCGTGGACGCACCGCACCCCGGGGCAGAAGATTCCAACGTTCGGCAAACAATGGCTTCGCCCCCTGGCCCGGTCCGGACCGCAGCCTTCCTTGATCTTGATAAAACGGTCATCGCCAAATCGAGCACATTGGCTTTCAGCAAACCTTTCTTCGATCAAGGGCTAATCAATCGGCGGACGGTTTTGAAGTCCGCCTATGCGCAATTCCTGTTCCTGATGTCGGGCGCGGATCACGAGCAGATGGACCGGATGCGCTCGTACCTGACTAACATGTGCACCGGGTGGGACGTCGAACAGGTGAAGTCGATCGTCGGCGAGACACTGCACGACATCGTCAACCCACTGGTCTTCGCCGAGGCCGCCGAACTCATCGCCGATCACAAGCTGTGCGGCCGCGATGTGGTCGTGGTTTCCGCATCTGGTGAGGAGATTGTCGCTCCGATCGCCCGTGCGCTCGGAGCCACTCACGCGATGGCAACCCGGATGGTCGTCGAGGATGGCAAGTACACCGGAGAGATCGCCTTCTACTGTTTCGGGGAGGGCAAAGCGGAAGCCATCCGCGAACTTGCCGCCCGTGAGGGTTACGCACTCGAGCACTGCTATGCGTACTCCGATTCGATCACCGATATGCCCATGCTCGAGGTGGTCGGACATCCGACCGTGGTAAACCCGGATCGCGCATTGCGCAAAGAAGCCTCGGCACGTGGCTGGCCGGTACTGACGTTCTCGCGGCCGGTGTCGTTGCGCGATCGCATCCCGGCGCCGTCCGGGGCGGCGATGGCAACGACGGCCGCGGTCGGCGTGAGCGCCCTGGCCGCCGGCGCGTTGACCTACTCGTTGTTGCGTCGCTTCGCCTTCTGAGTCGTACGCGTAACGATCCGGAGTCACGCCGAATTTGCCCCTTGATGTGACCGCGGTCACGGAGTACAAAGGAGTCACGGAAGCCTGGTTAGGCCAAGACCGAGCCGGAAGAGAAGGCTCGGCTCTCCCGAGTCAGGCTCCCCAGCACGGATCCCGGCACCCACGCGGAGCACATGCCGCGGAATAGGCAAAAGTGTTGCGGGCCTGCGTAGTTGCGATAGCGGACGGCGGGAAATTTCCCTGACGGCCCCTTGGGTGGGGTTTGCAGTCGAAGCGCATCGACAAGACGCCGAGGCCACCCACGCAACCCACCGGAGCACGCATGGTAACCGGTGTCCGTGCTAGCGGGCGGCGAGCCGAATCAGTTCGGAACGTCGCCCGCTTTACTTTGCTGGACGCCCTCCCCGACGCTGCCCGCCGCGATGGCGAGCGCCTCTCGCGCACCGGCGCGCAGCCCTTGGCAAGTCATCAGCAACCAGGCGGTGAGGCCGTCGGGTGTGCCGGATGAGAATCCCCGCGCGGCGGCACGGTAGTCGCCGGACCGGCGCATCCAGTACACCTCCGGCACGCCGAGACCGTGCGGATCCAGCCCGCTGGCAATCGTCACCAGTCGCCCGACCGCCCGCGCCACCACCCCGTCGGCACTGCCGAACGGCGCCAGGGTCAGGAGTTCACCGTGCACGACGGCTGCGAGCACCGGCGCGGGCACCCGCGTTCCGCCGGTCACGATGTCGGCCAGTAATTCGAGGCGGCGGCCGACGTCGGGATCCGTGCGTGGCCTGCCGAGGTGGTCGTCGTCGGCGATATCAGCCGCCGCCAACGCGTGCAGCCTCGCGATGGCTTGCAGGGGGGCGCGTTGCCAGACGCCGACCAGAGACGTCGCGCCACCCTCGAGCGCTTCCGATACCCGCAAGGCACCCGCGAGGATCGGATCGGGGCCCGTCTCGGACAACTGCAGCGAGCCGCCGTCGAGGACCGAGGACGCCCGCGCCGCCCGCAGTGCGGCTTCGGCGGCGTTCGCCGGCCACCCGCGAAGGTTCGCGCGGTGCCGGTGCGCACGCCCCAGCGCATCGCCGGCTTCCGCGCTCGCCTCGGCCACCCCTGGCAGCTCGGCCAGAGGGGCCAACGGGTCGGCGGCGGTCACGGCAGCACACGCTAGCCGACCGCTGGACCCGTCTGCCACGACGCTCGGCGCGTCCGATGCGCCGCCCGCGGAGCTCACTGTGACTTGATGACCTGATCATCGGTATCGGTGACTACGCTCACAGACATGACGAGCACCTCGACGCAACATACCGACGTTCCGTCCGTCTATCCCCCCTCCGAGGAATTCGCCGCGCAAGCCAACGCGACCGAGGAGTTGTACGCCGAAGCCGAGACCGATCGGCTTGCGTTCTGGGCGAAGCAGGCCGAACGGCTGTCATGGGCCACACCGTTCTCGGAGGTGCTGGACTGGTCGGAGGCCCCTTTCGCCAAGTGGTTCGTGGGCGGCAAGATCAACGTCGCCTACAACTGCGTCGACCGCCACGTCGAGGCGGGCAACGGCGACCGGGTGGCGATCCACTGGCAGGGCGAACCGGCGGACGACGTCCGTGACATCACCTACGCACAACTGCACGCCGACGTATGCAAGGCCGCCAACGCACTGACCGCGCTGGGCCTGGTGGCCGGCGACCGCGTCGCCATCTACATGCCGATGATCCCCGAAGCCATCGTCTCCATGCTGGCGTGTGCGCGGCTGGGCATCATGCATTCCGTCGTCTTCGCGGGGTTCTCCTCCACAGCGTTGGCGGCCCGCATCGAGGACGCCGAAGCCAAGTTGGTCATCACCAGCGACGGGCAGTTCCGTCGCGGCCAGGCGGTGTCGCTGAAGGAGTCGGTGGACGAGGCCTGCAAGGGCCAGGACTCCGTCGAGCACGTTCTGGTGGTCCGCCGCACCGGGATCGACACCCCGTGGACCGAAGGCCGCGACCTGTGGTGGCACGACACCGTCGAGCCGGCGTCACCCGAACACACGCCCGAGGCGTTCGACTCCGAGCACCCGTTGTTCTTGCTGTACACGTCGGGGACCACCGGTAAGCCCAAGGGCATCATGCACACCTCCGGCGGGTACCTGACCCAGGCGTCGTACACGCACCACTACGTCTTCGACATCAAGCCCGAGACCGATGTCTTCTGGTGCACCGCCGACATCGGTTGGGTCACCGGCCACACCTACATCGTCTACGGGCCGCTGTCGAACGGCGCGACGCAGGTGGTCTACGAGGGCACGCCGAACTCTCCGAACGAGCACCGGCATTTCGAGATCATCGAGAAGTACGGCGTCACCATCTATTACACGGCGCCGACGCTGGTCCGCATGTTCATGAAATGGGGCCGCGAGTTCCCCGACGCGCATGATCTGACCAGCCTGCGCATGCTCGGTTCCGTCGGTGAGCCGATCAATCCGGAGGCATGGCGGTGGTATCGGGATGCCTTCGGCGGCAACCGGACTCCAGTCGTGGACACCTGGTGGCAGACCGAGACCGGGGCCATCATGATCTCGCCGCTGCCCGGCGTGACCGCGGCCAAGCCCGGCTCGGCGATGAAGCCGCTGCCCGGCATCTCGGCCAAGATCGTCGACGAGGAGGGCCACGAGCTGGTCCCCGGCGCCGACGAGGCCGAGCACGTGACCGGTTATCTCGTCCTCGACCAGCCGTGGCCGTCGATGCTGCGCGGTATCTGGGGCGATCCCGAGCGGTACAAGGACACCTACTGGTCGCGCTACGGCGAGCACGGCTGGTACTTTGCCGGCGACGGGGCACGGGTCGACTCCGATGGTTCGATCTGGCTGCTGGGCCGCATCGACGATGTGATGAACGTGTCGGGGCATCGGATCTCCACCACCGAGGTCGAGTCGGCGTTGGTGGGCCACTCCCATGTCGCCGAGGCCGCCGTGGTCGGCGCGTCCGATGAGACCACCGGTCAGGGCATCTGCGCGTTCGTGATCCTGGAGTCGCACGCGAAGGACAGCGGTGACGACATGGTCGAGGAACTGCGCGAGCAGGTCGCCAAGGAGATCGGGAAGATCGCCAGGCCGCGCGAGATCCACGTCGTACCCGAGCTGCCGAAGACCCGCAGCGGCAAGATCATGCGGCGGCTGCTGCGCGATGTCGCCGAGGGCCGCGAGCTCGGGGATACATCAACCCTGGTGGACCCCGGCGTGTTCGAGGCCATCCGGGCGAGCAAGTAGTCAGGCGGCCGGGGCGGCGCCGATCGGGACGAATCCCGAGCCCGGCCGGTTCTTGGCGACGATATCGGCCAGTTGCGTGTTGAACGACATGTTCACGGCGGGCGTGTGCAGCGGGATGTACTTGATGATGCACGTGGGCAGTTCTTCGGAGAACGCCCCGTGGATCATTCCGACCAGCCGGTTGTTGACCGTCACCGGAGCGCCGGAATCGCCCGGCTGACCGCACACCTGGTTGATGAAGGTGCCGGGCTCCTCGCCCGGACCCCACGTGACGCCGCAGGAATATCCGGTGGTGCGGCCCAATTTGCATGCGATGTCGCCGGCGACGGGATCGGGCCCCAGGCCGTCGATCTGAAATCCGTCGATGTTGTTGACCGGCCGCACCTTCTGCGGGTCGAACTGAATGACCGCGTAATCGAGGGCGTCGTTACCCGCGACCATCGTGCCGAGCACCCCGGCCCGCTCAGCCCCCTCGGCGGCCACCTCCGCGCCGGGCCCACCACAGTGCGCGGACGTGAACCCGACCAGATTCCCGCGATTGTCGTAGCCGATGGTGGTCAGCGTGCACAGCGTCTCGCCGTTGACGACCAGACCCGAGCCGCCGCCCAGCGTGACGGGCTCCTGGGCGTGCGCGAGCGCGGACGTCGGGAACAGCACTGCGAGCAAGGTCGCGATGACCACTGAAATCCGCAGGCAGCGGCGGCTGCTCCTCAACCGGAAAACCTCCTCGACGCGCCCCGACCTGCGTTCCATTCGACCTTGTCAGTCTAACGTCGGCCGGAATCGTTTAGCGGCACGCCACATGGCAACATGAACCGCAGACCGATCAATGGGAGGACTGTCAGTGAGTGATCGCAGGAATGGCGTGCCGACCACCGTGACCTCGATACCACTGGTCGACCCTCATGCGCCCAAGCCCGACCCGTCCATCGGCGATCTCGTCAAGGATGCCACCGCGCAAGTGTCCACGCTGGTCCGCGCCGAGGTGGAGTTGGCCAAGGCCGAGATCACCCGTGATGTCAAGAAGGGCCTCACCGGCAGCGTCTACTTCATCCTCGCCCTGGTGGTCTTGTTCTACTCCACCTTCTTTTTCTTCTTCTTCGCCGCCGAACTGCTCGACACCTGGCTGTGGCGCTGGACGGCGTTCCTAATCGTCTTCGGGGTCATGGTCGTGGTGACCGTGATCTTCGCACTGCTCGGCTACCTCAAGGTGCGCCGGATCAGGGGCCCGCAGCAGACCATCGAATCGGTCAGAGAACTGCCCGAGGCGCTGACCCCTGGCCACGACAAGACGGTGGCCGTGGAGTCTGGCGACGGCGGCAAGCCGGCCTCGACCTCTGACCCCTCAGGCTGGTAATGCCACCAGACCCGTCGGTCGTTCGCATCGACGGCCCGTGGCGCCACCTTGAGGTCCACGCCAACGGGATTCGATTTCATGTGGTGGAAGCGGACCACCAGGAATCCCAGGACGCCTCCATCCCGTTGACGCAGCGCCCGCTGGTCATCCTGCTGCACGGGTTCGGATCGTTCTGGTGGTCATGGCGCCACCAGTTGCGGAGCCTCACCAGAGCTCGCGTGGTGGCCGTCGACCTGCGCGGCTACGGTGGCAGCGACAAGCCGCCCCGCGGTTACGACGGTTGGACCCTGGCCGGCGACACCGCCGGGCTGGTACGCGCGCTCGGCCACAAGACCGCGACACTGGTGGGCCATGCCGACGGCGGACTGGTCTGTTGGGCGACGGCCGTGCTGCACTCGCGGGCGGTCCGGGCGATCGCGCTCGTCAGCTCACCGCATCCGAACGCGCTGCGGGCCTCTGCCCTGACGAGACGTGACCAGGGGCTGGCGCTGCTCCCGTGGATGCTGCGCTACCAGGTGCCGATGTGGCCCGAGCGCGCATTGACGCGCCACGGCGGTGCCGAACTGGAGCGACTGGTTCGCAGCCGAGCCAGCGCGAAATGGCTTTCCTCCGAAGACTTCTCCGAGACGATCGCGCACATGCGCCGTGCTGTCCAGATCCCCTCGGCGGCGCACTCGGCGCTGGAATATCAGCGCTGGGCGGTCCGAAGCCAGTTTCGCGGTGAGGGCCGTCGGTTCATGCGATCGATGCGGCGACCCATCAACGTTCCCGTGCTGCACCTTCGCGGCGACGCCGACCCGTACGTCCTTGCCGATCCGGTCTACCGGACGCAGCACTATGCTCCGCACGGCCGCTACGTATCCATCGATGGTGCAGGGCATTTCGCGCATGAGGAAGCGCCCGAGGCGGTCAACGCCCAGCTGCAGCGATTTCTCACACAGGTGTACGGCGCGTGACTAGGTGACGCACGCGCCCGTCGCCACGCGTTCGGTGTTGCCCAGCTTGTCGAGTTGACGCGCGACCTCCTCGCCGGTCAGCACGAAACCGGTGTCGGCATCGTCGACCGCCGCCCCGAACACCACACCGAGCACCTGGCCACTGCGGTCAATCATCGGTCCACCTGAATTACCTTGTCGCACACTGCCTCTGATGGTGTACACCTGGCGCGTCACAGTGGTGCTGCGGTAGATGTCGGGGCCGTTGAGTTCGATGGTCTCCCTGACACGCGCCGGGGTGGCGACGAAATCGCCGCCACCGGGATACCCCATCACGACGGCATCGGTGCCGGTCGCGGCCTCGCCCTGCGCGAACTGCAGCGGCGCGGCGTCCAGACCCGGCACATCGAGTATCGAAATGTCGGCCTGGGGGTCGTATGACACGACGTACGCGTCGTATGTCCTGCCGTCGACCTCGACCGTGGCGCTCTCAGCACCCGCGACGACGTGCGCATTCGACATCACCCGGTCGGGAGCGACGACGAATCCGGTGCCCTCGAGCACTTTCTGGCACCCGGGCGCGACGCCACGAATCTTCACCACGCTGGGCCGTGTCGCCGCGACGACGGGATCGGCGGCGAGTGCCGCGTCGGGGGTGTCGACGGCCACGATCGGCGTGCGTCCGAACGGTTGCAGGACGTCGGGCAGGCCGGAGGTGTCCAACAGCGCCGACAACCGTCTCGGCACCGACCTCAGCCACGGCGGCGCGACGTCGTCGATTTCCTTGAGCACGACCGACCCGCGCACGGCAGCGGCCAGGTTGGGCTGGTCCGAGGTCTGCAGCGGATAGGTCAGCATCCATGCAGCGACCAGTACCGCGACGATCTGCAGTGCCACCCCGATCGTCGAATCGAGGGTGCGCATCCCAGGGCTGCGGATTGCGCCGCGCACCGCCCGGCCCAACACCACGCCTGCGATCTCACCGACGACCACCAGGGCGAGGATCAGGAACAACGTCACGAACAGTTTGGTGCGGGGGCCCTCGATATTGGCGACGACGTGCGGTGCCAGCAGCACACCGGCCACCGCGCCGAGCACCACGCCGACGAAGGACAGCAGCGATCCCAGCGCACCCGAGCGCCAGCCCGAGATAGCGGCGATGAAGGCGACCGCGAGGACGGCGAGGTCGAGCCACTGGGACGATGTCATGGTTGGGCCTACCCTAACCGGCAGGGTCGCCGCCGCGTCCGACCAGAGCCATCGCGTCCTCGAGTTCCCGCACGTCGTCGGTGTTCCACGGTTGTGCCCAACCGGCGACGTCGAGCATCGCCGAGACCACCTGTCCGGTGAATCCCCATACCAACATTTCGTTGAGCAGGAACGCCGGCCCGGCACTACGACGCGTATTCTCCTTGCGGTACACCATGATTCGGTTATCGGGGTTGACGAACGCCCGTAGCGGGACACGGGCGACGACCGCTGTTTCGGACTCGTCGACCACTGCTACGGGCCCTGGGTCAGGCGAATAGGCCAGCACCGGCACCACATGGAAGCCCGACGGCGGGATGAACATCCGCTCGAGGGTGGTCAGCGGCTGCAACCGGCCCGCATCGATGCCCGTCTCCTCGTTGGCCTCACGCAGGGCGGTGTGCACGGGGCCGGCATCGCCCGGATCGGCGGCCCCACCTGGGAAGGCGGCCTGTCCGGCGTGGTGGCGCAGCGTGGACGCGCGCACCGTCACCAACAGGTCGGCCTCGGCGAGCCCGGTCCCGGACTGGGGTTCCTGCGGGCCGGAGAACAACACCAGCACCGCGGCGTCGCGCCGTTCTCCGGCGACGGCAGCCTTGGTGTTCGCCGCGGTCAGCATTGCCAGCACCTCGGGCGACACCCGCCGTCGATAGGCGCGCTTGATGTCCTTGGCGTTGTCGACCAGCGGTTTGAGCCAGGTTGGGGCGGCCTCGGCGTTGAGGGGGGCGAGTTCACTCCCCTCGCTGACCCAGCTCACCCCGGCACTCCTTTCTGTGGACCGACCGCGGCCGCGATCTCGTCGGCGTTGGCGAAGGACCGCGGCAGGATTGCGGCCACGCTACCGTCCGAACGCAGCACAACCGTTGCTGGCATGACGTTGGGGACCTTCAGCGCCGCCGCGATCCGACGTCGGCCGTCCTGCAACATCGGCAGATGTACCCCCAGTTCAGCCAGACGCAACAGCCCCGCGGTTTCATTCTCGTCCTGGTGCACCGTCAACACGGTCACCTCGGACCCGAGCCGCTTCTGGTACTCCGCCATCGCGGGCAGCTCCTGCGTACATGGCGCACACCAGTAGGCCCACAGGTTCAGCACCACCGTGCGCCCGGCGAGAGCCTTGGCGACGTCGACGCTCGACCCGTCACCCGCGCATTCCAGCACGATGCCGCGTAATGCCGCGGGGCCGTCGCCGACGCCGGGCGGCGGGCATGGCGCCAGCTGGGCGCGGGCCCGGGGTTCCGCCAGCGCTTCGGCGGTGTCGGCGTCGCGCCGGTCGCGCGATGCGCCGGGCCCCGTCGAGTCCGGTGCGGACTCGTCCCCCCCGAGCTGGGACCACAGGGCTACCCCGAGAGCGACGACGACGACCATCACCGCCACGGTCCATCGAGTCGAGGTGCGCATCGGAACTGGCGAGACGGCGGGTCAGAGGCCGGCCAATGCCAGCAGGTGGTCGGTTTCGGGGCCTTTGACCAGCGGGGCGGCGATCAGCGGGTCGGTCGGGCCCGTGCCGAACGACGGACAGTCCTTGGCGAGCACGCACACGCCGCAGGCGGGCTTGCGGGCGTGGCATACGCGTCGGCCGTGGAAGATCACCCGATGGCTGAGGTCGGTCCATTCGCTGCGCTCGATGAGTTCACCGACCGCATGCTCGACCTTCACCGGATCCTCTTCTTGCGTCCAGTTCCAGCGCCGGACGAGGCGGCCGAAGTGGGTGTCGACGGTGATTCCGGGAATGCCGAAGGCGTTTCCCAGGATGACGTTGGCGGTCTTGCGGCCGACGCCCGGCAGGGTGACGAGTTCCTCCATCGTCTTGGGCACCTGGCCGTCGAACCGCTCGACGAGTTCGGCACCCAGCCGCATCAAGGCGTTGGCCTTGTTTCGGTAGAACCCGGTGGGGCGGACCATCTCCTCTAGTTCGGTGCGGTCGGCCTGCGCGTAGTCCAGCGCGGTCCGGTACTTCTTGAACAACGCGGGGGTGGTGAGGTTGACCCCTTTGTCGGTGCTTTGGGCCGACAGAATGGTCGCGACCGTCAGCTCGAGTGGGTTGGTGAAGTTCAGCTCGCAGTACACATGTGGAAAGGCCTGTGCCAGCGCGCGATTCATTCGCCGGGCGCGGCGAATGAGGCCGAGGCGGGTCTCGCCGTCTCTTTTGCGGGCGCGCTTGGGGACAGTCACAGAATCAGCGTACTGAGGATCGCCGACAGCCCCGACCGAACCGGTGCGGACCGGTGACAATTCGTGATCCCGATGAGACCTTGGCCGTGTTTACTTCACCCTTGTGTCGTGGTTGCTCGTGGCGCTGATCCCGGGGTTGCTGATGATGGCAACTTTCGCGTTGGACCGAGTCGAAGCGACTCTTAGCCACGACACGGTCTCAGCGAGCGACGTCGCCGCATTTCTGGATCAGGCCGGGGCGGTCGACGTCAACACACTTGCGCGAGTCGGCATGAGCCGCGCCATGGACTCCCAGCACCGACGCCTGAACGCGCAGGCGGCGATGCCGAACGCTCGAACCGCGGTCGCTGAGACCAGCGCTTTGTCGACGCGGGTGTACGTCCATAGCGCGGTCAATCCGGAGTTTCGGGCGACTCGGCAACCGAATCGTGTGTAGCGTGGGCTGGTCACGCTGGAGGCGTAATGCCGACAACGTCGGCGGGGGCTACCTCTAGACTGTTTTCGCTAACCAAACAGAGGTCGGCCTGCGCATGTCATATCACCCAACAGCTTAAGAGGGGCAACGTGGACGAGATCCTGGCCAGGGCCGGAATCTTCCAGGGAGTCGAACCCAGCGCCGTTTCAGCGCTGACCAAGCAATTACAGCCCGTCGACTTCCCCCGTGGGCACACCGTGTTCGCAGAAGGCGAACCCGGCGACAGGCTCTACATCATCGTTTCCGGCAAGGTCAAAATCGGCCGCCGCTCTCCGGACGGCCGCGAGAATCTGCTGACGATCATGGGCCCGTCGGACATGTTCGGCGAACTGTCGATCTTCGACCCCGGGCCGCGGACGTCCAGCGCCACGACCATCACCGACGTGCGCGCCGTGTCGATGGACCGTGACGCGCTGCGCGCCTGGATCTCCGACCGTCCCGAGATCGCCGAACAGCTGCTGCGCGTGTTGGCCCGCCGGCTGCGACGCACCAACAACAACCTGGCGGACCTGATCTTCACCGACGTGCCCGGCCGGGTGGCCAAGCAGCTGCTGCAGCTGGCTCAGCGCTTCGGCACGCAGGAGGGCGGCGCGCTGCGGGTCACCCACGACCTGACCCAGGAGGAGATCGCTCAGCTCGTCGGCGCCTCGCGCGAGACGGTCAACAAGGCGCTGGCCGATTTCGCCCATCGGGGTTGGATTCGGCTGGAGGGCAAGAGCGTTCTGATCTCCGACAGCGAGCGCCTGGCCCGTCGCGCCCGCTGATAATTGCGATTTCGGCGTGCTGAGTCACGCTGAGCGTGACCAGTCACGCCCAATTCGCTAAGAACGCAGGTAGTCCACCTGGGCTTGGACGCTCCATTCCGCTGCGTCCCAGAGTTTTTCGTCGACATCGGTATAAACGTGCTCGACAATCTGTCGCACGGTGGCGTCGTCGCCGAGTACTCGCAGCGCTGCACGCACCTGATCGAGTCGCTCCTCGCGATGCGCCAGATACATATCGCTGACGGCTGCCAAATCGGGGAGCTCTGGACCATGGCCGGGAAGCACCGTGTGCTGGCCGAGGCCGCGCAGCCGCTGCAGCGAATCCAGATACTCCCGCAGACTCCCGTCCTCCTTGTCGATGACCGTGGTGCCGCGGCCGAGCATGGTATCGGCGGTCAGCACCGCGTCGTCGAGCACGAACGAGACCGAATCCGCGGTATGGCCGGGCGTGGCCATCACGGTGATGCGCAGGCCGGCCGCGTCGATGACCTCGCCGTCGGTCAACGGACCGCCGAGCCCCCGGAGGAAACCGCTGCCCACCGAGCGCACCACCGCGCCGGTGCGGTCGACGAGCTTGTCGATGGCACCAGTGTGGTCCTCGTGCTTGTGGCTGATCAGCACCAGCGGGATCTTGCCGAGTCCCGCGATCAGGTCGATGTGCTCGTCGTCCTCCTCAGGACCGGGGTCGACGATCACCATCTCGGCGCTGCGCCGCCCCTGCAGCACCCAGGTGTTGGTGCCGTCCAGGGTCAGCAGTCCGGGGTTGTCGCACAGCAGCACCGACGCGGTCTCCGTCACCCGACGGAGTTTCTTGTACGCGGGGTGCTCCAGAGTCACGCGACCTCTGCCCAATCGTCGCTCACGCGACCTCTGCCCAATCGTCGCTCACGCGACCTCAACGATCACTTCGACCTCAACCGGCGCATCCAACGGCAATTCCGACACCCCGACCGCCGACCGGGCATGTGCTCCGGCCTCGCCGAACACCTCACCGAACAGCTCCGACGCACCATTGACGACGCCCGGTTGTCCGCTGAAGCCCGGCGCGGACGCGACGAAGCCCACCACCTTGACCACGCGGGTCACCGAATCGATGCCGACCAGCGAGTTGACCGCGGCCAGCGCATTGAGCGCGCACACCCGCGCCAGCGCCTTGCCGTCTTCCGGGCTGACCTCGGCGCCCACCTTGCCCGTGCGCAGCAGGCTGCCCGCCTCCATGGGCAGCTGACCGGCGGTGTACACCAGGTTGCCCGTCCGCACCGCGGGGACGTACGCCGCCAGGGGCGGCACCACGTCGGGCAGCTCGACGCCCAGCTCCGCGAGTTTGGCCGAGGCGCTCACTTCGGCCGCTTCAAGTAGGCGACGTGCTGCTCACCGGTTGGCCCCGGCAGGACGGAGACCAGCTCCCAGCCGTCTTCACCCCACTGGTCGAGGATTTGTTTGGTCGCGTGCGTGAGCAACGGGACGGTGGCGTACTCCCAGCGGGTTGGTTCGCTCATGGGCCGAGCTTAACGGGCCGCGATAGGCACTTGGTTAGGCTGCACGGGTGGGCACCACCTCTGACGACCACAGCGCGGTCGGTTGGCCGTCCCGCCTGACCAAGGCGCGACTGCATTTCGTGACCGGCAAGGGCGGAACCGGCAAGTCGACCATCGCCGCCGCATTGGCGCTTACGCTCGCCGCCGGCGGGCGCAATGTGTTGTTGGTGGAAGTCGAAGGGCGCCAAGGCATCGCGCAGCTGTTCGACGTGCCGCCGCTGCCCTACGAGGAAGTCAAGATCGCGACCGCAGACGGCGGCGGCACCGTCAACGCGCTGGCGATCGACACCGAGGCCGCATTCCTCGAGTACTTGGACATGTTCTACAACCTCGGCATCGCCGGCCGTGCCATGCGGCGGATCGGGGCGGTCGAATTCGCCACGACGATCGCGCCCGGCCTGCGTGACGTGCTCCTGACCGGCAAGATCCGCGAGATCGTCACGCGCGCCGAGAAGGGTAAGCAGCCGGTGTACGACGCCGTCGTGGTGGACTCGCCGCCGACCGGACGCATCTCCCGGTTCCTCGACGTCACGAAGGCCGTCTCGCAACTGGCCAAGGGCGGACCGGTGCATTCGCAGGCCGAGAGCGTCGTCAAGGTGCTGCACTCCGACCTCACCGCGATCCATCTGGTGACCCTGCTCGAGGCGCTGCCGATCCAGGAGACCCTGGAAGCCATCGATGAGCTCAGGGAGTTAGGCCTGCCCATCGGCAGCGTCATCGTGAACCGGAACATCCCCGCCCACCTCGCACCCGACGACCTGATCAAGGCCGCAGAGGGGGTCATCGACGCCGACGCCGTGCGCGCCGGACTGAGTAGTGTCGGAATCACGTTGTCCGACAACGACTTCGCCGGACTGCTGACCGAGGCGATCCAGCACGCGACGAGGATCAAGGCACGTTCGGAAAGCGCCGAGCAGCTCGATGCTCTCGACGTGGCACGTCTGCAGCTGCCGCAGATCTCCGACGGTGTGGATCTGGGCAGCCTCTACGAACTCGCCGAAGCGCTCGCCCACCAGGGCGTCCGATGAGCTTGCGATTCGGACCAACGAGGAGAGGTAGATGAGCACCACACCGCCAGCGCTCGACATGGGCTCGATCCTGGCCGACACCTCCAACCGCGTCGTAGTGTGTTGCGGCGCAGGGGGCGTCGGCAAGACCACCACCGCGGCAGCAATGGCGTTGCGCGCGGCCGAGTACGGCCGCACCGTCGTGGTGCTGACCATCGACCCCGCCAAGCGGCTGGCTCAGGCGCTGGGCATCAAGGACCTCGGCAACACTCCGCAGCGGGTGCCTCTGGCTCCGGAAGTGCCTGGCGAGTTGCACGCGATGATGCTCGATATGCGCCGCACCTTCGACGAGATGGTGATCCAGTACTCCGGACCCGAACGCGCGCAAGAGATTTTGGACAACCAGTTCTATCAGACGGTGGCGACGTCGCTGGCGGGAACACAGGAATACATGGCGATGGAGAAACTGGGCCAACTGCTCGGCGAGGATCGCTGGGACCTCGTCGTCGTCGACACGCCTCCGTCGCGCAACGCACTTGATTTCCTCGATGCGCCAAAACGGTTGGGCGGCTTCATGGACAGCAGGCTGTGGAAGCTGCTGCTGGGTCCCGGCCGCGGCATCGGGAGGCTCGTGACAGGAGCGATGGGCCTGGCGATGCGCGCACTCTCGACGGTGCTCGGCTCCCAGATGCTCTCGGACGCAGGCGCGTTCGTCCAGTCGCTCGATGCAACGTTCGGTGGGTTCCGCGAGAAGGCCGACCGCACCTACGAGTTGTTGAAGCGGCGCGGCACCCAGTTCGTCGTGGTGTCCGCCGCGGAGCCCGACGCGCTGCGCGAAGCCTCGTTCTTCATCGACCGGCTCTCCCAGGAGCACATGCCGCTTTCGGGGCTGATCCTCAACCGCACTCACCCGATGTTGTGTTCACTGCATGCCGAGAAGGCAGAAGAGGCCGCGGAGACGTTGGAAGCCGCGGATCCCGAGTCGCTGACTGCGGCGGTACTGCGGATCCACGCCGACCGCGCCGGACAGTCCAAACGGGAGATCAGGCTGCTGTCGCGCTTCACCGGCGCCAATCCGCACGTGGCGATCGTCGGCGTGCCGTCCCTGCCGTTCGACGTATCCGACCTGGACGCGCTGAGAGCAATCGCAGATCAGATCACCGGCGAGGTCACCGCCGCGTAGCGGCGAATCGAACAGGTGCCGCGTAGCGGCGAATCGAACAGATGCGGCCTGAATTAAACCGCGCTGCGGTGCTTGCGCTGGGCGGCAAAGAACTCGGCCCAGGAAACCACCTCGGGATGCTGCTTGAGCAGGGCCCGGCGCTGGCGCTCGGTCATGCCGCCCCATACACCGAACTCCACCCGGTTATCGAGGGCGTCGGCGCCGCATTCCAGGATCACGGGACAGTGCCTGCAGATGACCGCGGCTTTGCGCTGCGCGGCTCCTCGAACGAACAATTCATCAGGGTCAGCCTGGCGGCAACGTGCCTGAGAAACCCAGGCGATGCGCGCCTCGGCCTCCGCGCCTTGGACGATGCTGGGGGTCGTCGCAGTCATGCTTGACCTCCGTGCGGCGGGCCTCGAACCGGACACAGCGTTTCCCCTTCGTTCCGGCCGCCCCCCGATGACGGCTTACTCATCCGGTGTAGAACGCGGTGCGTTCTACGTCACTGTGCGGGGGTCTGATGTGACCTGCATCGCACTGTCAGGCCAACTTAAGTGGTCAGGGCACTTCCGCGCAATACGTACGGACCCTCTTTTTTGGGACGACCGTGCCGTCATTAAGCGAATTCTGAGCGAATTCGCAACAAAATTGACGCGCCCGCAGGTCGGCGCGGTCGCGGCGCCTGACAACGGGGCCGTCGGACTCGGTCAATTTTGCCGGTCGAGACCTCTGGCTACTCTGTACGCATGCCGGAACGCCCACCGACCCCGCCGCTGGCGGTGACGGTGATCAAGCTCGCCTGGTGCTGCATATTGGCGAGCGTCGTCCTCGCGGCATTCATGTTCCCCTTGGTCGGCGGATTCGGCCTCATCTCCAACCGGGCCTCGGACGTGGTGGCCAACGGATCAGCCCAGCTGGTGGAGGGCGAGGTCCCGCAGGTCTCGACGATGGTCGACGCCAAAGGCAACGTCATCGCCTGGCTGTACACCCAGCGACGTTTCGAGGTACCGAGCGATCAGATCGCCAACACCATGAAGCTGGCGATCGTATCGATCGAGGACAAGCGGTTCGCCGAACACAACGGCGTGGATGTGCAGGGCACGCTGACCGGTCTGTCGGGCTATCTGTCCGGAAACCTCGACACCCGCGGCGGCTCGACCATCGAGCAGCAGTACGTCAAGAACTACCAGCTGCTCGTGATCGCACAGACCGATGCGGAGAAGCGCGCCGCCATCGAGACCACGCCGGCCCGCAAGCTGCGTGAGATCCGCATGGCGCTGACGCTGGACAAGACCTTCAACAAGCCGGAGATCCTGACCCGCTACCTGAATCTCGTCTCGTTCGGCAACGGCTCGTTCGGCGTACAGGACGCCGCGCAGACGTACTTCGGAGTCAACGCCTCCGAGTTGAACTGGGAGCAGGCGGCACTGCTGGCGGGCATGGTGCAGTCCACCAGCACATTGAATCCCTACACGAACCCCGAGGGTGCGCTGGCGCGTCGAAACGTGGTGCTGGACACCATGATCCAGAACATTCCCGAGGAAGCCGCGGCGCTGCGCGCGGCCAAGGAAAAGCCACTGGGTGTGCTGCCGCAGCCCAAGGAGCTGCCCCGCGGCTGCATCGCCGCCGGCGACCGCGCGTTCTTCTGCGACTACGTGCTGGAATACCTGGCGCGTGCCGGCATCAGCAAGGAGCAGGTCGCCAGGGGCGGCTACCTGATCAAGACCACCCTCGATCCCGATGTACAGGGTCCGGTGAAGGCGGCGATCAACGAGATCGCCAGCCCCGACCTCGATGGCGTCGCCAGCGTGATGAGCGTGATCCGGCCGGGTAAGGAGTCCCACCCCGTGCTGGCGATGGCGAGTAACCGCACGTACGGCCTGAACCTGGAGGCCGGTGAAACCATGCAGCCCCAGCCGTTCTCGTTGGTCGGCGACGGTGCAGGATCGGTCTTCAAGATCTTCACCACCGCCGCTGCGATGGACATGGGCATGGGCATCAACGCGCAGCTGGACGCGCCGGCGCGATTCCAGGCCAAGGGCCTGGGTAGCGGCGGCGCCAGGGGGTGCCCGCCCGCGACGTGGTGTGTGCAGAACGCGGGCAACTACCGCGGCGCCATGAGCGTCACCGACGCGCTGGCCACCTCGCCGAACACGGCCTTCGCCAAGCTGATCTCGCAGGTGGGGGTGCAGCGCACCGTCGATATGGCGGTCAAGCTGGGCCTGAGGTCCTACGCGCTGCCGGGAACCGCCCGTGACTACGACCCGGAGAGCAACGAGAGCCTCGCCGACTTCGTCAAACGGCAGAACCTCGGCTCGTTCACCCTGGGTCCCATCGAGGTGAACGCGCTGGAGTTGTCGAACGTCGCGGCGACGCTGGCGTCCGGCGGCGTGTGGTGCCCGCCCAACCCCATCGCCGAGGTGACCGACCGCGACGGCAACCAGGTGTCGGTGACCACCGAGACGTGCGAACAGGTGGTTCCGGAGGGCCTGGCCAACACGCTGGCCAACGCGATGAGCAAGGACGACACCGGCGGCGGCACCGCAGCGGGGGCGGCGGGTTCCGTCGGCTGGAACCTGCCGATGTCGGGCAAGACCGGCACAACCGAGGCCAGCCGCTCTGCGGGCTTCCTCGGTTTCACCAACCAGTACGCCGCCGCCAACTACATCTACGACGACTCGACCGCGCCGGGTGCGCTGTGCTCCTATCCCCTGCGCCAGTGCGGCGGGGACGGCAACCTGTTCGGCGGCAACGAACCCGCCAGGACGTGGTTCAAGGCGATGATGCCGATCGCCAATAATTTCGGCCCGGTCTCGCTGCCGCCGACCGATCCGCGCTACGTCGACGGCGCCCCGGGGTCGCGGGTGCCCAGTGTCGCGGGTCTGACGGAGAGCACCGCACGGCAGCGGCTGCGCGATGCGGGGTTCCAGGTCGCCAACGAGGCGACGCCGGTGAATAGCACCGCGCCGTACGGAGCCGTCGTGGGCACGTCGCCGACCGGCCAGACGGTGCCTGGATCGATCATCACCATCCAGATCTCCAACGGCATCCCGCCACCACCACCTCCTCCGCCGGAGGGGGCGCCACCTGGCGTTCCGCCGCCGGTGGGGTCGACGGTGGTCATGATTCCGGGGCTGCCGCCGATCACGGTTCCGGTCCTCGGCCCACCGCCGCCACCGGCGCCGCCACCACCACCTCCGTTCCCGCCGCCACCACCACCGCCGTGAGCAGGCTGTGGTGTGGCCCACGCTGGGCACGGTGAAAACGGTCGTGGCAACCGGCTGGCAGTAAGCTCAGGTCCATGTCCGCCTCTTCGATCCTGAAGACCTCCTCGGTTCTCAAAGGCACCGCCGTCGTCACCGCCGGTTCGCTGGTCGCAGGGGTCGGCTATGCATCGCTCATCGAGCGCAATGCGTTCGCCGTGCGTGAAGTGACGATGCCGGTGCTCTCGCCCGGCTCGTCACCGTTGAGGGTGTTGCACATCAGCGACATCCACATGCGCCCTCAGCAGCGCCGCAAGCAGGCCTGGCTGCGGGAGCTCGCACGGCTGGAGCCGGACTTCGTCGTCAACACCGGCGACAACCTCGCCCACCCCAAGGCAGTGCCGGCCGTCGTGCAGGCACTCGGCGACCTGCTATCGGTGCCAGGTGTGTTCGTGTTCGGCAGCAACGACTACTTCGGTCCGCGGGCGAAGAACCCGCTGAACTACCTGACCAACCCGCACCGTCGCCTCCACGGGGAGCCGCTGCCCTGGCAGGACCTGCGCGCGGCGTTCACCGAGCGCGGCTGGCTGGACATGACGCACACCCGGCGCGAGTTCGAGGTGGGCGGCCTGCTCATCGCGGCCGCGGGCGTCGACGACCCGCACCTCAAGCGTGACCGCTACGAGACGATCGCAGGGGCGGCGAACCCCGCGGTCAACCTGAGGCTGGGGGTGACCCACTCCCCCGAGCCGCGCGTGCTCGACCGCTTCGCCGCCGACGGTTATCAGCTGATCATGGCGGGCCATACGCACGGCGGTCAGCTGTGCCTGCCGTTCTACGGCGCCGTGGTCACGAACTGCGACCTGGACCGGTCACGCGCCAAAGGTGCCTCGCAATGGGGGTCCCACACACAGCTGCACGTATCGGCCGGTATCGGCACATCGCCCTACGCGCCCCTACGGTTCTGCTGCCGTCCGGAGGCCACGCTGCTGACCTTGGTCGCCGCGCCGATCGGGGGCTCGTACGAAGGAATCCGAGAAGGCCAGTCCCACCCGAGCGTCGCGGTGCGCTGAGCGAGGCGAGCATCGAAGGCTGCCGTGACGACGTGAACGCGGCATCGAGCGCCAGCCGCGAGCAGCCGCGTACGTGGGTGGACAACGCGGTCCGGTTGATCGAGGCGGACGCGCGCCGCAGCGCCGATACGCATCTGCTGCGGTATCCGTTGCCCGCCGCTTGGGGCGACAACGCGAAGGTCGAGCTCTACCTCAAGGACGAGACCACTCACATCACCGGCAGCCTCAAACACCGGTTGGCGCGGTCATTGTTTCTGTACGCGCTGTGCAACGGATGGATAGACGAGAACACCACCGTCATCGAGGCGTCATCGGGGTCAACGGCGGTGTCGGAGGCGTACTTCGCGGCGCTGCTGGGATTGCGGTTCATCGCCGTGATGCCATCGTCGACCAGTGCGAGCAAGATTGCGCTGATCGAATCACAAGGCGGCCGTTGCCATTTCGTCGCCGAGGCGTCGCAGGTGTATGCGGAGGCCGAGCGACTGGCCGCGGAGACGGGTGGGCACTACCTCGACCAGTTCACCAATGCCGAACGGGCCACCGACTGGCGCGGGAACAACAACATCGCCGAATCGATCTTCGAGCAGATGCACGACGAGACCCATCCGATTCCGGACTGGATCGTGGTCGGCGCCGGGACCGGCGGCACTAGCGCGACGATCGGCCGGTATATCCGGTACCGGCGCTATCCCACGCGGCTGTGTGTCGTCGATCCGGAGAACTCCGCGTTTTTCCCCTCCTACGCGCTGGGCCGCAGCGACGTCGTGACGGGGAAGTCGTCGCGCATCGAGGGCATCGGCCGTCCCAGGGTGGAGCCGTCGTTCCTACCCGACGTGGTGGACCGCATGGTCGTGGTGCCGGACTCCGCGTCGGTCGCGGCCGCGCACCACGCCAGCAAAGTCCTGGGACGGCGGGTCGGGCCGTCTACCGGTACGAATCTGTGGGGAGCCTTCGGTCTGCTCGCGGAAATGGTCGCCAACGGGCGCAATGGGTCGGTGGTCACGCTGCTCGCGGACAGCGGTGACCGCTATGCGGACACCTACTTCTGCGATGAGTGGCTGACCAGCCAGGGCATGGACCCCTCGGAATGGACCGAGGTGCTGGCCGAATTCGAGCGCTCCGGGCGCTGGCCCTGATCATCACCGGATCGGCCCATAAGCGGACCCTCGGAGGTCAAAAACAGCCACAGCGCGGCCAGGGCAAAGAATCCCAGATATATGGAAGCTCCGAGCCCGGTCATTTCTCGCCTCACTTAGTCGGTTTCTACCGTCAGTGTGCATAACGCCACCGACAAGCCGAATCCATCCCACGGCGTGTCGTGACCTATACCTCAGAAGCCACCCCGGGGCCTCCTCGGGACTGCGAATGCGTCACCGGCCAAGCGCCCGTCCGCGTTTGGTGTCGCACCCCACCGGTGCGATACGCTGTCGTGGCTTCACGCGGGGTGTGGCGCAGCTTGGTAGCGTGCTTCGTTCGGGACGAAGAGGTCGTGGGTTCGAATCCCGCCACCCCGACTCCGTAAGTGCAGGCAGAAAGCCCTGACCGGTTTAACTGGTGAGGGCTTTCTGCGTATCGGGACGCGTGACCCACCAAGAACCGCGCCCGAGGTGCTCGGGATGCGGGTGGGCGAAGACGCCCAGAGCCGCGGGCGCCGCGACCAGTTACGCTGTCAGGAATCCGTCGGTCCCCGCTACCGCACATAAGTCGAGGAACAGCAGGTATGAGCAAGTCCAAGCGCACCATCAGCGGCCGTACCGTCGTCATCACCGGAGCGGCGTCCGGTATCGGCCGCGCCCTGGCGCGACGCCTGTCCGCGCACGGCTGCGCGGTCGCCATCGCCGATATCGATGAGGCCGGTCTGAAGGAGACCGCCGACTTGCTCAATGGACCCACCCTGCTGCGAGTGCTCGACGTCCGTGATGCCGAAGCGCAGCGCAAGTTCGCCGCCGAAGTCCGTGAATGGGCGCCGACCCCGATCGCCGCCGTGTTCAACAACGCCGGGGTGGCGGTCGCGGGCACCGTGCTCGACGGGGCGCCGGAGGACGACCAGTGGCTGTGGGACATCAACTTCGGTGGTGTCATCAACGGAACCCGGGCCTTTCTGCCCATCCTCGTCGAGCAGGGCGACGGCGTTATCGTCAACACCTCCAGCGTCTACGGCCTGATGGCGGTGCCGAACCAAAGCGCTTACTGCGCAGCGAAGTTCGCGGTACGCGGATACACCGATTCACTGCGTCACGAGTTGCGGGGCACCGGGGTCACGGCCATCAGCGTGCATCCCGGCGGAGTCAACACCAATATCGTCCGCAATTCGCGCATCAAGGTGGACCCCAACGGTCCCAGCAAGGACGAGCTGGCCGAACAGTTCGCGGCGATCACGATGACCGAGCCGGACAAGGCCGCCGAGGTCATCCACCGGGGCGTGGAGCAGGGTAAGGCGCGGATCCTGATCGGACCCGATGCCTTCATGTTCGACAAACTCTCGCGAATCGCACCGGCTAGCGCCTACAACATCGCCGAGTCGGTCACCCGTATCGGGATGACTCGCTTGGAGAGCCTGCTCGGCAAGGTCGGGGCCCTCAGAAGGCGGCGCACGACGAAGGAAGTCGCCGCCAAGTAAGCGTCCGTCTGTGGGCAAAATGTCCGCTCACTAGTTTGACGCCCTAGCAGGCCGGGCATTAATGACCTGTGACTTTGCCGTCGACTTTGATCGAACCCGCCCTGCCGCACGCTGCCGGCCCCGTGTCGGCGATGATTCTGGACACCCTCGCGCGTCAGCGGCCAGGCCTGCATTCACGCCCTATCGACGTGCCCATCTCTGAGGCGGACCCCTACGGACTGGACCTGCAACTCGCGCTGTACGTCTGCTACGAGTTGCACTACCGCGGATTCGACTCGGTCAATCCACGCTGGGAATGGAATCCGTCACTTCTGCATTTGCGCGGACGCCTCGAGGACACGTTCCTGAGTGCCGTGCGGCGCGACGTCGGCGACATCACACCCGACGACACCGCAGCGGCGGAAATGGACGCCATCTCGCGCGAGCCGGTGGACGGGACCGGTCCCTCCTACTACCTGCGCGACCACGGCACCTGGGAGCAGATGCGGGAGTACTTCGTGCACCGCTCGCTCTATCACCTCAAGGAAGGTGATCCGCACGCGTGGGCGATTCCCCGCCTCAACGGGCCGGCGAAGGCGGCATTCGTTGCAGTCGAGTTCGACGAATACGGCGGGGGGCGCAGCGATCAAGTCCACCAGCACCTGTACGCCGAGCTGATGGATGCGGCCGGTCTGGATGCCTCCTACTTGGGCTATCTCGACTACGTGCCCGCCGAGGCGTTGGCGTCGGTCAACCTGATGTCGATGTTCGGGCTGCACCGTGAGATGCGCGGTGCCGCGATCGGTCATTTCGCGTCGACGGAGATCACGTCCTCGCCTGGCTCACGGAGGCTGGTGGACGCGCTGCGACGGATGCACGCCCCCGAACCGTGTCTCACGTTCTACGCCGAGCACGTCGTGGCGGATGCCGTGCACGAACAGGTGGTGCGCACCGACGTCGTCGGCGAGCTCGTCGCCCGCGAACCGCATCTGGAGGCGGACGTCGTGTTCGGGATCAGGGCCCGCGACCTCGTCGAGGACCGCTTGGCCGATCGTCTGATGGAGTGCTGGACGGCGGGGCGCTCGTCGTTATGTCGTCCGCTGAGCTGACGACTTGCTGCGCGGGCGGCAGCGGTGGCTGGTGTCGCACATCGGATAGTCCTTACTGCGACGACAGGTACAGATCGCGACCATGAACCGGTCGGATTCCACGGTGCTGCCGTCGGGCATTTCAATGCGCACCGGGCCTTCCACCATCAAGGGCCCGGCGGGGACGATCCGCACGGTGCGCATCTGCGTTTCGGTCACGGTCTTTCCGCCCTGATCACCACAAGTTCTTCCTCACGCCGGCCAGGCTCGAGCCTGCCGGTCTCTTCCAGCCACCCAGCCCGCGACGTCAACACGGGACCGAACGGAATCCATTGGTATGCCACGATTTCCGCGTCCAGGCCAGCCTCGGCCAACGCAGCCAGCGTTTGGCGCGGAACCGCGAATTCGGAGTGCACCACCAGAAAGGTGCCGCCGGGAGCCAGCAGATCAGGTACCGCGGCGCACATCGGGTCCAGCACGAGACGGCCGTCACGGCCCGCATCCCATGCACGCGCCGGTCCGACGTGAGGCGATAGCGGTGCACACTTGGCGTCGGGATCGTGCGGGACATACGGCGGATTGCTGACAACGAGGTCGAACGGGCCGGACTCCGCAGCGCGGGCCCACGAGCCGAGGCGAACATCCATGTCGACTCCTGCGCGCAGGGCGTTCATTCGCGCACACCGGACGGAACGCGGACACACGTCGAATGCCGTGACCTGCGACGCTCCCTGCTCTGCCGCGGCGATCGCCACCGCACCACTACCGGTGCACAAGTCTGCGACCCGGCGACCTACAGCCAGCCCGGTCTTCTCCATCACATCGATGAGGAATTGGGTGTCTTCCTGCGGGGCGTAGACGCCCGCCGACGCGATCAGATTATCTGCGTCGATGTAAGCGGTTGTCACACATAGACCTTTCGACGACCTTTCGGCAAGTTGCTGCTACCACTTCGCAGCGGTGCCGTGGATTAATGCCCCGTATTCGGCTGGCTAAACTCCCGCGCGCGGTTTTACGGCGCGTTCGTATTGGGCACTCCAGGTCTGTGCAGGTTTCCGATGTAACAGCGTTGCCCGTGAGGCTCGGCGCCGCGGTCCGCGGCAGTCGCCTCTTCCATCCCGCCGGTGTGCTCGCCAACGGTGTCCTCGAACGCACGGCAGTCGACAGCGACGGACTGCCGATCAGGTCCTGTGACGTCATCGCGCGGGTGTCCAAAGGAGTCGGTGTGCCCGGTGGTGGACCCGACGTCGCGGGGTTGGCGTTTCGTATTCCCCCGCCGCCGGATCTGCGCTCATGCGGTCCATGGGATGTGCTCCTGGCATCGACCTTCGGTGGCAGCCGCGTCGTCCTCGCGCCGGCCAAATCATGGTCCGGTGCCACGTTCTCCAGCCTGATGCCGTTGCGGTACCGCGGACGCGTGTGGTGGGTACGGGCACGACTCTCGTCCGACATCAGCGCGGACGACCTCGCGCTGGACACCATTGAGACCGAAATCGATTCCCGAGGAATCCAATTCGACATCGAGCAGGCGCCAGGCCGCGGCGAGTTCCGTCCGCTGGCCCGGCTGACCCTACGCCACGTCGACCCCAGCCGCGACGACATCGCGTTCGACCCTGCGCTGCATTGTGATCGCGACGTGCAACTCGTCCCCCGTTGGCTCGCCGATATCCGGCGTGCCGCCTATCGCCGCAGCCGCGAAGGGCGGCACGTGCAGTAGCCGTCAGGCCGTGGGCTCGCTCCCGGTCTCAGCGACGTCCGGCGCGTTCTCCCGGGTCGCCATGCCGCCGTCCTTGCCTTCGTCGGTCGGCCCGGGCCGGCCACCCTTCTTCTTCGAGTCGTTGTCCGGCTCGTCGTCGTAGATTCCCTTGCCTTTGGGCATGATTCGCCTTTCAGTGCGATTCGTTTCTCAGCTTCTCCAACAGTGGTCCGGCCGCTTCCTTGAGGAAAAGATCCTGACCTTCGTCGCCGATCTGCACCATGGCGATATCGGTGAATCCCGCCTCCCAGTACGCGCGCACCGCATCGACGATCGCGTCGAGATCCGGTCCGCACGGGATGGATTCGGCGACATCCTCGGGCCGCACGAACTGTGTCGCACCGTCGAAGCCGGCTGTCGTGGGCAGATCGGAATTGACCGCCCAGCCGCCGCCGAACCACCGGAATTGGTCATGCGCCCTGGCGACGGCGGCATCGCGGTCGGGGTCCCAGCAGATGGGGATCTGACCGATGACCCGTACCTCGCCGGGTAGCCCGGTCGCACGCCTGGCATCGTGCCATTCCTCGACGAGATCCTTGTTCGGTTCCACGGCGATCAAATGGTCCGACAGCGGGGCGAACGTCTCCACGGACCGCTCACCCGAAACCGCGGTGGCGATGGCGACCGGGATCTCCGGAAGGTCCCAGAGCCGGGCGGAGTCGACTTCGAAGTGCTCGCCCTTCCAGTCGACCAGTTCGCCGGTGAACAACTCGCGGATGATCTCGATGGCCTCGCGCAGCATCTCCTGGCGTCGGCCCACGGTCGGCCAGCTCTTGCCGACGACGTGCTCGTTCAGGTTTTCTCCGCTGCCCAAACCGAGGGTGAAGCGGCCGTCCGCGAGGATCTGCATGGTGGCGGCCTTCTGTGCGACGACCGCAGGGTGATAGCGCATCGTCGGGCAGGTGACGTAGGTGAACAACTCGACATGCTCGGTCGCGTGCGCGACCGCCCCGAGCACCGACCACGCATAGGGGGCGTGGCCCTGTGACGACAGCCAGGGAAAGTAGTGGTCCGACGAGACCTCGAAGTCGAAGCCCACACGTTCCGCCGAAACGGCATAACGGACAAGATCTTTAGGACCGCTCTGTTCGGTCATGAGGGTGTAGCCGAAACGCGTCATGGCACTCGGGTACCCGGGTACCAATCGCCGAAACGGCTACAGCCTGGCCTTGACGGCCGCAGACAGCCGGGCGCCGTCGGCCTTACCTGCGGCAATCGCGGTCGCGGCCTTCATCACCTGCCCCATCTGCTTCATGCCCGGCCGCTCGCCGAGCTCCTCGGCCACCTGGGCGATCGCGGTGTCGACCACATCGGCGACTTCGGCCTCGCTCAGCGGGGCGGGCAGGTATTCATCGATGACGCGTGCTTCGGCGTGCTCGTTGGCGGCCAGCTCACCGCGGCCGTTCTGGGTGTAGATCTCCGCGGCCTCCGCCCGCTTCCTGGCTTCCCTGGAGAGCACCTTGATCACGTCGGCGTCGGACAGCTCTCGCTGTCCCCTGCCTGCCACTTCCTCGGTCTGGATCGCTGCGAGCAGCATTCGCAGCGTGGCGGTCCGCAGCTTGTCCTGCGACTTCATGGCCGCGGTGAGGTCTGCGCGCAGCCGCGCCTTGAGTTCTGGCTTTTCGGGCATGCCGCAAACCTACGCCGGACCGCCCGCTGTCGGACCCGCGATGCATCGCGCGTCGACGGTCGCCGACACCTCGATGTGCTCGGGCACGAGTTCAGCCACTGGGGCGGGACGAAACGCGGAGAACGAGCCGCGCACTGTGATCTCGGTCGACATACCGCCACCGTAACGGGGGTCTCGCGGCTGGCAGGGTGGTGCGAGAACGTTGTCAATTCGCATCATGATCGACAGGATGGTGGCCATGAGCACCGAGGCCGGCAAACCCGGTATGGCCGGGCCGCCGCCCCCGGGCTATCCGCCACCCCGCTATGCACCCCCACCTCAGTACGGCGCCCCACCGGGGTACGCACCTCCGCCCGGATATCCACCGCCGGGATATGGACCACCGCCCGGATATGGACCACCGCCTGGTTACGGACCGCCGCCGGGCTATGGACCCCCGCCGGGGTACCCGCCACCCGGCTACGGATACGGCGCACCACCGACGCCGCCCGCGCTCAAGCCCGGCGTCATCCCGCTGCGACCGCTGACCCTGTCCGACATCTTCAACGGCGCGGTCGCCTACATCCGCGCCAACCCGAAAGCGACGCTCGGCTTCACCACCATCGTCGTCGTCGCGACGCAACTCCTGGCGCTGGTGCTCTCGGTGGGCCCCCTCGCCGCCACCGGAGCGCTCGCCCAGTCGTTCTCCGGGGAAGAGGTGTCGACCGGCGCCCTGATCGGCTCGTCGCTGTCGAGCATCGCCGGCGGCGTGGCGACGTGGTTCACCGCGATCCTGCTGAGCGGCATGCTCACCGTCGTCGTCGGCCGATCCGTATTCGGCGCAGGCATCACCATCGGTGAAGCGTGGCAGCGGCTCAAGGGCCGGATTTGGGCACTGATCGGCTTGGCGGTTCTCGAGGGTCTCGCTATCGCCGTCGCAATCGTCGTGGTGGTCGGCCTCATCTTCGCCATCGTGGCCGCGGTCAACGGCACCGCCGCGGTGATCGTCGGGCTACCGCTGGGTCTGGCCCTGGTGGCCGGGCTCATCTACGTCTGGGTGAACCTGGCCTTCGCACCTCCGCTCATCGTGCTGGAGCGCCTCGGCGTCTTCGCCGCGATCGCCCGCTCGTTCCGGCTGGTGAAAAACGACTTCTGGCGGGTCTTCGGCATCCTGCTTCTCGCGACGATCGCGGTCCAGTTCGTCGCAGGCGCGGTGACGATGCCGTTCAGCCTGAGCGGTCAACTCCTGCTGATGGGGGCCTCGTCCACGGCGATGACGTTGTTGGCATTCGTCCTGTTGTCGGTGGGCGGTGTCATCGCGCAGATCATCACCGCCCCGTTCAGCGCAGGTGTCGCCGTACTGCTCTACACCGACCGCCGGATCCGCTCCGAGGCGTTCGACCTCGTGCTGCGGACCGGTGCCGCATACGGTCCTGCCTCACCGTCCGACTCCACTGACCATCTGTGGCTGACCAGCCAAGCCTGACGTGCCGACGATAGACATCGACAGCGATGCCGCTCATGAAGCCGCGCAACGCGAACTACAGAAACCCATCTACCCGAAGCCTTCCCTGACCGAACGCCTCGTGGAATGGATCAACGAGCTGGTGTACCGGCTGGCCAGCGCGGGCTCGACATTTCCCGGCGGCTGGTTCACGCTGTCCATCCTGCTGATCCTGCTCGTGATCGCGGTCATCGTCGCAATTCGGATAGCAAGGCGCACCTTGCGGACCAATCGGGGCACCAGTTACGCATTGTTCGGTGAGCACGAGCTCAGCGCCGATGCGCACCGGGCCACCGCCGAACAACTTGCCGCTGCGGGCAATTGGGCTGCGGCTATCCGGCATCGGCTACGAGCCGTCGCTCGTCAGCTGGAGGACACCGGGGTGCTCGACGCCGTCCCGGGCCGCACGGCCACCGAACTCGCGCGCGACGCCGGAAAGGCACTGCCGGCTCTTTCCGCCGAACTGACCCGGGCGGCAAGCGCTTTCAACGACGTCACCTACGGCGAGAGGCCGGGAACGGAGCCCGCCTATCGGATGATCGCCGACCTCGACGACCACCTGCGATTCCGGACGCAGGCAACGGCGGATGCCACCGCGGCCACCGCGTCACCTGCCGATTGGGCGGAGGTGAGATGACCAATTCGGCCGTCGGCACCCCGCTGCGGCAGCGGTGGAGCGTGGTGCGATGGGTGCTGTTGGCGCTCGTCGTCATCGTCGGCATCGCCGCCCTGACCACCTATCTGACCGCGCCACGCCCCGGCGGCCCGATGGATCCGACGTCCACGTCTGCCGACGGCGCCCGCGCTCTGGTGACCCTGCTGCGCGAGGGCGGAGTCGAGGTCGTCGAGGCACCGGATGTCGCCACCGCCGAACGTGCCGCTCGGCCAGACACACTCGTCGCGGTGCTGCAGACCTTCCAGCTGCTCGACGACGGCGTGTTGCGCCGATTGGCCGACCTGCCCGGCGACCGCCTCCTGGTGTCACCGACATCGGCTACGCGTGAGGCACTGGCACCTCGCGTTCGCCTCGCCGGGGCGGTGCCGTTCGGCGGTGCCGACCCGGGCTGCGACCTGCGGGAGGCCACCCGAGCCGGCGACGTTCAGTTGGGCATGAGCGACAAGTTCATGTCGGCCGACGATTTTCCGATCACCAGCTGCTACGGCGGAGCGCTCGTCCAATACTCCGACGACGGGCGCACGGTCACGGTCATCGGCAGCTCCGACTTCATGACGAACGGCGGACTCCTGGCCGCGGGCAACGCCGCGTTGGCCATGAACCTTGCGGGCACCCACCCGCGAGTGATCTGGTACGCGCCACAGCAGCGCGAAGGCTATTCCGACTCCGGCGTCGAGATCGGCGATCTGATTCCCCCTGCGGTGAAATGGATCATCTTCCAGTTGTGTGTGGCCATCGCGCTCGTTGCGCTGTGGAAGGGCAGGCGCCTCGGTCCCCTCGTCGCAGAGCGAATGCCCGTCGTGGTGCGCGCATCGGAGACCGTCGAAGGTCGCGGCAGGCTGTACCGCTCGCGCCGCGCTCGGGACCGCGCCGCGGATGCATTGCGCACCGCCGCGCTGCAGCGGATGCTGCCGCGCCTCGGTCTCGCCAACAACGCCGCACCACCCGCGATTGTCTCCGCGATCGCGCAGCGCGGTGGAACCAACCCAGAGACGTTGGCGCACACGCTGTTCGGTCCGCCGCCGCAAACCGACGACGATTTGGTCAACCTCGCCCGTGAACTCGACAACATCGAAAGGCAGGTCGCACAATCGTGACTCAGCCATACCCAGGTCAAAGTGCCACGGTGCCGGGCGATTCGGCGCGACAAGCGCTGCTGTCGCTGCGCGCCGAGATCGGCAAGGCGGTCGTCGGCCAGGACGCGGTGGTCAGCGGGCTGGTGATCGCACTGCTGTGCCGCGGCCACGTGCTGTTGGAGGGCGTGCCGGGCGTCGCCAAGACGCTTTTGGTGCGCACCCTCGCCGCCGCGCTGCAACTCGATTTCAAACGGGTCCAGTTCACCCCCGACCTGATGCCCGGCGACGTCACCGGTTCGCTCGTCTACGACGCCCGCACAGCGGAATTCGAGTTCCGGTCCGGACCGGTGTTCACCAATCTCCTGCTGGCCGACGAGATCAACCGGACCCCGCCCAAGACCCAGGCCGCCCTGCTGGAAGCCATGGAGGAACGACAGGTCAGCGTCGAGGGGGAGGCACGCAAGCTGCCTGACCCGTTCATCGTTGCGGCGACGCAGAACCCGATCGAATACGAGGGCACCTACCAGTTACCGGAAGCACAGCTCGACCGGTTTCTGCTGAAGCTCAACGTTCCCCTGCCGCCGCGGGACCAGGAGATCGCGGTCCTTCATCGACACGCGCACGGCTTCGACCCGCGCGACCTGTCCGCGGTGCGCCCCGTCGCCGGGTCCGCCGAGCTGGCCGCAGGACGTGCCGCCGTGCAGCAGGTGCTCGTCGCCGACGAGGTCCTCGGATACATCGTCGATATCGCCGGTGCCACAAGACATTCCCCGTCGCTGCAACTCGGGGTGTCACCGCGCGGAGCGACCGCACTGCTCGCCACGGCCCGATGCTGGGCCTGGCTGTCGGGCCGAAACTACGTCACCCCCGACGACGTCAAGGCGATGGCGCGGCCCACGTTGCGGCACCGAATCCAGCTGCGGCCCGAGGCTGAACTCGAAGGCGCCCATCCCGACGGAGTGCTGGACGGCATCCTCGCGGCCGTGCCGGTGCCACGCTAGTGATCCTCACCGGCCGCGCCGGGCTGGTGGCGCTCCTCTGTGTGCTGCCGGTCGCGTTCTCGCCGTGGCCGGCGATCGCATTCGTGGTTCTGCTCGGCGCGCTCGCCGCCGCGGTGGCGCTCGACGTCGCTCTCGCCGCAAGCACGCGCCAGCTGGTCTTCATGCGCTCCGGCGACACCGCGGCCAGGCTGGGCCAGCCCGTCGACGCGGTGCTGGCGGTGACGAATCCCGGGCGACGGCGCGTTCACGGTATGGTCCGTGACGCGTGGTCACCCAGCGCACGTGCCGAACCGCGAATGCACACCGTGAATATCGCGCCGGGACAACAGGTTCAGCTTGTCACCAGGCTGCGGCCGGTACGACGGGGTGACCAGAGGTCGGCGTTGGTGACGGCCCGGTCGGTCGGGCCGTTGGGTCTGGCCGGACGCCAGAGCTCACACCGGGTGCCGTGGGAGATCCGCATCCTGCCGCCGTTCCTGTCGCGCAAGCACCTGCCCTCCCGACTCGCCAGACTTCGTGAACTGGAAGGCAATACGCCGGTTCTGATCCGCGGTCAGGGCACCGAATTCGATTCGTTGCGCGAGTACGTCATCGGCGACGACGTCCGGTCGATCGACTGGCGTGCCACCGCCCGTCGCGCCGACGTGGTCGTGCGGACGTGGCGACCCGAGCGGGACCGCCGCGTGGTGATCGTCCTGGACACCGGTCGCACCTCGGCAGGCCGCGTCGGCGTCGATCCCACCGCCAACGATCCCGGCGGGTGGCCGCGGCTGGACTGGTCCATGGACGCTGCGCTGCTGTTGGCGGCGCTGGCGGCGCGGGCGGGTGACCACGTCGACTTCCTCGCCCACGACCGCGTCACCAGGGCGGGCGTGTTCAACGCCTCGCGCACCGAACTTCTCGCGCAACTGGTCACCGCGATGGCACCGCTGGAACCGGCCTTGATCGAGTCCGACGCCAGGGCGATGGTCGCCGCGATACAGCGCCGTGTCCGCCGACGCGCGCTGGTGGTGCTGCTGACCGACCTGAACGCGTCAGCACTCGACGAGGGTCTGATGGCGGTCCTACCCCAGCTGTCCGCCAAACATCAGGTGCTGCTCGCCGCCGTCGCCGATCCACGGGTCCAGACGCTGGCGGCAGGCCGCGCCGACGCCGCCCAGGTGTACGACGCGGCGGCCGCCGAACGTGCGCGCAACGACAGGCGATCGATGGCATCGCGGCTGCGGGCCGCAGGCGTCGACGTCGTCGACGCGCCGCCGGATGAACTGGCGCCCGAGTTGGCGGACCACTACCTCGCGATGAAGGCCACCGGTCGGCTCTAATGCGTCGGCACCACATCCGGTGCATCGCTGACATCGCCGGTCTCACCCGCGGCCGCGGCCCTGCGGCCGAAATAAATCACGTATGCCAGGAAGGCGATCTCGGCTGCCACGCCGATCGCGATGCGGACGAACGTCGGCAAGGGCGACGGCGTCACCAACGATTCGATCAATCCGGCCGCCAGCAGCACGACCACCAGGCCGACGGCCACCGCGACCACGGCCCTGCCCTGCTCCGCCAGCACCTGGGTGCGCGGCCGGTGGCCAGGCGACACCACCGACCAGCCGACCCGCATGCCTACCGCTGCGGCCAGAAACACCGCGGTCAGTTCGATGAGACCGTGCGGTGTGAGCAGGCCGAGGAAGACGTCGGCCTTGTCCGCGTCGAACATGAAGCCCGCGATGACGCCGAGATTGAGTGCGTTCTGAAACAGGATGTACGGGATGGGGATTCCGCCCAGGATGGCGAATGCGATGCACTGTGCGGCCACCCAGGAGTTGTTGACCCACACCTGAAGTCCGAACGATGCGGCAGGATTCTCGCTGTAGTACTCGGCGAACTGGTGGTTCACCAATTGCTCGATCTCGCTTGGCGTGTTGAGGGCCGACTGCACTTCCTGGTTGGTCGCCACCCACACGGCGATCAGCACGGTAACGAAGAAGAACGCGATCGCCGTCCCGAGCCACCAACGCCACGCGCGGTACGCCACGACCGGGAACGACACCGTCCAGAATCTGATGAACTCGCTCCACAGCGGTGAGTGCGCACCGGTCACCACCGATCGTGCCCTCGCGACTAGACCCGACAGCCGACCGATGAGGACCGCGTCGGTGGACGAGCTGCGCACCATCGACAGATGGGTGGACACCCGCTGGTAAAGATCGACCAGTTCGTCGACCTCGGCGCCGGTCAGCTTCCGGCGCCGCTTGACCAGCTGCTCCAGCCGCTCCCACGTCGGGCGATGCGCCACCACGAACGCGTCGACATCCACCTGGAGAATCCTAGTAGCGTTGGCCCAATGGTCAGCCAGCAAGAACCGGTGGTGACCGGCGACGCGGTGGTCCTGGATATCCAGATCGCCCAGCTGCCGGTTCGCGCGCTGTCGGCGATCATCGATGTCACGGTGGTGTTCATCCTCTACACCGCAGGCATCGTGCTGTGGGCGGCCACCCTCACGCAGTTCGATCCGGCGCTGTCGGGTGCGGTGGTGATCATCTTCACCGTCCTGACGATCGTGGGGTATCCGGTCATCTTCGAGACCGCCACCCGTGGCCGTTCGTTGGGCAAGATGGCGTTGGGGCTGCGAGTCGTCTCTGACGACGGGGGGCCGGAACGCTTTCGTCAGGCGTTGTTTCGGGCGCTGGCCGGCGTAATCGAGATCTGGATGTTCACCGGTGGGCCCGCGGTGATCTGCAGTCTGGTGTCCTCGAAAGGGAAGCGCATCGGCGATGTCTTCGCGGGAACGTTGGTCATCAGTGAGCGCGCGCCGCGGCTGTCACCGCCGCCGCCGATGCCCCCGCAGCTCGCGTGGTGGGCGTCGACCCTGCAGCTGTCCGGACTTCGGCCCGAGCAGGCCGAGCTGGCCCGCCAATTCCTCTCCCGCGCATCGCAACTGGATCCACAGCTGCGCGACCAGATGGCCTACCGGATCGCCGGCGAGGTCGTCGCTCAGATATCGCCGCCACCGCCGCCCGGCGCACCGCCGCAATACGTGCTCGCCGCAGTCCTGGCCGAACGTCACCGCAGGGAACTCGCGCGGCTTCAGCCCGTGGCTGCGCCGATCCCCGCGCAGTGGCCGGTGACCCAACCCGCCGGGTATCCGGTTCCGCCACAGCAGGTTCCGCCACCGGCTCCGTCTACGCCCGACCCCGGCGGATTCGCGCCGCCCAGCTGATGCGCTAGGGACAGCCTCGACCGGAGTCGACCGCGCTTGACGTCACGTCAGCGCCTGGGAGGCATCCACGGGCCCGTCAGCTCCGAATCACGGGTATGCAGCGTCCGACCATCTATCGCGTCTCCCAACGCCTGCGCGGTGGGTTGACGGTGGAGGTTCCTGCCCACGCCATCGCCGCGACGGTCGCGGACTGGCTCGCCGAACTCGGTGCCATCAGTCCGTTGGTCGGCGATCTCGAGAAGGCCGTCCACGCTGGCGACTGGCCCGCGGCACGCGCCCTCGGTGAGTACCTGTCCGTCGACGTCACCGTGGCCAACTGACATTCCACGTTGCATCGCGATAGTTTTCGATATATCGTCAACGTATCGGAAACGCAGATCGCGCTTCCTGTCGAAACAAGGACATGACCATGGACACCCCATTCACACCCCCACCCGGTGGCCCGTTCCAGGGCTTCGGGTTCGGAGCGGGATTCGGCCCGCAAAACCGCCGTGCGCTGCACGAACAGCGTCGCCAAGCCCGTCGAGAGTTCCGTGACCACATCCGCGAGCACCGCGGCGACGCCGGCTTCGGACCTGGTGGCTTCGGACCAGGCTTCGGCCCTGGCTTCGGGTTCGGCCCCGGCTTCGCCCGTGGCGGCCGACGCGGCGGACCCCGTGGCGGCGGACGCGGCAGGCGCGGTGACGTGCGTGCCGCGATCCTCAAGCTGCTCACCGATCGGCCGATGCACGGCTACGAGATGATCCAGGAGATCAACGAACGCAGTCAGCAACTGTGGAAGCCCAGCCCCGGCTCGGTGTACCCCACGCTGCAACTGTTGGTCGACGAAGGCCTGCTCGTCTCAACCGAAACCGAGGGCAGCAAAAAGCTTTTCGAGCTCACCGACGACGGCCGCGCCGCCGCCGAGAAGATCGAGACGGCGCCGTGGGACGAGATCACTGAGGGTGCCGATCCCGGTGCCATCAGCCTGCGCAGTGCCGTCGGGCAATTGATGGGAGCGGTCGCGCAGTCCGCGCATGCGGCATCCGCTGACCAACAGCAGCGAATTGTCGACATCGTCAACAATGCTCGCCGCGAGATCTACCACATTCTCGGAGAGGCCGAATAGCCGATCATCCGGAATAAGCCCAGTGGGAAGCGCGTACGGACAGGTATGCCTGAATCTGTGCAAACCTTCCCGCTGGGCTCGTTCGATGTCGGCCGCGTCGGCTTCGGTGCCATGCAGCTCCCCGGGCCGGGTGTGTTCGGTCCGCCGCGCGATCACGACCAGGCGATCGCGGTGCTGCGGCGCGCAATCGAGCTGGGCATCAACCACATCGACACGTCCCAGTTCTACGGACCGAATGTGGCCAACGAGCTGATCCGCGAGGCGCTGCACCCCTACCCCGCCGACTTGGCGTTGGTGAGCAAGGTCGGCGCCAAGCGCGGCGACGCCGGAGAGTGGCTGCCCGCCCAGCAGCCCGACGAACTGCGCAGCGGGATCGAAGAGAACCTCGCGACGCTGCAGACCGATCGCCTCGCGGCGGTGAATCTGCGCATACACGACGAGCACGGCGATCCCGGTCGTCCGGGTCCGGTGAACCGCGAGCTGTTCGACCGCCAGCTCACCACGATGATCAAAGCCCGCGACGAAGGGCTGATCGGCGGCATTGGGCTGAGCAGCATCACGCCCGAGCACCTGCGGATCGCGTTGGACCGCACCGAGATCGTGGGTGTCCAGAACGCGTACAACCTTGTCGATCGGACGTCGCAGCCGGTACTCGACGCCTGCATCGAACACGGCATCGCGTTCGTGCCGTTCTTTCCGCTCGGTTCGGCGTTCACGTCGGACAACCCGGTGCTCGGCCATCCCGCAGTCAACAGCGAGGCGGAGAAGCGGGGCCGCACGCCGGCGCAGATCGCGCTCGCGTGGACGCTGTCCGTCGCACCGAACGTGCTGCTGATCCCCGGCACGTCGTCGGTGGCGCATCTCGAGGAGAACACCGCGGTGCGTGACATCGAGCTCGACGAGGACGTCAAACGCCAGCTCGACGCGGCCGCGTAGTTGTGATTTCGGCGTCCTAAGTCTCGCTGAGCGTTACCCAGCACGCCGAAATCGCAATTATGAAACGTCGACCCAGTCGAGGGTGCGCTGCACCGCCTTCTGCCAACCGGCGTAGCCCTCGGCGCGCTGCTCGTCGGTCCACGCCGGCGTCCAGCGCTTGCCCTCCTGCCAGTTGGCCCGCAGGTCGTCGGGGTTCTCCCAGAAACCGACCGCGAGGCCAGCGGCGTAGGCGGCGCCAAGCGCGGTGGTCTCGGCGACGACGGGCTTGACCACGTCGACGCCAAGGATGTCGGCCTGAATCTGCATACAGAGATCGTTGGCCGTGATGCCGCCGTCGACCTTGAGTACCTCCATGTGCACGCCCGAGTCGGCCTCCATTGCGTCGACGACGTCGCGGCTCTGGTAGCAGATCGACTCCAGCGTCGCGCGGGCCAGATGTGCGTTGGTGTTGAACCGCGACAGCCCCACGATCGCGCCACGTGCATCCGAACGCCAGTACGGCGCAAAGAGTCCCGAGAAGGCGGGAACGAAGTAGACGCCGCCGTTGTCCTCGACCTCCGCCGCAAGCGGCTCGCTGTGCGCGGCATCGCGGATGATACCGAGCTGGTCACGTAGCCACTGCACCGCAGAGCCGGTGACTGCGATCGAACCCTCGAGGGCATAAACGGGTTTCGCGTCAGCGAACTGATAGCACACCGTGGTGAGCAATCCGTTCTCCGAGCGGACGATCTTCCCGCCGGTGTTGAGCAGCAGGAAATTGCCTGTCCCGTAGGTGTTTTTGGCCTCACCCACGTCGAGACATACCTGGCCGACCATCGCCGCCTGCTGGTCGCCGAGGATGCCGGTGATCGGTACCTGAGCGCCGACACCCACCGGACCGTCGTCATGTGTGACACCGTAGGACTGCGGGTACGACGACGGTTTGATCTCGGGCAGCATCTGACGCGGAATGCCGAAGAACGACAGTAGTTCGTCGTCCCAGCCCAGCGTTTCGAGGTTCATCAGCATCGTGCGACTGGCATTGGTGACATCGGTGGCGTGTACGCCTCCGCGTGCACCGCCGGTGAGATTCCACAACACCCAGGTATCGGTGGTGCCGAAGATCGCGTCTCCGTTCTCCGCGTCACGCCGCACACCGTCGACGTTCTCCAGGATCCATTGCAGCTTGCCGCCGGAGAAATACGTCGCGGGCGGCAGTCCGGCCTTACGCCGGATCACGTCGCCACGACCGTCGCGGTCCAGCGCCGAGGCGATGCGGTCGGTGCGGGTGTCCTGCCAGACGATCGCGTTGTAGTACGGCCGTCCGGTCTTGCGGTTCCACACCAGCGACGTCTCCCGCTGGTTGGTGATGCCCAGCGCCGCCAGGTCAGTCGCCGACAGGTTGGTCCTGTTCAGCGCCGACTGGACAACTGACACCGTGCGTTCGACGATCTCGACGGGGTTGTGCTCCACCCATCCGGCCTTGGGCAGGATCTGTTCGTGTTCGAGCTGGTGACGCCCGACCTCGGCGCCGTCGTGGTCGAAGATCATGCACCTGGTGCTGGTGGTGCCCTGGTCGATGGCGGCGACAAAGTCAGCCAACTCGTGCTCCCTCCGGACGGCGCTGCAATCGTCCATCATGGTCCACGTGGCTCCCGAAGCAGTCGACATTGACCGCATGCCCCGCGGCGGGCCCAACGCGTCGTGCCTTGACCGGCTGCTGGAGACCGACCGGCTGGAGTATCTGGACCGCGACGACGTGACGGACGACGTCAAGCGCAGCGTGATCAGGGCACTTGAGCGGACCGGCGAGTTCTTCGGCAACACCGAGCGGTTCGCCCAGATCGTGCTGGACGAGGTCGCCGACGTCGCCGATCCCAAGATCCTCGAGCTCGGTGCCGGACACGGCAGTTTGTCCCGAAAACTGCTGGAGTGGCACCCCACCGCCGAGCTGACGGTGACCGACATCGATGCGTCATCGGTGGCGGCGATGGCCGAGAGCGATCTGGGTGAGCACCCGCGCGCCACGGTTCGGGAGATGAACGCCGTCGCCATCGACGCACCCGACGGGCACTTCGATCTTGCGGTTTTCGTCCTGTCGTTTCACCATTTGCCGCCGGCCACGGCAGCGCGGGTGTTCGCGGAGGGCACGCGCGCGGCCGACAAGCTGGTGATCATCGATCTTCCCAGACCGCCCGCGCCCCTGCATCTCGTCCGGCTCGCGACGATGCTGCCGTTCGCCCCGTTCATACCGTTCGTGCACGACGGGGTCATCAGCTCGCTGCGCACCTACAGTCCGTCGGCGCTGCGGGCGCTGGCCGAATACGCCGATCCGGCGATCGAGGTGCAGTTGCGGGGCGGACTGTTGAATCCGCAGGTCGTGGTGGCAACCCGCCGATAGGCTTCGACCGTGGGCGAAGAAGTGCAGGACACCGAGTACTCCCGCGCGCACCGCCGCGAGTATCGGCGCAAGGTTCAGCAGTGCCTCGACGTCTTCGAAACCATGCTGAAGGAGTCCAGTTTCGAGTTCGAGCGGCCACTGACCGGCATGGAGATCGAGTGCAATCTGGTCGACTCCGCCTATCAGCCCGCCATGACCAATTCCGAAGTCCTGCAGGCGATCGCCGACCCGGCGTACCAGACTGAATTGGGTGCCTACAACATCGAATTCAACGTCCCACCGCGCCGGTTGCCCGGTCGCGCGGCGCTCGAACTCGAGTCCGACGTGCGGGCCAGCCTCAACGCGGCCGAAGCCAAGGCCCACGAGCACGACGCGCACATCGTGATGATCGGCATCCTGCCGACCCTGATGCCCGAGCACCTTACGGGCCGCTGGATGAGCGAGTCGACCCGCTATCGGGCACTCAATGATTCGATCTTCACCGCCCGCGGTGAAGACATCCTGATCGACATCAGCGGGCCGGAACGGCTGAGCCTGCAAACCGAGTCGATCGCGCCGGAGTCCGCGTGCACCAGCATGCAACTGCACCTGCAGGTGTCCCCCGCCGACTTCGCCCACAACTGGAACGCCGCCCAGGTGCTGGCCGGGCCGCAGCTGGCGCTCGGCGCCAACTCGCCGTACTTCTACGGGCACCAGTTGTGGGCGGAGACCCGCATCGAATTGTTCGCCCAGGCCACTGACACCCGCCCCGACGAGCTCAAGACGCAGGGCGTCCGTCCGCGGGTTTGGTTCGGCGAGCGGTGGATCACCTCGATCTTCGACCTGTTCGAGGAGAACGTCCGCTACTTCCCGTCGC
>JBIQHU010000229.1:0-4754 GCA_044508395.1 Mycobacterium sp. | reverse complement strand
TCGGCAAACTCGTCGACGACGACCTGTCCTCACTGGTGTCCGCGGTCACCACCGTGGCCCTGTCCGACGCGCAGGTCGACGCCCGCGAGGTCGACGAGGTCTTCGTCGCCCAGTTCAACAGCGCCCTCACCGATTTCGCCTTCCCGTCCTCCTTGCCGATGCGAGCCGCACCCGGCCTCTGGGGCAAGCCCATGACCCGGGTCGAGAACGCTTGCGCCTCGGGCACGGCCGCCGTCCACCAGGGCGTCAAGGCCATCCTGTCCGGGACGGCCGACACCGTGCTCGTGGTCGGCGTGGAGAAGATGACGCACGTCGACAACGCCACCGTCGGGCGTGCACTGCTCGGCGCCGACCCGCAGCGCGCCGGGACCGATTTCCCCGGCGGCTTCGTGGGCGTCTTCGCCGAGGTGGCAGATCAGTACGCCCGACGCCATGAGATCGACGACCTCGGCGACGTGCTCGGCCGGATCGCGGCGAAGAATCATGCGAACGGGTGCGCCAACCCCTGGGCACAGGTCCGCAAGGATCTCGGCGTCGAGTTCTGCTCCACCGTCTCCGAGCGCAATCCGGTGGTGGCCGGGCAGCTGCGCCGCACCGACTGCTCGCTCGTCAGCGACGGCGCCGCCGCGCTCGTCCTGCAACGGAACCCGTCGTCGGCACTGGCCTGGGTCGAGGGGTTCGCTCACGCCAACGACCACCTCGACCCCGACCGCCGCGACATCACCGACTTCGCCGCCGGCCGGCTGGCCACCCAGCGCGCCCTGGAGATGGCGAAGCTGTCCCTCGCCGACATGTCCCTCGCCGAGGTGCACGACTGTTTCACCATCGCCGAGCTCATCGTCTACGAGATGCTCGGCCTGACCGAACCGGGTCAGGGACGCCGCGCGATCGAGGAGGGGTGGACCGCCCGCGACGGCCGGTTGCCGGTCAACGTCTCCGGCGGGCTCAAGGCGAAGGGACATCCGGTCGGCGCCACCGGCGTGTCCCAGCACGTGATCGGCGCACTCCAGCTGGCCGGTCGCGCCGGGGACATGCAGCTGACCGACGCGCACCACGCGCTGGTCCACAACATGGGCGGCCTGGCCGTCGCCAACCACGTCACCGTGCTGGCCGGTTCCTGACCGGTTCTGACCGGGCGGATCGAAGGCCCTCGGGCCCACACGCCGCTGTGGAACCATCGACACCGTGAAAGCCATCGTCGTCGAAGCCGAGAATCTGTCCCTGCAGGATGTCCCCGACCCGTCGCCGGCCGCTGGCGAGGTGGTCATCGACGTGGTCGCGGCGGGAGTGAATCGCGCCGACCTACTTCAGCGCGCGGGCAACTATCCGCCACCGCCAGGGGCGTCGGAGATCATGGGCCTCGAGGTGTCCGGCCGGATCTGCGAGCTCGGCGAGGTCGTGTCGGGCTGGCGGGTGGGCGACGAGGTCTGCGCGCTGCTCGCCGGCGGCGGTTACGCGACGAAGGTCGCGGTGCCGTCCGAGCAGGTGATGCAGGTGCCCCGTGGCGTCGACCTCATCTCCGCGGCCGCGCTGCCTGAGTTGGCATGCACCGTGTCTTCGAACGTCTTCGACACCGCCGGGCTGTCCACCGGCGAGCTGCTGCTGATCCACGGCGGGTCGAGCGGCATCGGCACCCACGCCACGCAGGTCGCGCACGCGATGGGCGCGCGGGTCGCGGTGACGGCGCGTACCCGGGAGAAGTTGGCGAGATGCCGCGAACTCGGCGCGGAGATCCTCATCGACTACACGAGCGAGGACTTCGCCGCGGTCCTGCGAGACTAGGGCGGCGCCGACGTCATCCTCGACATCATCGGCGCCAAATACCTGGCGTCGAACGTCAAGGCCCTGGCCACCGGCGGCCGTCTGGTGATCATCGGCATGCAGTGCGGCACCAAGGCGGAGCTGCCCATCGGGCTGTTGCTCGGCAAGCGGGCATCGGTGATGGGCACGACACTGCGCTCCCGCCCCGTGCACGGTCCCGGCGGCAAGGCCGAGATCGTCGCCGCAACGGTCGGCCGGACCTGGCCGCTGATCGAGTCCGGCAAGGTCAAGCCGGTCGTCGACCGCACCTTCCCGCTCGGCGGGGCGGCCGCCGCACACAACCACCTCGACAGCGGAGACGCGATCGGAAAGGTGTTGCTGACGGTGGGCTGACCCGGCCGGTCACTCCTCGTCTTCGGCGTCTCGCTCGCGCTCGCGCCGTGCCGCTCGATCACCTCGGGCGGGACCGGCTTCTTCAGCCGATCCTGCATACGCACCAGCCCGGTGGCGATCAACCCGACGGCGAACACCGCGATGACGATCCAGGCGGCCACGGACATGGGCCATTGTCCGACCGGTGGGGTCGGCGCGGAGTCGATCGCGTCTTTTCGCTCGCGGCAGGACGCACTGCCGGCCGTCATCGCCCACGACCGGACTCACTGGCCGCAGCGGCCTCCTCGGCGTCAGCCTCGTCGACGGTGGCCTTGATCTTGGCGAACGCGACCCCGAGCGCCGCGAACTCCTCGGGTGTCATCAGTTGCTGCACCTCGCAGCAGTTTTCGGAGTGTCGCATGGAACTGCAGTGCGTTACGCAGAGGCGGCTGCGAAACTGCTTGGAGATGGCGCATGAGCGGTCAATTTCGTTCCGGTGGAACTCTCTCAACGACCTCTGTGTCAACTCTGGAGTGAAGCTACTACTCCCGAGAAGGGGAGACCACGCATTACCGTGTCCATGTAGTCCCAGTCTGGATCGCCATCGCTGTTCACTGGCAGTCGAATCTGGGTTTTCTTCATGCGCGTCAGATTCCACTTGTAGCCGTAGGTGAATCGGCCACGTTCGAATCTGATCACTGCTGCGGCGAATAGGAGCGCTAGGCGGGAAACATCCGTCTTAGGGATGAGGACCTGAACGTCGTCGGATGCGAGAAATTGTCAAGACCTGTGGATTGGGTGTTTCAGGCGACCTCCGTTCCGGTGGTGGCGGTCGTGTCGTCAGCGGGCTCGGGCGGGGTGATGTCGACGGGGCGTTCGAGAAGTTTGCCTTTGTGAAAGACCGCGCCGGCGCGCACGAGGGCGACCAGGTGTGGGGCGTTGACGGCCCGCCACCGGACCTGTGCGGCATCGATCAGCTTGTAGGCCATGGCAATCCCGGCTGCCCGCGATCCCGGACCCTTGGTGACCTTGGTTCTCAACCTGACGGTGGCAAACGTCGACTCGATCGGATTCGTCGTGCGCAAGTGAATCCAATGCTCTGCCGGATACTTGTAGAACTCCAGCAGCACGTCCAGATCATCGACGATCTTGGCGACCGCCTTGGGATACTTGGCGCCGTAGTCGACCTCGAAGGCCTTGACCGCGATCTGCGCCTTGTCGATATCCTCGGCGTTGTAGATTTCCTTGATCGCCGCCAACGCGCCGGGATGAGCTGACTTCGGCAGCGCAGCAAGCACATTGGCTTGTTTGTGGAACCAGCATCGCTGCTCGCGGGTGGCGGGGAACACTTCGCGGACCGCTTTCCAGAACCCCAGGGCACCATCACCGACCGCGAGCACGGGGGCGGTCATCCCGCGGCGGCGGCAATCCCGCAGCAGATCAGCCCACGACTCAGTCGACTCGCGGTATCCGTCGGTGATCGCGACGAGCTCTTTGCGGCCGTCAGCGCGCACGCCGAGCATCACCAACAAGCAGAGCTTCTCCTGCTCCAGGCGCACCTTGAGGTGGATACCGTCGACCCACAAGTAGACGTAGTCGCTGCCGGACAAATCCCGGGCGGCGAACGTCTTGGCTTCGTCCTGCCACTGGGCGGTCAGGCGGGTGATCGTGGTCGCCGATAATCCGGCCCCAGATCCCAGGAACTGCTCCAACGCCGGCCCGAAATCGCTGGTCGACAAGCCATGCAGATACAGCAGCGGCAGGACCTCGCTCATCTGCGGGGACTTGCGCGCCCAGGCTGGCAGGATCGCCGAGGAAAACCGCTGCCGCTCACCGGTATCGGGGTCGACACGGCGGTCGTTGACCCGCGGCGCGGTGACCTCGACCGCCCCGGCTGCGGTCAGCACCTCGCGCGGCTGGTGATAGCCGTTGCGGACCACCAGGCGACGGCCGTCCTCGTCGCGCTGATCGACAAACTGTTCGACGTAAGCGGCGACCTCGGCCTGCAACGCCGCAGCCAACATCTGCCGGGCGCCATCGCGAACAATCTCATCCAACAACGACCGACCAGCACCGCCGCCATCGGCGTTGGCTGAATCCGAATCGTGAACTACCGTGAGCACGGGCGTACCTTCCCGAACCAGCGCGCCAACGCCGGCTCTTGATCAGACCTATGACATTCAGATCATCCACGGGAAGGTGCGCCCAATTTCACGCCACCCTCACCGGGGTCATCCACAGGTTCTGATCATTGCTCTGGCCGGGGTGAAGACCAAGACTGCGTTGTTCACGATGCGGTTGTCGTTCTCGGGTCGGGCGGCTCATCGGGCGTTCGCGACCCAGGGTCAGGAGGCGTTCCTGGAAGGCCATGTGTATGGGTTTGACCGGCTCGGGGGTGTGCCGGTCGACAAGATCCGCTATGACAACCTCAACAGCGCGGTCAAGCAGGTGCTGTTCGGGCGTTCCCGGCAGGAGAATGAGCGCTGGATCGCGTTTCGCTCGCACTACGGTTTCGAAGCCTGGTACTGCCAGCCCGGTCACGAGGGCAGCCACGAGAAGGGTGGTGTGGAAGGCGAAGGTGGGCGGTTTCGCCGAACCCATTGCGTGCCGATGCCGGTGGT
>JBIQHU010000228.1:0-4798 GCA_044508395.1 Mycobacterium sp. | reverse complement strand
TGCGCAAAATCCATTCGGCGGCGTCATCGACCGAAACGCCGGCTTCGAGTTGATGCCAGTGTGCGGCGAACACGGGTCGCAGAAACTCGGCGACGAGTTCGAACAGCGCCACCGACGTTCCCTCGGCCAGTCCCACGCCGGCGAGTTCATCGTCGCTGGCGAAGAGCATGCCGATTATCGGTTCGCGGCGTGCCGCGCGCACCGTGACTGCAACGAAGTCCAATATGGCAGAGCCCAAGTCGGTGTGCGCCAAGATCCGTCCGCTGGTGCGGTGCAGGTAGCGTTCCGCTGCGCGGACGATGACACCGGATACGACGGATTCGCGACTAGCGAAGTAGCGATAGACCGTGGCGCGCGATACGCCCGCATGCCTGGCGATATCCTCCATCGTGGTGCCCGACAGCCCCTTGCCTTGCAGGCACGTTTCGGCGGCGTCGAGTAGGCGATCGCGCGCCATATCGCGGTTTCGCCCAGGAGTCGCGTCGCCCCGCCGCAACGATCTCTTCGTCACGGGTACGAGTATGCCCTGTCAAGGGACCCGCTCTGTCGAACACCCGCGGTTGTCGCATGGAAACGGATGTGACAATATCGCAGTCGTGTCGCATAGAAGACCTCGACGATGAGCGTGATCTGACCGTTGGCCATCCCACCACGCACTCCGGTTGTCGTCGGCGTCGGTGAACTCACACATCGCGGTGAAGGCACCGTCGATCCCATCGATTTGGCCGCCGAGGCCGCGCGTCGAGCGCTGCATGATGCTTCGGCCGCGATCGGGCATCGCATCGATACCGTGGCGACGCCCGGAATCTTGATGATCCCACGCGACAACCCCGCGTCGAGGATTGCCGAAGCGACTGGGCTGACGCCGGATCATCGCATCAGTTGTCCGGTCGGCGGCAACACCCCCCAGTATCTGGTCGAGGTCCTCGGCCGCCGCATTTGGCGCGGCGTCAGCGACGGGGCTCTGATCGTCGGAGCGGAAAGCGGCGCGTCAGCACGCAAAGTCGCATCCGGTAGCGCACTTTTGGAGCCCAAACCCATCGCAGCACAGGACGAGTCACTCGGTGACACCCGCCCGGGACTGAGCGAAGCCGAGGTGGGCGCCGGGTTACATTGGCCGCACGAGGTGTACCCGATCTTCGAATCCGCGATCGCGGCCCGATCAGGCCGCACATTCGACGAACAGCGCCGCTGGCTGGGTGACTTGATGGCTCCGTTCACGGTTGAGGCGTCCCGACATCTCGAGCAGGCCTGGTTTCCGCGTGCCCGTAGCGCAGACGAGCTCAGCACGGTCTCCCCGGCTAACCGGATGGTGTGCGAGCCGTATCCGAAGCTGCTCAACAGCATCATCGCCGTGGATATGGCTGCCGCTTTCGTGATCATGGCCGCCGAAGTCGCCGAGGAACTCGGAGTGCCCAGTGATCGTTGGGTCTTCCCGTGGTCGTCGGCCACATGCAACGACGTGTATTTCCCGGTTCAGCGGCCTGATCTGGGTCGTTCCGCCGGAATAAGGGCCGCCGGCAAGGCGGTATTGGCGGCCAGTGGACTTCACATCGACGACATTAGATGGTTTGATTTCTACTCTTGCTTTCCTTCCGCGGTCGAGGCGGCGATCGACGCCTTGGATCTCGACCCGGCGGATGACCGCGGGTTCACGGTGACCGGCGGACTGCCCTACCACGGAGGGCCGGGTAACAACTATGTCAGCCATTCGATCGTCGAGATGGTGCGACGCTGCAGGAGCGACCCGGACGCCGTCGGGCTCGTGTCCGGACTGGGCTGGTACATCACAAAGCACTCGCTCGGTCTGTGGTCGGCGACTCCACCGCCAACGGGATGGCAGACTCCGGACATGGCCGATGCGCAGTCTGCGATCGACGGCACCTCCCTCCCGGTCGCTTCTCCCGCCGACGCATCCGGAGAGGCGACCATAGATGGATACACCGTCGTGCACGACCGTGACCAAGGCCCCTCCTGGGTGCCGATTTTCGCGCGCATGACCGACGGCCGCCGCGTCGCGGCGCGCAGTGACGATGCCGAGGTGGCGGTAGCAATGTCACGAGACATGTGCGTCGGACACCAAGTCGCCGTGCGGCAGGCGGACGGACACGTCGAATTCGAACTGTCGTGAACGCCGACGCGCTCGTGCTGACCAAGCCGCGCACCCTTGAACGGCGGCATCTTCCGGTGCCGCGCATCGACGACGAGTCCGGTCTCCTGCGGATCGAGGCGTGCGGGCTCTGCGGAACCGACCACGAGCAGTTCAGCGGACACCTGCCGACGGGGTTCGCCTTCATCCCCGGACACGAGATCATCGGCGTCATCGAGGGAATCGGTGACGCCGCGCGCGAGCGTTGGGGCGTCTCGGTGGGTCAGCGAGTCGCCGTCGAGGTGTTCCGATCGTGTCGGGAGTGCGACTCGTGCGGCCGCGGCGAGTATCGCAGGTGCTCGAGCAACGGCCTCGCCACCATGTTCGGCTTCGTCGACGTGAACATCCCGCCCGGCCTGTGGGGAGGCTATGCAACCCACCTGCATCTGCCGTTCGATTCCATGTTGTTGCCGGTCCCGGCCGGACTCGACCCGATCGTCGCGACGTTGTTCAATCCGCTTGGCGCAGGGATCAAATGGGCTGCCATGTTGCCCGAGACAAGCCCGGGCGACGTCGTCGCGGTCCTCGGACCAGGGATCCGCGGGATTTGTGCTGCCGTAGCCGCCAAGGAGGCCGGAGCGGCATTCGTCGCGATGACCGGGGTCGGCCCTCGCGACCGAACTCGGCTAGCCGCAGCCCACCAGTTCGGCGTGGACCTGACCATCGACGTCACCGAAGACGACCCGGCGCAGGCCCTGCAAATGGCGACCGGCCGGCTCGCAGATGTCGTCGTCGACGTCACCGCGAAGGCGCCAGCCGCATTCGCGGACGCCGTCGCACTCGCGCAGCCCGGCGGACGCGTGGTGGTCGCGGGCACACGCGGCGGCGGCGGAGCGCCGGGCTTCGAGCCAGACCTGCTCGTATTCAAGGAACTACGCATCTTCGGTTCGTTGGGGGTCGACTACCCCGCCTACCAGAGCGCCATCGAGCTGCTGGTCTCTAGGCGTTGGCCCTTCGAAGAATTGCACCGCGAGATCACCGGTTTCGCCGGCCTGCCCGGGCTGCTCGACCTTCTGGCCGGCAACGAGCCGGACCGGGTCCCCGCTCTGCACAACGTCTTTGTGCCGATCGCCTGACAGCGCCAACTAGCGCCCAACCGGAAGGATCCACCGTGAGCAGCCAAAGCCGGGTTGACATGCTTGCCCTGACAGATGCCCGCGAGCGCGCCGCTCAATGCGGGATTCCGGACGCCATGGCTGAACTGTCTGTTTTCAGGATCGCGCTTCATCAGCCCCCTGTAGCCGTCGCATTGCATGGAATGCTGGAGGCGTTGCTGTGGAAAGGCGCGCTGGATGCGCGGCTACGGGAGCTGATCATCATGCGAATCGGCTGGGTCACTGATTCGGTCTATGAGTGGACGCAACACTGGAGGGTTGCCCGCTTGCTCGATGTGCCCGAACGCGACCTGCTCGGGGTGCGCGACTGGCAGAACGCCGGCCACTTCGGCGAAGCCGAGCGGGCGGTACTGGCGGCGACAGACGAGACGTTGCGTGACGGCACCATCTCGGATGAAACCTGGGCTGAGTGTCAGCGCGCGTTGCACGGGGACCCGGCCGTCCTCGTCGAACTCGTCGCCGCGATCGGGAATTGGAGATTGTTCTCAGCGCTGCTGCGGTCCTTGCACGTGCCGCTAGAAGACGGCCTGGAAGGATGGCCCCCTGACGGAGTTCGACCCTCCGTTGACTGAAGGGTGATCGGCTCGCCATGTCGACTCCGTGCTATGACTCTGCCCCTAGCACCTGTTGGTCGGGATCTGACGATGTCGAACGGTCGGGCGGTTGCATCTGCAGACGGCGATTCCACCACCGAGGATTGCGCCGGGCCTGAAGACTGAGCCGACGGAATTCCATCCGCTGCAGTCGAAGGAGAACTGGAACACCCAGCAGCGGGACGATCGCACCACGGACCGCACCTCGGCGACCATTCTCCAGCAATCCGGCTACAGCACTGAGCCCCGAAATGTAGAGAATACCGTTGTAAGGCACCAGAATTGGGCCGCATAGTCCTTCGCACTCGGACAGGCTTGGCACACCAAATCTCCAGCGCTTCGGCCAGTGTATGAAGTGAGCCAACACGGTCGTCAGGAACAGGCCGTTCACAACACCGAGGACAGCCTCGTGACGCTTATCGGCACGTTCCGCCATGCGAAGTACTACTGCGGTGCTCATGCCCCAACCCGTCGCTGCCGGCACCGGACCAATCACCGACGCGAACGGCATCGCAACTCCGGACAGCAATTCGTAGAAGACATGCGCGCTCGCTGACACGGCGCCAACTTGTGTCCAGATTTGCCGGGACGTCTTCGGACGCTGACGGGACGGCGGTAATGGCCCTTCCGCCCGCATCAGCGGAATGCCTGAACGCGCGATGCGGCCACGGCGCAACGCACTTCTTCGTGAAGAGGTCGTTCCATATGGCGGCTTTCACCACAAAAGTACTTGTCGACCTACACGTTACTCCGTAGCTGTTGGCCGCCATCGGCGTCGAAGAGTTCCTTGGTCCAACGTTCGAGGATTTCTGCGCTATCCCAGTCGTCGGGATGGAACCCGGCGTGGGTGTAGGAACGGAAGCGCTCAATCGCTGCTCGGCTGAACAGCGGGTTATGACGGAAGGCTCGAAGGCTGCGCAGCAACCGCACCGGGTTGTAGG
>JBIQHU010000048.1:0-39592 GCA_044508395.1 Mycobacterium sp. | reverse complement strand
GGCGTCGACCAGGTGCGCTATTTCTTCCTGCGGGAGGTGCCGTTCGGTCAGGACGGCAGCTACAGCGAGGACGCGATCATCGGGCGTATCAACGCCGACCTCGCCAACGAGTTGGGCAACCTCGCGCAACGGTCGCTGTCGATGGTGGCCAAGAACCTCGACGAAATCGTCCCGGAGCCAGGCGAATTCACCGCCGAGGATCAGGAGTTGTTGGACGCCGCCGATGGCTTGCTCGAGCGGGTGCGCACGCATTTCGAGGCCACTGCGATGCATTTGGCGCTGGAGGCCATCTGGTCGGTGCTCGGCGCGGCCAACCGGTACTTCTCCGCGCAGGAGCCGTGGGTCCTTCGCAAATCCGACGAGGCACGGTTTCGCACGGTGCTGTACACGACGCTGGAGACGGTGCGGATCGCGACGCTGCTGACCCAGCCGATGATGCCCGAGTCGACGGCCAAACTGCTCGACCTGCTCGGCGTGCCGCAGGACCAGCGCACGTTCGCCTCGATCGGCACGCGACTGGCGCCCGGTACCGCGCTGCCCGCCCCGGTCGGCGTCTTCCCGCGCTATCAGGTGGAGTGACTTCCCCGCGAGCAGACACAAAAGGGCGTGTCGTCGCGGTGTGTCGCGGGCGTTTGCGTCTGCTCGCCGGAGGAACGAGAGTGACCCACGTCACTTCTTGTCACGATCGACCGGTGGGCGGTGTCTTGAGGGCATGACTGGAAACCACACACCGAAGGTCGTCGTCATCGGCGGCGGCTACTCAGGAACGCTCGCGGCCAACCAACTGCGAATGGGCGGCGCGGGCACCCCGGACATCACCCTGGCCAACCCCCGGCCGAAGTTCGTCGAACGGATCCGGCTGCATCAGCATGTGGCAGGCAACTACGACGCGACCGTCGACTACGGCAGCCTGCTCGGTGACGGCATCGAACTCGTCGTCGACACCGCGACCCGCATCGACTCCGCCGCCAGGACCGTCGAGCTGGCGTCGGGTAAGGCGCTCGACTACGACTACGTCATATACGCGGTCGGCAGCACCGGCACGGTTCCCGCATCGGTGCCCGGCGCGGCCGAATTCGCTTATCCGTTAGCGGAATTGGAGCAGGCACAGCTGCTGCGCGACACCATCGACACCCTGCACCCTGACGCCCCGGTGACCATCGTCGGCGCCGGGCTGACCGGAATCGAGGCGGCCACCGAACTCGCCGAGCAGGGCCGCAGGATCGCCCTCGTGTGCGGCGGTCAGCTCGGCCCTTACCTGTCCGAACCCGGACGCCGATCCGTCGCCAAGGTGCTGCGCAGACTGGGCGTCGCGGTGCTCGAGACCGACGTGGTGACCGAGGTGCGGAGCGACGCGGTGGTGTTCGCCGACGGCGCCGTGCGCCCCAGCGCCGTGACCGTATGGGCGGCGGGCTTCGGCGTGCCGGACCTCGCCGCCAACAGCGGCCTGCGCACCGACGAGCTGGGTCGCCTGCTGACGGACGAGACCTTGACGAGCATCGACGACGAGCGCATCGTCGCGGCAGGCGATTGCGCATCGCCGTCGGGCGAGCCGTTGCGGATGTGCTGCGCGTCGGCGTCACAGCTCGGTCCGCAGGCCGCCAATACCGTGCTGAGCCGCATCGCGGGCACCACGCCTGCGAATTTCGAGTACGGCTTCGGCGGCGCCTGCATCAGCCTCGGCCGCAAGTCCGGCATCGTGCAGCTCGCCCGCAAGGATGACTCCCCGGTGGACGTCTACTTCAGCGGCCGCCTGGTCGCGAAGGTCAAGGAGGGCATCTGCAAGGGCACGCTGTGGGCGCTGCGCCGAAGCGCCCGCAAGCCGGGATCGGGGTTCTGGCTCAAAGGTGGACCGCGTCCCGAGCAGCCGGTGTTCCCGAAGGTGGTCACGTGACCACAGGCCAGGGTCCGATTGCCGGCTCCGCCGGCGGAGAGCACGCCGACCGGTTCACCCATCTGCGGCCGCTGCTGTTCACCATCGCCTACGAGATCCTCGGTTCGGCAACGGAATCCGACGATGTGCTGCAGGACAGCTATCTGCGATGGGCGCAGGTGGACCTGGCGACGGTGCGCGACACCAAGTCGTATCTCGCGCAGCTGGTGACCCGGCAGGCGCTCAACACGCTGCGCGAGGGTGTGCGCCGCCGCGAGGACTACATCGGGCCGTGGCTGCCCGAGCCGCTGCTTCTCGACGAGCGCGATGCCTCCGCCGATGTCGTTCTCGCCGAATCGGTTTCGATGGCGATGCTGGTGCTTCTCGAAACGCTCACCCCGGACGAGCGGGCGGTGTTCGTGCTGCGCGAGACGTTCGGCTTCGACTACGACGAAATCGCCGAGGCCGTGAGCAAGTCGGTTCCGACGGTGCGGCAGACGGCGCACCGCGCGCGTGAGCACGTGCACGCACGACGCAACCGGTTCGGCCCCGTGGACAGGCAGCGGACGACGCAGATCACCGAGCAGTTCCTGGCGGCCGCGTCCACCGGTGACATGGACGGTTTGATGGCATTGCTGGCGCCGGGAGTCACGTGGACGGCCGACCACGGCGGCAAGGCGGCCGCGATCCGCAGGCCCGTCGTCGGCGCGCGGAGAGTCGCCGCGATCATGGCCCGGCTGTTCCAGGTGGCCAGGGAGACGCCGGAGATCAGGTTCGAAACGGCGGTCTACAACAGTGCTCCCGCGGTGGTCGTCTACACCGGCGATCACCTCGAGGGCGTCTTCGTATTCGAGGTGATCGACGACAAGATCACGAACCTCTATGCGATGCGCAACCCGGACAAACTCGTCGGCATCACGATCCCGCGGGCGGTCAGCCGTCAGTGATGTGCGACACATCGCACGCAAAGCTGTCACACTCCGGCTGTGCGCGGTGTCTCGAGGGCAGACCAGCTCAAAGCTGGACGGCCGCCTCCGGCGGCCGGTGGAGAGCAGGATGACTCGAGGAGATAAAGATGACCGCACAGAAGACCCGCGTGATCGTGATCGGCGGCGGCTATGCCGGCGTTCTGGCGGCCAACCATCTGCGGCTGAACGAGAACGTCGACATCACCCTGGTCAACCCTCGCGCACAGTTCGTCGAGCGCATCCGGCTTCACCAGTTGGTGACCGGCACCGACGACGCGGTTGTGGACTACGCCGAGATTCTCGGTGACGGCATCGACCTGAAGGTCGATTCGGTGACCCGCATCGACGCACCGGGGCGGCGCATCGAACTCGCCGGCGGCGGTGAGCTGACCTACGACTACCTGATCTACGCCATTGGCAGTCACGGGGCCGCACCCGTCGTGCCCGGGGCCGCCGAATTCGGCTACCCGATCTCGGAACTCGAGCAGGCCCAGCAGTTGAAGAAGGCGTTCCACGCCGCAGGCGCCGATGCGCCGATGACCGTGATCGGCGCGGGTCCGACGGGTCTGGAGGTGGCCGCGGAGTTCGCCGAGGAGGGCCGCCGCGTGACGCTGGTGTGCGGTGGAGTACTCGGGCCCTATCTGCACGCCCGCGGCCGTCGCGCGGCCGCCAAGCGGTTGACCCGGCTCGGCGTCACCATCATCGACGGTCCGGGCTCCACCGCGACCGAGGTGCGCCCCGACGCCGTGGTCCTGGCCGACGGACGCACCATCGCCAGCACGGTCACGGTCTGGACCGCCGGCTTCGGCGTCCCCGACCTGGCCGCCAGCAGCGGACTGAGCACCGATGCGGCCGGTCGACTGGTCACCGACGAGACCCTGACCAGCATCGACGACCCCCACATCGTCGCCGCAGGGGATGCGGCCGCGCCGTCGAACGTGCCGCTGCGCATGAGCTGCCAGGCCGCCATCCCACTGGGCGCACAGGCCGCGAACACGGTACTCAGCCGCATCGCGGGCACCGAACCCAAGCGGCTGAACCAGGCGTTCACCGGACAGTGCATCAGCCTCGGCCGGACCGGCGGCCTCGTTCAGCTGGCCCGCTTCGACGACACGGTCATCCCGCTGCACATCGGCGGCCGCACCGCAGCCAAGATCAAGGAGGCGGTCTGCAAGGGCACCGTCACCTTCCTGCAGCGGGAGGCGCGCAAACCGGGAAGCTACTTCTGGCTCAAGGGCGGTAAGCGCGAGCAGCAGTTGGCGGCAGCCGCCCAGCCGGTGCGACCGTGACCGACGTGGGGGCACTCCCCTCGCAAGCGGGGGGCCCACCCGATTGCGGGGGACACGCCGAACGATTCACGGCCTTGAGGCCGCTGCTGTTCACGATCGCCTACGAGATCCTCGGCAGCGCAATAGAATCAGACGACGTGCTGCAGGAAAGCTACCTGCGCTGGGCCGAGGTGGACCTGTCGAGGGTGCAGGACACCAAGGCCTACCTCGCCCAGCTCGTCACCCGGCAGTCCCTCAACGCCCTGCGGGCGCAGTCCCGCAGGCGTGAGGACTACGTCGGCCCCTGGCTACCCGAGCCGCTACTGCTCGAGACGCAGGACGCCTCGGCCGATGTCGTTCTGGCCGAATCGGTTTCGATGGCCATGCTCGTGGTGTTGGAGACGTTGAGCCCCGACGAGCGCGCGGTGTTCGTGCTGCGCGAGGTGTTCGGTTTCAGCCACGACGAGATCGCTTCGACAATCGGCAAATCATCGGCCGCGGTGCGCCAGATGGCCCACCGTGCCCGCGAACATGTCCAGTCCCGCCGTAAGCGGTTCGAGCCCGTCGACCCGAAACTCTCCATGGAGATCACAGCCCGGTTCTTCGCCGCGGCCTCGACCGGCGACCTCGATGCCCTGCTGGAGATGCTCACCGAGGACGTCAAGTGGACCGCCGACTCCGACGGCAAAGTCAGTGCGGCCCGCAGGCCCGTCGTCGGCGCCGACAAGGTGGCGAGGGTCATCATCGGGCTGGTGCGCGTGGCCGGGGAGTCCGGCCGGGTCGAGCCGGCGATGTACAACAATGCCCCGGCACTGAAGCTCTACCTGGGCGACAGCTTCGAAGGCATCATCACCGTCGAGATCACCGACGGGAAGATCAGCCACTTCTACGCGATGCGCAACCCGGACAAGCTGACGGGTGTCGACATCCCGCGGGAGATAAGCCGCTAGCTTTCTGCCACGCTTACCTGGTGCGGATCGAGCAACTCGGCGACTTGGGCGCTGCCCCTGCGGTGCTGTGCGCCGTCGCCGAGGCGGCGCGGCGACGCGGGCTGCCGCCGCCGGCCGCGTTGATCGGCGAGTGGTTCGGTTCGGGCGCCGTCATCGCGCCGTCGGTCGCAGTGGCGCCGGTCGCAACCTCCGAGGTGTTCGACGTGTCCCCAGGGGTGTCGGCGGATGTGGTCGGCGGCGGATGGTTCGGCTACCTGTCGTACCCCGACGCGGGCGCCGACGGCCGCGGCCCGCGCATACCCGAGGCGGCAGGCGGTTGGTCGGACTGCGTGTTGCGTCAGGATCGCGACGGGCTGTGGTGGTACGAAAGCCTTTCCGGTACAGCGCTTTCCGGGTGGGTCGCCGAGGCCCTCGAGAATTGCGTGACACCCCGGCCGAGCACCATTGTGTGGGGCGCCGCCAATCGCGACGCACACCGCCGCGGAGTGCGCGAATGCCTGGACGCGATCGCGGCGGGCGAGGTGTACCAGGCGTGCGTGTGCACGCAGTTCGTCGGCCGGATCACCGGAGCCGCGCCGGCGGCGACATCGAACACCGGAGCCGCGCCGGCGGCGACATCAAACACCGGAGCCACAATCGATTTCTTCGCCGACGCGGTCGCGCGCACCTCCCCCGCCAGGGCGGCGTACGTGGCCGGCGACTGGGGCGCGGTGGCGTCGCTGTCGCCCGAGTTGTTCCTGCGGCGGCGCGGCGAGGCGGTGACGTCGAGTCCGATCAAGGGCACGTCACCGCAGCACACGGATCCGTCGGAGTTACGCGCATCGGTCAAGGATGTCGCCGAGAACATCATGATCGTCGATCTGGTCCGCAACGACCTGGGCCGGGTCGCGGTCACCGGCAGTGTATCGGTGCCCGAGCTGCTGGTCGTCCAGCCGGCCCCGGGTGTCTGGCATCTGGTGTCGACGGTGACGGCTCGCGTCGGGGTCGACGTGCCGATGGCAGCCGTGCTCGACGCGACGTTCCCGCCCGCGTCGGTGACCGGAACGCCCAAGCTGCGGGCCCGTCAGCTGTTGCGCAGCTGGGAGCCACACCGGCGCGGAGTGTATTGCGGCACAGTCGGGTTGGCCTCACCGATAGCTGGGTGCGAGCTGAACGTGGCGATCCGGACGGTCGAGTTCGACGCACATGGCGGCGCGGTGCTCGGCGTCGGCGGCGGCATCACCGCCGATTCCGATCCCGACCGCGAGTGGGACGAATGCCTACACAAGGCGGCACCGATCATCCAGTCAGCGCCTGATCGCCGCGCAGACTCGGTCCCAATTTCCTGACGCGATCTTCTCCCGATCGTCGACATCCAGTGCCTCGAGGAAGTGCCGCGCGACGCCGTCGTCCGGCAAAACGAAGGGATAGTCGGCGGCGAACATGATGCGATCGGCGCCGACCACTTCCAGTGCCCAGCGCAGATAACGGGTACTGAAAACACCTCCGGGAGTGACGAACACGTTCGAGCGCACATATTCGGATATGGATCGTTCGAGATGGGCTATCCCTGCCAATCTGTCGATGCGGTCGAGGAAGAACAGCACCGTCTCACCCCAGTGCCCCATGATCACCTGCAGCTCGGGAAACCGGTCGAACACCCCGGCGAGGATGAGCCGGAGTAGTTGCACGCCCGCGTCGTAATGCCAACCCACCCCGTGAGTCGCGAAGGCGCCGCTGACAACGTCGTCAAACCCCGAGTAGTAGGCGTCACGCACTGGTTCGGTCGGCGATTGCGGGTGGAGATACAGCGGGGCGCCCAATTCCTCGGCAGCTTCGAAAACTGGCCAGAAGTCCCGGTGGTCGATGGGTTGATCGCGCACGCGACTGAAAACCAGGGCACCGTTGAAGCCCAAAGTCTGTACTGCTCTGCGGAGTTCGTCGGCCGCCGCGCCGGGATCAGGGGCGGCCAATGTGGCGAACCCCTGCAGACGATCGGGATACGCGCGCACGGCGTCGGCGAGCTGATCATTGCAGTCGGTTTGAAGGGCGCGCGCGTCGGCCGGGGCGAGGTTGAAGAGGCCCGGTGAGGTGAGCGACGCCACCTGGAGGTCGACGCCGGCGGCATCCATCGCGGCGATGCGCTGATCGCCGATCTCGAGCAGCCGTTGCCTGATCCCGTCCTGTCCCGGCCGGTGGGCCACAGGATCCTGCCAGCGCGGATCAAGGTTCGCCCAAGCTTTGACTACCTCGGCGGTGACGTAATGTTCTTCCAAGCCAACGACTCTCACAGCTGCTCCTTAGAAGCCGTACCCCTATACCGTGATACGTCGATTCGCTGGGCCCAGTTCGCACTGACATGCGATTGGCAGCCAGTCCACAGCTGCGCGCTAGTGCCGCGAGCGCAGCACCGCGTCGTAGAGTTCGCGTCGCGACGGCGCACCCGGATGCATCGCGATCACCTGGGCACACGCATCCTTGACCCGCGTGCCCTCGTCCACGAGAGCGTTGACCTCGGCGACCAGCGTGTCCACGTCGGCCTTGGGGGTCGCCCCAGCCAGCACCACCGTGATCTCGCCCAGCACACCTTCTTTGGCCCACTCAGCGAGTTCGGCTAGCGAACCGCGGACGATCTCCTCGTGCGTCTTCGTCAGTTCACGACAGACCACGGCCTCACGGTCACCGCCCAGCGCGTCGACAGCGTCCGTCAGCGTCTCCGCCAGCCGCCGGGGCGATTCGAAGAACACGCACGTGCGCGACTCGGCGGCCAGCGAGGCCAGCCAGGTCATCCGCGCCGAGTGCCGTCGCGGGGCGAAACCCTCGAAGCAGAACCTCTCCGACGGCAGGCCCGAAACGGCCAGCGCCGTCGTCACCGCTGACGGACCGGGCAGGCAGGTGACCGGCAGGTCACTGTCGATACACGCCGCCACCAACCGGTAGCCGGGATCGCTGATCAGCGGCATCCCGGCGTCGCTGACGAGCAGCACGGTCGCTCCCGCCGCGATCTCGGCGACCAGCGCGGGGACGCGCGTCGCCTCGTTCTGGTCGTAGAGACTGACGACCTTGCCCGCGGGTTTGACGTCGAGGGCCTGGGCCAGGGCGCGGATCCGCCGGGTGTCCTCGGCCGCGATCACATCGGCACTGGCCAGGGCGCTGACCAGCCGCGCCGACGCGTCCGCAGGCTGCCCCAGAGGCGTCGCGCCGATCAGCAATCGGCCGGGGTCCATGCGGGACAGCCTACGATCGCTTGCGTGACCGCCCCCGCAACCGAAGCCTCGCGCGCGGTCCCCGTGATCAGTCCAGCCCCGCTGGTGCCGATCGCCGACTTCGGTCCGGTGGACCGCCTCCAGGGCTGGGCGATGACGGCCATCGTCACCGCGCTGGCCGCCGTGACGCGGTTCCTGAACCTCGGCTCGCCGACCGACGCAGGCACCCCCATCTTCGACGAGAAGCATTACGCGCCGCAGGCGTGGCAGGTGCTGCACAACCACGGCGTCGAGGACAACCCCGGCTACGGGCTGGTGGTGCATCCGCCGGTGGGCAAGCAGTTGATCGCCGTCGGCGAGGCGATCTTCGGCTACAACGGCCTCGGCTGGCGCTTCGCGGGCGCCGTCTGCGGCATCATCACCGTGTTGCTCGTCGCGCGGATAGCGCGGCGCATCAGCCGGTCGACTGTCGTCGGCGGGATCGCGGGCCTGCTGCTGACCGCGGACGGAGTCAGCTTCGTCGCATCGCGCACCGCGCTGCTCGACGGATTCCTGGTGGTGTTCGTGGTGGCGGCGTTCGGATGTTTGATCGTCGACCGCGACCAGGTGCGCGAGCGGATGCACGTCGCGCTGCTCGAGGGCCGCATCAGCGAGACGCCGTGGGGTCCGAGGCTCGGCGTGCGGTGGTGGCGGTTCGGCGCCGGGGTATTGCTCGGATTGGCCTGCGCGACAAAGTGGTCCGGGCTGTACTTCGTGGCGTTATTCGGAGTGATGACGCTGGCGTTCGACATCGCCGCGCGTCGGCAGTATCGCGTCCCGCGGCCGTGGCTCGGGGCGTTCCGCCGCGATCTTGGCCCGTCGCTGTATGCGCTCGTGCTGATCCCGTTCGGTGTCTATCTGGCGTCCTATACGCCGTGGTTCGCGTCGGAGACCGGGGTGAATCGGCACGAGGTCGGCAGGTCCATCGGCGAGGACAGCGTCCTGCCGATGCCCGACGCACTGCGCTCGTTGTGGCACTACACGTACGCGGCGTACAAGTTCCACTCCGGGCTGACCAACGCCGACGGCAACCACCACCCGTGGGAGTCCAAACCCTGGACGTGGCCGATGTCGCTGCGGCCGGTGCTCTACGCGATCGACAACGAGAACGTTCCCGGCTGTGGCGCACAGTCGTGTGTCAAGGCGGTCATGCTCGTGGGCACACCCGCGATGTGGTTCATTGCGGTGCCGGTACTGGCGTGGGTGGTGTGGCGGACGTTCGTCAAGCGCGACTGGCGCTACGCCGCGATTCTGGTCGGCTACAGCGCCGGCTTCTTGCCGTGGTTCGCGGACATCGACCGGCAGATGTACTTCTTCTACGCGGCGGTGATGGCGCCGTTCCTGGTACTCGCCATCGCGATGATCCTCGGCGACATCCTCTACAAGCCGAACCAGAATTCGGAGCGAAGAACGTTGGGTCTCATCGCGGTGAGTTGTTATGTCGCGCTGGTACTCACGAACTTCGCGTGGATGTACCCGATTCTGACGGGCATACCGATTTCGCAGGCCACCTGGAACATGCAGATCTGGCTGCCGTCCTGGAGCTAGTCCGCGCATCGCTATCCACGTTTTGCAGGCCGCTTCTCGCACTTTCGCTGCAAAACGTGGATAGCGATGCGCGGTGAGCTAGAGCGGGTTGCGGGCGGCGGGACACGACATGCAGCGGGGGCCACCGCGGCCGGTGCCGAGCTCCGACGCCTCGATGGGCAATATCTCGATACCCGAATCCGCCAGCCGCGCATTGGTTTCGGAATTGCGTTCGTAGGCGATCACCACTCCGGGAGCCACGGCCAGCGTGTTGTTGCCGTCGTCCCATTGCTCGCGCTCGGCGGTGACGGGGTCGAGGCCGGTCGCGATCACCCGCAGCTTCTCGATACCCATGGCATCCGCGGCGGCGGTCAGGAACGGTCGGGCGTCGTCGATCCGCACCCCGCCGGAGCCGTCGCGGTGAATCGTGAACGCCGACAGGGTCTCGACGATGTTCGGGTACATCACCACGGCGTCGACGTCGACCATCGTGCACACGGTGTCGAGGTGCATCTGCGCGCGCTCCTGTGCGATCGGCACGGCCAGCACGGTGTGCGCCAGATCGTCGTCGAACAGGCTGCGCGCCAACGCCTCCGCACCCGCGGGTGTGGTCCGCTCCCCCACTCCCACCGCGACCACGCCCGGCGCCAGTAGCAGCACGTCGCCGCCCTCCACGGGCGCCGACCGCGACTCGTACGCGCGCCGTACACCGAGGAACCGCGGGTGGTGTGCATAGATCACGTCGGTCAGCGACGTCTCGCGCACGCGCGCAGGCAAAGCCAGCGACGTGATCGCCGCTCGCGGGCCGATCCAGAACGACGAGTCGCGGGTGAAGAGCAGATTCGGCAGCGGATCGATGACGAAATCCCCACCGTGGTGCATCCGTCGCACCAACGACAATTCGCCGCCGTGCAACGGCAGCTCGTTGAAAGTCATCCCCGCCATCAGCACCGACGCCAGCGGCGCGGCGTCCAGTGTGCGTAAATAGGCGGAAAGCTCCTGCGCCAACGGCAGTCCCAGCCGGCGCGGGTCGACGGCAGCCGCGATGCCGTGCATGCGCGCCGCGCCACTCTTAGCCAACGCCTCGGTCAGCAGGTCGGCCAGCAACAGCACCTCGACACCACGCGAGGACAGCAGCGCGGCGAACGCGTCGTGCTCGCGCTGCGCCTTTGCCACCCAGGGCAGACCGTCGAACAGGAGCCTGTCGTTGTTGCGTGGGGTCAGCCGCTGCAGCTCGGCACCGGGCCGGTGCAGGATGACGGTACGCAGCCGGCCGACCTCGGAATCGCAGCCCATCGTCACGAGTAGCACCGTATCGCGCAGAGCCCTGCCAGCGACCTCAACTATGGTTGAGGTCATGGAGTTGATCCACGAACTCACACCGGGCGAGATGTCCGCCCGAAGCGGTGTCGCCGTTTCGGCGCTGCATTTCTACGAGCGGGAGGGACTCATCACCAGCAGGCGCACCGGCGGCAACCAGCGGCGGTACGCCCGCGAGACGCTGCGCCGCGTCGCGTTCATCCGGATGAGCCAACGACTGGGCATTCCGCTCGCGCGCATCCGCGAGGCACTGGCCACCCTGCCCACCGACCGCGTCCCGACGAGCAAGGACTGGGCACGGCTCTCCGCCACCTGGCGTCAGGACCTCGATGATCGGATCCTGCACCTGCAACGACTGCGCGACAACCTCACCGGCTGCATCGGTTGCGGATGCCTGAGCCTCAAGACCTGCGCGCTGACCAACCCCGAGGATGTGCTCGCCCTGCAGGGACCGGGCGCCGCACGCCTCTAACCCTTCGAACGTCTGTGCGATAGGATCGCGGGCATGGAGCTGGCTCTGCAGAGCTCGCTGTTCGAGTACGCGGAACGACGCCATCTTGGCAATGGCGCCTGGATCGACTACCGGTCGGGATGGCTGGACGACGCCGACTCGCTTTTCGAAGAGTTGCGTGACGGCATTCCCTGGCGGGCCGAACGACGGCAGATGTACGACCGCGTGCTCGACGTACCGCGCCTGGTCAGCTTCTGGGATTTTGCCAACCTGGTCGACGAGCCGCCTCCGCATCCGCGGCTGAAGCAGATCCGCAGGCGACTCAACGACGTGTATGCCGGCGAACTCGGCGAACCGTTCACCACCGCTGGGCTGTGTCTGTACCGCAACGGCGACGACAGCGTGGCCTGGCACGGCGACACCATCGGCCGCAGCAGCACCGAAGACACCATGGTGGCCATCGTCAGCCTCGGCGCCACAAGGGTTTTCGCGCTACGGCCGCGCGGCGGGGGTAAGTCGCTACGAATGGCGCACCGGCATGGCGACCTGCTGGTGATGGGCGGCTCATGCCAGCGCTCCTGGGAGCACGCGATACCGAAGACGTCGCGTCCGACCGGCCCCCGGATCAGCATTCAGTTCCGGCCGCACGATGTGCGCTAACCCCGCACCGCGGCGACGGCCGCAGTCAGCAGATCGCGGGCGCGCTGGGTGTCGACCGGTGTGACGGGTTTGTCCGGCAGCACCAGCGGGTTGGCGGTGACGATCACGAGAAACGTGTCGAATCCCGCGATGTAGTTGTAGATCTCGCCGGTACTCGGCTTGCCGTTGACGACGGTCTGCAACACGCGGTGGGTGCCCATTGTCTGGGCGCCGTCGATCGACGGCGCCTCCACGACCTCGATGAGGCCGCGCACTCCGCCACCGGCGAAGCCGACCCGCTGGCAGTTGTCCGCCGGCCGGTTCACCGGCACCGGTTCGGAGGTCTCCACCGCGATGGCGATGAACCGGTTTCCGTCGCCCTCGGCCGTGGTGGCGGCCATGTTGCCCTTGACCCCAGCGGGCAGCACCTGCGCGGTGGCGAACGATCCGCAGTCGGCGGGATCGAACTTCATTCCGGCAGGCAGCGCCTGCGGCCCCAGCAGTCGTGGATCGATCCCCGCCGGCCCGAACTCGGTCACCTTGAACTGCGGACCGAAACCCGACCGGACATCCTTCACCCCGGCGATATCAGCGTTCGACGGGTCGGCTGACTCTCCGGTTCCGCACGCGGCCAGCACGCACACCAGGGCCAACTGACTGACGAGCTTTGCGCTCTTGAACATTGCCGCACAACTTACCGCGCGGACCCCGCCGGGCCGGGGATCAACCGCGCAGCGCCGCGACCGTTTTCACCATCAATTCGTTGGCGAAATCCACGCCCAGTTGCGGATTCGGTGATCCCGGATCGGTCACCACGGTGACGAACACGACATGGCTATCCAGGTAGGCAGTGACCGTGTCCGCGTGGGACCGGGTCTCGGTGCCACCCTCGACGACGGTCTTGGTCGAGGTGGCCATCGCGAGGGTCTGGGCGCCCTCGATCGTCGGCGCGGTCGTCAGGGTGACGCTGCCGCTCGTCTGTCCGGCCGACAGCGTCCAGGTCTGGCATTCGGCCGCCACCCCGGGATCGAGACCCACCGCCAAGTCCGCCACCACCGCGTAGACGATGCCGCCGGTGCCCGATCCCGACCAGCCTTTCGTCGAGCCGGGGTCGACGACGGGATCCGACAGCAGGCCGCACTGCGGCGGATCGGCCGTCCACAGGCTGCCGTATCCCCACAACACCGTTGGCGCGACGGGTCCCGAAATGTCGGCGACCTCGTACCCGTCCGGCAGATCTTCGCGCACACGATCAATCCTGGCAGGGTTGACCTGCGCCGATGCGTCCGCAGCTGTGGTTGCTCCCTGCGGCGGACGGTCGGATGCGCCGCAGGCCGCAGCCAGCAAGGCCACCGCCGCACACATTGCGCGCACGCGGTGTTGATACCACAGACCCCTCTTACAGCTGTCCATGCAACGAAATCTGTCCCCCGAACGATGGACAAGTACCAGGCAAAAGAACGGAGGCCCTCATGCGCAAAGGATGGGGTCTAGTAGTAACGACGGCAGCCATAGGTGTGGCATTCGCCCCCACGGGTGTCGCGACGGCGGATCCCGCCAGACCGGGCAACGCGTATCAAACGATCGGCGAATTGGAGGCCGCCGGCTACAACGTCGTCATCGATCGGGTTGGTAACGCACCGCTGGGCGAGTGCATCGTCACCAACGTGCGTAATCCGCAGCAGGTGACGCAGACGATCCCCGTCGGCGAGGGCAAGTGGCGCGAGTACATCACCGTGGTCGTGAGTCAGTCGATCACGGTGTCGCTGAACTGCGACGTCTGATCCGGTTGTCAGGCGGCGGGCTCGCTCGCTGCAGCCGGGGCGGATTTCGGCTCGCCCGTGGTGGTTTCGCCGTTATCGGGCTTTTTCGGTGACGGCGGCTTCGTGCTGCGCTGCGAGTCGAACCTGATCGGACCCCGGATCTTGGGCAGCCGAATGCCGTCCCGAATCCCATCCCGGACGCCGTCTCGCATGCCCTCCACGGTGTCGCGGAGCTTGCTGAGCGAAGTGACGGGCCGCTTGACCGTGCCGGGCGTCGTCGCCGTGGGCTTCCGCGGGACCTCGGTCTCGGCCTCTTCGATGACCTGCTTCTCGACGTTGCCAGTGGAGATACTGGACAGCTCCTCCTCAGTGACGACCCCTTCGGTCATCTCCTCGCCAACGTTCGAGTTATCGCTTATTCGCGACATCGCCACACTCTCGTCGGCGGTAGGCGGTTCGGGAAGATCTGGCCCGCCGACACCGAATGGGCTGGTGACCGGCGCGGTTCCCAACGGCCGGTGGGCCGGGTCCCCGGAGGCTTCGGCAGCGGCATCGTCGACACCGACCGGGATCGCCTTGACGATGTTCACGATGGCCTGCACCGGATTCCGGAACGGCAGCAGCCCTACCTTCGTCGCGACACCCGGATTGACGTCGCGCGCGTAGCCGGCTTCGATCGCAGCCTTCAGCGGAGCCTCCAGCAGAGTGAGGATCGGCGACGGCACGAACGGCTCGAACGGCATCAGAAGGGGCAGTCGCCTGGCCGGAACGATGTAGTAGTCGGTGTCGCCGTAGGAGCCCTGGTATTGGGCGTCGTCGAAGTTGCCGTCCTGCAGATCCCCGTGGAGGTAGTAATAGCCGAGGGCGGCGTTCGCGACGGCCAACACGTTCGTGATGCTGGCGGGAGCGTCTCCGCCGAGGCCGTCGTACTGCGCTGCGAGATCGGCGGTTTGGTAGCAGTCGCCGTCCGGCTGGCAGCTGTTCGTCGGGGTGGCGCCGTAAAAGGTCACGCCAAGGATCGGGATGGTCATACCCGTCGGGCCACGCGACAGGAAGCCACCGTTGGGGCGCATCGGATTGGCCAACAAGAAGAACGAGACGTCGCCCGGTTCGAGTTCGGGATAGTCCTCGGGGTTCTCGATCATGTCCCGCTTGAGCAGCGACGCGATCACCGCGCTCTGCGAGTAGCCGAAGACGACGAACTCGTCCGTCGCGACGGGCGTATCCGTCGGCGCGCCCGGGACGTCGGGCGCACCCGTGTTGTACGCACAGTCGCTGGCCCCGCGAATGCACCTGCTCAAGTTCGCCAGCCCGGCAGCGACGGACCGATCGAAGGTCGTCGAGCCGGCCACCGGGAAGAACTGCTCGGGCGTGATGATGGCGTAGCGATCCTCCGTCGGGCCCACCCCGTCGATCGGGTCGCCGTCGGTGCCTGTCGGCGCCTCAGACGCGGGATTGATGAAGCCGTTGACCGCATTGGACATGTACGGGTTGATGTAAGTCAGCGGATCCTGGGGAGAGCTCAGCGGATGACCGGTACCGCCCATGATGAGCGCGGTCGCCGTCAGCGAAACGATTGTCGTGGCGGTCCACGCCAATACCAGCCCGACAACGCTCAGCAACGCCAGACCCGCCACGCCCAGCGAACGAATGATCCCCGGCATTTCCCCGACCTCTCCACCGCCACACGTGCCTGCGGTTCCCGCCCCTCACGCACATTGCTACCGCAAGTCTGCCCGATCCAGCAAACTTTTCGCAACAGTCGAGCAAATTTGGTCATGGCGCTATCGAGGGCCCGACCGTAGGCTACGGCGAGATTCTGCAAAGGAGAGCGAATGAGCAAGTCAGTGAGGGCCGGTGTCATCGCCGTCGCAGCAGTCGCACTCGGCCTGGGCTTGGCCGGTTGCGGTTCCGACACCAAGACCGAGTCGTCTGAGTCGAAGACCACCTCCAGCGAGACCACCACCACCACGACGACCGAGACCACCTCAGCCGCGCCCACCACGTCGGCGCAGGCCGCGGGACCGAACTACACCATCGTCGACTACATCAAGGACAACGGCATCGTCGAGACTCCGGTCAAGCGCGGCGACCCCGGCTCGCCGACCATCGACCTGCCCATCCCGCCGGGATGGGAGGACGCCGGAAACCGCGCCCCTGATTGGGCTTACGGCGCAATCATTTCCACCGACCCTGCGTTCGAAGCGGATCCGCCGTCCGTCATCGCGATCGTCTCCAAGCTGACCGGCAACGTGGACCCCGCCAAGGTCCTCGAGTTCGCGCCCGGGGAGATCAAGAATCTGCCCGGCTACGAAGGCGGGGGCGAGGGAGTCTCGGACGAGCTCAGTGGTTTCGAGGCAGTCCAGATCGGCGGCACCTACAAGAAGGACGGCAAGCTGCGCGCCATCGCACAGAAAACCGTCGTGATTCCAGGCCAGGACGGGCTGTATGTCCTGCAACTCAATGCCGACGGCCTCGAAGATCAGATGGGCGCCCTGATGGATGCGACGTCGGCCATCGATGAAGAAACCGTGATCACACCCTGACGATGCACGCGGCGGGTGGTCAGGCAGTTCCTCCAGTTCTGCCTGACCACACCACTCCGGAAACTGATGCGGTGCAGACGCTCTAGGCGCGCGATACCGCGGACGCCGCGGCGATCTGTTCTGCGCTCGGTCGCACACCGGTGTAGCGCTCGAACTGCTCGGCCGCCTGCAACGCGATCACCTCAGCCCCGGTGATGACGGCGGTGCCGGCAGCACGCGCGGCGGTGATCAACGGTGTCTCGGACGGCATGGCCACGACGTCGAAAACCGTGTGCGCCTCGGCGATCGTCTCCGCGTCGAATGCCAGGTCGGTCTCTTCGGCGCCGCCCGCCATCCCGATCGGCGTGATATTCACGATCACGTCGGCGGTCCTGGTACCGACGTCGAAGGCGTAGTCGTAGCCGAGCCGTTGCGCCAGCGCCTGTCCCGTCTCGCGATTGCGTGCGATGACGCTCCCATGCTCAAAACCGTTGTCCCGGAACGCCGCAGCGACGGCGTTGGCCATGCCCCCGCTGCCACGCAGCAATACCGACTGTGACGGCTGCAGTCCGTGCTCGGCGATCAGCCGCTGGACGGCGAGATAATCGGTGTTCGACGCGGTGAGGTGGCCGTCGTCGTTGACGATCGTGTTCACGGCGTGGATGGCTCGTGCGGACTGCTCGACATCGTCGACCAGCTCGATGACGTCCTGCTTGAACGGCATCGACACTGAACAGCCGCGGATGCCCAGCGCGCGTACCCCGCCGATCGCGGCGGCGATATCTGTTGTCGTGAAAGCCTTGTAGACGAAGTCCAGGCCGAGCACGTCGTACAGGTAGTTGTGGAATCGGGTGCCGATGTTGCTCGGCCTACCGGACAGTGAGATGCACAGCTGCGTGTCCTTGGAAAGGGGCGTCCGCATCAGCCGACCGCTTTGATGACTTGCCATGTGACCCCGCGGATCTTCTTCACCATCGATTTCGGCAGCCGCAGGGAACTCGCATCGGGAACATCGATGACGGTGGTGACGACCCCGAGGTCGTCGCGATGCCACTGCGCGTCGAAGCGATCCAGGATCGCCCGCATCGGATGGTTCTCGGAGAGTACGCGTGCCGTAAAGCGTTCGACGCCAACGTAGTTTGCCGTGACCACAAGGGCACCCATGAGGAAGGTGCCGATACCGCGACCCTGGTAATCGTCGCCGACGATGAACGCCACCTCGGCGACGGCGGGGTCGTCCTCCTCGCGCACGAAGCGCGCATCGGCGATCACGGGCCCCTCGGCGCCCTCGGTCATCACCCAGACGAAGTGGTGTACGTAGTCGACTTCGAACAGGTAGGTCATCAGCGATTTCGTCGGCACGCGCGGCGTCTGGAAGCGTCGGTACAGCGTGTCACTGGAGAATTCGACCGGCCCGTTGGTCGTGCGTTCACTGTCACCAGGTAGCACCGGCCGCAGGTAGTAGACGCTGCCGTCGCGCAGTTCCACCGGGATCGGGGTGATGAACGCCGCGAGTCGCTGCCGCGCCGTGCGCACCAGCCGGTCCACCATGCCCGGGATCTCGAGCATGGTGGCGAACGCCTCCCGGTCGCCGACCCAGCCCGTGAGCCGCTTTGTCGCCACCACGGTTGCGGTCCTCGGCGTGTCGCGCAGCAAAGCAATTTCGCCGACGATGAGACCGGGCTCCAGTTCAGCGACGGTGTCGTGCCCGTCGCCCCCGGCATGCGTCACCTCGGCGCAGCCGGAACCGATCAGCAAAAACGAAACGGCGAGCTCACCCTGCTGCATGAGCACCTGCCCCGGCTCGGCGACCAGGGGCTGCAACTGGACGGCGAGCGGCGTCAAGGCCTCGATCGGGCAGCCGTTGAAGACCTCCAATGTCGCGAGTTCTTCGGCTCTGACGACAGACAGGCCGGCCACGTCACGAGGCTACGGCGTGGCGGACGCGGCGAGCAAGAAACGCGGAGCGGGACCGATAAGGCACTATTCGAGAATGACCGACACCCAGTTCAGTACCCATGCCCAGCTGTTCGATCTGACCGGTAAGCGGGCCCTGGTGACGGGCGGCACGCGAGGGGTCGGCCTGATGATGGCCCGCGGGTTGCTGCAGGCCGGCGCGCAGGTGGTGATCAGCTCGCGAAAGACGGACGCGTGCGAGGACGCTCGGGCGCACCTGTCGGAGTTCGGTGACGTCACCGCGATCCCGGCCGACCTGTCTCGACATGAGGAATGCGTGCGGCTCGCCGAGGAGGTCACCGGCACCGGCAGCCTGCACATCCTGGTCAACAACGCGGGTGCGACGTGGGGTGCGCCGCTGGAATCCTTCCCGGACTCGGCATGGGACAAGGTGTTGGACCTCAACGTCAAGTCGCCGTTCTGGATGGTTCAGGCGTTGGCGCCGGCCCTTCGGGAAGCCGCCACCGAGGCCGAGCCCGCACGGATCATCAATGTGGGAAGCATCGACGGCCTGCGTCCTAGCCGGCTGCACGTGTATTCCTACGGCGCCAGCAAGGCGGGGCTGCACCAGCTGACCCGGATGCTCGCCCATGAACTCGGACCGCAGCACATCACCGTCAATGCCGTTGCGCCAGGGCCTTTCCCGTCGAAGATGATGGCGGCGACGCTCGAGGCGTTCGGCGACTCGATCGCGGCGGCCGCGCCACTGCGTCGCATCGGGCGCGACGATGACATGGCGGGCATCGCGGTGTTTCTGGCCAGCCGGGCGGGCTCCTATCTCACCGGCGCCGTCATCCCCGTCGACGGGGGGCTCGCCACCACGGCGAGCGGATGACTGTGGGCACCAAGGAGCAGCGCGACGGGGTCGACCTCACCAATCTCGACGAGCCGCTGACCCCCGATGCCGGGGCCACCAAGCGCGACCTCGTCGACTACCTGGACGCGGTCTCCGACCGGATGCTGCCCGCCCTCGCCGACCGGCCACTGACCGTGTTGCGGGTCTTGCGCGGTCGCGACCCGTTCATGCAGAAGAACGTTCCGAAGTACACGCCGGACTGGGTCGCCACCACGACGATGTGGGCCGAAGCCTCCCATCGCGAGGTGCGGTATGCACTGTGCAACGACAGGCGCACGCTGTTGTGGCTGGCCAACCAGCGGGCCGTCGAGTATCACCCGACGCTCGGTCTCAGCGGCGACATCTACCGACCCACCCACCTGGTGCTCGATCTGGATCCGCCGGACGACGACTTCGCCAAGGTGGTGGCCGTCGCCCACCTCGTTCGTCAGGCGCTTACCGGCAGCGGACTGGACGGTGTGGTGAAGACCAGCGGTGCGAAGGGGCTGCACATCTTCGTCCCGATCGACTCCAGTGATCAAGCGGCACCCGTCGACGATGTGGCGGCGGCGACCCGGGCCCTCGCCGCCCGCGCAGAGGCCATCGATCCGGACATCGCGACGACGGCGTTCATCGTCGAGGACCGCGGCGGGAAGGTGTTCGTCGACGCCACCCGCGCCGGCGGGGCCACCGTCGCCGCGGCCTACAGCCCGCGACTTCGCCCGGGCACTCCGGTGTCGTTTCCGCTCGAGTGGGCCGAACTCGACTCGATCAGGCCTGCCGACTTCACGGTCCACACGGCGATCGACGCGCTCGACGGCAGGCCTAACTGGACGGAGTCGATGCCACCGGCCCAGCGGCTGCCTGCCGACCTGATCGAACAGGGCCGCGCGATTCCCGTCGCGCGGGTGGCGGCGATGCACGAGGGCAAGCGACGGGCCAAGGCGCGACGGGAATCGTCCTAGGCCGGGTCGGTGAAAACCGGCTTCTCTCCGGACATTCCGGCCGCGACGGCAGCCAGTTGGTTTGGCTTGCCGAGCAGCCCGGTCTGCAGTTCCGATTCGAGCACCAGAGCGGCCGCGGGATCGTTGCCTGCCCAGGTTTGCTCGTAGAGACGCTTCGCGGCGCGGACGGCGTCCGGGGATTTGTGCGCGATCTCGTCGGCCAGCGCGTGCGCCGCCGACAGTGGATCTTCGTCGGTCCGCGTAACCAACCCGAGTTTCGAAGCCTCACTGCCCGAAACGATGCGACCGGTGAACGTCAGTTCCTTCGCGACGTCGATCGGCAGGAGTTTGGGCAGCGTGTGTGTGATGCCCATATCCGGCACCAGGCCCCACTTGATCTCCATGATGCTCAGCTTCGCGTCCGGTGCGGCGATCCGGATGTCGGCGCCGAGCGCGATCTGCAGGCCACCGCCGAAGCAGTTGCCGTGAATGGCGGCGATGACGGGCGCGGGCACCAGCGACCAGTCGTATGTCACGCGCTGAGCGAAGTTGGCAATCCGGTTGTCGTCCCTTTTCAAGAGGACACCGGTCCCGCCGGCTCCGGCCATGAAGCTCGCCACATCGAGCCCGGAGCAGAAGCTCTTGCCGTCACCGTGCAGGACGACCGCGCGAACCGATTTATCGCCTGCCACCTGCTCGGCGGCGTCCACCAGACCCTGGAACATCGCCTGATCGAGCGCATTGTGCTTGTCGGTGCGCACCATCGTCACCGTGGCCACGCCGTTGTCGCCGACGTGCACCCGAACTCTGTCTTCGCTCACGAGTCGCAATCTACCGACCCGTCGAGTCTGAGAGTCAGGCGATCAGAGACCGGGCAGGCAGTTGATCAAAGGAATGCACGGCGGCGGTGGGGGCGCAGGCGGGCCGGGAGGCTGGCCCTGAATGATCACCGGTTCGGTCAGCGGCGCGTTGGGGTCGAAGTAGAAGGTGTGGCAGACGGTCGGGTCCCAGTCCGGTATCGGAGCCATGCCCGAACCTGGGCACCACAGCTGACCACAGACGCCGTTGGCGTCGCAGGTGCCGGGAGGACCTTCGGGCGGTGCGCACGGCGGTGTGTTCGCATTCGCCGGTTCGCAGAACGGCGTGGCGTTGGCTGTGCCGATAGGCGCCAGCAGGCCGGCGACACTGAAACACGCGGTCGCCAATGCGGCGACGAGGGCTCTCTGCATACCAGGGCTCCGTTTCTAGGGCCATCTCTAGGACTTCATCTATTCGGCCCAGGACACAGCGTCGCGTTGGTTACCGATCCCAAGTTGCGGATCTCATGCGGGCAGGCGGGTGAGAATCGCGCCGAACCCACGCGCGACGCGCTCCGGCGGGTCCGGCACGACGCCGCCAGCAGGATGCGCTGCATCGCGCGGTGCAGGAACCGCTGGACTCCCTGCGTGATGCAACTGCGGCTCACCTAAGCGATTTCTTGCCCAAACACGGGTTCCGCGCAGTCCACCGGAGTAATACAGAAGTCGCGGCATTTTTCGCATAGTTGTCCCGCAACTCCGGAAGGGCAGCATCAATGAAAATCAGCACAGCAGTACAGAGCGCCGCTGCGATCACGATGATCTCCACCATCGGTATCGCGGGCGCACCGACCGCCTCGGCCACCTATCCGATCGTCGGCAAGCTCGGTAGTGAACTGACGATGACCGACACCGTCGGCAGGGTCAACCTCAGCTGGCGCGTCAGCGACCTCAAGCCGAGCAGCGACGTGATGCCGGGCTATCCGGTCGCCGGCCAGCTGTGGGAGGCCACCGCCACCGTCCGGGCGCTCGACGGCCCCGTCACCCCGGCCATTTCACAGTTCAACGCCGTCGCGCCGAACCAGGCCGCCTACCGAGTGCTGTGGGAGGTCGCCAGCCCGGTCAACATCAGTGGCGCGACGATTCCGTCGGGGGCGCAGTCGACAGGCAAGATCCACTTCGACGTCACCGGGCCCCCGCCGACCACCGTGACGATGAACAACGGCATGCAAGACTTGATGATCTGGACGCCGTGAACCTGGCGGGGCGCACATCCGGCTAGCTCGGCGACGCCCGAGGCTTGTTCGACAATTGTGGAGCTAAGGGGATTCGAACCCCTGACCTACCCGATGCGAAAACGAAGCAATGCTGGACAGTCGTGATGACCGAGGATTTGATAATATGTATATATAGTTAATGAGTTTTTAAACAGATGCGGCAAGCTGATGGGATTATGAGGCGACTCGCGATGGGCCACGCCGGAGACACACCATCCACGCCTGCCGTCCTGACGGTTAACGAAATTGTGCAGGAGACCCCGACGTCGGTGTCCCTGATCTTCGAGCGCCCGGCCCGCATCGAGTTCGGCTATCGGCCGGGACAGTTCCTAACCTTCCGCGTTCCCAGCGAGGTAGGTGGTGGGGTCGCACGGTGTTATTCGATGTCGAGCTCACCAGATACCGACGACCACCTCAAGGTGACGGTCAAACGAACGGCCCGTGGGTACGCCTCGAACTGGATCTGCGACCACGCCACAGTCGGTACCCGATTCGACGTACTGCCGCCCGCGGGTACGTTCACCCCCCGCAACTACGACGATGACCTGCTGCTGTTCGCCGGCGGTAGTGGAATCACGCCGATCATGTCGATCATCAAGTCGGTGCTCGCGCGCGGTGGCGGCAAATCCACTGTCGTATATGCCAACCGGGATGAGACCGACGTCATTTTCGCTTGCGAGTTGGATCGACTCTGCCGCGCGCACCCGCGCCGTCTGTCGGTTATTCACTGGCTGGAGTCCTTACAGGGGCTGCCGACTCCCGATCTGCTGGCCGGCCTGCTCTTGCCGTTCTCCGCTTCCGAGTTCTTCCTGTGCGGCCCCACACCCTTCATGGCCATCGTGCGTGAGGGACTGGTCCTCGCCGGATTCGACGCCCGCCATGTTCACGCCGAGGTGTTCGCATCGCTGTCGGGCGACCCGTTCGCCGTCGCCGACCGACTGCCGGAGCACCCGTCCGCCTCTGCCGAAGCAGCCAAAGCACACGTCGAACTCGAGGGGCAGATTCATACCCTTGAGTGGCCACGTAACCAGACATTGGTCGAAATGCTGATCGCGGCGGACATCGACGTTCCATACGCGTGTCGGGAGGGGGAATGCGGCGCGTGCGCCTTCACCGTGACCGACGGGGAAGTGGTCATGGACCGCTCGGAAATCCTCGACCCTGACGACATCGCGCGAGGTGTCGCACTAGGCTGCCAAGCGCGGCCGGTGACCGATGAAGTCACCGTGACCTTCGACGAGTAGAGGCTTTCCCGCTCCACGGCTGATCGCCGACGCCCCCTGCGTTCAGCCGCCGGTCGGCGTCAGCATCGACTGCCAAGTCTTCTGGGTTGCTGTCTCGGCCAGATTTGCCTGGGTGTAATGGCGACCATCGGGTCCGATGTAGTTGCCGGTGGCCGGGTCATACTGCGCGGCGGCGATCTGTGGCGGTACCGGGGTGTCAATCAAGAGTTGTGGGACGTCCTGGCCGGAGAGAGTGGCGTTGGGGTCACCCTTCCAGTTGAAGCCGTCGTTCAGAGGTACGTACTGTTCGTCGCTCTCGCACATCTTCACCGTCGGGGCGCGTTTGCCGGGCCGGGTCAGGCACGGGTAGTTGCGCGCACCGCGCACGTTGAACATCGAATCCTGAGGCACGCGGCAGTACAGGTCTCCTGCGGGCCGGTCGGGAGTGTCGTCGATGCTGGCCGCGCGCTGCTGCTGGGCGGGCAGGAACCCGGTGGTGCACGCCGGTGGCAGGTTCAGATTGAGGTTGAAATCCAGATACAGTCCGTCGCGGCCGGTGTTGCGGTTGGGTACCCCGATAGCTTGCAGGGCCGCGGTGCCCTGCGGCAGAAGCACAAGCAGCTGTTCGAGCGCCGGCTGGTAGGTCACCGCGACCTCACCGAGGCTGAGAAGGTTGGCCAGCACGATCGGCAGGGTCGGTTGGAGCCGTTCGATGAGGGCCTGGCCCTCGCGCGTTTCGGGGCCGCTCTGGAAGAAAGCGGCGACCCCGGCATCAGAGCTTTGCAGTCCCCTGGTGAAGGTCGCCAGGTTTGCCGCCCACGCCTGGATGGCATCGGAGGTGTCGGCCTGAGAATCCAGTACCGGCTGGGATTGGTCGATAAGGGTGACGAAGTCGTCGAGGTGGGCGCGGGCGTCGATCGCCAGCTGAGTGGAGTCCTTGACGAAACGGGCGATCTCGGGGCCCAAACCTCCTACGGCAACGTAGCTTTCATCGATCGCGGTCTGCAGGTTGTTCTGCGGGATCGCCTCCAGTCCCCGATTCGCGGCGTCCAGCAGTGAATTGATGTCTGGGGGCACCGAGGTACGGCTACGCGGGATCACGTCACCGTCTTTCAGCGGCGGTGATGCCGCATTGCGCGGCAGCAGCGCGATGTACTGTTCGCCGATCGCGGTCTGGCTGTGCACCTGGGCATCCAGATCCGACGGGATCGGCACATCCGAATCGAGCGACAGGACGGCGTCCGCGCCGTTGTCGGTGAGTCGAACCTCGTTGACACGGCCCACCTCGGTGCCGCTGTAGGTGACATTTCCGTTCTCGTAGAGCCCACCCGCCTCGGGAAGTTCGACGGTGACCGTGTACCGGCCGAGCCCGAACAGCGTCGCAGGCACCCTGATGTAGCCGAAGATCAAAACCAGGCCCGTGATCAGGGCAACCGCGGTGAAAAGGGCCAGTTGTATCTTGATCCGCTTGTTCAGATGCATGTCAGGGTCCCTGGTCGTGGTGGTACGGGACAATCAGCGGGTTGCCGGCGGTGTACGGGCTGGGCATCTGGCCGATGGTGCGGCCCCACTGCAGTTCCAGTGCCGTCAGGTCGCCTTCCCAGCGCGTCCCGGTGAACAGCGAGCTGTCGATCCGGCTCAGCGTCAGGTCGATGACCGCGGACAGATTCGCGTAATCGCCGTGAAACCAGTTCCTCAGCGTCTCGTTGGGCCACGGGAAGGTGGCCAGAAAGCTGAGCGAGCGGGTCAGCGCCGGTCCGGCATTGGCCAGCGACTCCAGCACCGCGGACAGGTGGCCGAGCTCGGCGGTCAGCGATTCCCTACTCGCGTTCAGCACCTTCTTTCCGACCGTCGCGATCTGGCCGATCTGGTTGGCCGCCTCGACGAGGTCGTAACTCTGCTCATCCAGCACGGCGAGCGCGTCGGGAATCAGCCGCAGCGCCGTGTCCACCAAGGGCCGTTGCTCGGTGAACTGGCCGGCGAGGTTGCTGAGGCTACCGGTTGCCGAGAGGATGTCATCCTTCTGTGCGTCCAGGTGGCCGACAAACTCGTCGAGTTGCTCGATGAAACTGCGCAAGTCCTTCTCGCGGCCGGCGAACGCGGTGGAAAACGCCGCGGTGATGTCCTGGATCCGGCCGATACCACCGCCATTGAGCAACAGCGAGATCGCCGAGAGGGTCTGCTCCGTGGTCGGATAGGCCGCACCGTTGGACAGCGGAATCAGCGAGCCGTTGGTGAGCCTTCCTTCGGGCGGTGCATCGGTCGGTGGCGCCAATTCGATGTGCATGGACCCTAGCAGGCTGGTCTGGCCCACCTTGGCGGTGGCGTTGGCCGGCAGGGTCACGTCGCCGTTGATCCTCATGGTGATCAACGCATGCCACCCCTGCTGGTCGATCTTGGTGACACTGCCTACCGTCACGTCGTCGACGCGCACCCGGGAATTCCGCTGGATGTTGGTGACGTCGGGCAGCTGGGCCTGGACCTGGTAGGAGCCCGGCCCGCCGCCTTCGGTGCCCGGCAGCGGCAGCGAGTTCGCCCCTTGCCATCCGCAGCCGGAAGCGCCGATAACCATCAGCATCAGAAGCACACCGATAGCGTTGCGCCGTATCCGATTTCGGATCATGATCCACCACCGTGCGGGACCATCATGCCCTCTAGGCCCTCGGCCGGATTCGTGGCCATCGTCGCCTCGTCGATCGGGGGCACGGGGGCCTCGGCGGCCAATTCCGGCGTCTCGAACGGCGGCAACTCCGACGGCGCGTCCGGCGCAGAAGCGGATGTCGGCCGGTGGCCGGGCCGCATCCAGTCCTCGCTGTAGGTGACCTCGTTGGGACGCGCCTGAGCGTTGACAAAGGGGTTGAGCCCGATCGGCGGGAAGTTGTACTGGCGGTTTTTGACGATCGGGGCGAGATACTGCACACACAGCTTCGCCGCCTGTTCGGCGCTCAGCCGGGACGCCGCCTGAACCGCGCCGCAGATGAACGTGATCGGGTTGGCGAAATTGTTCACCGCCAGCACCCCGGTCAGCGAGGAGTGGGCGGGTTCGTAGATGTTGAGCAGGTTCTGAAACGCATTGGGCGCGACATGCAGGGTCTGTTTGATGTCATCGAGGCTGTCCTCCAACGCCTGTGTGACCGACGCCAGTCGATCCGACATGGGGCCGAGGGCTTCGCGGTTGGTGGCGGAGAACTCTTCGAGATCCCGGAAGGCGACGGCGACGTCGGCGAACATGGTGCCCCACTCGTTGCCGTCGTTGGCCAGCAGCGCGGTGACCGAGGCCAGGTTGAGGTTGAGTTGACGCATCACATCGGAGCTCGACCGCAGCGCCGAGACGAGAATCGACAGGTTCTTCACGGTGGAGAAGATGTCGTCGCTGTGATCGCCGAACGCCGAGAATGCCTGCGACATTTCGATGATGGCGTCGCGGATGTTGGCGCCCTCGCCGCGCAGGTTGTCGGCGGTGGTGTTGATGAAGTTGCCCAGCGGGCTGACGCCACCAGGCTGATCGGGCTGCAGCGTTTCGGTGAGTCTCTCCAGCTGCGCCCGGAAGTCATCCCATTCCACCGGGACCGCGGTTCGGTCCTGCGGGATGGTTGACCCCGCGCTCAGTCGGGGCCCACCGGTGTAAGCCGGCGTCAGCTGGATGGCCCGTGAGGTGATCAGCTGCGGCGACAGGATCACCGCCTTGACGTCGGCGGGCACCTGGTAGCGGTCGTCGAACCAGAAGCTGATCTTGGCCCGCCCGGGTTGCGGCTCGATGGTTTCGATCTCACCCACCGGCACGCCGAGGATCATCACGTCATCACCGGGAAAGATGCCGTTGCTGTTGGCGAAATACGCGACAACGTGCGTGCGGGCGATCCCGGCCGCAGAACGCACCGCCACCACTACCCCGCCCGCCATGGTGAGCACCAGGACGATGGCCAGGGCGATCCTGGCCGCACCCGATCTCCTCACCGCGCACCTCCGGCCGGCGTTTCGGATCTGACGTCCGGTGGCGGCACCTCATCGGGCGCCGGGACGTACACCGGTGTGGGCGTCGGGTCGGCCGCCTGCTCGGGCGGCAACGACGCGGGAGGCCCGGGCGGTGGACCGCCGGGCGGCGGGGCGGGCAGCGGCTCGCGGTATGGGTAGCGCGGATCGCCCGGCTTGCCGGTGATCGCGTCGGGCAGCGTCAGATGCGGCTCACCACCTTGGCCGGTGCGCGGGTATGGCACCGGTAGCGCCGGGGATGCCTGTTGGCCGGTCTGGGGATCGTTGCGCTGCGACGGCAACAACACATTGGGATCCAGGCCGAGATCGGAGAACGCCGCCTCGACGAACGGTTGCACGAACTGGCCAGGCAGCAGATTGGCCACGTAGGCCTTGAAGAACGGGCCCGACGACACCGATTCCCCCAGCGACATGGCGTAGGAGTTGAGCAGCTTGATCGATTTCTGCACCCGTTCCTTGCGGTTGTCGACGATGGCCAGCACGCCGTTGAGCTTGTCGAGCATCGGGCGCAGCTGCTCCCGGTTCTCGGCGAACAGTCCCGATGCCTGCTTACTGACTGCCGAGACATTGGCGCCGAACCGATCCAGTTCCGCGCTGTGAGTTCGCAGCTGGGCCAGCAGCGCATTGGTGTCGGCGACCAGCCGGACCATCTGCTCGCTGCGCTCGGCCAACACTCCGGTCACCTTGTGGGCGTCGGCCAGCAGCCCGCGCAACTGCTCGTCGCGCTCGTTGAGGGTCTGCGAGAACCGCGCCATCCCCGCTACCGCGATCTTCAAGTCCGGTGGGGTGTCGCGGAATGTTTGGGCCATCGTGTCCAGCGACGCATTGAGTTGGTCGGTATCCAAGCCGCTGATCGTGGCCGCCAGTTCCCCCAGGGCCTCAGGCAGTTGATAGGCCGGGGTGGTGCGCTCCAGCGGGATGGAACCTGACAGCGGATCCGTCCCGCGGGGGGTGATCTCCAGGACCTTCGCACCCAGCAGGCTCTTGGTCTTGACGGCCGCCTCGGTGCGGTTACCGAGCCGAATGCTCTTGTCGACGTCGAAGGTGACCAGCACCCGAGAGCCGTCCAGCACGACGGAGGAGACCTCCCCTACCGGGAAGCCGGCCACCTGAACCGCCGCACCGGCTGGCAACCCGCTGGCCTCGGCGAAATAGGCCGAATACCGGGCGGACGAATCGAAGAACGGCAGCTTTTTGTACTGAAGTGCGCCGATGACGATGGCGGCGGTCAGCGCCACCCCGATCGCGCCGATCACGAGCGGATCGCGTTCGGAGAATGACTTCATCGCGGCGCGCACCGCCCGCTGTCCTGGCCGACGAGCTTCACATACACCGGCTGACCGCCCTTCCCGTTGAGCTTGAGCGCCACATCGCAGAGGTAGAAGCTGAAGAAATCGCCGTACAGCCCTTGGCGGCCCAACGCCTGATATACGTCGGGCAGGGTGTTGAGCAGGTCGTCGACATACTCGTGATCGGCCACCACGATCGCGGCGGCCCGATCGGCCTCGTGCACCACCTCGCGCAATGGTGGACGCACCTCGGCGAGAATGTCCTGGAGCGCCGCGGTCCCCGAGCTGACCCCGAACAGCCCCTCGTTGAACACGGCCTTGTGTTCGGCGAGCCGCGTCATCATTCCCGACAGCGAATCCACCGCCTTGGCGAACTGGCCACTTTGGTCGCCCAGGGATCCCAGCACGCCGTTGAGGTTGACGATGACCTCACCGATCAACTCGTCGCGATCGGCCAACGCGCTCGTCACCGACGCGGCCTGCGCCAGAAAGGAACTGATGGTGGCGCCCTGCCCCTGGAACGCCTGGAGCAGCTGGGTCGACAACGCGTTGACCTGCTCGGGCTCCAGTGCCCGGAACAGCGGCCGGAAGCCGCCGATGAGGGCGTCCAAATCCAGCGCAGGTTCGGTGCGGTCGACGGGGATCGTCTGCCCCGGGTCGAGCCGCTCGACCCCGCCGGCACCTTCCTTGAGCTCCATGTAGCGACCGCCGATGATGTTGTCGTACCGAACCGCCGCCCTGGTGCCCTCGGTCAGCATCACCGTGTCGTTGGCGGAGAACTCGACCACCGCCAGATTGTCCGGGCTGATCGAGATGCGTTTGACCTTGCCGACCTCCACCCCGGCGATACGCACGAAGTTGCCCTCTTCGAGCCCGCTGACGTTGACGAACTCCGCCCGGAACGTCTTCTCGTCACCGAATCTCAACTGCGCGAACACCATAATCAGCGCGAAGGTGCCTAGCAGGCACGCCACGATGAACACACCCAAGCGCCAAATCACGCCAAAAAGGTTGTCTCTCATAGCCTTATCCCTCGAATTTGCCTTATTCCTCGCGCTGTCACGGCGCTCACGACGGTGGCCCCGGCACCGGCCCGATCGCCGGCGGCCCCGCCCCGCGCACGCTCGGCGGTTCGGGCACTGCCCGGGTGGCCGGGAAGAAATTGACCCACCACGGATGCCCGATTCCGGGGTTTGGCCGGATATCCAGGCCGGTTCCCCAGCCGGTGTTGGTCACCAATTGCCGGACCGGGAACTTCTTCGACGCGTCGGGCAACGACCCGCACCCGGGCTCGCCGCCAGGCCCGCCCTTGGCCGCCACGATTGGCAGGTTGTCGGGGTACCGGTAGGAGTCGTCACCGAGCAGGAGCGCGGTGTCAATCTGCAGCGACCTGCCGTTTCCACCGATTGCGGCGTATCCGCCGTTGTCCAGGAACGACTTCGCGCCCACCAACAGGCAGGTGAGTTCGGGGTTGTACTTCATCAACAACTCCGTGGTCGGCCGCAAGACGGTGATCGCCCCGATCAGGGTGTCGTGGTTCGGTTCGATCAGTTCGACACCCGCGCGCCCGAACCCGGCCAGGGCCAGCAGCATCTCATTCATGTCCGCCGCAATCCTGGTGACGGTGGCACTGGTGGTGCTTCCGGCATCCAGGACCGTCAGGATGTCCTGGGCCGCCGCGGCATAGGCGTCGTTGAATTCCTTGAATGATCGCCAGTCCTGCTGCACCGTGCCCATCCGCGGGTTGATCGCCAGTAGCACCTGGTTGGCGTCGGAAGTGGCCCGACCGATGCGCTCCCCCTGCCCCTTCACCCCGTCGGCCAGGGCGGTGAGGACAGCGTTCAGCTTTGGCGCATCCACCCGGTGCAGCACGTTCACCAGGTTCTGAAATACGGTGTTGACCTCGGTGCTGACGTTGCGTGAAGCCAGCACCGCTCCCGCGGACAGCCTTTGCGGGCTTGGGTTTTCGGGATAGATCAGATCGACGTACTTCGCACCGAATGCGGTGGTGGCGCGGATCTGGGCAGTCACGTTGGCGGGGATGAACTTGACTTGATCCGGATCCAGCTCCAAGTCCAGCCGCACCGGGTGGGTGCTGGCGTCGATACCGGCAACCCGGCCCACCTGTACGCCGCGCATCTTGACCTTGGCCCCGGACTCCATCACCAGCCCTGAGCGCTCCGCGGTCAGTTTGACCGGAACCACGGAGCGAAACGTCTCGGCGAACAACGCCGAAGACAACGCCACGAACGCAAAGGTGACGACGACGAGAATCAGGGTCCACCACAACGGGGCGATGCGACGCTCTCCAGGCCTGCGTTCCATGCCGCTAACCCGACAGGTTGAAGTTGCCGGACTGGCCGTAGATCGCCAGCGAGACGAACAGGACCGCGACCGCCGATGACACCAGTGACGTGCGCACCGCGCGGCCGACCGCCTCCCCGACGCCGGCCGGCCCGCCCGATGCGGTGAACCCGTAGTACGTGTGCACCAGCATGATCACCGCCGCCATCGTGACGGCCAGCAGAAATGACCAGATCAGGTCGGCGGGGTTCAGAAACGTGTTGAAGTAGTGGTCGTACACACCGCTCGACTGCCCATAGATCGCCGTCGTGCCGAATCGCGCCGCCAGGAACGACATCAGCACCGCCACGCCGTACAGCGGGATCACCACGATCACCCCGGCCACCACCCGGGTCGAGGCGAGATAGGCGATGGACCGGATGCCCATGACCTCGAGCGCGTCGATCTCCTCGTTGATCCGCATCGCTCCCAGCTGCGCCGTGGCACCGGCGCCGATGGTGGCCGCCAAACCGATCCCGGCCGTCAGCGGCGCGATCAGGCGCACGTTGAAATACGCTGAGGCGAAGCCGGTTAGCGCCTCCACACCGACATTGGCGAACTGGTTGTAGCCTTGCACCGCGATCAGCGCGCCGGTCGTCATCGTCAAAAAGCCGACGATCACCACGGTGCCGCCGATCACCGCCAACGCGCCGGCCCCCAGGCCCATCTGGGCGATCAGGCGCACGATCTCGAGCTTGTAGTGCACGAATGCGTCCCCGATCGAAGCCAGTGTGCGACCGTAAAACTCGGTCTGCAGCCCAACGCGGTTCAAGCCCCCGATCCAGGCACGCCGGGTGCGGGTCAGGCGCGGAAAACGCGTGCTCGGTGCGCTGGAAATCATAGGGTGGCCTGCACGCCGACGGCGGTGGCGATGATATTGATCGCGAAGAGCGCCACGAACGTGTACACGACCGTCTCGTTCACTGCGTTGCCGACACCAGCGGGACCACCACCTACCGAAATGCCCTTGTAACACGCGATCATTCCGGCCGCCAAGCCGAACAACGCAGCCTTGACCAATGAGATGAGGACGTCGGCCAAACCGGTGATCAGTGTCAGGCCCGACGCGAACGCCCCTGGCGTGACGTGTTGGACGTACACCGAGAAGAAGAAACCGCCGACGATTCCGACCAAGATCACCACCGAAGACAGCAGCGTTGCCACCAGGGTGGCCGCCAGCACCCGCGGCACCACCAGCGACTGAATGGGGTTTATGCCCATCACCCGCAACGCATCCAACTCTTCACGAATTGTCCGAGCACCCAGGTCCGCGCACATCGCGGTTGCGCCTGCGCCCGACACCACCAACACCGTCACGATTGGGCCGATTTGCGTTACCGCCCCGTAAGCCGCGCCGGTGCCCGAGAAATCCGCGGCGCCGAACTCCAGCAGCAAGATGTTGAAGGTGAACATCAGCAGCACCATGAACGGCACCGCCAACATCAACGTCGGCAGCATCGACACCCGGGCGACAAACCACGCCTGACGAAGGAATTCACGCCAGGCGAATGGCTTGCGGGGTATGAGCACCAGCGTGTCGAGCGCCATCGCGTAGAAACCACCGAGAGCGCGAAGCGGCTTCGTCGCAGCCACCTTCCGGATGCCCAGACCGTGGGCGGGGTGCCCGGTTCGATGAGTCGGCTCGATGGGCGCATCGATAGGCGTAGGTGGGATGCCCGGCTCGACAGCCCCTACAACTGTCACGTCTCCCACAGGGCCCACTTATGACTCCTCATCTCATCGGCGGCGGGACACTACGACATCAATACAACTAGTTAAACATTTATGGCTTCATCTTGTCCAGAAATGATTGACACGGCAAACGGAAATCCGCGGTCCGGCCTCACCGGCCCGGCGGCGCATACACGCCCGGAGTGATTCGGTACACGATGTTGTAATGAGCACCGAGGCGAACCTGATCGATCGCACCGACGGTGAGCCGGACCGACCGCTGCCTACCGCACCGGCCGCCCCGCAACTTACCCCTGGCACGAGTCAACTCACCTTCCGCCGATGCACGACACACCCGTGCACGGCGCGTCCAAACCCGCTCCACGGCAGATGGATCCGTAGCTTTCAGCGCGTCGCGCAGCTTGGGCTTCGCCACGGGACTAGCCGATTGCGTGACAGGTCGGGCAGCGTCCATACGTACCGAGGCGCCGCAAAGTGGGGCATCGGTACCGACGGCGGGACCACCCGAGAACCCCGCGGCGATCACGCGTACCGCACGCTCTCCAAGCTCATCGCAATATTGACGTAACCGTAATTCGAATTATCGGGACAGTTCCTTACGCGCTGGGATCCAGCAATTCGTTCAGCCGTTTGATATATCTCAGATGTAAGTCGTGCCAGCGGGGTGTGCCAGCAGGGCCGATCTCGGTGAGTTCGGGACAGACGAACGTTGCCTTGTCCCAGTGCAGGAGTTGCGGTAGTTCTTCCACCCCCATCGCGCGGTACCACTTGATTGACTTGGCCGCCACGTCCTCTGGGGTACCAATATGGATCATATGGTCGATGTCTTCAGGGCGAATCTTGGCCGCGTAGTCCTTGACTTCATTTAAGGTGAACTTCGTTGAGCGGTGAGTGAGGCTCAATGCCCAGTCGTCGCTGATCGGATGTACACCGCCCCAACGCTTCCAGTCCGCGCCCGTCGGAGTCAGGTTGATGACTGACATGCGCGTGTAGAGGCTGTCATAGCAGCGCCGAATCTGATCGTCGTCCTCGCACAGCATGACGACCTCGCCACCGACCGGGAGGATCAGCGAATCGGGGTCCCGGTCGTGCTGTTCGGCCGAGGCCCGCATGATGGCTATGCTCTCCTCGAACGGCTCCACTTCGTCTGCCATCGAGCCGGGTAGGTATGTGCCCCAGCCGTCCGCCGTGCGGCCGATAATCTTCATGACACGCGGCCCACCTCCCACGATCAGGATTGGCAAGGTCCGGTCAGCATGGTATGTGGGCAGGCCGATCAGGGCATCGTTGAGGGGGTTGTATTTGCTTTCCCGGCTTATCGGCTGATTGGAAAGCATGAGCGCCCTTGTGGTCTGGATGAAGTCCTCGAGGCGGGTGTTGCGTGGCTCGTCCCGCGACATGCCGTACGGTTCAAACTGCTTGTTCTCTCCAGTTCCGATGGCGACCACGAAACGGCCGTGACCGATTTGGTCCAGGCTGTTGAGTGCCTGCGCCAGAACACTTGCCGGTCTCCGGTACGAGTCGATGATCGTGCTCAGACTGATCCGCTCCGTGCTGGCGAGTACCGCTGCGCCGAGGGTCAGCGTGTCGAACCACGCGTCATGGTCGGGCATTGTTGCGGCGTATGGGATCAGATCTGGACGCCAGCCGACGCGGAACTGCCAGGTCTGGGTCTGATCGGACCAATTCAGGTTGACGTACCCGAGTTCCTCGATGTTTTGTGCCTGACGAATACACTCCCCAGCTGCATCGCCACCGGGCGTCCAAATGTTGCTGAGATACGTCAGCTTGGTCGGCCTCATCATTGCACTCCTTCGGAAGCATTCGATGATCAATATGTAATCGCTTGGTTACTTTCTGTCATGCGGCGTGCCAAGCTGTCAAGATCCAGCAGGCAAATGAAGGTCAACTCGATGGCGATGCCGGGCTCAAAACGATTACGCCTCATCCGAATCGAACTGCAGCCCGTGGTATTCCCATTGGGGTGTTGCACGGCACACCCATTGGAGACACCGAGCCGCCGGCGGCGACTGTCTTCGCCCGGACCGCGAACGGTCGGCATTACCCCACAGACGCCGCCGTGAATGGTCGCCGCCGAGACGACGTTCTACCCGCCGTCTTTATGATCGGCGGTCTCTACCGCGTTGACACCGTTGCGAACTGCGCGGCACGAAAGTCGTTGTTGCGGAGGTCACACCGGGACGCTGCGACCGTGCCTGACGCTATTGCCCCCGTAGCCCCACCACCCATTGCCGGTACGCCACGACGACCTCCGCGCCCACTCCGTGCGGACTCTGAATGCGAGCCATTTTCGCCGCGACATCCAAGGCTCGATCCAACGCCTCCTCGACATCCTGCCGGTCCTGGCCGACATCGCCATCGCCCTCGTCGATGACCGCCGACCACACCCGCGTGTTCCCAGGTAGGATCGGGCACACACCCAGCAACAGAGACCAGCGGCCGGTTCTGACGACTACGGTTGCGGCATCGTGGATCTCGACGGTCACCGGCGCGCGGTCGTCGAACATGTGCTGAATCCCGAATGTGGTCTCGGTGACCGACGTGACGGTCGACCGGAGCGGCTGGGATCCGACGAAGCAGCCCAGTGTGATCGGATCGACGAAGTGTTCGACGATCAGCCGCGGGTCAGCCGCCAGATCTGATCGGACAGCGAAACCAGCCCCAGCACTGTCGAATTCGGGTGCGGGCCGCACCGGATTACTCTTGTCGCCGCTACCGGGATGCCACACATAGATCAGCCCTCCCCGATCTGCGGCGGCCCAGGGCGGAATACGTCGACCCTTATAGGTGCGGCGGTCATAGGGGACGTCGGTGTTGGTTCCTTGCGGAGACCACGTCCACCCGTGGTAGAAGCAGCGGACGTCCTCGCCGCACACCCGGCCTCCGTAGCCCATGTGATGGCCGAGATGGCTGCAATACGCGTCCAGGGCGTGCGGCTCGTTTGACTCCCCTCGCCACAGCACCAACTCGGCGCCGTGCAGGCGTATCGGGATGACGGTGCCGCGCTGCAACTCCTCGCTGGTTGTTACCGGCAACCACCCGTAGAGGGACTCCTCGAGGCGCTCGTCGTCGGCGGTCGAGATTGTCTGTGTACTCATTAGATTGCTCCAACCCACTCGCGGGCGGTGTCGAGTGCCCGCCGCTCATCGTCGTTCAGATTCTGTCCGGGGACATGGCGGATGAGACCCGTCAGGGTGAGTTGTCGCTCGATGCAGCCAGACCAGTCGAGGCCACTATCGGCGTCACCGACCGGTGCACCGATGCAGGCGCGAATCGCGATACGACTCGCCCCTTGCGGAGTGACCGCGAATAACGCACCCCCACCCCCGGGTTCGGTCACCCACATCAGTCCCTGGGTTTTCGCGTAGACATCCACGGTGTGCTCAGATGACGAATCGGCCACCCGATAACTTAGGTGCAGGTTATCGGGCCCGTTCGACACGATGCCGGGTCCGTCGACGACCGAGACACCAAGCAGATAGCTCAGACTGGTTGGTTCGCAGAGATTCTCCAGGGCGATCTGTGGCGAGCCCGCACCCTCCCACGTCCGGCCCTCGACGGCAGGTGCCCAGCGCGGTGTACCGGTCACCAGATCCGGGGCGTCGTCGGTGATGTGCTCGCCGATGCCCACCAGGACCAGACCCGCTTGCTCGCTGACGGGATAGTGCCTCAGCCGCGGCTCGGCACCCTCCGAGTCCGGTTTCCATACCTGTCCGTCGATACGCGATCGCAGGCCTTCATCGAGCACTTCTGACAAGATCAAGGGAAAGCCCCGGTCCGGGCTGACCGCGTCTGTGGCGTATGGCCGTCCGGATCGACCGCGGTACACCACGATATCGTGCACACCGACGCGAGCCTGCTCGCTCGCGCCCGTCGCGAGCCGGTCCGACCACTGGGCGGCCCACCAGCCCGCTGGCAACCTGTCCTGTTCCATCGTCAACTCACTTTCCGTCGAGCCGCGAAACAACCATGCGCGTGCGCGTCCCACAGCCCGATCACGGCTGATGGGTCCGGGGTCTGGAGCGCTTCGCGGAGCTTGTACTTCTCCACGCGCCCGACCGGGTTGCGCGGCAGGTCGGGCAGCACCCAAACATACCGAGGCACCGCAAAGTACGGCATGTTGGCAGCGCAATGGTTGAAGAAAGCGACATGATCGAACGTCTCTTCATCGCGCACCACCACGCAAACGCCGACTTCGTCTTCTGTGACCTCACTCGGCACGGCGACTACGGCGACGTCGATGACCTGATCGAATCGCCTTGCTATGTGCTCGACTTCGTATGATGAGATGTTCTCGCCGCGCCGTCGCAGGTAGTCCTTCTTGCGGTCGACGAAGTAGAAGTAGCCGTCGGCATCGAAACGGCCGAGATCGCCGGTGTGCATCCATCCGTTGCGCCAGACCGCCATGGTGCCTTCGGGGTTCTTGAAGTAGCCTTCGAACATGACGTGTGGTGCGTTGGGCCGCACCACCACCTCGCCGATCTCGCCGACCGGAACCTCGGCGTCCTGCTCGTCGAAAAGCTTGATGGTAAACAGCGGATTTGCCTTACCGGATGAGCCGGGCACAGTGGGAGCGTTGGCAGGGGCGATGGTCAGGGGATAGGCCTCGGACTGCGCGTAGAGCTGCAGGACGGTGAGGTCGAAGCGCTTCTCGAAGGCGCGGTGCATCGCCGGCGGCATCGGTGCTATCGTGGCCACCCGCACCGGGTTATCCGCATCGTCGTCCTGCTCAGGACGGTTCCACAGCATCGTCGACATGGCGCCGAGCAGTACGGTCTGGTCGGCGTTGAAATGGTGGATGCGCGACCAGAACTTGTTGGGTGAGAACCGGTTATCGAGTGCCCCCGTAGCCTTCGCGGTCAAAGGCCCCAGTACAACCAGGCTGATCGCAGCCAGATGAAACAACGGAAAGGCGGCATAGACAGTCGAATCGGCGGTAGCACCTCGTACCTCGAACACCTGCCGGGCCGACGCGCACAAATAGTTCTGACTCATCGCCACCCCCTTCGACGGGCCGGTGGTTCCTGCTGTGAAGATGACGGCCGATACCGTGTCCCCGGTCGAGTCGACGATCGTCGGGGGTAGCCGGGTGGTTGGCGCATACACGTCCGCCACCGCATGCACCGAAATACATTTGTTTACAACGGAATCAACCGGAGCCGAGAAGTCGGTCGGTCGCGAGATGACATGGCGTAGCTCAGGCAACCCTGCGGCCACCCGCTTGATCTCGCCGATCAGCGGAGCATCCACGAGCACGACCTTGGCCTCAGCGGTAGCCAACTGATGGCGCAAGAACTCCCCGGTGTAGTCGACGTTGATCGGAGCGTAGACGGCACCGATGAAGGCGCAGCCGAACATCGTCGCCACCATGTCGGTCGAGTTGTTCGCCAGCACTCCCACCGCATCGCCGGCCCGAATGCCAAGGGAGTGCAGCCCTGCCGCCGCAGAGATAGCCCGATGGTAGAGCTCGGAGTAAGTCAGGGGGTCGTCGTCCACACAGAGTGCCAACTTGTCAGGCACCTCTTCGGCGCCGGAGGCCAGCACTCTGCGCAACGTTGTCAAACCCGGGGCACTCCACAGAGTCATCGCCCGATCTCCTCGCTGTCGGGCCATGACGAGCCGACCAGGCCATACGGGCGCGAGTCGAGATCGCCGCCGTCCAAGCTGGTGTAGACATGCTTGATCTGTGTGTACTCGAGCATTCCCTCGGGTCCGTACTCCCTGCCGAAGCCACTTCGCCGGTAGCCGCCGAATGGTTGCGGGGCGAGTACCCCGTAGTCATTGATCCACACCGTGCCGGCCGTGATCTGGCCCGCGACTTCACGTGCTTGCTCCATCGACCCCCAGATAGCTGCGCCCAGACCGTATTTTGAGTCGTTAGCCAGCCTGATCGCCTCTTCGACGGTCGAATATCGCAGTACCGCAAGCACTGGGCCGAACACCTCCTCGCGCGCGATCTCCATGTCCGGGGTCACATCGGCCAGGACGGTTGGCAGGTAGTAGAAGCCATCGGCCTCCACGTGCGCTGCCTGACCGCCAGTCACCAACTTGGCGCCCTGTTCCACGGCGCGCTGCACCATCGCATCAACCTTGGCCAGCTGGCGCGAGGAGATGAGTGGACCAACGTCGGTGGCATAGTCTTCGGCCACACCCACCTCGAGCGCTTCGGTTCGCTCTCGTAACACGTCGAGCGCCTCGACGTGACGGTTCTCGGGGATCAGGAACCGAGTGGTTGCCACGCAGGCCTGACCGGCATGCATAAATGACGCGAACAGCGTTGCCCGAGCGGCTAGCTCGAGATCCCCGCTAGGTAGCAAGACGCTCGGCGACTTGCCGCCCAATTCCAGTGTCAACCGCTTGATCGTGGCAGACGCCGACGCCATGATCGCGCTCCCGACAGCGGTGCTGCCGGTGAATGTGATGTGGTCGACGCCAGGGTGGGTCGCCAAGGCTTCACCAGCCGTGAGGTCACCGTGCACCAGGTTGACAACCCCGGCAGGAACCCCTGCAGCTTCGCAGGCCCGCATGAATTCCACGCTCGCCAACGGTGTCAGCGGCGACGACTTGATCACCACTGAGTTGCCCATGAGTAGCGGCGGGACCGTCTTCCAGATCGTCATGAAGAGCGGAAAGTTGAACGGCACATATCCCGCGCACACACCAACCGGCTCTCGGCGCACTTCGCTGTGACCGACTGCGGGAGCGCTGGTGATC
>JBIQHU010000047.1:0-39843 GCA_044508395.1 Mycobacterium sp. | reverse complement strand
TGCCGAGCTCGGGCTCGGCGGCCGCGACGGCGGCGGTGTACTCGTCGTCGTAGATGATCAGCTTGGCGCCTTCGCGCTCCGAGACCTCTTTGATCTGCGGGCCGGAGAATTCGCTGTTGAGCAGGATGATGCGGGCCCCGATCTTGCCGGCGGCGTACACCGAGACTAGGAACCAGCGGTGGTTGCGGGCCAGGATCGCCACGCCGTCGCCGCCCTTGACGCCCTTGGCCAGCAGCCCGTTGGCCACCGCGTTGGCCGCGTTCTCCATCTCGGCGAACGTCATCTCGCCGAAGTCGTCGATCACCGCCGTCCGGTTCGGGTAACGGCGGGCATTCAGTGCGGGGATCATCCCGAACTCACCCCAGCGCCGGAGGTCGGCGAGGAATGCGGCGACGTTCTGCGGCGCCTCCAGCTTCAGCGCACCGGCTTCGAACATCTTGCGGGCATAGTGCAGTTCGGCCGAACCGCGCTCCACGTACTTCTGGGTGGCCTGCTGAATTTTGGCCGCTGCCTGCAGCGGAAGTTCAGTTAGCTTGGGCATGAATCCACAATATGTGACGCACGTCGCATGTCGGCTCGGAACCTAACATGGACCCATGCCCGCTCCGCTCGAGTTGGAGGTCGACGGTCAGCGGGTGCCCATCACCAACCCTGACAAGGTCGTTTTCCCGGATCTCGGGGGGACTCTTGCGGGCACGGGCCTCACCAAGATGGATCTGATCCGCTACTACCTGCGCGTCGCCGACGGAGCGCTGCGGGGGGTGGCCGACAGGCCGATGATCCTGAAGCGGTTCGTCAAGGGGATCACCGAGGAAGCCGTGTTCCAGAAGCGCGCGCCGGCGAAGCGTCCCGACTTCGTCGGCGTCGCGGAGTTGAAGTACGCGTCCGGGACGTCGGCGAAGGAAGCGGTGCTGCACGACGCCGCCGGTCTGGTCTGGGCGGTCAATCTGGGCTGCATCGATCTCAATCCCCACCCGGTGCGCGCCGACGACCTGGCACATCCCGACGAACTGCGGGTCGACCTCGACCCGATGCCCGGGGTGGACTGGCGCCAAATCGTGGACGTGGCGCTGGTCGCGCGCGGTGTGCTCGAGGACTACGGGTTGACGGCGTGGCCGAAGACCTCCGGATCTCGGGGATTTCACATCTACGCGCGGATCGAACGGCGCTGGCCGTTCAAGCAGGTGCGCCTTGCCGCCCAGACCATTGCGCGAGAGGTGGAACGGCGGGCCCCTGACCTGGCGACCAGTCGCTGGTGGAAGGAAGAGCGCGAGGGCGTTTTCGTCGACTTCAACCAGAACGCGTTCGACCGCACGGTGGCGTCGGCCTACTCGGTGCGTGCCACCCCCGACGCGCGGGTGTCGACGCCGCTGTTGTGGGACGAGGTCGGTGGCTGCCGTCCTGAGGAATTCACCGTCGCCACCGTTCCCGACCGGTTCGACGACCGCGGCGACCCGTGGGAGGGAATCGACGACTCGGCAGGCAGGCTCGATGCGCTCCTCCAACTCGCCGAGGAACTCGGCCCACCGGAGAAGGCGCCGCGCGGCGCGAAAGGCGCGAGCGCGCGCGGCGGGCGCCGGGTCTCGTCGAAGCCCCTCATCGAAATCGCCCGCACCAAAACCAAAGACGAGGCGATGGCGGCGCTCGACACGTGGCGCGGACGTTACCCGTCAGTAGCCGAAAAGCTCGAAGCTCCAGACGTTCTGGTGGACGGCATGCGGGGGCCCAGTTCGATCTGGTACCGCATCCGCATCAACCTGCAGCATGTTCCCGAGGATGAGCGGCCGCCGCAGGAGCCGTTGATCGCCGATTACAGCCCGTGGGAGAACTATTCGGGGCCGCAATGGATGCGCGGCACCTGATGGTTTGCCTTTCACGTCAAAGTGTGTTCTTACGAAAGTATTAGCGTTGGCACCCGGTTGCCTTACTTTGGCTCACTACCTTGAGGGACAAGTGATCGAGAGGAGGCACGCATGTACGGCAATCCAGCATTCGACTGCGGTGGCGCGCAGGTACGTACGGTGTGCCGCCAGTTGGCTACCGTGGTGACCGTCCAGGGCACCGTCGACGCCACCAACATCGAACGCATCACCGCGCTCGCACTGCGGTTCATCATCGCCGAGAAGGCCTTCATTCTCGATCTCAGCGGTGTGGATTCCTTTTCCGCACACGAACTTTCACTGCTCTCCGCAGTTGACGAGCGGTGCTTCTGCAGCGATGTGGAGTGGTCGCTGATCGCAAGCGAACCGGTGCTGCGCGAGATTTCCGACCTGAATTTCCCGGTCGCCGACTCGGTGCCCGACGCACTCCACCAGTTCGCGGACAGCATCGACGAGCGTCGCCACCTGTTCTCCCCCTTGCTCACCGTGAAAAGCGCCTAGCGGAAGGTCGTCACAATGCTTCTCGACATCCGCTGGCTCGCATTCCTCCTCGGCCGACGTCATCCGGCCAAACGCACCGCGCCTACTGCCCAGTAGGGGTATGCGCTGGATCGTCGATGGCATGAATGTCATCGGGTCCCGCCCCGACGGCTGGTGGCGCAACCGCAGGCGGGCAATGTCCTCGTTGGTCGAGCGCCTCGAGCAGTGGGCGTCCAACCAGGGCGCAGACGTGACCGTGGTGTTCGAACATCCGCTGAGGCCACCCCTGGAATCGTCGGTGATCACGATCGCGCATGCGCCCAGGGCGGCGAGAAACTCCGCCGACGATGCGATCGTCGCGATGATCTCGGCGGCAGATGATCTGCAGGACATCCGCGTGGCCACCTCAGATCGGGCGCTGTCCGAGCGGGTAAGTGCCCTCGGCGCGACCGTCTACCCCGCGCAGCGCCTGCGCGATCTCATCGACCCTCGCTGACCCGGTCGCCGGTCCAGTTGGCCAGCAGTTGCAGAGCGGTCTTCGACGGCGATCCCGCTTCGGCGGTGTAGATGCACAGCGTCTGGTCGGGGTCGGCAAGTAAAGCCAGCGATTCATAGTTGACGGTGATGTCGCCCACCAGCGGATGGTGATAGCGCTTGGTGCCGTGCGTGCGTTCGCGGACATTGTGGTCGGCCCACCAGCGCCGGAATTCCGGGCTCTTGACCGAGAGCTCACCTACCAACTCGACCAGCAGCGGATCGTCGGGATGCCGTCCGGCGTCGAGCCGAAGGATCGCGACGTTGTCCCGCGCCACCTCCTCCCAGTCCATGAAGAGTTCGCGAGTCGACTCGTCAAGAAAGGTGTAGCGCAACAGGTTTCGCTCACGCGGCGGCATGGCCTCGAAATCGCCCATGAGTGCGCGGGCCAGCTTGTTGGCGGCGAGCACATCCATGCGGCGGCCGAACACGAACGCGGGCGACACGTCATCGAGCGTCTCCAGTAGGCGCCGAACCCCCGGCCGCACCCGCTGCACGGGTGCCGGCGCACGACGACGCGGACGGCGTGGAGTCTTCGCGATGCGGAAGAGGTAGGCGCGCTCGGTGTCATCGAGGCGCAGCGCGCGAGCGACGGCATCGAGGACCTCGTCGGACACGTTTAGGTGGCGGCCCTGCTCGAGCCGGCTGTAGTAGTCCACGCTGACGCCGGCAAGCTGGGCGACCTCCTCGCGGCGCAGGCCGGGGACCCGGCGGGTGCGACCCGTTCCGCCGATCTCGACGTCGTCGACGCTCAGGCGGGCGCGGCGGGTCCGCAGGAAGTCCCTCAGCTCCGCGTTGTGGTCCATGAGACCAGTCTGAGGCCGGAAACGGGTCCGCAGCCAGCCAAACGTAGGTCTGGCAGACCTAGGCACGCCGAACCGGGGTCGAACAGGGCTCGATGAAGCGCTCGCAAGCCGCTTCCGGGCTTGTTGTGACGAGTACGTGGCGCCCAGCCGCGACCGACACACAGGAAGGGCAGGAACATGACTACTTCGATTCAATCCCCCGCAACGCTTACCGGCCGGGTCGCCGTGGTGACCGGCGCATCCAGCGGCATCGGCGAGGCCACCGCGAAGAGGTTGGCCGCCTCCGGCGCCAAGGTGGCCGTGCTGGCCCGCCGCGCCGATCTGCTGGAGAAGCTCGTCGCCGAGATCCAGGAGGCCGGCGGCACCGCGCTCGCCGTCGCAATCGACGTCACCGACGCCGAGGCCGTGCGGGCCGCCGCCGAGCGGGTGGCCGACGAACTCGGCACCGTCGACCTGCTGTTCAACAACGCGGGCGTCATGCTTCCCGCGCCCGTCGAGGAGTTGCCGTTCGAGCAGTGGCAGCGCCAGATCGACCTGAACATCAGCGGCCTGATGCACGTCATCGGCGCGTTCGTGCCACAGCTGGTCGCGTCGGCCGCCGATAAGGGCGTCGCCGACCTGATCAACACCTCGTCGATCGCCGCGCAGAACATCTTCCCGAACTTCGCGGTGTATTCGGGCACGAAGGCCTACGTCACGCACATGTCGCGCACCCTGCGCGTCGAGCTCGGCGCCAAGGGCGTCCGCGTCTCGGCGGTCGAGCCCGGCGTCGTCGAGACCGAGCTGGCCGACCACGTCACCGATGCCGGTGCCACCGAATGGATCTCGGACACCAAGCAGCGGATCGAGGTGCTGCGGTCCGAGGATGTCGCCGAGGCGATCAACTTCCTCGCTTCGCAGCCGGCGCGGGTGAACTACCAGCAGCTCACCATCATGCCGACGGCGCAGGGTTCATAGTTTCGGTAGCAGCCGTCCACGCGGGCGAGCGGCCGAGATGGCGGAGAACGCTATCGAAGTCGCTCGCCCCGTCTCTGGGTGCTGTTCCTGCGCGCTTTACAGAAAATGACGCCCGTCGGCGAAGGCCCTAGGGTCAAGGCGTGAATCGCCTCGATCGCTTCTTCGAGATCTCGGCGCGGGGATCGTCGGTCACCAACGAGATCCGCGGCGGCGTGGTCACGTTCATCGCGATGGCCTACATCATCGTGCTGAATCCGATCATCCTGTCGGGCCCCGACGACGTCACCGGTAAGTCGCTGGAGCTCGGCCAGGTGTCGGCCGTGACCGCGTTGGCCGCCGGCACGATGACGATCCTGTTCGGTCTCATCGCGCGGCTCCCATTCGCATTCGCCGCTGGTCTGGGCATCAATTCGTTCGTTGCCACGACGCTTGTCGGCTCGATGACATGGGCCGAGGCGATGGGGCTCGTCGTCATCAACGGCATCATCATCGTGGTCCTTGCGGCGACAGGTCTGCGGCGGCTCGTCTTCGACGCCGTGCCGATGCAGCTGAAGCTCGCCATCACCGCGGGTATCGGCCTGTTCCTGCTTTTCATCGGTCTGGTCGACGCGGGCTTCATCGGGTCGACGGGCGTGCCGTCACCGCCGGTAGGACTCGGCGCGGGCGGCGCCGGTTCGATCACGACCGTCCCCGCCGTGGTCTTCGTGTTCACGCTGCTGGTGACGGGAATCCTGGTGGTGCGAAAGGTCCGCGGCGGCATCCTCATCGGGCTCGCGGTGGGCACCGTTGTCGCGGTGGTGATCGAGGCCATCTGGCATCTCGGGTCCGCGGTGGACAAACCGGGAGGGTGGAGCCTGTCGGTACCGACGCTGTCGGGATCCCCGTTCGCTTTGCCGGACCTGTCGCTCGTTGGGGACTTCAGCCTGCACGGCAGCTTCAGCCGTATCGGAGTCATCGCCGCAACGATGTTCGTCTTCACCCTGGTGTTCGCCAACTTCTTCGACGCGATGGGCACCATGACCGGACTTGCCCGCGAGGCGGGTGTGGCCGACGACAAGGGCACGTTTCCGCGGCTGCGCGCGGCACTGATCGTCGAGGGTGCGGGTGCGGTCGCGGGCGGCGCGGTGTCCGCGTCGTCGAACACCGTCTTCATCGAGTCGGGCGCGGGCATCGAGGACGGCGCACGCACCGGGTTGGCGAACCTGGTGACGGGTGTGCTGTTCCTGGCCGCGATGTTCATCTCGCCGCTGGCGTCGATCGTGCCGACCGAGGTGGCCGCGGCCGCGCTCGTGATCGTCGGCGCGATCATGGTGTCGCAGTTGCGCCACATCGACATCTCCGAGTTCTCCGTGGCGCTTCCGGTCGTGCTGACCGTGGCGATCATGCCGTTCTCGTACTCGATCGCCAACGGCATCGGCGTCGGCTTCATCGCCTGGGTGGTGACACGCTCCGCTGCCGGGAAGGCCAAGGAGATCAGCCCGCTGCTGTGGATCGTGGCCGCCGGCTTCCTGGTGTACTTCGCGCGCGGCTGGATCGAGTCGCTACTAGGTATGTGACTGTGGGTAACCTCCACACCATGGAGACAGGATGAGCGCAGGCCTGTTCGGACTTCTCGACGACGTCGCCACGCTGGCCAAGCTGGCGGCGGCCTCAGTCGATGACATCGGTGCCGCGACGGGACGGGCGACCGCGAAGGCGGCGGGCGTCGTCATCGACGACACCGCGGTGACGCCGCAGTACGTACACGGCATCACCGCCGACCGCGAACTGCCGATGATCAACCGGATCGCGATCGGGTCGCTGCGCAACAAGCTGATATTCATCTTGCCCGCGGCGTTGCTGCTCAGTCAGTTCGCGCCGTGGCTGGTGACGCCGATTCTGATGATGGGCGCCACCTTCCTCTGCTACGAGGGTGCGGAGAAGGCACTGGGCTGGCTGCCCGGTCACGGGCACGAGGCGCACGCGACACCCATGGTGCCCACCTCCGGAGACGCCGAGCGTCAGATGACCGCGGGCGCCATCCGCACCGACTTCATCCTGTCGGCAGAGATCATGGTGATCGCGCTCAACGAGGTGGCCAGCGAGAGGTTCTGGTCGCGGTTCATCATTCTCGTCGCGGTCGCGGTGGTGATCACCGCCGCCGTCTACGGCGTGGTCGCGCTGATCGTCAAGATGGACGACATCGGCCTGCACCTCGCGGAGCGGTCGTCGACGTTCTCACAGAAGGTCGGGCGCGGGCTGGTGGCGTTCATGCCCAAACTGTTGTCGGCGTTGTCGACCATCGGCACCGTCGCGATGCTCTGGGTCGGCGGCCACATCCTGCTCTTGGGAACCGACACCCTCGGTTGGCACGCGCCCTACGGCTTCGTGCACCACTTCGAGGACCTGATACACCGCACGATCGCCGACGGTATCGACGGCGTGCTCGCGTGGTCGGCCAACACCGCAGCGTCAGCTCTGGTCGGCCTGGTCGTCGGATTGATCGTCGTGGGAATCATGCACGTGTTGCCATTCGGTAAGAAGCGCGCCGAGAAGCACTGACTCACCGGGCTCTCGCCTCGACCACGCTCAGCGGCGACGCCGTGCGCACAACGCGCGTCATCCGAAGTCCGGCTCTACCGAGAAGGTCGCGGTACTCCCCCGCGGTGCGTTCGCGGGCGCCCAGGTTCAACATCATCTCCAGGTCCACCCATTTTCCGGGGAAGTCGCGGTTGTGCTTGGGGATGACGAATTCGATGAGCAGCACTGTGGCCCAGCTGCCCGCGGCAGCGCGCACGTTCCGCAGGATCTGTAGCGCGTTTTCGTCCGGCCAATCGTGAATGATGTTCTTCAGGACGTAGGCGTCGCCGCCACGGGGAACGCAGTCGAAGAATGACCCCTCCGCAATACGCACCCGGTCCGCAACTGCGTGCGCCCGCAACAGATCTGGGGCGCTCGCCACGACCAGCGGCAGGTCGTACAGCACGCCGCGCGAGGCCGGCGCCGACGCCAAAATAGCCGCCAGCAGTGGCCCGTGCCCGCCTCCGACGTCGACGATCGTCGGGTAGGCGCTGAAGTCGTAACCGGCGACCACGGTGGCATCCGTCATTTCGGACACGCTCGTCATGGTGCTGTTGAACAGTTCGGCGAGCTCGGGCTTGTCGGCGAAGTAGTCGAAGCTCGACTTGCCGCGCAACGCCGGGACGACCGAGGTCCCGGTGCGCACCGAATCCACCAGCATGGTCCAGCGTTCGCGCTGTTCGTGAGAGCCGTAGAACTGTGCCGCGGACGCCATCGACACCGGGGCATCGGAGCGAAGGGTGTCGCCGAGAGCGTTCACCTCGTACAAACCGTCGCGCCGACGGCGGAACACCCCCTTGCTGATCAACGCCCGCAGCAGCCGGCGCAAGGCGTCAGCGTCGGCGTTGACCCGCGTCGCCAATTCGTCGATGGTCATCGGCCCGTCCGCGAGGGCGTCGGCGACACCGAGTTGGGCGGCGACGGTGATCGCCTGCGATGTCCAGCCCGCCAGGATCATTTCGATCATCGCCGCAGGCGCGGGCGTCAGCCGTTGATGCAGCCGATACAGGTGGTGGCGAAGCCACTCGACAACACGCGCCACCTTGGCGGGCGGCACTTTGGCTCTCATGAGCGGATCAGCCGGCTGGACATCTCGGCGGAGATGCGCTGATGGCTCGTCGACCGCAGAAACGTCGTCATCGCCCACGTGCCAAAGGAATCCGACACCATGGCCGCCGGTTTCAGCACCGACTCGCTCTGAGACATCTGCCGCGATGTCACCCACGAGACGGCGGCGAGCCGGCGTCTCCTGGTCTTCTCGTACCACCGCAGCGCACGCGCAAGATCACGGCCGGGTCTCTTCCGGAAATCGGAAAGCGCCTTTCGCAGCAGCATCGTGTCGATCAGTGCCTGGTTGGTCCCCTGCGCCAGGATCGGTGGCATCGTGTGGGCGGCGTCGCCGAGTAACGTCATCGCGCCCACCTGCGGCGTGCGCGGTATCGGATGCCGGTAGTGCGGAAACGGTGAAGGAGCGAGATCGTCGTCCGTCAGCGTCGCCAGCACCTGATCGACCAGGCTGGACCAGCCCGCGAAGTGGGACCGGATCATGTCGATCGGACGCTCCGGCCTGGCGCAGTCCGGTTTCCATCGCAAGTCGAACCACCACTGCACCTCGCAGTCCCCGGCGGGCCAGAGCCCGAGGCTGCCGTGTGCGCCGATCATCTGCACCGCGACATCTTTCTCGGTGAGAGTGTCGACGGTGCTCAGCCCCTGCCAGCTACACCATCCAGTCGGCTTCGCGGGTGGCGCACCGGCGATACGCCTGACCGTCGAGTGCAGTCCGTCGGCGCCGATCAACAGATCGCCATGGGCGTAGCTGCCGTCTTCGAACTCGACCCGTATTCCGTCCTCCGTCGTGAATGCTTCGGCCACACGGGAATTGCATCGGACGCGATCGTTCGGAAAGCCGTCGAGAAGACGATCGAGCAGGACGCGCCGCGGAACCATCCGGACGTAACCGCCAAGGCGGTCCGAGATCGTGTCCACGGCGATGTTCACCAATGGGCGCCCGCTCGACGTCGCGATCCGGACAGTGGACAGCAGCTGACCGGCTCCGTCCATGTCGACACCCAGTTGGTCCAGAACCTTTGCGCCGTTGGGCCATATCGTCACCGCGCCACCACCGGGCCGCGTGTCCGGCCGTTGTTCGTAGACCGTGACGTCATGCCCGTCGCGCAGCAATCCCCGAGCGATGGAAATGCCGCCAACGCCCGCACCGATGACCAAGATCCGAAGCTGGGTCATGGGCGGCCCATCCAGCTGTGAAATCGATTGTTCGGGTCGTAGGTCGAACGGACCTTGTCGAGCCGCGCCATGTTCGACTCGGTGATGAATCTCGCTGGGCGCCGGCCGAGGTTTTCGTCGGCGAGCGCGGTGCCGGTCGCCAGGTGGGACATCGCCGCCATGTTGGAAGCAGCCCAGTCGCAATACCGTTCGTCGTCGGCGGGATCCTGCCAAACGGTGTACAGCGCCATGTAGATCTCGTCCTCGACGCTGAACGCCATGTCCGGGCGGTTCGGGTCCGCCTTCCAGCCCGTCATGATGAAATGCGACGGATGCGGCGGCATCGTCTCGATGATTCGGCGAATACCCGGCAAAAGCTCCTCCGCCGACGCCGACGTCCACATGTTGTCGGCGATGTACCGGTGGCCCTTCGGGTAGTGCGGGGGTGTGCGCACCGCAAGCCAGATCCGACGCGCGCCGGCGTTCGCGAGCTGGACGGCGATGTCTGCTCCGGAATTTCCGGCGCCGACCACCAGCACCTCACGGTCGCGGAACGGCCACGCGTTTCTGAAGTCACCGGAGTGTACGAGTTGGCCGGTGAAATCCTTCAGACCAGGCCAGTCGGGGAGACTGGGGGTCCGGTAGTTGCCAGTGGCCAGAATGATTGCGCGCGTATCGATTTCCCCGGACGAAGTATTGATCACCCAACCGTCCGCCGCGCGGTCGATACCCTTGACCTCGCAGCCGAGTTCGAGTGCGATGTTCTGCCGCTGCACATAACTGTCGAAGTAGCGCACCATGTCCTCACGTGTCGGCCAGCGGCCCGCGGACAAGGGGATTCGCTGCCCTGGCAGATGGGATAAGAACCCGGTGGTGTTGAGGCGAAAGTTGTCATAGCGGGTGCGCCACGACATCGCCGGCGCAGGGGCACGGTCGATGACGAGCGTCTCGACCCCGTACCGATGTTCGAGCTCACGCGCGACAGCGAGACCTGCTGGGCCCGCGCCGATCACAACGGCGTCGCGAATGCATGGTGATCTCGTGAACGACACTTGCGGAATCTCTTTCCGTGACGATGACTGAACCTGGTGGGTATGACGGCATCGTCACGGAGCCCCGCTGATAACACGAAGCGGAACGAGCGCTGGTTCATCCATGAGGCGACGTAAGCGGGCGACGGTGTCGCTGCCGGCCACAGGAATGAAAGTGACCAGCCGTAGATTCGGATCGTCGGTGGGCGCCAGAATGTGTTGCTCCATGTAGAGATCGCCGGCCTCAGGGTGACGGAAATGGCGCTCGCGGGAGGGCAGGCTTTCGATATCGAAACTCTCCCAAGCCCCTCGAAATGCGGCGCTGGCTAGCACGAGCCGGCTGATAAGGCCGGCGAACGGCGGTTCATCCAAACGGGTTCCGACCTCGGCGCGAAACGACGCGACGTTGTATGCGACGGTCAGTTCCCAGTCCGGCATCGCCGAGCGCAGGTAAAGATCGGTGCACAGCAGCCACAGGAAGTTGCGTTCTGCCGCGGGCACCGTCGCCACGTTTGGGTACACCGCCTCGTATGCCGCGTTCCATCCCAACACGGTCCAGTCGGGGGCGATCGCCAATGCCGGGTAGTCCGTGAAGGCATCCAACAGCCGTCGCATGTGAGCGGGGAGCGTGCCGGAATTCGGGTCTTCGGTGGGTCGGGGCGTACCGTAGCCGGCCAGCGCCAACAGGTACACATGTTCGTTGTGCGACAACCGAAGCGCGCCCGCGAGTGAGTCGATCACCTGGCGGGACGCGGTGATCTCGCGTCCCTGTTCGAGCCAGGTGTACCAGGTGACGCTGACCCCGGCGAGGTAGGCCACCTCTTCACGGCGCAGCCCGCATGGCGTCCGTCCCGCGGGCAACCCGAAGTCGGCGCGCACCAGCTGACTCCGGCGTCTCCGGAGAAACTGGCCCATCACGGCAGCATTGTGCTTCACGGTTGCCTCTGCGCTTGTCGTCTGAACGGTTCCCCACGTTCAGGGTTGCGCGTTTGTCAGGACTTATCACCCCGGTTGTCGTCCATCTTCATACCCGGCTAGCCGGAATCGGGCGGTGCTGACCTGCAGGGATCGAGGTGGTAGTGCCACTACTAGCGGCGCCACTACCTGCACTTTTGCCTTGGGCGATGCCAATGTCGTGTTAGTACAGGCAATTTCTGACAGCAGATGGGCAGGACCATGGCGACATCCGAAATAGCGTCTTCTGCCACAGATTTCGCTGACGGCACATTACCTGCAGTGGGGAATGCCGGCGTCCGGGAGCTGTACGAAGAGCACGGAACCGCTCTGTGGCATTACGCTTGGCGGTTGACCGGTGACGCGTCCCGCGCTCAGGATGTCGTGCAGGAGACGCTACTAAGAGCATGGCAGCACCCAGAGGTGACCAACGACAGCGAGCGGTCTGCGAGGTCGTGGCTGTTCACGGTCGCCCGGAACATGATCATCGACGAGAGCCGCTCCCTGCGGTACCGCCGCGAAGTGAGCGCACTGAGCGCCGGTGTCCCCGAACGCGCCAGCCAGGACGAGGTGAACGCGGCACTGGACCGAATGCTTCTCAACGAAGCGCTGCGAAGGCTCAGCCCCGAACACCGCGCAGTGGTTCAGCGCTCGTATGTGCAGGGATGGACGACGGCGGAGATCGCCGCCGACCTCGGAATCGCCGAAGGCACCGTGAAGTCGAGGCTGCACTACGCGCTCCGCACGCTGCGACGCATCCTGCGCGAAATGGGCGTCAGGCCATAACCTTTGCGGCAGCCGACTGGACGGCCTCGGTGATGGCGCCGACCAATGGACTGTCGAGCTTCCAACACTGCCAGAACAGCGGCACGTCTAGGTGAGCGTCGGCCACCCGAACGAACGAGCCGTCCGCGAGTTCCGGGGCGGCCAGGTTCTCCGGAAACATGCCCCACCCAAGGCCCGCGCGCACAGCTGAGCCGAAGCCCTCCGCCGTCGGCACGAAGTGCTGGGGACGGGTGATGTCGCGGCGGAACACCTTGCGCACCAACATGTCCTGCAGCGCATCGTCACGATTCCATGCCAACGACGGTGCCGCCGCCACGGCGTGCGCGGTGAAGCCGTCGGGCAGATGCCGTGCGATGTAGGACGGGGCGGCCACCGGCAGGTAGCGCATCACTCCAAGAGGCTGCACCCGACACCCCGACACCGGAGTGCGCTCGGCTGTCACCGCCCCCATCACCACGCCCTCGCGCAGCAGTCGAGCCGAATGGTCCTGGTCCTCGATGCGGATGTCGAACAGCACGTCGTCCAGCGTGTCGAACACGCCGGTGAACCACGTGGCCATCGAATCGGCGTTGACCGCCAACGCGATACGGGGTGAGGACGTGTTGCCGCCTGCCATCTCCGAAAGGGCCTCGGCCTCCAGCAGCGCCGTCTGCGCCGCCAACCGCAACAGCGGAACGCCGGCCGCCGTGGCGACACACGGTTTCTCGCGTATGACCAGAACCTGCCCGACCCGCTGTTCCAGCGCCTTGATGCGTTGACTGATCGCCGACGGGGTGACGTGGAGTCGGGCCGCCGCAGCATCGAACGACCCGGTTTCGATCACCGCCGCGAACGCCGCCAACTGCTGGCCGTCGACCTGCACATTAGCGATGCTAATGCATACGGCGAGCTAGTTAGGTTTGCTGTTGCTCCCCCGGCCGAGGCTTGGCACCCAGATAAACCACCACCGCGGCAGCGGCCAGTGATAGCACTCCCACCACCCACATCGCCAACTTCGCATTGCCCGTCATCCCGGTGAGCCACCCGGTGATGTAGGGCCCACCGAATCCGCTGAGATTTCCGATCGAGTTGATCAGCGCGATACCGCCCGCCGCAGCGAGGCCGGTGAGGAATGTCGAAGGCAGCGACCAGAATACGGGCAGGGCACACATGACCGAGCAGGTGGACAAGGTGACGGCGACCATCGCCAGATAGGGATCGGTCATGTAGAGCGCCACCGGTATCGAGACGCCTCCGACGATGGCCGGAATCGCGACGTGCCACACCCGTTCGCCGGTGCGATCGGAGTGGCGGGCCCATGGCACCATCACGATGGCCGCGACCACGTAGGGCACCGCGGTCACGAGGCCGCGTTCGATGATGCTCAGATGGGTGCCGTACTGCTCCTGGAACCCCGCCACGATGGTCGGAAGGAAGAACCCGACCGCATACAGGCCGTAGGTGATTCCGAAGTAGATGAACGCCAGCGCCAGGATCCTCGGATGGCTGAGCGCCTTCTTCAACGGCCAGTGCTGGCCTGATTCGGCCGTCGACCGTTCATAGTCCAGTATCGTTTCCAGCCAGCTCTTTTCGTCCGTCTCGAGCCAGGCGGCCTCGGCCGGGCGATCGGTCAGATAGAACCAGCAGGCGAACGCCAGGACGATGGCGGGCAGCCCCTCGACCAGAAACATGACGCGCCAGCCGTCGAGCCCGAAAAGGCCGTGCCCCCAATCGATGATCAGCGACGACAGGGTGGCCCCGATCGCCGTCGACACCGGCACCGCCACCATGAACAGTGAGACCGCCCTGGAGCGCTGCTTTTCGGGGAACCAGAACGTGAGATAGAGAATGATTCCCGGGAAGAACCCCGCCTCCGCGACGCCCAGCAGGAATCGCAGCACGATGAGGGTTTCCGCGTTCGGCACGAATGCGATTGCGGTGCTGATGATTCCCCACGACAGCATGATGCGGGCGAGCCACCGGCGGCCGCCGAACCTGTGGAGCGCGATGTTGCTCGGCACTTCGAGCAGGACGTACCCGAGGAAGAAGATGCCCGAGGCGAAGCCGAACATCTTCGCGCTCATCGCGAGGTCTTCGTTCATACCGTTCGGTCCGGCGAAGGCGATGTTCACCCGATCGAGGTAGTTGACGAAGTAGAGAAGGATCAGAAACGGGATCAGGCGACGGGTGACCTTCGTCATCGTCTGCTGTCCCACCGGCGAATCGGGGAGGTGCGTGGTCATAGGTCTTCCTGCGGCTCAGCCCTTCTGCACAGCGTTTGGCCCCCAAGGTGCTCATCGAAGCAGATTTCGGCAGCCTCCTGCCGATGAACGCACAGTTCTCGTCCGCAGGTGTGCGTCAGCATCGGCCTCACCATGACATTAATAGTGCTAATGTAAATTAAGAATCATTAGCTGTACTGATGCGCCGGGGTTCCCTACCGTCAACCTTGTGAACTCGCCCCTGGTCGTCGGCTTCCTTGCCTCGCTGACGCTGATCGTCGCGATCGGCGCGCAGAACGCGTTCGTGTTGCGCCAGGGCATCCGTGGCGAGCACGTGCTGGCCGTCGTCGCGGTCTGCGCCGTGTCCGACATGGTGCTCATCACCGCGGGGATCGCAGGCATCGGCGCGCTGATCGCCGCGCACCCGGTCGCCCTCGACCTCGCCAAATTCGGCGGCGCGGCGTTCCTGATCGGTTACGGGCTGCTCGCGGCGCGGCGGGCCTGGCGGCCGTCGACGCTGACTCCGTCGGAAACCGGTTCGGCACGACTCCTCGAAGCGCTGGTCACCTGTCTCGCGCTGACGTGGCTCAACCCGCACGTATACCTCGACACCGTGATCCTGCTGGGCACACTGGCCAACGAGCACACCGACGGGCGATGGCTGTTCGGCGTCGGGGCGGTCACCGCCAGCGTCGTCTGGTTCGTCAGCCTCGGCCTCGGGGCGCGGCGCCTTTCTGGATTATTCGCCACCCCGCTGACCTGGCGGATCCTCGACGGACTAATCGCCCTCACAATGACCGGCCTCGGCGTGTCGTTGGCGTTGTCCTGAGACAATTCGCCCATGGGGGCAACCAAGTCAGCGGTGGGTTTGCGAGACCGAAAGAAGATCCAGACCCGCGACGCCATTCGGCGTGAGGCGTTGCGACTCATGCAGGCGAACGGGTACGCCAGCACCACGATCGAACAGATCGCCATGGCCGCCGAGATAGCGCCCAGCACCTTCTTCCGCTACTTCCACACCAAAGAGTCGGTGCTGATCGCCAATGACCTGGACATGGTGACCGTCGACGCGCTCGCCGCGCAGCCCGCAGACATGGCACCGCTCAAGGCGTTTCGGCGCTCGCTCGAGATCACGCTCGCGGCGCTCTCGTCCGCCGAGTGGCGCTTCGAGCGCGCCCGCCTGCGCCTCGTCCTCGCGGAGCCTGAACTGAGAGCAGCGCAGATGGACGAGTACCAGCGCACGGCACGCAGGCTCGCCGAGGCGGAGGCCAGACGCACCGGCCGCGATGCCGGTGACCTCGAGGTGCGGGTATTCGTAGGAGCGCTGACCGGCAGCATGCTGACCGCCCTAGACGGCCATCCCTCCGGCATCGCCGACCGGATGTATCAGACACTGGACCTCCTGGAAGCTGGTATGCCGTTCTCATGACCGCAGCGCACAAATCCGTATTCATCACCGGCGCCGCAGCCGGCATCGGCAGGGCCACTGCCCTTGCATTCGCCAGGAAGGGTTTCACCGTCGGCGGCTTCGACATCGACGAAGTGGGACTCAAGACGCTCGCCGACGAGATCGACCGGCTCGGCTCCGAGGCGATCGTCGGCCACCTCGACGTCACCGACGCCGCCGAGATGGCGCAGCGGGTCGGTGAGTTCGCCAAGGCCGCCGGCGACCGGCTCGACGTGATGATCAACAACGCGGGAATCCTGCGCGCCGGCCGGTTCGAGGAGATGGACATCGCCGGCCATTACAAGGAAATCGACGTCAACGCCAAGGGCGTGGTGAACGGGCTGTACGCCGCGTTTCCCTACCTAAAGGCCACGCCGAACGCCGTCGTGGTCAACCTCGCGTCGGCGTCGGCGATCTACGGCCAGGCCGAACTCGCCAACTACAGCGCGACCAAGTTCTTTGTCCGCGGCATCACCGAGGCATTGGACCTCGAGTGGGAGCGCTACGGCATCCGGGTGATCGCGATGTGGCCGCTGTTCGTGCAGACCGGGATGCTCGAGAACGTCAAGACGGGAACCACCGAGTCACTCGGCATCCGACTGACCGCGCAGGACATCGCCGACGCCATCGTGGCGGCGACCGAACCATCGAAGCTGCGCCGCGCCATCCACCAGGTGCATTTCCCCGTCGGCTCACAGACCAAGGTGCTGGCGGCCGGCTCGCGCTTCTCCCCCGGCTGGCTCGCCCGGCTGATCAACAAGAGATTGGCGCACTTCTGATGTTCAAGATGACCGTTGACGACGTCTTCGCCATTCGCGGCCGCGGCGTAGTCGCAACCGGCCGAGTCGAAAGCGGGAGTCTGCGCGTCGGCGACACCGTGCATATCAACGGCGGCCCGGGCCTCACGGTCTCCGCCATCGAGAAGTTCCGCAAGCAGCTGGACGAGGCGACCGTCGGCGAGAACGTGGGCGTGCTGATCAAGGGAATCGAGAGAACCGATATGAATCGGGGCGACGTGTTGACCTCATCCTCGACGTCGTCCTCGTCGTCATTCACCTACGGTGAGGCGCCACCGATCTAATCGCGCTGAGCACAACGGGTGACCTCGCGCGGGCACCGTCGTACGGTGCCGCGCATGAATGAGGATTGGCTCGCCGTCATCGTCGGCCTGGCCCTGCTGGCTCTTGTACTCGTCGGAGCGATCCCGGGCAGCGTGATCCCGTGACGGAACAGACGACCAGGGAGAACCGCACCGAGGACCGCGACTACGGGCTCGGCTACGCGATCGCCGGGGTGCTGCTCGTCCTCGCGCTGGGCGCCGCGACCCGATTCCTCGAACAGGAGGTTCCGCAGTGGGCTAAGGGCACCCCGTTCGCCAAGGTCGCCAAGTCCATCGAATCCCCCATCTACGCAATCGCTTTGGGCCTGCTCGGCAACTTCGTCCTGTCCAAGCTGGCGCTGCGTGACGCGCTGTCACGGGGCTTTCGCACCGAGTTCTTCATCAAGACGGGTCTGGTCCTGCTCGGCGCGTCCATCAACCTGAAGGTGCTCGTCACCGCGGCAGGGCCGGCGATCATCCAGGCGCTGCTGTTGATCACCATCGTGTTCGGTTTCACCTGGTGGCTCGGCGGAGTCCTCAAACTGGAGGACAAGCTGCGCGCGCTGCTGGCGTCGGCCGTGTCGATCTGCGGTGTCAGCGCCGCGATCGCGGCCGCGGGAGCCGTGCAGGCCAAGAAGGAACAGTTGGCATATGCCGCGTCCCTGGTGATCGCCTTCGCGCTGCCGTCGATCTTCCTGCTGCCCTGGCTCGCAGACGTTCTCAACCTTTCCGAGCCCGTCGCCGGCGCGTGGATCGGCGGCAACATCGACACCACCGCGGCCGTCGCCGCCGCAGGCGCACTCGCCGGCGAGGACGCCCTGCAGATCGCCACCATCGTCAAGACCACCCAGAACGCGCTGATCGGGATCGTCGCGATCGCACTGACCGCGTACTTCGCACTGAAGGTCGAACGTCGCACCGACGCCGACGCGCGCCCGACGCTCGGAAAGTTCTGGGAGCGGTTCCCGAAGTTCGTGCTCGGCTTCATCGCCGCGTCGATTGTGGGCACGTTGTTTCTGCAGTGGGGCGGGGACAAGTCCTCGATCACGACGGTCAACGACCTGCGGACCTGGTTCCTGATCTTCGCGTTCGTCGCGATCGGCCTGGAGTTCTCGCTGAAGGGTCTCAAGGAAGCCGGCTGGCGGCCGATCGCGCTGTTCGCTTCGGCGACGGTCGTCAACATCGTCGTGGCGCTGGGCCTAGCCGCAGTGTTGTTCCGCGGTTTCCAGGTGAGTTAGCTACTCTCGCCGGGTGCCTGCTTCGTTGTCCCGGCGGGGTTTCCTGGCGTTGACGGCCGGGGCAGCCGCGTCGTTGACCGCGTGCGGGTCGAAGCCGGGTGAGGTCGCCGACGACGGCTCGGTCACGGTCAAGCACGTGTTCGGCGAGACCAGAGTCCCGGCACCCCCCAAGCGGGTGGTCAGCGCCGGCCTCACCGAGCAGGACGATCTGCTCGCCGTCGGTGTCGTCCCGATCGCGGTGACGGACTGGTTCGGCGGCGAGCCGTTCGGCGTATGGCCCTGGGCGCAGCCGAAACTCGGGGGTGCGCAGCCGGTGGTGCTGAACCTCGTCGACGGCATCGCAGTCGACCAGATCGCGTCGCTGCGACCCGACCTCATCGTCGCCACCAACGCGGGACTGGACCAAGACACCTACAACAAACTGGCCGCCATCGCCCCGACGATCGCGCAGTCCGGCCAGGACGCATTCTTCGAGCCGTGGAAGGTCCAGGCGACGACCATCGGCCAAGCGGTGTTCAAGCACGACGCGATGCAGGAGCTCATCGCGGCCGTCGATGAGAAGTTCGCTGCGGCGGGCAAGGAGAACGCGCAGTTCGCCGGCAAGCAGGTGGTGCTGCTGGAAGGCACGCTGGCGCCCGACGGCCCCAAGGCGATGTCCCCGGAATGGCGCAGCGAGTTCCTCATCGAGATGGGGTTCGCTGTCGCCGAGAACGTCGAGTCGGCCGATGTCCTGATCTGGACCACCGAAAGTGACGAACAACAGGCGGCGCTGCTCGCCGATCCGGAGATCAGCCGCCGCCGCAACGTGTTCACCGGCAAGGAGCTGGCGGGCGCCATCGCATTCGGTTCGCCGCTGTCGTATCCGGTGGTGGCCGAGGCGCTGCCGCCCCTCATCGCCAAGGCGATCGCCTGACAAGATGACCTGGTGACCGCCACCAGCACCGAGTCCCAGCACCGAGGTTTCGCGACCACGGGTTCGGCCTACTATCCGGCGCTGGTCGCGATCTTCACCGGGTTGGTGCTGATCTCGAATGTGTCGGCCACGAAGGGCATCGCCTTCGGACCGATCATCGGCGACTGGTCGCTGATCACCGACGGCGGCTTCATCGTGTTCCCGATGACGTACGTGATCGGCGACGTGCTCTCCGAGGTGTACGGCTTCAAAGCCACCCGGCGGGCCATCTACATAGCCTTCGTGATGGAAGCCATCGCGGCATTAACCTTCTGGCTCACCGCCTACCTCCCGCCCGCGGACTTCTACACCAACCAGGCGGCGTTCGAGGCCGTCGTCAAACCGTTCACGCAGTTGATCATCGCCGGGCTCGCCGGCTTCCTCGTCGGGCAGACGCTCAACGCGTGGGTGGTGGTCCGGATCAAGGCCCGCACCAAGGAGAAGCACCTGTGGGCCCGGTTGATCGGATCCACCATCGTCGGCGAGTTCGCCGACACCCTGGTGTTCTGCGCCATCGCCGCGGGCGCGATCGGCATCAGCACGTGGCGGGACTTCCTCACCTACGTGGCGTTGGGCTGGGTGTACAAGACCGCTGTCGAGATCGTGGTGCTTCCGGTGACCTACCGGGTGATCGCCTTCATCAAGCGTCGCGAACCCACCTATCAACCCGCCGTGTGAGGCTTCGTTAAGGCTCCTCTGGCAAGGTTCAAAGAGCATCCGAAGAGCACGAGTAGCCCTCCCTACTCGCGGGTAATTTAGGTGCCATGAGCGTGACTGCGGATCTGATGGACGCCGATGCCAACGGCGCGGATCGCCTCGTGATCCACGACTACGGGGATCGCGCCCTGCTGTTGGAATTCGACCGCACCGACGAGGTGCTGGCGTGGACGTCGGCGATCCGGGACGCCGGACTGCCCGGTGTGCTGGACATCGTTCCGGCGTCGCGCACGGTGCTGATCAAGCTCGACGGTGGGGCCTACCGAGCCCCCACCCGACAGCGGCTGCGCAAGCTGCACGTCCCGGCCGCGTTGATGGACGCCTCGACGGCAGAACCGCACGCCGACGTCTCGATCGAGGTGGTCTACGACGGTCCAGATCTCGACGAGGTCGCCCGGCTCACCGGGTTGACGGCCGAGCAGGTGGTCGCGGCGCACACCGGAACCCTGTGGCGAGTCGGCTTCGGAGGTTTCGCGCCGGGGTTCGCCTATCTGGTCGGCGGCGACAGCCGGCTCGAGGTGCCGCGCCGAGTCGAGCCGCGGACGAAGGTCCCCGCGGGATCGGTTGGCCTCGCAGGTGAATTCAGCGGCGTGTACCCGCGCGAGTCCCCGGGCGGCTGGCAGTTGATCGGGCGGACCTCCGTGAATCAGGAGCCGCTGTGGGACGTCAACCGCGAACAGCCGGCATTGTTGATCCCGGGCATGCGGGTGCAGTTCGTGGCGGTGTCACGATGAGCGCGCCGCGCGCGACGCTGGAGATTCTCAAGTCGGGACCGCTGTCACTGATCGAGGACCTCGGCAGGCCGGGGCTAGCCCACATGGGGGTGAGTCGTTCCGGTGCGGCCGATCGTCGTTCGCACACCCTGGCCAATCGGCTGGTCGCCAACCCGGGTGGGTTCGCCACCATCGAGGTGACGTTCGGCGGGCTGACGGCGCGAGTGCGCGGCGCCGGTACAGAGGGGGTCGCGATCGCGGTCACCGGGGCGGACACCAATCCCTCGGTCAACGGGGTTCCGTTCGGCACGAACAGCATTCACTACGCCCGTGACGGCGAGGTGATCACCCTCGGCGCACCGCACTCCGGGCTGCGGACCTACCTGGCGGTGCACGGCGGCATCGACGTCGAACCGGTGCTCGGGTCGCGTTCCTACGACGTCATGTCGGCGATCGGGCCGCTGCCCCTCACCCCGGGCGACGTGCTGCCGATCGGTGAGCACCGCGACGACGAGTTCCCCGAGTTGGATCAGGCGCCGGTGGCGGCGATCGAAGAGGACGTGCTCGAGCTGATGGTGGTGCCGGGGCCGCGCGACGATTGGTTCGTCGACCCGGACGTGCTGATCCGCACCAACTGGCAGGCCACCAACAAGAGCGATCGCGTCGGAATGCGGCTGGTCGGTATGCCTCTGGAGTACCGGTGGCCGGACCGCCAGCTGCCGAGCGAAGGAGCGACGCGCGGCGCAATTCAGGTGCCGCCGAACGGGTTTCCGGTGATCCTTGGCCCAGATCACCCGGTCACCGGCGGGTACCCGGTGATCGGCGTGGTCGCCGACGAGGACATCGATCGGGCCGCCCAGATCCGACCAGGGCAGACAGTCCGGATGCATTGGTCGCGACCCCGTCGTCCGTTCGAAGGCACTACATAGCACGCCGTCTGCTGGTAGAACGGCAGTGTGCACGCGCACAGCCCGTTCCACGTGCGCGAGGAAGTTCCTCGCGTCCACACCGCCCGCCTGATCCACACCTCCGATCTCGACAACGAGACTCGTGACGACGCACGCCGGATGGTGATCGAAGCGTTCGGCGGTGAGTTCACCGACGCCGACTGGGAGCATTCGCTCGGCGGCATGCACGCGATGATCTTCGACCACGGCGCGCTGATCGCACATGCAGCGGTGGTGCAACGACGCCTCCTGTACCAGGGCGTCGCGCTGCGCTGCGGCTACATCGAAGGTGTCGCCGTGCGTGAAGACAGACGGGGGCAGGGTCTCGCGACCGCCGTGATGGATGCCGCGGAGCAGGTGTTGCGTGGCGCGTATCAACTCGGCGCGCTGAGCGCGTCCCCGGCGGGCAGGCGCATCTACCTCGCCCGCGGGTGGTTGCCGTGGCAGGGGCCGACGTCTGTGCTGGCGCCCGCTGGGGTGACGCGCACCCCCGACGACGACAACTGCCTGTTCGTCCTGCCCATCGCGCTGCCTGACGACGCCCCACTGGACACCACCGCTGAGATCATCTGCGATTGGCGCGACGGCGACGTCTGGTAGCCGGCGGCGAAGCTCACACCTGCTGCAGTCACGGCGTGAGGGGAAGTTCACGGCGGGGTCACGGCAGTGCACTTCCGGGCAATAAAACGGCCCTAGCCTGGGCTTATGGATTGCCGACGAGTCCTGACACGTCCAGGCAATGATCAAGTAATCAGCCGGAAACACGAGCTGAATACACAGGTGTCATGAGTGAGCCTGACTGGGCACCGCTCACCGGGTTCCGGGTGGCGGTGACATCCGCCCGCCGCGCGGAGGAACTGAGCGCGCTGCTGGAACGCCGCGGCGCCACTGTGACAAGCGCAGCGGCGATCGCGATGGTGCCGCTTCCGGACGACGATGCGCTGCGTGCCCACACCGAAGCACTGATCGAGGTGCCGCCGGACATCGTGATCGCGACCACCGGCATCGGATTCCGCGGATGGGTCGCGGCGGCCGACGGCTGGGGACTGGCCGGCGACCTGATCGGCGCGTTGGGCAACGCGCGCATCGTGTCGCGCGGGCCGAAGGCGACGGGCGCATTGCGGGCCGCGGGACTGCCCGAGGAATGGTCACCCGATTCGGAGTCGTCGCGCGAAGTGCTGCATTACCTCGTCGAGGGCGGCATCGCCGGGCAGCGCATCGCGGTGCAATTGCACGGAGCAACCGAGGACTGGGACCCTTTCCCCGAGTTTCTCGACGAACTGCGCGCTGCGGGCGCCGAAGTGGTGCCGATCCGCGTGTACCGGTGGCGGCCGGCGCCCCGCAACGGAGACTTCGACCAACTCGTAGCAGGCATCGCGGAGGAGAAGTTCGACGCGGTGAGCTTCACCTCCGCGCCTGCGGTCGCGTCGGTGTTGATGCGGGCGATGGAGATGGGCATCGAGGACCGAGTCCTTTCGGCGCTGCGCACCAATGTGCACGCGATGTGCGTGGGTCCGGTCACGGCCCGGCCGCTGGTGCGGCTCGGGGTGCCGACGTCGGCACCGGAACGAATGCGGTTGGGCGCCTTGGCCCGACACATCACCGACGAACTCCCGCTGCTGTGCTCCCGCAAGTTGCAGGTGGCCGGCCATCTACTGGAGATCCGCGGGACCTGTGTGATGGTCGACGGCGACGTCAAGGCGGTGTCGCCGGCGGGGATGGCCACCATTCGGGCCCTCGCACATCACCCCGGTGCGGTGGTATCGCGCAACAAGCTGCTTTCCGCGCTGCCCGGCAGCGGTACCGATACCCATGCGGTCGAGACGGCGGTGCTGCGCCTTCGAACCGCCTTGGGAGACAAGAACATCGTGTCGACTGTCGTCAAGCGCGGCTACCGACTGGCGATCGACGAGGAACTGGCGCACGCACTATGAGTTTTCCCTCCGCACACGTGCTGGTGGCGCACGGCACCCGTAAGCAATCCGGAATCGCACTCATCGGCGACCTGGCCCACAGCGTCTCGATGGCGCTGGGGACGGGTGTGCACGTGGCGTTCGTCGACGTGCTCGGTCCGACCCCCAGCGAGGTGCTGCGCGAACTCGACGCGCCCGCAGTCGTGGTGCCCGCGTTTCTGTCCCGCGGCTACCACGTCAACACCGACATACCCGAGCATGTGGCGGCCAGCGGACATCCCGATGTCGTGATCGCCGAGGCGCTGGGCCCTAGCCCGCAACTGGGCCGCATTCTGGCGGACCGGCTCGTCGAATGTGGTTGGCGGCCAGGCGACTCGGTGGTCCTCGCAGCGGCGGGAACATCCAATGCCCTCGCGCAATCCGACCTCAAGCGGGTCGCCGCGCTGCTGTCCGCGGTCATCGGCGATCGGGTGGAACTCGCATTCGCCGCGACCGGGGAACCCACTGTCGCCGACGCGGTGGCACGCCTTCGCCGGCGTGGTGCACGACGCGTGGTGGTGGCGTCATTCCTGCTGTCGGAAGGTCTCTTTCAGGATCGCCTGCGCTGCAGCGGTGCCGATCTCGTTACCGAGCCGCTGGGGTCGCATCCGGCGATGGTGCGGTTGATCGTGAACCGGTTCCGCCGCGCGCGGCTGCCGATCGCGGTGTAGCGGTCCCCTTCTCTGCGCGAGTTCTCTGCGCGAGCAGACACAAAGTGCGCCGACACGCCGGCGATTTAGGTCACTTTGCGTCTGGTCGCCGAAGGAAAGTTAGGCGCCGATCTGCACGTCCCCATCCACGATCCGCGTGGGGTACACCGGAAGCGCGACATCCGGGTCGTCGAGACACACCCCGTCATCGAGACCGAACGCCTGCTTCTTGATCGGCGACTGCACGGTCGGACGGCCACCGCGGTCGCCGACGATTCCGCGCGACATCACCGCCGCGCCGGAGAACGGATCGATGTTGCCCACCGCGTGCAGCGTGCCGTCGTCGAGCCGGAACAGTGCCGCCTGCACACCGCCGGGCAGCCATACGCCCACACCGCGGCACGGCATCAGGCGGTCGTAGGCACATGCAGTCGTCCATACCTGAACGTCGTTGACAAGAGTCATTTTTGAGGCACCTTCGGCAATCCGATGGGAACTTTGCGGCCCGACCGCTGCGTGAACTCGACGGTGGGGTCGGCGACGTCGGGCGCGTTGACAAACGATACGAACCTGGAGAGCTTCTCCGGATCCTCGAGGACGCCCTTCCACTCGCACGCATAACCCTCGATGTGGCGGGCGATGGCCGCCTCGAATTCGTCGGCGAGGCCAAGGGAGTCGTTGCAGATGACATCGCGCAGATGGTCCAGTCCACCCTCGAGGCTCTCCACCCACGGCGCGGTGCGCTGCAGCCGGTCGGCGGTCCGGATGTAGAACATGAGGAACCGGTCGATGTAGCGCACCAGCGTCTCGTCGTCGAGGTCACTCGCGAGCAGCTGAGCATGTTTGGGCGTCATGCCGCCATTGCCGCCCACGTAAAGGTTCCAGCCTGTCTCGGTCGCGATGACGCCGACGTCCTTACCGCGCGCCTCGGCGCATTCCCGCGCACAACCCGAGACACCCATCTTGATCTTGTGCGGCGCCCGCAGGCCGCGGTACCGCAACTCGAGGTTGATGGCCATCTGCACCGAATCCTGTTGCCCGTACCGGCACCAGTCGCTGCCCACACAACTCTTCACCGTCCGCAGCGCCTTGCCATAGGCGTGGCCCGACTCCATCCCGCCTTCGACCAGCCGCCGCCAGATCTCGGGCAGTTGGTCGACGCGGGCACCGAACATGTCGATGCGCTGTCCGCCGGTGATCTTGGTGTACAGGTCGAAATCCCTTGCGATCTCGCCGATGAGGATCAGCTGCTCGGGCGTGATGTCACCGCCGGGCACCCGCGGCACGATCGAGTAACTACCGTTCTTCTGGATGTTGGCCAGGAAGTGGTCGTTGCTGTCCTGCAGCGAGGCCTGTTCCCCGTCGAGGATGTGATCGGAGCTCGTCGACGCCAGGATGGACGCGACGGCGGGTTTGCAGATGTCGCAGCCCTTTCCGGTGCCGAAGCGCTCGATCAGGCCCGAGAAGGTCCGAATCGATGTCGCGGTGATGATCTCGAAAAGCTCTGCGCGCGAATGGCTGAAGTGTTCGCACAGTGCCTTGGACTGCTCGACGCCCTCGGCCTCAAGCAGTTGTTTGAGCAGCGGCACGCACGAACCGCACGACGTGCCCGCCAGCGTGCACTTCTTCAATTCGGGCACGTCGCAGCAGCCGCCCGCGATGGCCTCGGTGAGATCGCCCTTGGTGACGTTGTTGCACGAGCATATCTGGGCGGCCGCAGGCAGCGCACCGACGCCCAGTCCCCCGCCGCCTTCGGATCCGGCCGGCGCGATCAGCGCCAATGCGTCGCCCGGCAGCTGTTCACCCACCATTGGCCGCAGCACGCCGTATGCCGACGCGTCGCCGACCAGGATGCCGCCCAGCAGCGTCTTCGCATCGTCGGAGAGCACCAGCTTGGCGTAGGTCTGCTTGACCGCGTCATTGATGGCCACCTCCAGGCAGTCCGGGGTGGTGCCCATCGCATCGCCGAAGCTGGCCACGTCGACCCCGAGCAGCTTGAGCTTGGTCGACATGTCGGCCTCGGGGAACTCCGCTTCACCGCCGAGCAATCGGTCGGCGACCACCTCGGCGCTGGTGTACCCGGGGCCGACGAGGCCGTAGCAGCGACCCTCGATCGCCGCGACCTCACCGACGGCGTAGATGTTGGGATCCATTGTGGCGCAGGACAGGTCGGTGAGCACACCGCCCCGCTCGGCGATGGCCAATCCGGCGTCACGGGCCAGTTCGTCGCGGGGCCGCACGCCTGCCGCGAAGACCACCACGCCGGTGTCGACGAACGTCCCATCGCTCAGCGTCACGCGCACCGAGTCGGTGTCGGCGGACCGCCGGACGGGCCGATTCCGTTGCGCCGGAGCGATACTCTCCGTTCCGACACCGGTGTGCACGGTGATCCCCAGGTCCCCGATCATCCGGCCCAGCAGCGCCCCACCGGCCTCGTCGAGCTGTTGGGCCATCAGCCGCGGCGCCATCTCGACGACATGCGCCTGCAGCCCGAACGAGCGCAGGGCGTTGGCGGCCTCCAAGCCCAGCAGACCTCCGCCGATGACCACGCCGACCGGAGTGCCCCCTTCGACCGCGCGTTGCGCACTCGCGCGGATCGCATCGAGATCGTCGAGGGTGCGATACACATGGCAGGCCGGCAGGTCACGTCCGGGCACCGGAGGAACGAACGCATAGGAGCCGGTGGCCAGCACCAGCGCGTCGTAGTCGATCCGATCGCCTGCCGCGGTGGTGACGGACTTGGCGGTCCGGTCGATGGCGGTAACGGGGCTGTCCAGCCGGGTTTCGACGAGGTCGTCGCCGGGATAGGAGTTGCCGGGCAGCGCCAGCAGCCCGCGGTCCCAGTGTTCGGTGTATGAGGTCAGCCCGACGCGGTCGTAGGCGGCGTCGGCCTCCTCGGCGAGCACGGTCACCCGCCATTCACCGGCGCTGTCGCGCGAACGCAACGCCTCGACGAACCGATGACCGACCATGCCGTGGCCAACGACCACGACGTTCCTTTGAGAACGCATGTCGCAGAGGCTAGGCACGCGATATTGCCGCAATGTGCCCTTGTGTGAAGCGGCCATCACGGTGTGCTCACTGCCGTCGGGCACCCGATGTGAGCGGGTTCGCTGACAGTGAACGCCCAGCTGGAACATGAGCGTGGTCGACTCAGGTTGTAGCGGGTGACGGACTGGCGTGGTGCCGGTCACGACACAGAGGAGTACAGACGATGAGCAAAGTGACACTGTGGTCGCGGCCCGCGTGGGATATCGACCGCTGGATCAAGGACGGTGTGTTCGAGGGCTTCACCCCGGCGGCCGACATCGTGCGCGACGGTGACGACGCCGTCGTCCGTCTCGAACTGCCCGGAGTCGACGTCGACAAGGACGTCACCGTCGAGGTCGATCGCGGCCATCTGGTGATTCGTGGCGAGCGCCGCGACGAGCACGCGTCCGAGGAGAACGGCCGCACGCTGCGTGAGGTGCGCTACGGCTCGTTCCGTCGGTCGTTCAAGCTGCCCGAGAACGCCGCAACCGATGCGATCTCGGCGTCCTATGACGCAGGGGTGCTCACGGTACGCGTCGCCGGCGCCCACCGGAGCGCCGAACCGCAGCGCATCGCCGTCGAGAGCAAGTAACACCTCGACACGAGAGCCGGTGGGACCCTTGAGGTTTCACCGGCTTTGTGTTGTCGGCTGGACGGGTCGTGGGCTGGGAGCGGGAGGCGGGTTGTACTCGCTGGTCTCCACGCTCGGCACCGTATAGCTGGTGGTGGTTGTCGTCGAGGACGTGGTGTACGTCGAGGGAGTGGCTGACGACGTCGGAATCGACACCGTTTCCGGCACCTTGGCCGAATCCGAGGTGCGCATCACCGCATAGACGAGGATCGCGAGCAGGATCAGGCCCGCCACGCCGGCCGCCACGACGAGCGACTGCTCGTCATACCAGTTCGGCTCGTCATCGCCCACCACAGGCGGAATGCTAAGCCCAGCGCTGCAGAATCTCCGCTGTTGTCGCAGATAATGCCCGCTGCAGGAACGGGCCGAAGCTGATGCGGCCCACGCCGAGTGGCCCGAACGACGCCGGGTCGTCCTGGTCGGGTAGCGCGATGGCGTTGATAGGCAGCGGAAGTTCGGAGGCCAAGCGCCGCAGAGTGTCCGGGTCGTGACGGCCGACGGGATACAGCGAATCCGCGCCTGCCGCTGCCGCCTCTTTGAGCCGCGCGATCGCGCGGTCCACCCGGTCGGACTCGTCGCCGTCCTGGCGCAGGAAAAGGTCCGTCCGTGCGTTGACCACCACGTGCACCCCCGCCGCGTCGGCGGCCTTGCGCAGCGCGCCGACGAGTTCGGCATGCTCGCTAGACGACCGTAGCCGGCCACCCTCGCTGTGCACGGTGTCCTCGATGTTCAGGCCGACGGCCCCGGCGTCGAGCAGACCCTCGATCAGCCGTGTCGGCGCCTCGCCGTAGCCGGACTCGAGGTCCACCGAGACCGGCACCTCCACCGCAGCGGTGATCTGGGCGATTCTGGCCAGGACGTCGTCGAACGTCATGCCCTCCTGATCGCTCTTGCCGACGGAATCGGCCAGCGGATGGCTGCCGACGGTGAGCGCGGCAAACCCGGCGTCGACCGCCAGCCGGGCCGACCAGGCGTCCCAGACCGTCGGGAGCACCACCGGGTTGCCGGGCTGGTGAAGGGCGAGTAGGGCGTCGGCGCGCTCCTTGAGAACCGGGTCGGGCATTGGTCAAACCTCCGCTTCAGACGTGATCTGTCTCACTACCCGGTGCATGATGTGACTAGCGCCGGGTGTCGTAACGTGATGCCTGACACCCTTCAGCCCAAGGAGGTCACTTGTCCAGCACAACCGAACTCGCCGAACTACACGAGCTAATCGGAAACCTGCGGCGGTGCGTCACCACGTTGGCGTCCAGGTACGGCGACAGCCCGGCCACCCGCCGGATAGTGAACGATGCCGAGCGGATCCTCAACGACATCGACCGTCTGGACATCGACGCCGAGGAGCTGGAGCTCGCCCGTGGTGTGGTCCACTACCAAGGCGGCGAGAGAATCCCGATTCCGGACACGCAGTACGACACCGACTTCTGGCGCGGTGTCGATGACGAGGGTCTGGGTGGCACGCGCTAGGCGAGCCACCCCTGACCTGGGATACGACAACTCCGAGAGGTAACAGTGAGCGCACCCACCGCCGACCGCAAGGCGACCGGCGTCTTTTCGCCGAGCCGTGCCCGGATTCCACAGCGCACCCTGCGCACAGACCGGTGGTGGCAATCGCCGCTGGTCGTCAATCTGGGCTTCGCCGCATTCGTCATCTACGCGACGGTGCGGGCGTTCCTGCAGAACAACTACTACGTCGCGGAGTACCACTACCTGACACCCTTCTACTCACCCTGTGTCGTCAAGTGGAACGAGGCAACACAGTCGGGCTGCATCCCGGAGGCCAGCCACTTCGGCCAGTACCTGCCCGACGTCTGGTGGCTGCCCTATGCCGCGTTCTCCCTGCCATTCCTGCTGTTGTTCCGTCTCACCTGCTACTACTACCGCGGGGCCTATTACCGGTCGGTGTGGCAATCGCCGACCGCGTGCGCCGTCGCCGAACCGCACGTGAAATACACCGGTGAGACGCGCTTGCCGTTGATCATCCAGAACACGCACCGGTACTTCTTCTACGTCGCGGCCATCATCTCGGTCATCAACACCTACGACGCGATAATCGCCTTCCAGTCTCCGAGCGGTTTCGGATTCGGTTTGGGCAACATCATTCTCGTCGTCAACGTGGTGATGCTGTGGGTCTACACGCTGTCCTGCCACTCCTGCCGCCACGTCGTTGGTGGCCGCCTCAGGCATTTCTCCAAACACCCGATCCGGTACTGGTTCTGGACGCAGGTGAGTGCTCTCAACACGCGGCACAAGTTGTACGCGTGGGTCACGTTGGGAACGCTGATGTTGACCGACTTCTACATCATGCTGGTCGCGAGCGGGACCATCTCTGACCTGAGATTTATTGGCTGACAAGCATATTCGCAATTTAGTGAGGATTAGCAATGGTTGATGTCGAGCGGCACGAGTACGACGTGGTCGTGATCGGAGCCGGCGGCGCGGGTTTACGCGCGGTCATCGAGGCCCGGGAACGTGGCTTGCGGGTGGCGGTGGTCACGAAGTCGTTGTTCGGTAAGGCGCACACCGTGATGGCCGAGGGCGGCTGCGCCGCTGCGATGGGCAATGCGAACCCGAAGGACAACTGGCAGGTCCACTTTCGCGACACCATGCGCGGTGGGAAGTTCCTGAACAACTGGCGCATGGCCGAGTTGCACGCCAAGGAGGCGCCGGACCGAGTCTGGGAGCTGGAGACGTACGGCGCGCTCTTCGACCGCACCAAGGACGGGCGGATCAGCCAGCGCAACTTCGGCGGTCACACCTATCCGCGGCTTGCCCACGTCGGCGACCGCACCGGTCTGGAGATCATCCGCACGCTGCAGCAGAAGGTCGTCTCGCTGCAGCAGGAGGACAAAGCCGAGTTCGGTGACTACGAGGCGCGCATCAAGGTGTTCCACGAATGCACCATCACCGACCTGATCCTGGACAACGCCGGCCCTGAAAAAAGAGTGGCCGGTGCGTTCGGCTACTGGCGCGAGAGCGGCAACTTCATCCTCTTCCAGACGCCGGCGGTGGTACTGGCGACCGGCGGCATCGGCAAGTCCTACAAGGTGACGTCGAACTCGTGGGAGTACACCGGCGACGGGCACGCCCTGGCACTGCGGGCGGGCGCGACGCTGATCAACATGGAGTTCGTCCAGTTCCACCCCACCGGCATGGTGTGGCCGCCCAGCGTCAAGGGCATCCTCGTGACCGAAGGTGTGCGCGGCGACGGCGGAGTCCTGAAGAACTCCGACGGCACGCGGTTCATGTTCGACTACATCCCGCCGGTCTTCAAAGGTCAGTACGCCGAGACCATCGAGGAAGCCGACCAGTGGCTCAAGGACAACGACTCCGCACGCCGCACCCCTGACCTGCTGCCCCGTGACGAGGTGGCCCGCGCCATCAACTCCGAAGTGAAGGCCGGGCGAAACTCACCGCACGGCGGCGTCTTCCTCGACATCGCGTCGCGGCTGCCCGCCGAGGAGATCAAGCGCCGGCTGCCGTCGATGTATCACCAGTTCATGGAGCTTGCCGAGGTGGACATCACCAAGGAGCCCATGGAGGTCGGGCCCACCTGTCACTACGTGATGGGCGGTGTCGAGGTCGATCCCGACACCGGTGCCGCCAAGACCCCGGGGCTGTTCGCCGCGGGTGAGTGCTCGGGTGGCATGCACGGATCGAACCGCCTCGGCGGTAACTCCCTGTCGGATCTGCTGGTGTTCGGCCGACGGGCCGGCATGGGGGCCGCCGACTACGTGCGCGCCCTGTCCGACCGGCCGATGGTGTCCGAGGCGGCCGTCGAGGACGCGGCCAAGCTGGCGCTCAAACCGTTCGAGGGTCCGACCAACGGTGAAGCGGCGGAGAATCCGTACACCCTGCAGCACGACCTCCAGGACACGATGAACAGCCTGGTCGGCATCATCCGCAAGGCCGACGAAGTGTCCGAGGCGATCGAGAAGCTCAAGGAGCTGCGCGAGCGTTACAAGCGTGTCCGCGTGGAGGGCGACCGGCATTTCAATCCCGGCTGGCACCTCGCGGTCGACCTGCGCAACATGCTCATCGTCAGCGAATGCATCGCCAGGGCCGCACTCGATCGTACGGAGAGCCGAGGCGGGCATACCCGTGACGACCATCCGTCCATGGAGGCCAACTGGCGTAAGACACTGCTGGTGTGCCGCGCTCAGGGCGATGCGGTCGTCCCCGAGATCACCATCACCCGCGAGGACCAGATACCGATGCGCGAGGACCTGCTCGAGCTCATCGAGCTCGACGAGCTGGAGAAGTACTTCACGTCCGAGGAACTCGCCAACCACCCGGCAAGGAGAGCCTGATGAGCTACCACGCGAACATGCGGGTCTGGCGCGGTGACCAGAGCGGCGGAGGCCTGCAGGATTACTCGGTCGAGGTCAACGAGGGCGAGGTGGTGCTTGACATCATCCACCGGCTGCAGCAGACCCAGACCGGCGATCTTGCCGTGCGGTGGAACTGCAAAGCCGGCAAGTGCGGATCGTGCTCGGCGGAGATCAACGGGCGGCCACGGCTGATGTGCATGACGCGCATGTCGACGTTCGAACCGACGGAGACCATCACGGTCACCCCGCTGCGCACCTTCCCGGTGATCCGCGACCTCGTCACCGATGTCTCGTTCAACTACGAGAAGGCCAGGGAAATCCCGTCGTTCACCCCGCCGAAGGATCTACAGCCCGGCGAGTACCGGATGATGCAGGAGGACGTGAATCGGTCACAGGAGTTCCGCAAGTGCATCGAGTGCTTCCTGTGTCAGAACGTCTGTCACGTGGTGCGTGACCACGAGGAGAACAAGAAGGCCTACGCGGGTCCGCGGTACCTGATGCGGCAGACCGAGCTCGACATGCATCCTCTCGACACCCGGGGTAACCGTTCGGTGCAGGCGCAGGACGAGCACGGCCTGGGCTTCTGCAACATCACCAAGTGCTGCACCGAGGTGTGCCCCGAGCACATCAAGATCACTGACAATGCACTGATCCCGCTGAAGGAACGTGCCGCCGACCGCAAGTACGACCCGGTGGTGTGGCTGGGCAACAAGCTGTTTCGGCGGTGATCAGCCGGCGTCGTTGAATCAGGGTTGAGGTCGGCGGTGCCGCGGGTAGCCTCTATATAAAGCAGCCGATTATCGAAGAAAGGCGACGATATGAGTCTGCGGGAGCCGCACAGCATCAACGACATCCGCACTGCGATTCGTGAACTCAGCAGCCGAGCCGAGCTGGCCCGCAAGGAGGGCCGCACCGCCGACGCGGAAGAACTCGAACAGCGCATCAACGGTTATCGCGAGGAGCTGGCCGCTCGCCCGTGACCGGCTCGGGCGTTATGCGCCCAAGCGACGAAATGTACTGCGGTGGAACACGATCGGCGGTACATCGTCATGCACGGTGATCTCCTTGACCCGCAGGATGACGATGGTGTGATCCCCGGCGGGAATCAACTGCTCGATTGAACTCTCCAACCACACGCTGGTACCGCCGACGAACACCGCGCCGGATTCGCGCGAGTGAGTGTCGAGGCCGGCGAACCTGTCGCCGGTCTTGGCCGCCAGCGTGCGCGCGGCCGCATCGTGCGATTCGCCGAGCAGGCTGATGCCCAGGTGGGGAAGGTCCCGCAGCTTCGGCCACGTCTCTGAGCTGTTCTGCACGCAGAAGGACACCAACGGGGGATCGAGCGACACCGGTACGAAGGTGCTCGCGGCCAAACCGACCCGAACCCCGTCGACCTCGGCCGCTATCGCGATGACACCGGACGGGAAATGGCCGAACGCCTCACGCAGCGACGTCGGGGTCAGATCGCTTTTGCTCATCGACTCCATTTTCACACGGGCCGGGTCACTCGACCGAGTCAGTCTGCCCAGCGCTGGGCTTCGACTTCGGGGGGACGGCATGTCTGCAGCGGGACGTCGAGGCCGTCGTAGATCCCGGGCTTCTGGGTCGACAGCCAGTCGAGCGCACCGAGCAGGCGGTTGGCGGCCGTGGTGTTGCCGCCGTCGGCGCGGGTCCCGCCGGGCAGGTCGGCGCGGCTGGTGATGGTCAGCTCGGGATCGCCGTGGACAATCACCCGGTGGTCTCCTACGCCCTGGTCTGGATACGGCCAGTCGGGTGCGCATGACTCGTGAATGCGGGTGATGTGGTCGATGACGACGCGTTCCCGTCCGTTGACCTTTCCGATCACCTTGAGCCAGAAGGCACCCTGGGTGCCCTTCTCGAAGCGACCCATCACGGTGTCGACGGACTCCTCCAATGGTCGGCGCTCGACCTCCTCGGTGATCTCGTCGATCTCCAGGCCCAGGCCGCGTCCGATGAGCCGGACATTGCCGCCCCACACCATCGTCGGGACCGACGGCAGCAGCATCATCGGCACCTCGTCCATCGAGGCGCCGAACCCGCACGACACCTTGACCGCGTAGGGCTGGTTGTACGTCGAGTAGTCGAAGATCTCCTGACAGTGGATCGTCTGGATCCGCGTGCACAGTCCGGCGGCGATGACGGCGAGCGCATCGTTGCCCCAGCCGGGATCCACACCGCTGACGAGCAACGTGGAGCCGCCCTCCTCGGCCGCCCGGGTCAGCCGGTCGACCCATTCCGGTGGGGCCGAGCGGGGGTCGTACAGCGAGTACAGCGACGGTGTGACGACGTGGGCACCGGCCCGCAGGCAGCGCTCGATGTCGTTGACCGCGTCGTCCGGGCGGATATCGCCGGAGGCCATGTAGGCCACCGCGTCGCAGTCCGCCAATGCCGCGTCGATATCGGTGGTGGCGGTGACTCCAGTGGGCTGATCCAACCCGGCGAACGTGGCCGCGTCCTTACCCGACTTGTCCGGCGAGGACGTGATGACGCCCGCCAGCTGCAATCCGGGGAACGCTGCTGCGCTCCGGATCGCCGTGGCCCCCATATTCCCAGTTCCCCACACCGCGACTCGAAGCACGCGATCACCCTAACCGGGCCGTCCGTGATGAGGTTCACAATGCTGGGATGTGGGTTCAAAAGCAGTTGTCAACTGCGTATTTTCGGTCCCGACCAACCACCGGGTTGCTTAGCCGGTTGAAATTGTTCGTGACCACTTTGTGTTGAAGTTACTGAGCGGTATAGTTTCGGCCAGTTACCGGTGGGTAACTTAGCCAAAAGTACCCAACCGCAAGTGGCACTCTCAACGAGGAGGAACAGTGAGCCACTACAAGAGCAACGTTCGTGACCAGGAGTTCAACCTGTTCGAGGTCTTCGGACTCGACAAGGTTCTGGGTACCGGCGACTACGCCGATCTCGACGTGGACACCGCCCGCGAGATGCTCGGCGAGATGGCACGGCTCGCTGCCGGCCCCATCGCCGAATCATTCGCCGACGCTGATCGCAATCCCCCGGTGTTCGACCCCAAGACCCACACCGTGACTCTGCCCGAGTCCTTCAAGAAGTCGATGCGCACTCTGCTCGACGGCGGTTGGGACAAGGTCGGCGTGCTCGAGGAGCTCGGTGGCATGCCGATGCCCCGCTCGCTGCAGTGGGCCCTGATCGAGCACATCCTCGGCGCCAACCCCGCGGCCTACATGTACGCGATGGGCGCGGGCATGGCCGAGATCTTCTACAAGAACGGCACTGACGAGCAGAAGAAGTGGGCCGCCATCGCCGCCGAGCGCGGCTGGGGCGCCACCATGGTGCTGACCGAGCCCGATGCGGGCTCCGACGTCGGCGCCGGCCGCACCAAGGCCGTGCAGCAGCCCGACGGCACCTGGCACATCGACGGCGTCAAGCGCTTCATCACCTCGGGTGACTCTGACGACCTGTTCGAGAACATCATGCACCTGGTGCTGGCCCGCCCCGAGGGCGCAGGACCGGGCACCAAGGGTCTGTCGCTGTTCTTCGTGCCGAAGTACCACTTCGACCACGAGACCGGTGAGATCGGCGAGCGCAACGGCGTGTTCGTGACGAACGTCGAGCACAAGATGGGCCTCAAGGTTTCGGCCACCTGCGAGCTGTCGCTCGGCCAGCACGACGTCCCCGCCGTCGGCTGGCTCGTGGGCGAGGTGCATGACGGCATCGCGCAGATGTTCGACGTCATCGAGCAGGCCCGAATGATGGTGGGCACCAAGGCCATCGCGACCCTGTCGACCGGGTACCTCAACGCTCTCGAGTACGCCAAGGAGCGCGTGCAGGGCGCCGACATGACGCAGATGACCGACAAGACGGCTCCGCGCGTGACCATCACACACCACCCCGATGTGCGTCGTTCGCTGATGACCCAGAAGGCATACGCCGAGGGCCTGCGCGCGCTGTACCTCTACACGGCGACCTACCAGGACGCCGCGGTGGCCAAGACCGTGCACGATGTCGACGCCGAGCTGGCAATGCGGGTCAACGACCTGATGCTGCCGATCGTCAAGGGTGTCGGCTCCGAGCAGGCCTATGCCAAGCTGACGGAGAGCCTGCAGACCTTCGGTGGTTCCGGCTTCCTGCAGGATTACCCGATCGAGCAGTACATCCGCGACGCGAAGATCGACTCGCTCTACGAGGGCACCACCGCCATCCAGGCGCAGGACTTCTTCTTCCGCAAGATCGTCCGCGACAAGGGTGTGGCGCTGGCGCACGTGGCTGGGCAGATCGAGCAGTTCGTCAAGAACGAGTCCGGTAACGGCCGGCTCAAGGCCGAGCGCGCACTGCTGGCGACCGCGCTGGAGGACGTGCAGGCCATGGCGGCCTCGATGACCGGCTACCTGATGGCCGCGCAGGAGAACCCGGCCGAGCTGTACAAGGTCGGCCTTGGTTCGGTGCGCTTCCTGATGAGCGTCGGCGATCTGGTGATCGGCTGGTTGCTTGCCAAGCAGGCCGCGGTGGCCATCGAGGCGCTCGACGCGGGCGCCAGCGATGCCGATCGCGCGTTCTACGAGGGCAAGGTCGGCGTGGCGTCGTTCTTCGCGAAGAACTTCCTGCCGATGCTGACCAGCACGCGTCAGATCGTCGAGAACCTCGATAACGATGTGATGGAACTGGACGAAGCGGCCTTCTAGCCTTCTGCCGCTTCGTACCAAAACGCCCCCGGACTCTTCCCGGGGGCGTTTTGCGTGGCGGCGATCGACCCTTAGACAAAATAGGGCGGGTTCGGGAGGACATCTAGGTGCGTCTCATTGGTCTCGCGCGTCCGGCTTTCAACCCTTATGCCGGCTCTTCGGAATCGTCACTCCCGAACCCGTCGTGGCATCGATCGTACGCTTGTGACTGCTATCACACCAGGGGAAATTTTCGCCCGTCAGGACTGCTTGGTCAGCAGAAAAGCCCTGGTCCGAGCCCTTCCCTCGGAATCGGCGTCGAAGACCGAGCCGGTGAACTCGTCGACGCCGGCGGCGCTGAGTTCGTCGAGGCGCTCGGCGACCGTCTGCTCGTCGCCGATGATCGCGGCATCCTCGGGCCCGGCGTAGCCTTCGCGGTCCAGCATTGCGCGATAGGACGGCAGGCTGCCGTAGACCTCGAACTCCTTGGCGGCCTGCTTACGCAGACCGTCGACGTCATCGGTCACGGCAATCGGCAGCGCGGCCGCCACCCGCACCGCGGACTCGGGACGTCCGGCCTCGGCCGCCGCGTCGTGCAACGTGGGCACCACGTGTTCGGCCAGGGTCTTGGGTCCGGTCATCCACGTCAGCGTGCCTGCCGTGCGTCTGCCGGTGAGCCGAAGCATCTGCGGACCCAGCGCCGCGACGTACACCTCCGGTTCGGGCGCGGGGACCTGAAGCGCCCCGCGGGTGGTCCAGATCTGACCCGTCGCATCTGCAGCCCGGCCGGCCAGCAGCGGTTGCAGGCCGTCGAGGTATTCCCGCAGCTGGCGCACCGCCCTGTCCCACGAGATGCCCCACATTCCCTCGGTGACCAGCCGGTGGCTCATGCCGATGCCGAGCTTGAACCGGCCGCCGCTGATCAGGCTCAGCGTGAGGGCGCGCTGAGCCAACTGCATCGGGTGCTGAGGCTGGATCGGGATGACGGCGGAACCGATCTCGATGCCCTGGACTTCACGGAAGGCGATACCGAGCAGCGTCGGGAGATCCGCGTCGAACGGCAACTGCGCCATCCACACCCTGCGGAAACCCTCGTCGCGCAGCTTGGCGAGGTTGCGGACCAGCGAGTCGACGGGCGCAGGCGCGTCCGGGGACAGGCCGACGATGCTGAGGCTGATATCCATGCCCCCATTTAAGTACCCGCCTCAGCGGCGAGCCTGCGCTTGCAGCGATGCAGTGGCCACAGATACTGCGCGCATGACGACCGAGCTCGCGCGGCTGCAACAGTTCGGCCCGAACTGGTTCGCATCGGTGATGGGCACCGGGATCGTGGCCACGGCGGGTGTCACGCTGCCGGTGCAGGTCCGGGGTCTACATGCGTTCTCGCAAGTGGTCTGGGTGATCGCCGCGGTACTGCTGATCCTGCTGATCGTCGCGGTGTCGATTCAGTGGTTCCGCCACCCGACCGTGGCGCGCGGGCACGTGCGCAACCCGCAGATGACGCACTTCTACGGGGCCGCGCCGATGGCCCTGTTGACCGTGGGCTCGGGGGCTCTGCTCACGGGTAAGGATCTGATCGGCGAGCGGATCGCCGTGGACCTCGCGTGGGTGCTGTGGACGACGGGCACGATCGGCGGGTTGTTCACCGCGGCGACCATCCCGTTCCTCATGTTCACCCAACTCGAGGTCGAACCCGACGCGGCATTCGGCGGCTGGTTGATGCCGGTGGTGCCGCCGATGGTCGCCGCGGCGTCGGGTGCGCTGCTGATCCCCCACATGGCTCCGGGCACCGGCCGGACCACGATGCTCTACGGCTGCTATGCGATGTTCGGCCTGTCGCTCATCGCGGCGTTGATCATCATCTCGATGATCTGGAGCAGGCTCGCCCTGTACGGAACGTCGGGCACCACCCGCGTGCCGACGCTGTGGATCGTGCTCGGCCCTCTCGGCCAGGGCATCACCGCCGTGGGCCTGCTCGGCGCCAACGCGGCGCTGGCCGTGCCACCGGATCTGGCAGGCGGCATGAATGTGTTCGCGGTCCTGTTCGGCGTGCCGGTGTGGGGCTTCGCGGTGCTGTGGATCGTGCTCGCGACCGAGCTCACCGTCCGGACGCTGCGCCGCGGGATGCCGTTCGCGCTGACGTGGTGGAGCCTGACCTTTCCCGTCGGCACCTTCGTGACCGGCACCACGCAGCTGGCGAATCACACCGGGCTGCCCGCATTCCGCGTGGCCGCCGCGGTCGCTTACGTCGGGCTGCTGGGAACGTGGGGTCTGGTCGCCGTACAAACCGCACGTGGCAGTCTCGGCGGAGGCCTGTTCGTTCCGCCGGCAACTGCCGGGCCGATCAAGGCGAAGAAGGATCCGCCGCCCAGCTCATAGGCGGGCGAGACAGAGTTAAGAGCCCCGTGCTGACGTCGGGTCGGGGGGTCAGACGTCAACACGGAGCTATCGGGTGTATCGACAGTGCCGTCGGCGCCGTTACACGCAATCCCGAATCGGTGTCAGGCCTCGAGAATGGCCGTGACGCCCTGCCCGCCGGCCGCGCAGATCGAGATCAGACCGCGCACGGGAGCGCCGGTTTCTTTCTTTTTCTCGGCCAGTTGCTTGGCCAGCTGTGCGACGATCCGCCCGCCGGTGGCGGCGAACGGATGGCCCGCCGCCAGCGACGAGCCGTTGACATTGAGCTTGCTTCTGTCGATGCTGCCCAGCGCCTGGTCGAGGCCGAGCCGCTCCTTGCAGTACTCCTCGGACTCCCACGCCGCCAGCGTGGCGAGAACGACCGACGCGAACGCTTCGTGAATCTCGTAGAAGTCGAAGTCGCCGAGGCCCAGACCGTTTCGCGCCAGCAGGCGCGGGATCGCGTAGGTGGGCGCCATGAGCAGGCCGTCGTCGCCGTTGACGTAATCCACGGCGGCGGTCTCCCCGTCGACGAAGTACGCCAGCGGTTCGATCCCATGGGTGGCCGCCCACTCGTCGGATCCCAGCAGCGCCACCGACGCCCCGTCGGTCAGCGGCGTCGAGGTGCCCGCGGTCATCGTCGCGTCGCCTGCCTTGACGCCGAAAACCGGCTTGA
>JBIQHU010000227.1:0-4831 GCA_044508395.1 Mycobacterium sp. | reverse complement strand
GGCTCCCGGTCGTCATCACCGAGAAGGGCGAGACCCTCGTCCAGCCGTCGGATGTCGAGTTGGCGACCCTGCTCGGCCTGTCCACCAGCCCGCAGCTGGAGATGTACGACCTCGGGGTAATCGGCGGTGGCCCCGCAGGCCTGGCCGCCGCGGTGTATGGCGCATCGGAGGGCCTCAAGACGGTCTTGATCGAGAAGGCCACCACGGGCGGGCAGGCCGGCCGCAGTTCCAAGATCGAGAACTACCTGGGGTTCCCCACAGGCATCTCCGGCGCCGAGCTCACCACGTCGGCACGCCGGCAGGCCGAACGTTTCGGGGCCGAGGTCATCACGACCCAGGAAGCCGGCAAGCTCGAGGTCAACGGTGTCGGCGCGGCCCATTCCATCCGCCTCAACGACGACACCACCATCGGCGCGCGGGCGGTCATCCTGGCCACCGGCGTGGACTACCGCCAATTGCAGATCACCGGGTGCTGGGACGATCCCGCGGATCCGAGCTGCAACTACATCGGCCGAGGCGTGTACTACGGGGCCTCGGTCTCCGACAACAGCGAGTGCGCGGGCGAAGACGTCTACATCGTGGGCGGCGCGAACTCGGCGGGCCAGGCGGCGATGTTCATGTCGCAGACCGCCAAGTCGGTCACCATGCTGATCCGTGGTGCCTCGCTGGAGGCGGGGATGTCTCAGTACCTGGTCGACCGCATTCGGAAGACGCCGAACATCACGGTCCGTACCTGCACCGAGGTTGTCGACACGGTGGCCTCCGACGATGGATCCGGCGGGCACCTGTCCGGGCTGGTGCTACTCGACAAGCGCACCGAACAGACCGAGACCGTCGACTGCGATCGGATGTGCTGTTTTATCGGCGCGACACCGCGCACCGATTGGCTGGAGGAAGCGGGAATAGCCCGCGACGATCACGGTTTCATCCTGTCGGGACCTGATCTGCGTGACAAGGTCGGGTGGACGCTCGATCGCCCGCCCCATCACTTGGAAACAAGTGTGCCGGGTGTGTTTGTTGCAGGTGATGTGCGTTCGGAATCCGCGAAGCGGGTTGCGGCGGCGGTCGGCGAAGGGTCGATGGCGGTGATGCTGGTGCACAGGTATTTGGCCGAAGCTTGATGGCCGGCACCGCCGGCCGGGCACGATCGGCCTAAGGAAGGAAGGCGCCGATGAGCACGCAAGGAGAAGAGGAATGCGTGCGCGACGAACTGCGGACGCTCTTCCTGTTCGAGAAATTGTCCGATGAGCAGCTCGACATCCTCTGCGCCGCCGGCCACATCGAGAACTTCCCCGCGGGCGCAATGGTTCGCGAGGGTGACCCGGCGACCTGCTTCTATGTGATGATCGACGGCGAGCTGGTCATGTCGAAGCGCTCCGGCGGTGTCGACATCCAAACCAACCGCACGTCTCAGCGTGGCGTGTACTTCGGCGCATGGTCGGCATACATCCCGGGTGAAGAGCAGTCTTATCAAGCCTCGGTTCGGCTGACCAAGCCGGCGCGCTGCTTCGTGTTGGATTCCAATGACTTCGCCGAATTCATGCGGACGCAGTTCCCCATGGCCGTCCATCTGCTCGAGGGGCACCTCGTCGGTGGGCGCCGTCAGACCCAGATCATCGGCCAGCGGGAGAAGCTGCTCGCACTCGGCACAATCACCGCAGGCCTGACCCACCAGCTCAACAACCCCGCCGCCGCCACCGCCCGCGCCGTTGCCGATCTCCGCGAAAGCGTCGGCCATATGCGGCACAAGCTCGCCATGGTGGCCGACGCCAAGTTCACCCCGGAGGCGCTGCGCGTCCTGGTGAACATCCAGGACCAGGTCGCCGAACAGGTCGCCAAGTCCCGCGATCACGAGCTGACCGCCTTGGAGGCCTCCGATCGCGAAGACCAGATCGGCGATTGGCTGGAGGATCACGGCATCGCCAGCGCCTGGGACTACGCGCCGACGTTTGTCGACGCGGGGCTGGACACCGACTGGTTGGAGCGCGTCTCGGCGTTGGTCGACGACGTCGACGCCTCCGCATCGCTGCAGAGCGCGATCGGGTGGTTGAAGTACACGATCGACAACGAAATGCGGATGAACGAGATCGCCGAGGCCAGCAAGCGCATCTCGGCGCTGCTCGCCGGCGCCAAGCAGTACTCACAGATGGACCGGGGCTCCTACGGCAGCGCCGACGTGCACGAGTTGCTGCGGAGCACGCTCATGATGTTCGGCGACAAGATCGGCATGGAGGGTAAGGGCAAGCCCGTCACCCTGATCAAGGACATGGACAAGACGCTGCCCGAATTGCAGTGCTATCCAGGCGATCTCAACCAGGTGTGGACCAACATCATCGACAACGCGATCCAGGCGATGGACGGGCACGGCACGTTGACCATCCGGACCGCCCGTGAGAACGACCAGATGATCCGCGTCGAAATCTGCGACGACGGGCCAGGGATTCCCGAGGACATCATCGACCGGATCTTCACACCCTTCTTCACCACCAAACCGTTCGGCGAGGGCACCGGCCTCGGCCTGGACCTGGCGTGGCGCATCGTCGTCGAGAAGCACGGCGGAAACCTGTCGGTGCAGTCCCAACCGGGCGACACCAGGTTCATCGTGTGCCTGCCGTTGGTGGCACCGGCGCCGATCGCACCGACGCCCGGCGAGCTTTCGGCCGCGGGAACGGAATAGTTCCGCTCACCGTGCGCCCAGCGGAATAGGCCCCGCCGCGTCCGAAGTTAGGTAGAGCATGACGACTCCTGATCTCGGCAAGTACGGCGTCTTCGGGCACTTTCTGCACTGGCGAAAGTTCTCTCCCCAGCAGTTCAAGGACATCGAGGCGCTCGGCTACGGCGCCCTCTGGGCCGGTGGCTCGCCGCCTGCCGAACTCGACTGGGTCGACCCCATCCTCGAGGCCACCGAGACGCTGCAGGTCGCGACGGGCATCGTCAACATCTGGGTCGCCGACGCAGGTCCGGTAGCCGAGTCCTTCCACCGCCTCGAAAAGGCTTACCCGGGTCGGTTCCTGCTGGGTATCGGCGTCGGCCATCCGGAGGCGCATCAGGAGTACAAGAAGCCGTACGACGCTCTGGTCGAGTACCTCGACAAGCTCGACGAGTACGGGGTGCCGAAGGACCGCCGAGTCGTTGCCGCACTGGGGCCGCAGGTGCTCAAGCTGTCGGCGCGGCGCTCGGCGGGTGCGCATCCCTACCTGACGACCCCGGAGCACACCGCCGAGGCACGCAAGCTCGTCGGACCCGGCGTGTTCATCGCACCCGAGCACAAGGTCGTGCTCACCACCGACGCGGACGAGGCGCGCGCCGCCGGACGCAAGTACCTCGACATCTACCTCAACCTGCAGAACTACCTGAACAACTGGAAACGGCTGGGCTTCACCGATCAGGACGTCGCGGAGCCGGGCAGCGACCGGCTCGTCGACGCCCTGGTTGCCTATGGCACTGTCGAAGCCATAGCGGCACGGTTGAAGGAGCACCTTTCCGCAGGGGCCAATCATGTTCCGATTCAGGTGCTGACGGGTACTGACAAGCTCGTGCCCGCCCTGACCGAACTGGCTGGCCCGCTCGGACTTCAGTGAAGGGACACCCATGACTGAGCTCAAACCCGATCTCGGCCGCTACGGCGTATGGACCTTCGGTGTGCCCAAACCCGAACAAGCAGTCGAGATCGAGAAACTCGGTTATGGCGCGGTGTGGATCGGCGGGTCACCCGCAGGCGACCTGAACTACGTCGAGCCCATCCTCGAGCGCACCGAGACGCTGCAGGTGGCCACGGGCATCATCAACGTCTGGACGGCGTCGGCCGAGCAGGTCGCGGAGGCCTATCACCGGGTCGAGGACAAGTTCCCGGGCCGATTCCTGCTCGGGATCGGGATCGGTCATCCGGAGCACACCGAGGAGTACCGCAAGCCCTACGACGTGCTGGTCGAGTATCTCGACGTGCTCGACAGCGCCAAGGTGCCGACGAGCCGGCGCGTCATCGCCGCCCTCGGACCCAAGGTGCTCAAGCTCTCGGCCCAGCGCAGCGCGGGCGCCCACCCCTACCTGACCACCCCGCAGCACACCGGTGAGGCCCGAAACATCTTGGGGCCGACGGTGTTCCTGGCACCCGAACACAAAGTGGTGCTGGCGCGCGACGCGGAAGCCTCCCGCAAGATCGGCCGCGAGACCGTCGATTTCTATCTCAACCTGTCCAACTACCTGAACAACTGGAAGCGGCTGGGATTCACCGACGACGATATCGCCAAGCCGGGCAGTGACCGGCTGATCGACGCTCTTGTCGCCCATGGCACCCCTGAGGACATCGCCAAACAGCTCAACGAACATCTCGAGGCGGGCGCCGATCACGTGGCCATCCAGGTGCTGGGCGGCTGGGACAATCTGGTGCCGACGCTGGAAGAACTCGCAGGACCGCTCGGGCTGAAGCGCTGACGCTGCCGCCGCGCGGCGCCTGGCAGCAAAGTCAAGGCGGATGCCGGCCCGAAGCGATCCTCGACTAGGGTTTGGCCATGCGGTTGCTGGTCACTGGCGGCGCGGGGTTCATCGGCGCCAACTTCGTGCACAAGGCTGTGAGCGAGCACGAGGTGACGGTCCTCGACGCGCTCACCTACGCGGGCAGCCGGGAGTCGCTGACGCCCGTCGAGAACGACATCCGACTGGTCGAGGGCGACATCACCGATGCCGACTTGGTCAACAAGCTGGTCGCCGATGCCGACGCCGTCGTGCACTTCGCCGCCGAGACCCACGGCGACAACTCGCTGTCCGGGCCGGAGCGCTTCCTGCACGCCAACGTCATCGGCACGTTCACCATCCTCGAGGCGGTGCGGGC
>JBIQHU010000046.1:0-40514 GCA_044508395.1 Mycobacterium sp. | reverse complement strand
ATCCTCGAATCCATCGGCAACTACTGCAAACGAATTAACGACTCACGACACTAGCTGAGCGAGGTCAGTACTCATACAAGTTGGCGGGCGGGTCGATCCGGGTGGCGGAGTAGACCTCGATGACGGCGGTGTTGATCTCCCGCGAAAAGGTCTGTCCCGGAGCGACTTTGCCCTCGACTCGCAGCCACGTGTTCTCTGGATAGCCGGCGATCTGCGCCGCGGCAGGTCCGCTGACTCTGATGCGGGCCAGACTGGCGTCCGCCGCGCAGCAGATGATCACCACCCGTGCCAGGTCGGTGCGGCCGTCGGCCTTGAAGGTGGATCCCGTTACGGTGATCAACCTGCCGTCGAGTGTGTGCGCCGAATCGCGCGCTATCCGAACGAGGACTTCGGGCAACGACAATTCAGGCGCTCGCTCGTCGGGTAGCGCGGGAAAGGGCCGGCGCAGCGCTTCCGGGGACACCTCGGTGACCGTCGGCGCCGCAGCCTCGGGTGTGATGGCGGGCGGAACGATGAAGCCGAGCACTCCGATGGGCACGACGAGCAGCCAGACCGACCACCTTCGATGGACATGACCGTCGTCGTGCGGTTCGTGGGCGGACCCCTGCCGGATGTCGCGCACGATCGCGACCATCGCAAGAGTGATGAGCAGGATCGCCGATGCCGCCAACCATGGCAGTAGCGAAGGTTTGACGTACCTGGTGTACGCGCCGGTTATCGTGATGATTCCGGTAGTGATCCCGACCAGCAGCAGGATGGCGTTTTCCGTCTCGCGAGTCATTGCGAACCCACCAGCAGAAGCCCGACACCCGTAGCGACGAGCGTCGCCACGAGGAATGTCATCGGTGCGAACCGCATGGCGAACGCGCGACCGAACATGCCGGCCTGCATCGCGAACAGTTTGAGATCGACCGCCGGGCCGACGACGAGAAAGACCAGACGGGGGAGCAGGGGAAGCATCGTCAGGCTGGCGGCGACGAAGGCATCGGCCTCTGAGCACAGCGACAGGACCACAGCGAGCAGCGCCATGGTCAGGACGCCCAGCGCGATCTGACTGGCGAGCTTCTCGTACATCCAGGGTGGAACCACCACTCGAAGCGCGGCTGCTGCCCCGGCGCCGATGACCAGATACGAAGCGGCTTGGAGGAAGTCGTGGCGGGCCGCTTCGGTGAAGACGGTCCACCGTGACCCTTCGCCGTCGCGGATCTTCGGAAGCCGGCGGGTGATCCACTCCGTGCGGCCGAACCGTGCCCACGCGGCGCCCATGATCAATGCGGTGAGCAGCGATGCGATACACCTGGCAGCCACCATCTGTGGCTGACCGGGGAATGCAACGGCAGTGGCGACGAGCACCACCGGATTGATAGCGGGCGCGGCGAGCATGAAAGTCAATGCCGCTGCGCCAACCGCGCCGTCCCCGAACAGGCGGCGCGCTACGGGAACGGAACCGCATTCACACCCTGGCAGGACCGCACCACCCACTCCGGCGGTGAGTATCGCCGCGCCGGGTCGGCGCGGTAACCATCGCGCCAGCCGGTCCGGCGTCACAAACGCTGCGACGAGTCCGCTGATCACGATGCCGAGGGCGAGGAACGGAATTGCTTGGACGAAGATGCCGCTGAAGACAGTGGCCGCGGTCGCGAGATCCGCTGTGCCGACGACGAAACCTCTCAGGGCACTGCCGAAAATAGCAAGCACCACCATGCCGAAGACAAAGATCGGCATGGAGCCGATGCGCCACTGCACTTTCGGCAGGCTGGCGACGCTAGGCAAAGGCCCTCAGCTCGACACCGTCGGCCACCAGGCGCCGGCGTACCGCATGAGCAATCTGCACAGCACCTGGTGAATCTCCGTGCACGCAAACGGATTCGACTTTGATCGGAATTTTGGAGCCATCGGCGGCGTCCACCCGGCCTGCGGTCACCATCGACGACACCCGGTCCGCGATCTCGTCCACGTCGTGCAGCACGGCGTTGGGCAGGCGCCGGGACACCAGCTGTCCGTCCGAGCGGTAGGCGCGGTCGGCGAACGCCTCCGGTACGGTGCGCAACCCGAGATCGGCGGCTTCGGCGAAGAACACCGATCCGGACAGGCCGAGGACAGCCAGGGCGGGGTCGACGGCGTGCACCGCCTCGGCGACCGCCCGCGCCTGATCGCGATGAGTGACGATCGCGTTGTACAACGCACCATGGGGTTTGACGTAACTGACCGCCGAGCCGACGACATTGGCGATCGCCTGTAGAGCCCCGATCTGGTAGATCACGTCGGCCTTCAGATCCTCTGGATCGGCATCGATGAAGCGCCTGCCGAATCCGGCACGATCGGGGTATCCGACCTGCGCGCCGATCCGCACGCCGCGCTCGACCGCTGCCCGGCACGTGCGCAGCAGCAGAGCGGGATCGCCGGCGTGGAAACCGCAGGCGACGTTGGCGCTGGTGACGAGGTCGAGGATGGCGTCGTCGTCACCGAGCTGCCAAACCCCGAAGCTCTCACCCAGGTCGGCGTTGAGATCGATGGTCACATCACCAGCCTACGATCGGCGCGGGCGTGTCCCAGTTGTTCTCGAAGACGAACTCGGTCAACGGCCGCCCCACCGCCCAATCGTCGATCTCGAGTTGCGGGCGCTGCGGAAACTCGGGCACGGGGCCCAGACACAGCACGGCGACGGCCTCGGCGCCTTCAGGCAAGCCGAGCAAACCCCCGAGCCGGCGCGGATCGAAGATCGACACCCACCCCATGCCGAGGCCCTCGGCGCGCGCCGCCAGCCACAGGTTCTGAATGGCACACGACACCGATGCGAGATCCATCTGCGGCAGCGTGCGTCTGCCAAAAACGTGTGCCTGCCTGCCGTCGCCCAGCGCCACCACCAGCAGTTCCGCGCAATCCAGAATGCCCTCGACCTTCAGTGCCAGGAACTCGTCGCTGCGGGGCCCCAGCGCCTGCGCCGTGCGGAGCCGCTCGTCGTCGACGATGGCGTGAATGTCCCGGCGCCGAGCCGGATCGGTGATCCGGATGACCCGCCACGGCTGCATCAGTCCCACGCTCGGCGCGGCATGGGCGGCCTGCAGCAGCCGAACGAGCACATCGGAGGGTATTTCGGAGTCGGGGACGAAGCGGCGCATGTCGCGGCGTTCGGCGATCACCCGGTAGACCGCGCGGCGCTCCGCGGGGCTGAACGCGTGGTCGGTCACGCGGGTCAGCTTAGGAGCCGCTCGGCCGGCGACATCGGGCCCGGTGGCAACATCGGGGGTATGACCCGCGACCAGGTGTTGATCAGCGCGACCGAATTGACGCAGCGTCTCGATGATGGTGAGCGGCCGACGATCCTCGACGTGCGCTGGCAGCTGGCCCAGCCCGACGGCCGTGCCGCCTACGAGAGCGGTCACATCCCCGGTGCGGTGTATGTGTCGCTGGAAGACGAGCTGTCCGACCACACCGTCGAGGGACGCGGACGACACCCGCTGCCCGCCGGCCGCGATCTCGAGGCGGCGGCGCGGCGATGGGGTGTGCGGCGCGGCGTGCCGGTGGTCGTGTACGACGACTGGAACCGCGCCGGATCCGCGCGCGCCTGGTGGGTGCTGACTGCCGCCGGCATTCCCGATGTGCGCATCCTCGACGGCGGCCTGGCGGCGTGGCGGGGTCCACTCGAAACCGGTTCGGTTACAGCGCAACCCGGCGACATCACGGTGAAATACGACGATCTGTACACCGGCGCGTTGCCGACGCTCACCTCCGAACAGGTTGGCACGGCGGATCTTACGTTGCTCGACGCGCGGGCGCCGGAACGCTTCCGCGGTGACGTCGAACCCATCGATCCGGTCGCGGGCCACATCCCCGGAGCCCGCAATGTGGGAAGTACGAGCCTGCTCGACACCGACGGACGCTTCGTCGCCGACGTGCCGGAGGTGTCCGGCGCCGTGGCCGCGTACTGCGGTTCGGGTATCACGGCCTCGGTCTTGGTCGCGGCGTTCGCCGCAGCGGGCGTCGACGCCGCCCTGTACCCGGGCTCGTGGTCCGAATGGTGTTCGGACTCAACGCGTCCCGTGGAACGCGGCTGATCTGCGCCTGCCTATCAGCCAGCACACCAGGAAGATCGCGAACGAGATCGTCGTGACGAATACCGACACCGGCACCCCCGGCGCCAGCGACAGCAGGATGCCTCCGACGGCAGCCACCTCGGCGAAGATCACGGACGCCGTGATGGCCGCCGCGGGCGAAACGAACACCCGCACAGCGGCCGCCGCGGGCGTGATCAGCAGGGACATCACCAGCAGCGCCCCGACGATCTGTACACCCTGAGCGGCGGTCACCCCGACGAGCGCGGCGAACACAATGCCCAACGCCCGCACCGGAACTCCGCGTCCGGCCGCTACCTCGGGGTCAACGGTCGCGAACAGCAGCGGGCGGTAAGACACCGCAAGGACCGCGACGACGATCACCGACACCACGACCAACAGCGTGAGTCCCGAATACCCGACGCCGACTATCTGCCCGGTGAGCAGAGCGAAGCTCGTGCCGGTCCGGCCGGGGTAGAGGTGGATGAACAAGACCGCCAGGCCGAGACCGAAGGCCAGCACCACACCGATCGCCGAATCCCGTTCGCGGGTGCGCTGACCCAGGATGCCGAACAGTATCGCCGCCAACGCGCAGCCGACGAGTGCGCCGACACCGACGTTGAATCCGGCGAGCAGCGCGAAAGCCGCTCCGGTGAGGGACAACTCGCTGGAGCCGTGCACCGCGAACGACATCTGCCGCATCACGATGAACGGACCGATCAGCCCGGACACCAGGGCGAGCAGTGCGGCGGCGAGCAGCGCCTGCTGGACGAAGTCGCGGCGCAACAGGTCGAGGGTGATGTCGAACGAGAACAGGTTGGCCAGTAGGTCGGCGAGTCGCTCAGTCATGGTCATGCTGGTACTCACTGTGTTCACCGACCACGACGTAGCGGCCGCGGACCTTCACCACCTCGATGTCGGCGCGATACAACTCGGACAGCGTGGCCGAGGTCATGACCTCATCGACGGTGCCCATTCGGAAGCGGCCGTCGACCAGATACAGCACCCGATCCACATACGGCAGCACGGGATTGACCTCGTGAGTGACGAAGAGCACCGCCGTGTTCGCCTCACGGCGACGGGCGTCGATCAGGGTGGACACCAGCCGCGCGTTGGCGGGGTCGAGGTTGAGTAACGGCTCGTCGCACAGCAGCAGTGCCGGATCTGTGGTCAGCGCCTGGGCGATCCGTACGCGCTGGAGTTCGCCACCGGACATCACGCCGACCGGCACGCCCCCCAGCGCCTGGCCGTTTACCTGCGCCAGCGCGGTCTGCACCGCCGCGCGTTTGGCCGGCCGGCCGCGCAGCGACGTGAGCCCCCATCGGTGACCGTCGTAGCCGAGCCCGACGAGGTCGCAGCCACGCAGAGACAGGCCGTTGTCGATCGCGCGGTGCTGGGGCACGTAACCGATTCGCCGGCTGCCCTTCTCGACCGGTTCCCCGCAGATTGTCACGTCGCCCGCGGTGAGCGGCAACTGGCCGAGCAGCACCTTCAGCAGCGATGTCTTGCCGGTGCCGTTGGGTCCGAGCACCGCAATGAACTCACCGGCATGCACCGTGAGGTCGAGGTGGTCCCACAGCACGCGTTCGCCGAACGCCAGACGGGCGCCGGTCAGTTCGGCGACGACGTCAGCACGCACAGGACCGATCATCTATTCGCCTGCGGCGCCTTATCCAGCTGACTCGCCAGCTGCTCGGCGGTCTGGCGCTGCCAGGTCAGGTAGTCGGTCCCTTCCGGCAGCGTCTCCGTCACCGTCACCACGGGGATCGAGGCCCGCTCGGCGGCGTCCCGCAGCTGTTTGGTGACCGTGGTCTCGGTCTGCGGGTTGTACAGCAACGCGGTCACCTGGCGAGTGTTGATCAAATCGAGCATCGCCGCCAGGTCGGCCGGCGACGGGTCGGTGTCCTCCTCGATCGCGTTCGCGAAACCCTCCGGGGTCTTGTCCGTCAGACCGGCATTGACCAGCAGGTAGTGCGCGACGGGTTCGGTCGCCACCACCGAAGCGCCCGGATGCTCTTGGCCGATCGCGCGCTCCAGCGCCAGGATGTCGTCGGCCGTCCTGGCGAACGCCGCGGCGTTGGCGCGGTAGGTGTCGGCGGAGGTGGCGTCGATCGCGGCCAGCCGGTCGGCGATCTGCGCGGCGACGGCCTTGGCGGTCGCCGCATCGTAGAAGACGTGTTCGTTGGCGCCGGGGGCCGCATTGGGCAGCAGCGAATATGCGTCGACGGTCGGCACATTCGGATTGTTGGCAAGCACGTCCTCGACCCAGTGGTCGTAGTCGCCACCGTTGAACACCACCAGCGACGCGTCGGCGATGGCGGCGGCGTTGGCCGGCGTCGCCTCATACGAGTGGGGGTCGTCCACCGCGCTGTCGAGGATCGACGTCACGGTCGCATGATCACCGGTCACGGCCTCGGCCACGCTGCCCCAGACGTCCGTGGAAGCCACGACTGCCGGGGATGTCGGCTTCTGTTGCGACGCGTCCTGGCCGGTGCAGCCGGCGGTTGCGATCGCCAGTCCCACCGCCGTTGCCACCACAAGACCGGCGCGCATGCGAACCCCCTAAAGCTAATGAAAACCGTTTCCAATAACTCTAGCCCACAGGATCCCGGGAATGGCAAATCAATCCGCTAACGTCACACCATGCCCAGGAGTCCAGCGCCACGGCGCCGGGCGACTCTGGCCTCATTGGCCGCCGAACTGAAGGTTTCGCGGACCACCATCTCCAACGCCTACAACCGGCCAGATCAGCTGTCGGCGGACCTTCGTGATCGGGTGCTGGCCACCGCCAAGCGGCTGGGCTATCCGGGACCGGATCCGGTGGCGCGCTCGTTGCGCACCCGAAAGGCCGGGGCGGTCGGACTCATGATCACCGAACCGCTCAACTATTCGTTCAGCGATCCGGCCGCCCTGGACTTCGTCGCCGGCCTCGCGGAGTCGTGCGAGGAGGCGGGCCAGGGCCTGCTGCTGGTCGCGATCGGCCCGAACCGCAGTGTCGACGACGGTTCGGCCGCCGTGCTCGCGGCGGGGGTGGACGGCTTCGTGGTGTACTCCGCCTCCGATGACGACCCCTATCTGCCCGTGGTGCAGCAGCGTCATCTCCCGATCGTCGTCGTCGATCAGCCCAAGGACGTGCCGGGCACCTCCCGCGTGTGCATCGACGATCGCCACGCCATGCGCCTGCTCGCGGAATACGTGGTGGGACTGGGGCATCGGGAGATCGCACTGCTGACGATGCGTCTGGGCCGCGACTGGCCGCACGGTGGGCCGGTGCCGGCGCTGGCCGATCCCGAACGTGTCCAGACGCCGCATTTCCACGTGCAGCGCGAGCGCATTCACGGTGTGCGCGACGCGATGACCGCCGCCGGTCTGGATCCGGACTCGCTGACCGTCGTCGAGAGCTATGAACACCTGCCGACCTCGGGAGGGGCGGCCGCCGAGGTCGCCCTCGGGATCAACCCCCGCATCACCGCAATCATGTGCACGGCCGATGTGCTTGCACTCTCGGCGATGGATTATCTACGCGCACACGGCATTTACGTGCCAGGGCAGATGACGGTCACCGGTTTCGACGGGGTGCCCGAAGCGCTGCGGCGCGGTCTGACGACCGTGGTTCAGTCGAGTATGGAGAAGGGCCGCAGCGCCGGCCGGTTGCTACATCACCCGCCGCGTTCGGGTCTGCCGGTCATCGAGGTGCTGGACACCGAGATGGTACGCGGCCGCACCTCGGGTCCGCCGGCCTAGCCGTTGGTCCGGCGCTGAAGATCGGGAGCACGCCTAGATCTTAGGGTGCTCGCCGTCCCCGATCAGCAGCCGTACGGCGAGGTCCAGTCGCTTGCTGACGTCGGTCGCCGAGGCCCGGCGGGTCAGCCACGCCAACAGGTTCGACAGCCACACATCGGAGATGACGCGCGCGATGTGGTACTGATCCTCGGTCGGTTCGCCGTCGCTCATCGCGCGGGCGAACATCGAGTCCATCAGCTTGCCCACGTGATCGACTTCGCCGGCCGCAGAGGCGTCGGCGAACACGAATGCCCGCGTCATCGCTTCGGTCAGCAGCGGATTGCGCTGCATCGCGCGGTTGAGCTTGCCGACCATGATGTTCAGTCGTTGGTAGGGGGTCCCGCCCGTCAGTGCCGCGCGGTCGGTCTTGGCGTCGATGCGCTCGAACTCCCGCCCCAGCGCCGAGACCAGCAGGTGCACCTTTGACGGGAAGTAGCGGTACAGCGTGCCGACGGCGACGTCCGCGCGCTCCGCGACAGCGCGCATCTGCACCGCTTCGTAACCGCCCTTGGACGCGATGGCCAGGGTGGCGTCCAGGATGCGTTTGCGGCGTTCCCGCTGCGCTTCTGATCCGAGTTCGGACTCGGCGAGTACCGCCACGTTCATCACCTGGCGCGGTCGCGAATCCGACGCAGAACCCGAGTTGGGCGACTGGCCGGACATTTGGTCGACTGCTCCTTCATCGTGCGTACCCGCGGGAAACGATACGCATGCCGGACTTCATTTTCTAACTTCAGCACCCCCGCGGCACTGACGTGTCCTGCTGGTATGGCGGTCGACTTGACGGTCGATCGCTGGCACTATTAGAACACGTTCTAGTGGGAAGCATTATTTTCTCGCCCAAACGCTAGGAGCACAGGGTGCCAGCCACAATCACCGACGAGCAGTTTGCCGCGCGCGAACTGGTCCGCAGCTGGGCAGCCGCCTCCGGCGCCATCGCGGCAGCCAGGGAGGTCGAGCAGGGCCAGCGTGACGCGTGGCGAGCCGCCTACGACGGGTTAGCTCAACTGGGGATCTTCGGTGTCGCGCTTCCCGAGGACCAGGGCGGTGCCGACGGCACCGTCGAGGATCTGTGCGCCATGATTGACGAGGCGGCCGCGGCACTGGTGCCAGGCCCCGTCGCGACAACGGCACTGGCCACCCTGCTGGTCGACCGGCCGGCCGTGCTGGAGTCGCTGATCTCGGGCGAGCGCGTTGCCGGCGCAGCGCTGGCGGCCGACGTGCGATTCGACGGCACCCACGCGTCCGGCACCGCCAAATACGTGCTGGGCGCCGATCCGTCCGGGGTGCTGCTGCTTCCCGCCGGCGACTCCGTGCTGCTGATCGACGGAGGAGCTGACGGCGTCACGATCGAACCGCTGAACGCGACCGACTTCTCGCGGCCACTGGCCCGCGTCGTGCTGGATTCCGCATCGGCGGAGGCGTTGTCCGTATCGCCGCAACGCTTCGCCGACGTGGCCGCGACGGTAGCGGCGGCCGAAGCGGCTGGCCTCGCGCGCTGGACACTGCAGACCGCGACGGAGTACGCGAAGGTGCGCGAGCAGTTCGGCAAGCCGATCGGCAGCTTTCAGGCTATCAAGCACATGTGCGCCGAGATGCTTTTGCGTTCCGAGCAGGTGTCGGTGGCCGCGGCCGACGCGGCACGGGCGGTCAGCGAGAACGACGAGCGGCAGTTGTCCATCGCCGTGGCGGTGGCTGCCGCCGCGGGGATCAAGGCCGCAAAGGCCAATGCCAAGGACTGCATCCAGGTGCTCGGCGGCATCGGGATCACCTGGGAACACGATGCGCATCTGTATCTGCGCCGCGCCTACGGAATCGAGCACTTCCTCGGTGGTGCGCAAGGGTGGCTGCGCCGCATCGCGACACTCACTCAGCAGGGCGTGCGCCGCGAGCTGCGCATCGACCTCGAATCGGTCGAACACCTTCGTCCCGAAATCGCCTCGGCGGTAGCCGAAGTCGCCGCGCAACCCGAAGAGAAGCGGCAGATCGCGTTGGCCGATTCGGGACTGCTGGCACCGCACTGGCCGCGGCCGTATGGCCGCGAGGCGGGCCCGGCCGCGCAGCTGCTGATCGACCAGGAACTGGCCAAGGCCGACGTGGTGCGGCCAGATCTCGTGATCGGATGGTGGGCGGTGCCAACCATTCTCGAGCACGGCAGTCCGGAACAGATCGAGCGGTTTGTGCCCGCGACACTGCGGGGGGAGTTCATCTGGTGCCAGCTGTTCAGCGAGCCGGGAGCGGGTTCCGATCTTGCCGCGCTGCGGACGAAGGCCGTGCGCGCCGAAGGCGGTTGGAAGCTCACCGGGCAGAAGGTGTGGACGTCGGCGGCGCACAAGGCGGCGTGGGGAGTATGCCTCGCACGGACGGATCCGGATGCGCCAAAACACAAGGGCATCACCTACTTCCTCGTCGATATGACCTCGCCCGGCATCGACATCCGCCCGCTGCGTGAGATCACCGGTGACAACCTGTTCAATGAGGTGTTCTTCGACGAGGTGTTCGTGCCCGACGAGATGGTGGTCGGACCGGTCAACGACGGCTGGCGGTTGGCGCGCACGACGCTGGCCAACGAACGCGTGGCGATGGCCCACGGTACCGCGCTGGGCAACCCGATGGAGGAGTTGTTGCGCACCGTTGCCGATCTCGATCTGGACTCTTCGGGTCAGCAGCAGCTCGGCGAATTGATCTTGGCAGCGCAGGTCGGCTCACTGCTGGATCAGAAGATCGCGGAACTTGCTGTAGGAGGCCAGGATCCGGGCCCGCAGGCCAGCGCGCGCAAACTGATCGGCGTGCGTTACCGGCAGGCGCTCGCCGAACTGCGGATGGAGCTCTCTGAAGGCGGCGGAGTCGTCGACAACAAGACCGTCTTCGACTTCCTCAACACGCGCTGTCTGACCATCGCAGGCGGCACCGAACAGATCCTGCTCACCATGGCCGGTGAGCGTCTGCTCGGACTTCCGCGATAGGTCGCGTTACGAGAAGGCGGCCTGCGCGCAGGCGTCGGGCGAGGTGAGGTTGACGCCCGCGTACACCACCTGGATATGCGAGCACACGATCAGCGGGACGTCGGTCCGTGGGGCGCCCGTGCGCCAATCGACCGGGTAGGCCTGCCCGCGCCAGGTGAACTTCTCCGGCGGTCCGCCGCCGAAAAAGATCGTCGTGAACACCACATCGGTCGGCGATTTGAACGAACGGGTGTTCGTCATGTCGTAGTTGAAGTTGATGTAGACGCTGCGGTCCATGGTGCGCACCGTTGTGCTCTGCCGGGCCCACAATTCACCGGGGAACCCGATGACGCCTTCGGGCGCTCGGAGGTTGGCTGCAGTGTCGAAGTAGCAAGTGCCTTCGGCCGCTACGCAATTGGCGGTGACGTGCATTTCCAGGCTCTGCGCGGGATTGACCGGGATGGACGAGTTCGCTGTGTCGATGGCCGCATTGGCGGGACCGGCCGATGTGACAAGTGTGAGCGTCAGCCAGATCGATGAGACAACCGCAAGCATGCCGGCGAACCGGTTCGTCACATTGCTCCCCTCCGGAGCCGCTGGCTGCGACATCCAAACTCGGTGCCGCGAATGGTAGCCCGCGTATTACTCGTCGTAGGTGACTTCGACCGAATCCGATCGCGGCTTGGCCTGACAGCCGAGAATTAGACCTTCGTCGAGGTCGGACTGCTCGAGCACGTCGTTGACCTCCATTTCGACCTCACCGGATTTCTTCAACACCGCGCATGCCCCGCAGTGGCCCTCGCGGCACGAGAACGGCGCATCGAGACCCTTGTCGAGCAGCACGTCCAGCAACTTCGCGTTGCGTGGCCACGTGATCTCGTGCGTCTCACCGTCGAGCGTGACGATCGCCTTGGCCGGGCCCTCGTCGCTGTCGTCTGAGTCGGCCGCAATAACCACCCGTGCGAACGGGTCCGATTCCAGCGACTTGAAAATCTCGATGTGGATGCGTTCGGCACCAACCGCCTTCAGCGCTTCCTCGGCCGCGGCCATGAAGGGCCCCGGCCCGCAGATGTAGGCGTCGTGGCCGGAGTACGGCTCGGCCAGGCCGGCCAGCGCCGCAGCGGTCGGCAGCCCCTGCACGCTGACGAGCCAGTGCACAACGGTGAGCCGATCCGGGTACTTGGCCGCCAGATCGCGCAGCGCACCGCCGAAGATCACCGAGTTCTCGTCCTGATTGGCGTAGATCAGCACGACCTTGCCGCTGCCCTCGGTCAATGCTGACTTGCAGATCGACATCATCGGCGTGATACCGCTGCCCGCCCCCATCAGCAGGAAATCGGTGTCGAGGGTCTTGGGGACGAAGGTGCCCGATGGCGCGAGGACATGAATCTTCATGCCGGCGTGGGCGTTGTCGCACAACCAGTGCGATGCGTAGCCCCCCTCGGTGCGTTTGACCGTCACGGTCATGGGATCGCCGGTGTATGGCGAACTGCACAGCGAATAGCAGCGGGCCACCGAGCCGGTGCGGTCGCTGGGGATGCGCAGCGTCAGGAACTGACCAGGTGAGTAGCGCAACCGGTCCGCCGGGATGTCGGCCCCGTCGGGAACCTTGAACACCAGCGAGCGCGCGTCGGCAGTCTCCTCGACGACCTCGGCGAGCTGCAGCTCTAGCACGTGGCTACCGAGCGGCTCGTCCGTCACGAACGGCATCCTTCCTCATCGACCAACCAAGAATAACTAGAACAGGTTATAGAAATACATATGCGCAGGTCCAGCCCCTGCAGCAGGGCCCTTCTCGACACAAATCGTAACGTGTTCTAATCTGCTCCTAAGCTCATATCCCCCGGGAGGCAAATCCAGTGACGTCTATTGAACAGCGTGACGTGCAGTCGGTCCTAGCCGGTGTCGACGATCTGCTGCCGCTGATCGCCAAGAGGGCACAGGTCACCGAGGAGCTGCGCCGCCTGCCCGACGAGACCGTGGCCGAACTCAACGAGGTCGGGTTCTTCAAGCTGCTGCAGCCCGAACAGTGGGGTGGCCTGCAATGCGATCCGACGCTGTTCTACGAAGCCGTGCGCCGCATCGCGGCCGCTTGCGGATCGACCGGATGGGTCGCGTCGATCATCGGCGTCCACAACTGGCACCTTGCGCTGTTCGATCAGCAGGCTCAGGAGGACGTATGGGGTGACGATCCCAGTGTCCGGATCTCGTCGTCGTATGCGCCGATGGGGGCGGGCACCGTCGTCGACGGCGGCTACCTCGTCAACGGTTCGTGGAACTGGTCGTCGGGATGCGACCACGCGACGTGGACGTTCGTCGGCGGCCCGGTGATCAAGGACGGCAAGCCCGTCGACTTCGGCAGCTTCCTGATGCCGTTGGGCGACTACACGATCGACGACGTCTGGCATGTCGTCGGGCTCAAGGGCACTGGGAGCAACACGCTGGTGGTCAAGGACGTGTTCGTGCCGCGTCACCGCTTCCTGTCCTACAAGGCGATGAACGACCGCACGGCCGGGGGGCTTACGACCAACACCGCGCCCGTGTACAAGATGCCGTGGGGCACAGTGCATCCGACGACGATATCGGCACCGATCGTCGGCATGGCGTACGGCGCCTACGACGCGCACGTCGAGCACCAGGGCAAGCGCGTCCGCGCCGCGTTCGCGGGAGAGAAGGCGAAGGACGATCCGTTCGCGAAGGTTCGCATCGCCGAGGCGGCCAGCGATATCGACGCGGCTTGGCGTCAGCTGATGGGCAATGTCGGCGACGAGTACGCGTTGCTCGAGGCAGGGCGGGAGATTCCGTTCGAACTGCGCGCTCGCGCCCGTCGTGACCAGGTGCGTGCCACCGGGCGTGCGATCGCGTCGATCGACCGACTTTTCGAGGCGTCCGGCGCGACAGCGCTCAGCCTCGACGCGCCCGTGCAGCGGTTCTGGCGCGATGCGCATGCCGGTCGCGTACACGCCGCCAACGATCCCGAGCGCGCTTACCTGATCTTCGGAAACAACGAGTTCGGGCTGCCACCGCAGGACACGATGGTTTAAGTGGAAGGCCCGATGACCTCCTTCGCCGCCGAAGCTGCTCAACAGCAAGAGATCACGTTCGACTCGACTTCGCGCTACGCGCAGGTTCGGGACGACATGCGCCTGCACTACCACGAGGCCGGTGTCGGCAACGAGAAGACGGTCGTGCTGCTGCACGGTGGCGGGCCGGGAGCGTCGAGCTGGTCGAACTTCGGACGCAATATCGCCGTGCTGGCGCGGCACTTCCACGTGATCGCCGTCGACCAGCCGGGTTACGGCCACTCCGACAAGCACGCCGAGCACGAACAGTACAACCGCTACAGCGCGACGGCGCTGCTGAACCTCTTCGACCACCTCGGCATCGAAAGCGCTGACCTGGTGGGCAATTCACTGGGCGGCGGCACCGCGGTGCGGTTCGCTCTCGACAACGGCAGGCGGGCAGGTCGGCTCGTGTTGATGGGGCCGGGCGGATTGTCGGTGAACCTGTTCGCCCCTGACCCCACCGAGGGGGTCAAGCTGCTCGGCAAGTTCACCGCCGAGCCCACGCGCGAGAACATGGAGAAGTTCCTGCGCATCATGGTCTTCGACCAGAGCCTCATCACGGAGGAACTGATCGACGAGCGGTTCACGATCGCCAGCCAACCCGAATCGCTGGCCGCCGCACGCGCCATGGGAAAGTCGTTCGCAGGCGCGGACTTCGAGCTCGGCATGATGTGGCGTGAGGTGTACAAACTGCGTCAACGGGTACTTCTCATCTGGGGCCGCGAGGACCGGGTGAACCCCCTCGACGGAGCGCTGGTGGCCCTCAAGCAGATCCCGAAAGTGCAGTTGCACGTGTTCGGGCAGTGCGGACACTGGGCGCAGTTGGAGAAGTTCGACGAGTTCAACCAACTCACCGTTGATTTTCTTAGTGCGTGAAAGGGGTAGGTCGTGAGCATCAAATCCCTTGGCTACCTGCGTATCGAGGCCACCGACGTGGGTGCGTGGCGCGAGTACGGGCTGAAGGTGCTCGGCATGGTCGAGGGCTCCGGAACGACCGAAGGCGCGCTGTACTTGAGGATGGATGAGTTCCCTGCGCGCCTGGTAATCGTCCCGGGCGAACACGATCGCCTGCTCCAGTCCGGCTGGGAGACGGCCAATGCCGCTGCGCTGCAGGATATTCGCAACCGGCTCGACGTCGAGGGCACACCGTATAAGGAGGCGTCGGCCACCGAACTCGCCGAACGCCGCGTCGACGAGATGATCACGTTCGACGACCCATCGGGCAACACCCTCGAGGTCTTCCACGGCGCCGCACTGGAGCACCGCCGCGTCGTCAGCCCGTACGGCCACAAGTTCGTCACCGAGGAGCAGGGTCTCGGTCACGTTGTTTTGACTACGCGCGACGATGCCGAGACGCTGCACTTCTATCGTGACGTGCTGGGGTTCCACCTGCGCGATTCCATGCGCCTGCCACCACAACTGGTTGGCCGGCCCGCCGACGGACCGCCGGCATGGCTGCGCTTCCTCGGCGTGAACCCCCGTCACCACAGCCTCGCGTTCATGCCCGGTGAAACCCCCAGCGGCATCGTGCATCTGATGGTGGAGGTCGGCGAGGCCGACGACGTCGGACTGTGCCTGGACCGCGCGCTGCGCCGCAAGGTCCCGATGTCCGCCACGCTCGGCCGCCATGTCAACGACAAGATGCTGTCGTTCTACATGAAGACCCCCGGCGGGTTCGACGTCGAATTCGGCTGCGAGGGCTTGCAGGTCGAGGATGACGGCGACTGGATCGCGAGGGAGAGCACCGCAGTCAGCCTGTGGGGCCACGACTTCAGTATCGGCTTCAAGTAACGTTGAGCACGGAACCTATCGACCCTCGCACATTCCGAAATGTGCTGGGGCAGTTCTGTACTGGCATCACAGTTATCACCACGGTGCACGAGGGGGAGCCGATCGGGTTCGCGTGCCAGTCGTTCGCCGCGCTGTCGCTCGAGCCGCCGCTGGTGCTGTTCTGCCCGACAAAGGTGTCGCGGTCGTGGAAAGCCATCGAGGCCAGCGGCCGCTTCTGCGTCAACGTGCTGCACGAGAAGCAGAAGGATGTCTCGGCGCGCTTTGGCTCCAAGGAGCCCGACAAGTTCGCCAAGATCGACTGGCATCCATCCAAACTCGGATCGCCCGTCATCAAGGACACGCTGGCGCACATCGACTGCACCGTCCATTCGGTGCATGACGGTGGCGATCATCTGGTCGTCTTCGGTGCCGTGCACTCGTTATCCGACGTGCCGCACAAGAAGCCGCGGCCGCTGCTGTTCTATCGGGGCAACTACACGGGCATCGAGCCGGACAAGACGTCGCCCGCGCACTGGCGCGATGACCTGGAGGCATTCCTGACCGCCACCACGGACGACACCTGGCTCTAGATCTAGATGCAGCCTGCCGAGCACGGATCGAGCGGCGGCAGGGTTTCGGGTAGCGGTGCGTTCGGGTCCGCCGCCGGGAACTGCTGGGTGAGATCCACGTCCTGATCGAGATCCGGAGCCATCGGGATGATGTTGCAGATGAAGCTGAGCGCGAGGTCGCACGGAGGGCGGCCGGGCTGCGCGCCGGCGGGGGCGGCGAGCGCCACCGCCGCGCCACACATGGCTACGGCCGCAATGATCGCCTTTTTCAACACCGGCTCACTCTAGCGCGCGGTGGACTCGATGAAATCGACAATCGTCTGCGCCACCTCGCGGTGCAGCGAGTCGTTGAGGATGTCGTGGCGCCCGCCTGCGAATTCCACGATCTGCAGTGGTTCGATCTGCTCGGCATAGGCCCTGACGGCACCTATCGGCGCGATCGGATCGTTGACGCCGTGCACCGCCAGTGTCGGCGCCGACAACTTCGGTAGCTCCGCGCCGAACCTGTCCCAGGCCCAGTCGAGCTCACGTGAGAGCGGCGCGCCGTCGGCGTCGACGAAGGCCAGCGGGTCGTTCTCGAGCGAGTCGAGGTAGAAGGGGTCCGCAGACAGCCAGCCCGGATCGAGGTCGAATGCGCTGTCGGCGTCGAGCAACTCAGGGATTGGCACCAGGGGAGCACCGGAGATGATCCCGGCGCGGTAGCGGTCGGGCTTCTCGAGCAGCCGGAACAGCGTGACCACTGCGCCGAACGAATGACCCGCAGCGATCAGCGGCAGACCCCGCCGTTCGGCTTCGGCGAGCTCGGTGAGCGAGTCGGCGAGGTCGGAGCTGTCGGCGATCGACCCGAAGTCTCCGCGGGTGCCCGGGCTGAGTCCGTGACCGAACTGGTCGACCGCCCACAAGTCGATGCCTGCGGCATTGAGCGCGAAGCCATAGCGGTGGTAGATCCCGGTGTGCTCGCCGAAGCCGTGCAGAAATATGACGGCGGCATGCGGTTTGGCGGCGGCCCAGTGCCGGTAGTACGCGCGGCCCTTCGGATGGTCGATGAACGGCATGCCCAAGCCTGTCCCAAACGGCGCGATTCTGCCAAGCATCCATCAATTGCTGCCAGCGGAATTATTGCTCTGACCAGTCTGTTTAGACGATCAGACCGGCCTGAGAAGAGCAGTCGGAGGAGCAAGAGGAAGAGGGAACGAAGATGAAGAAGTTGGGATTCGTGACAGTCATCGCAAGTGGTTTGGCCGCGGCTCTGATCGGTCTGGCCGGCCCCGCCCAGGCAGACAGCGAGCACCACCAGTGGCTTGACCGGATTCACCCTCAGGTCAACGTCCCGCAGGTGGACACCACGGTGCACCAGAGCCGCTGACACAACGACAGAAAGGGCACTCACTGCGGTGGGTGCCCTTTTCCGTGCACGCCGAGCAGCACATCGCGCTGTTCGCTCATCTGGTGCTGGATCGCCGCCACCACCGCCGCAACCTCGGGTCTGCGCAGTGTCTCGGCGCGGGCGACCAGCCAATAGGTCAACTGGACCGCCACCTCCTCGGGCAGCACCCGGACCAGATCGTCGTGCCGGTCGGCCATGAAGCACGGCAGCAGGCCGATACCCGCCGCGGCGCGCGTTGCCTCGACGTGTACGAAGACGTTGGTGGACGTGACGGATTCGCGCATGGCAGGGGCGAAGCCGGTTGCCGCATCGAGGTCGTCGACCTGCAGCATCGAGTCGATGAAGTAGACCAACGGATAGCGGGCGAGGTCCGCGACACTCGTCGGAGTCCCGTTGTCGGCCAGGTAGTGACGCGCTGCGTAGAGGCCGAGGCGATAGTCGCCGAGCCGGATCGCCTTGGCGCGGTGCACCTTTGGCTCACCGACCACCACCTCGATGTCCAGTCCGGACCGATGTTGGGTGGCACGCCGGGTTGCGGCGACGATCTCGACGGCGACCTTCGGATGGCTCTTTTGCACCTCTGCGGCAGCGGGTGCGGCGATGTAGGCGGAGAAACCGTCGGTCGCCGATATCCGGACCACCCCCTCGAGCGCGGGTTGGCCTTCGGTGTGGACGGTCAGCGATCGCACGGCCGATTCGACGGCCTCGGCGGCCGAGAGTGCCTCGCGCCCGAGGTCGGTGAGCTCCCAGCCGCCCGCGACACGGGAGAGGACCCGCCCGCCGATCGACCGCTCCAACGCAGCGATGCGCCGCGAGATCGTCGTGTGGTTCAGGCCGAGTTCTTCGGCGGCGATGTTGTAGCGACCTGAACGGCCGACGGCCAGCAACACAAGCAGGTCGTCCGGGCTTGGTCGGCGCTCCGAAGGCAACGGCATATCTGCATTTTTGCAGATAGCTCCTGCAGTTTTGCCCATTGCGGGTGCGGGTACCTGCAGGAATACTCACAGTCGTCTGTGCGGTGCGGCACAATCTAGGAGCGTGCGATGACGGTTCACAATGATCCGAAAGCAAGTGATCCAAGCTCAGTCCCGACCGGCCTCAAACGAGTGGTCGTGGCATCGATGGCGGGGACGGTCGTCGAGTGGTACGAGTTCTTCCTCTACGGCACCGCCGCGACGCTGGTGTTCAACAAGATCTTCTTCGCGCAGGGCGACAGCGTCTACGGCGCCATCTTCGCCGCGTTCCTGACATATGCGGTCGGCTTCGTTGCCCGCCCACTCGGCGGTGTGGTCTTCGGCCACTTCGGTGACAAGTTCGGCCGCAAGAAGCTCTTGCAGTTCGCGATCCTGCTCGTCGGTGTCGTGACGTTCCTGATGGGCTGTCTGCCGACCTACGACCAGATCGGGATCTGGGCGCCGGTACTCCTGATCGTCCTTCGCTTCCTGCAGGGTTTTGCGGTGGGTGGCGAGTGGGGCGGTGCTGTCCTACTGGTGGCCGAGCACAGCCCGAACTCCAGCCGGGCCTTCTGGGCAAGTTGGCCGCAGGCCGCGGTCCCCGTCGGCAACATGCTCGCGACGGTCGTGCTATGGGTGCTGACCGCGACGCTGTCCGAAGCGGCCTTCCTGTCCTGGGGCTGGCGAGTCGCGTTCTGGCTGTCCGCAGTGGTGGTGCTGATCGGCTATTACATCCGGACGAAGGTCAGCGATGCGCCGATATTCCTTGAGACACAACAGGAAATCGAGCGGGTCAAGGCAGTGTCATACGGCGTCGTCGAGGTGCTCAAGCGTTATCCGCGAGGCGTGTTCACCGCGATGGGCCTGCGCTTCGCCGAAAACATCATGTACTACCTCGTCGTCATCGTGTCGATCACATATCTCAAGGTGCAGGTCGGTGTCGACACCAGTGCAATTTTGCGCTACATGCTCGTCGCACACGCCGTGCACTTCGTGGTGATCCCGCTTGTCGGCAAGCTGGCCGATCGGTACGGCCGTAGGCCCGTCTACTTCGTCGGCACGGTGTTGGCGGCGACGTGGGGGTTTTTCGCGTTCCCGATGATGGACACTGCGAACTATCTGCTCATCATCACCGCCATTGTCATCGGTCTGGTCATTCATGCGCTCATGTACGCGCCACAGCCGGCGATCATGGCCGAGATGTTCCCGACCCGGATGCGGTATTCCGGTGTCTCCCTTGGCTATCAGGTCACGTCGATCGTGGCGGGCTCGGCGGCACCGGCGATTGCGGTCAAGCTGCTCGAGATCTACGACTCATGGGTGCCGATAGCGATCTACCTCGCGGGCGCAGCGGTTATCACGCTGATCGCGGTGGCGTACATGCGCGAGAGCAACGGTGTCGACCTGAAGGCCATCGATGACACCGACCGCGAGGAACTCGCGAAGGCGGACGTCATATGAGCGACCTCGCGGGGCGCACTGCGCTTGTTACCGGCGGTGCGAGCGGCATCGGCGAGGCCTGCGCACGTGAGCTGGCCGTACGGGGTGCGGTGGTCACCGTCGCGGACCGAGACGACGTCGGCGCCAAGTCAGTGGCCGATGAAATCGGCGGAAAGGCCTGGGCCATCGACCTTTCCGATGTCGCAGTGCTGGAAGATCTACGGCTCGAAGCCGACATCCTGGTCAACAACGCCGGGGTGCAGCACGTCAGCCCGATTCCGGATTTTCCGCCAGACCGTTTTCGGCACATGATGACGCTCATGGTCGAATCGCCGTTCCTACTGATCCGCGCCGCGCTGCCGCATATGTATCGGCATAACTTCGGCCGGATCATCAACATCTCGTCGGTGCACGGGATAAGGGCATCGGAGTACAAGGTCGCCTATGTGACCGCCAAACACGCGCTCGAAGGTCTCTCGAAGGTCGTCGCTCTGGAGGGAGCATCGCACGACGTGACGAGTAACTGTGTCAACCCCGGCTATGTGCGAACACCATTGGTCACCACGCAGATCGCCGATCAGGCAAAAGTGCACGGGATCGCTGAGGATAAGGTGGTGACCGACATTCTGCTGAAGGAGAGTGCCATCAAACGTCTGGTGGAACCCGAGGAAGTGGCGGCCCTGGTGGGTTGGCTGGCCTCGCCCAACGCGGGCATGGTGACCGGGGCGTCATACACGATGGACGGAGGCTGGAGCGCGAGATGACCGATGCCGCCCCGCAATGGGTGCCGACGGATGAGGACGTGGCCAATGCGCGAGTGACCGACTTCGCGCGTTTCGTGGCTGCGCATGCGGGGGTGAACACCACCGATTACACATCGCTGTGGCAATGGTCGGTCGACGATCCCGCCGCGTTCTGGGCCGCACTGTGGGACTACTTCGAGCTCGGTGACCGCGGGCGGCAGGTCCTCGAGAACGAGACGATGCCGGGGGCGCAATGGTTTCCCGGCGTGACGCTGAACTACGTGGATCAGGTCATCCGCAACGCGCGCACCGATCGGCCGGCGATCATCGATGTCGCGGAGGACGGCACGGTCGCAGAACTCTCGTGGGCCGAATTGCTCGGACGCACTGCCGCGTTCGCCGAAAGGTTGCGCTCTCATGGGGTGGGAGTGGGCGATCGCGTCGTCGGATACCTGCCCAACATCCCCGAAGCGGTCATCGCCTTCCTGGCGACCGCGAGCATCGGTGCGATTTGGAGTGCCTGCGGCCAGGACTACTCGGCGAAGGCCGCGCTGGACCGGCTCGGGCAGCTCGAGCCGGTGGTGTTGGTGACCGCCGAGGGGTATCGGTTCGGCGGCAAGACCTATGACAAGCGGGAGGACATCGAGGGCCTGCGTGCGGGACTGCCAACGCTGAAGGCGACGGTGCTGGCCTCCGAACTCGCGGCAAGCGGCGGTGAGCTCGCGACGGTGCCCGTCGATTTCGCCCATCCGCTGTGGATCCTGTACTCGTCGGGGACGACGGGTAAGCCCAAGGGGATCGTGCACGGACACGGCGGCGTGGTGCTCGAACACTTGAAGGCCATTGCACTGCAGACCGATATCGGACCTGACGATACGTTCTTCTGGTACACGAGCCCTAGCTGGATGATGTGGAACTTCCAGGTCGCGGGGTTACTGGTGGGCGCGACGATCGTCTGCTACTCAGGCAGCCCAAGCGCTGGTAGGCCGGATGCGCTGTGGGACATCGCCGCTCGGCTTCGGGCGACGGTCCTCGGCACCAGCCCCGGTTATGTACTCGGGTGCGCGAAGGCGGGTGCCGTCCCGCGTAAGGACCACGACCTGTCGGCGCTGAAGACGGTCGGCATTACCGGATCGTCGCTGCCGCCGTCATCGTCACTGTGGTTGCGCGACAACGTCGGCGAGCGCGTTCAGGTTGCGTCGATCAGTGGCGGCACCGATGTGGTGTCCGCCTTCATCGGCGGTGTGCGCACGGTGCCGGTGTGGCCGGGCGAGCTCTCGGCACCGTATCTGGGAGTCGCACTGGACGCCTGGGATGAGTCGGGCAATCCGGTGCGCGGTGAGGTCGGCGAGTTGGTCATCACCAAACCGATGCCGTCGATGCCGATCGGCTTTTGGAACGACGCCGATGGATCGCGTTATCGCAGCGCGTATTTCGAGATGTTCCCAGGGGTCTGGCGGCACGGCGACTGGATCACGATCACCGATCACGGCAGCATCATCGTGCACGGACGTTCGGATTCGACCCTGAACCGGCACGGTATCCGGATGGGCAGCGCCGATATCTACCAGGCGGTGGAGCGTCTGCCCGAGGTTGCCGAAGCGCTGGTGATCGGCTGTGAGCAGGAGGACGGCGGGTACTGGATGCCGTTGTTCGTGGTGCTCGCCGAGGGGGCCGCGCTCGACGACGACCTCCGCGAACGGATCAAGAAGACGATTCGCGACGAGGTGTCCCCGCGACACGTTCCCGACGAAATCATCGAGGCTCCCGGGGTGCCGCATACGCGGACCGGCAAGAAGCTCGAGGTGCCGATCAAGAAGCTGTTCGGCGGCGCGGATGCCACGAAGGTGGTAGAGCGCACCGCCGTCGACGATCCCGCGCTCCTGGATTGGTACGCCAGCCTCAAGCGCTGACTCGTCAGTTCTCTGACCGGATGATGTGGTCTTCGGCTTCGTCAACGGTGGGTGGAACGGTTGTGGTCATTTGAGTTCTCCTTCGTGAGTGAGAGTCTGGCCTTGTTTAGTTGATGAATCCGAAGCTACGGATCTGCCTTGGAACTTCCTTGGCGATTTTCAACCTACGGACCCGCCGGAACGGTGACTCGCTTTGCGCACTAGTCGCGAAGTGAGCGATTGAGCCGTTATGCGCATGGTGCTCACTCGGGGCTGGACCGGCGCGAACTGTCAGCTTCGGGGCAGAAGTGTCACCCCCAAGACCACCCGAACCGTCACCGATGTCCTGATGCAGAACTGTCACCAATGTCCCGAGACATCACAGCGCGAACTGATGCTCCTATCTTTGTTATGAGTCAAGCGGCGTCGACGATCAGGGTGTTTAGCCATTGGCGGTAGTCGGCTGCGAGGGTGTCGTCGCGTTTGAGGCCGCGTTCGAGTCGGGAGATCGTGATTGGCCAAACGTTGAAGTGTTTTGCCGCGCGGTCAACGTGATGTTGCGGGCTTGGCGGGCTGGACGTAGGTCGCAGTAGTCGTCGATGGGGCAGGGCGCGGTGAGGTGTCGGAACATCTCGCGGGCGATGGCCCGTTTGAGCAGACGCAGGACGTCTTTCTTGCTGCGCCCGGCGGCTAGTTGCCGGGCGACGTAGTCGCGGGTGCGCCGGTCGTGAGACCAGCGGACCACAGCGATGCGGTGCAGGGCGTTGTTTGGCGGCGCGGTCCCCGCCGCGGGAAAGCCGATGCCGATTGGTTTTCCCCGATGAGGCCGGGATCGGTGCCACCCCAGCCACCCACCAACCAAACCCCACCCACCAGACAACCCCGACCCACTCGACGACCCCGACCCGCCAAACGACACCGACCCACCACCCTTCTAGGTGATCCAGTCGCCGAGGCGACGCACCGCCTCCTCGATATCGTGCGATGGTCCTGCGAAGGAAAGTCGGACGAACGATCCACCGCGCACTGTATCGAAGTCGATACCCGGTGCGATCGCAACACCGGTGTCGGACAGTAGCTTTGAGCAGAACGACAATGAATCGGTCGTCAGGTGCGATACATCGGCGTAGACGTAGAACGCGCCGTCCGTCGGCGCCAGCTTGTCGATTCCGATTCGCGGGAGACCATCCAGCAGCAGTTGCCGGTTACCCGCGTACTGGTGCAACAGGCCATCGGCCTCCGCGACGGATTCGGGCGTGAAGGCTGCGACCGCGGCCATCTGCGACAGCGTTGGCGGGCAGATGGTGAAGTTACTTGTCAGACGGGCGACGGCGCTCTGTAATTCCTGCGGTACCAGCAGCCACCCCAGCCGCCAGCCAGTCATCGCGAAATACTTCGAGAAGCTGTTCACCACAACCGATTCCCGTGACGTCTGCCACGCACAACTGGTCGGGGGAGCACCCTCGTACACCAGCCCGTGGTACACCTCATCGCTGATCAGGCGAACACCCGACGATTCGCACCACGAGGCGATTGCAGCGAGTTCGTCCGGCGGGATCACCGTTCCGGTCGGGTTGGCCGGGCTTGCGACGATCACGCCCTGCACCGGCGGATCGAGTTCGGCGAGCATCTCGACCGTCGGCTGGAACCGGGTCTGCGGCCCGCAGGGGATCTCCATGACCTCGCACCCCAGCGCCGAAAGAATATTGCGGTAACAGGGGTAACCCGGGCGCGCGATGGCCACCCGATCGCCGACATCGAAGCAGGCAAGAAACGTCAACAGGAACCCGCCGCTCGAGCCAGTCGTGATTACGACGTCGCCCGGGTCCACCGTGAGCGCGTGCCGGTTCCGATATGAGTCCGCAATCGCGGACCGCAACTCCGGAATGCCCAGTGACACCGTGTAGCCGAGCACCGTCTCGTTCAGTGCGGTCTTCGCCGCTGCGCGCACCACCTGCGGCGCCCCCGCACTCGGCTGGCCCGCCGACAGATTGACCAGATCGCCGTGACTGCGCTGACGCTCCGCCGCCGCCAGCCACACATCCATCACATAAAACGGCGGGATTCCTGCACGCAACGCGACGTCGTTCATCACACACCGACCGGTAGCTGATCGAGATCGTGGAAGAACGGGTGCACGTCGGCGTAGTAATACGGCTTGAGGGCGCCGTAGATGCCGTTCCAGTCAGGTTCCCACGAGACCAACGCGTCGAGAAACGTTGCGCGGGTCCCTGCGTCGAGATTCTTCCGCGCAATCACCACGGGCGGTTTGCAGTTGTCGTACTGGCCGATGATCTTTGTGGTCTCGGCGTTTTCCGGGGTTGTTCGCCACACATCCTCGAGCACCATCGTCGCCCGGACCTGCCCATGGACGACGGCGTCGATCTGCCCTTGCCACGCCGCGACTGGGACGCAATGGAGGAACGTATCCCACGTCTTGCCCAACCGGGTCAACAGGATCGCGGGAGCGAAGTAGCTCGACGTACACGACGTGTTGATGTAGCCGTAGTCCGCACCGGCTAGATCGTCCAGGTTCGTTGCGGGGTCGTCGCTTCTGACCACGAGCAGACTCCGCTGACAGGGATCGCCGGTGAATTTCGACGTCGCGATCGCCAGGCCGTGGTAGTACTGATCGCCGCTGCGGAGCAGCCGATGAAAATCCGCCGTCGGCACATACGCGATGTCCGGCTGGTGTGCGGCCAGGGCTTGGTCGATGCCGGCCAGGTCGGTGGTTTGGTGTGCGGTGATACCGGCGGCGCTCAGAATGGTCTTCCACGGCTCGTCGCAGGCCGGAAGCCCCAGGTTTTCATCCAAGACGAAGCTCAGCATTGCGGCGAGCCTACGTCGGAACCGGGACGGCTGCGGCCACTTGACTGCCAGAACCCTCGGATGGACGGTCCGTGGGAATCACGTGTGCTCAGCGTCGCCGGCATCCGCAGCCCGGTGCGGATCGGCGGGCCCGCCACCGGCGAGCCGGCTTCCTGCGCCGCTAAAGCACTTCCGATTCAAGTCGCCGCAGATGCTCGCGCGGCGGCCCGAGCAGCTGCGCGCTGCCGTGCGCACGCTTGAAATACAGCTGAATGTCGTGCTCCCAGGTGATGGCGATGCCACCGTGCATCTGCACCGCCTCGGCGGCGACCTTCGAGAACGCCTCGCTCGCGGCGAAGCGTGCCAGCGCAGCCGACGTCGGCGAGGGCTTGGCGATGGCATCGTTGACCACCGCACGCGCCGACTGCACCGCGACGTACAGATCGGCCATTCGGTGTTTGAGCGCCTGGAAGCTGCCGACCGGCCTGCCGAACTGCACCCTGTCCTTCGTGTACGCGACGGTGAGATCGAGGCACCGCGTGGCCGCGCCGATCTGCTCGGCGGCCAACAGGATCGCGGCCGTGTCGGCGATACCCGGGTCGGAACCGATGTCGGTGTCTTCCTGCGACTCGATGCGGGCCAGCCGACGGGTCAGATCCATGGTGTCGACGCGGTGCGCGGTGAACTGTGTCAACCGCTTGAGCCGCTGACCGTCGGCGGCGACGACGACGTCGGCGACGTCGCCGTTGATCACGACGTCCGCATCGAAGACGACGGTGCCGATTTTGGTGCCCGCCGCCAACTCCTCGAGTGCATCGGCGTCCGGCTCGTCGGCTGCTAGCAGCGTCAGCTCGGCAAGCGTCGTACCGAGTAATGGTGTCGGCACCAACGCCTTACCCAGTTCCTCGAGTACGACGGCCGCGTCGGCGAGCTCGCCGCCCGCTCCGCCCGACGCCTCGGGCACCACTAGTGCGGCAGCACCCACCTGCTCGCACAACAAGTTCCAGAGCGACTCGTCGTAGCCGCGTTCGGACTCCATCGCCGAGCGCACCGCGGCGGGGGGCGCATGCTTCTCGACCAGCGCGGCGACCGTGCTCCGCAGCAGTTCCCGTTCTTCGCTCACAATGCCTCCAGAAGCCGTCGCCGATGGAGCGCGGGATCGCCCCACGCGGAGCGCAACGCCTGCACCCGTAACAACCACAGCGACATGTCGTGCTCTTGCGTGAAACCGATGGCACCGTGTGTCTGCAGCGCCGACCGTGCCGCCAGCAGCGCGGCGTCGGACGCGGCCACCTTCGCGGCGCTGACGTCCCGTGCGGTGTCGGCCGACCGGTCGGCCACCGCCAGCGCCGCCCCGTACACCAGCGGCCGGGCGAGGTCGAGCGCAATATGCACGTCGGCGAGCTTGTGTTTGATCGCCTGATACGTGCCGATCACCTTGCCGAACTGGCTGCGCTGCTTGGCGTACTCGACGGACATGTCGAGCAGCGTCTGGCCCAAGCCGACCAGTTGGGCCGACGTCGCCAGGACACCGAACTCGTATGCGCGTGCCACGTCGGCGGCGCGGCCTGTGCCGGAGGCGTTGACATCGAACAATTTCCGGCTGGGATCGACAGACTCCGCTGGCGCCGTCGCAGTGCCGTCACGGACGTCGCCATTGGCGGCCACCAGGATCAGACCGGCGGTATCGGCGTCCACCGCGCGCGGCACCTGCGGAGGCATTGCGACGGTCGCAATCAACTCGCCCGACGCCAGTGCCGCGCTGCGCTCGTCGTCGGCGAGCAGAACCGGTGCCACCGCGATGGATTCGGTAACGGGGCCGGGAACACACCACCGGCCCAGCCGCTCGGCTGCCACCACCAGGTCGACGGGATGCGCCTCGATCCCGTCGAACTTCTCGGGAACGGCGAGTGCAGTGACGCCGAGGTCGGCCAGCTGCGCCCACACCTTTCGGCCGGGTGCGGCGTCACCTGCAGCCCACGCCCGAATCGCCGCGGGTAGGTCGGCCGCTCCGAGAGCAGCGTCGATGCTGGCCGCGAAGTCGCGCTGCTGTTCGTCAAGTTCAAAAAACATGTGTCTACTTCCGCGGCAGGCCCAGTAGGCGCTCGGCGATGATGTTGCGCTGAATCTCGTTGGTGCCGGCGTAGATCGGGCCACCCAATGCGAAGAGCAAGCCGTCGGTCCACGAGTCGGCCAGCTCGGCATCCGCACCGCGCATGTCGAGTGCGGTCTGGTGGATCGCCACGTCGAGTTCCGACCAGAACACCTTGGTCACCGACGATTCGGCGCCAAGTTCGTCGCCCGCGCTCACCCTCGTTACGGTGCCGAACGTGTGTAGCCGATAGGCCTGCGCCTTGATCCACGCATCGGCGACACGGTCGGCGTAGGCGGGATCGGGATTGGCTTTCCATTGCGCAACAAGACGTTCAGCGGGTGCGAGGAATCGCGCCGGGCTGCGCAGCGACATGCCGCGCTCATTGCTCGACGTGCTCATCGCGGCGCGCCAGCCCTCGTGTACCTCGCCGATCACGTCGTTGTCGGGGACGAACACATCGTCGAGGAAGATCTCGCCGAATCCGGTGTCGCCGCCTAACTGCGCGATCGGGCGTACCGTGACGCCGTCCGCCTTGAGATCGAACATGAAGTACGTCAGTCCGCGGTGGCGTTCCGCCTCGGGATCCGAACGGAACAACCCGAATGCGCGCTCGCCGAACGGTGCCCGCGAACTCCAGATCTTCTGGCCGTTGAGCAGCCAGCCACCTTCGGTCTCGGTCGCGGTGGACCGCAGCGATGCGAGGTCGCTGCCGGACTCCGGCTCAGACCACGCCTGCGCCCAGATCTCCTCGCCGCTGGCCATTTTCGGTAGCACCCGGTCGAGCTGCTCCTCGGTGCCGTGTGCGAACAGCGTCGGTGCGAGCATCGACGTGCCGTTGGCGCTCGCCCGTCCCGGGGCACCGGCGCGGAAGTACTCCTCCTCGAATACGACCCACTGCAGCAGCGACGCGTCACGGCCGCCGTACTTCTCAGGCCACGTGATCACCGACAGACCGGCATCGAAAAGCACCTTGTCCCACCGCCGGTGCTGTTCGAAACCCTCGGCGGCGTCGTAGGACTTCGTCGGGAACGAATCCTTGTTCGCCGCCAGGAATTCGCGTACCTCGCTCTGGAACGCCAGTGTCGCGTCATCGAAGTTCAGATCCATGAAAACTACTGAGCCCTTTCCCGCAGCAGCGGCTTGACCACCTTGCCGCCCGGATTTCGTGGTAGCACGTCGAGGAACTCCACCGATCGTGGTGCCTTGAAGTTCGCCAGATGCTCGCGCGTGTAGGCGATCACCTTCTCTTCGTCCAGCTGTGCGCCGGGCTTGAGGACGAGGAACGCCTTGCCGACTTCGCCGAGCCGTTCGTCGGGCACTCCGATGACGGCCGATTCGGCGACGCCGTCGAGCCGGGCCAGCACCTGTTCGATCTCTGCGGGATAGACGTTGAAGCCGCCGCAGATGTACATGTCCTTCAGCCGGTCGGTGATCATCAGGTTGCCGCGCTCGTCCAAGTGGCCGACGTCGCCGGTGCGCAGCCAGCCCTCGGAGTCGATGGCCGCAGCGGTGGCCTCGGGGTCATCGAGATAGCCCAGCATGACGTTCGGCCCGCGCAGCAGCACCTCACCCTGGTCACCGATGCGCAGTTCGAAGTCGGCGATCGGGCGACCACACGTCGTCGCGACGGTTACCGCATCGTCGTCGGCGCGGCACATCGTGCCGAATCCGCTCGCCTCGGTCAGGCCGTAGGCGGTCAGCACAATGTCGATGTCCAGTTCGGTCTGCATGCGTTCGATCAGCACCACCGGGATCGTCGCGGCGCCGGTGACAGCGAACCGCAGCGAGGTGAGGTCGTAATCGCCACGCTTCGGATGATCCAGCAGCGTCTGGTAGATCGTGGGCGGCCCGGGCAGCACGGTGATCCGGTGCTCGGCCACCGCGGCCATCGCCTGCTCGGGGTCGAACGTCAGCTGCGGGATCAGCGTGGCGCCAGTTTGCAGACAGGCCAGGATGCCGGCCTTGTAGCCGAAGTTGTGAAAGAACGGATTGATGCAGAGGTAGCGGTCGGCGCTGGTGAGTTCCCCGCAGGCGGCCCACGCCGCGGGGGCGTCGAGCGATTGGCGGTGTGCACAGAGTGCGCCCTTGCTGCGGCCGGTGGTGCCGGAGGTGAAGAGGATGTCGGAGACGTCGTCGGGCGTGACGGCCGCCGCGCGGGCGTCGACGGCGGCGAGGTCGGTCCCGCGGGCGACGAACTCGTCCCAGCTGCCGTCGCCCTTCTCGATGGGAATCCGGATGATGTGCCGCAGGTCGGGCAGCGCGCCACGGTCGATCGATGCTGCCTTGTCGACACCGAGGAACTGGCCGGACGCGAACAGCAGGGGAGCGCCGGTGCGGGACAGGATGTCGGTCGCCTCGCCCGCGGTGTAGCGGGTGTTCAACGGCACCACCACACCACCGGCGTAGTGCGTGGCCAGGCAGGCAACCACCCAGTGCCAGGTGTTCGGCGACCAGATCGCGACCCGATCCCCGGCCTGCACGCCCAGGTCGATCATGGCCGCGGCGGCCTGCCGCACTTCGGCGCGCAACTGGGCATACGTCAGCCGACGATCCTCGGTAACCAGGGCGTCGTGATCGGAGTATTGGTCGGCAATCCGGTCCAAGACCTGCGGAATCGTCCGCGAGCCTTCCGTCATCGATGCTCCTCTAACAAAGCAAGTGCTTGGTAGGTTAGCCTACAGGGGTGATAGAGGTCGAGGAGTTCCGGGCTGAGGTCCGTGACTGGCTCGCCGCCAACCTCGTCGGCGAATTCGCCGCGATCAAGGGCCTCGGCGGGCCGGGCAACGACAATGTGGCCTTCGAAGAACGGCTGGCGTGGAACCGGCATCTTGCGGCCGCCGGCTACACCTGCCTCGGGTGGCCCGAGGAACACGGCGGCCGCGGCCTGTCCGTCGCGCATCGCGTCGCGTTCTACGAGGAGTACGCACTCGCCAACGCCCCGGCGAAGGTCAACCACTTCGGCGAGGAACTGCTCGGTCCGACGCTGATCGCCTTCGGCACCGACGAGCAGAAGAAGCGGTTCCTGCCCAAGATCCTCGATCTCACCGAGCTGTGGTGTCAGGGCTACTCCGAGCCGGGTGCCGGTAGTGATCTCGCCAATGTGTCGACGGTCGCCGAACTCGACGGTGATCAGTGGGTCATCAACGGGCAGAAGGTGTGGACGTCGCTGGCCCACTGGGCGCAGTGGTGTTTCGTCGTGGCCCGCACCGAGAAGGGTTCCAAGCGGCACGCCGGGCTGTCGTATCTGCTGGTGCCGCTCGATCAGCCGGGTGTGGAGGTGCGGCCCATCGTCCAGTTGACGGGCGACTCGGAATTCAACGAGGTGTTTTTCGACGACGCGCGAACCGACGCCGATCTGGTGGTCGGACAGCCGGGTGACGGCTGGCGCGTCGCGATGGGGACGCTGACGTTCGAACGTGGCGTTTCGACACTGGGTCAGCAGATCGAGTACGCCCGTGAGCTTTCCGGTGTCGCCGAGCTGGCCAAGCGCAACGGCGCGGCCGACGATCCGCTGATCCGGGAGCGGCTGACCCGGTCGTGGGTCGGTTTGCGGACCATGCGGTCGTACGCGTTGGCGACCATGGACGTTGAGCAGCCCGGACAAGACAACGTGTCGAAACTGTTGTGGGCCAACTGGCATCGCGAACTGGGCGAGATCGCCATGGAGGTGCTGGGCCGCGACGGCCTGACGCTGACCGACGGCGAGTTCGACGAATGGCAGCGGCTGTATCTGTTCTCGAGGGCGGACACCATCTACGGCGGCTCCAACGAGATTCAGCGCAACATCATCGCCGAGCGGGTGCTCGGTCTACCGCGTGAGGTAAAGGGATGAACCTGGCCGAAGCGCCCAAAGAGATTGACGGGCACGGACTTCTGACCGGCAAGGTGGTCGTGGTGACGGCCGCGGCCGGCACCGGCATCGGCTCCGCGGTGGCGCGACGCGCGCTGGCCGAGGGTGCCGACGTCGTGGTGTCCGACCACCATGAGCGCCGTCTCGGGGAAACCCGCGACCAGTTGACCGAACTCGGCCTCGGCAGGGTCGAGAGCGTCGTGTGCGACGTGACGTCCACCGCACAGGTCGATGCGCTGATCGCGTCGACGACCGCGCGGATGGGACGCCTAGACGTGCTGGTCAACAACGCCGGCCTGGGCGGTCAGACACCGGTCGTCGACATGACCGACGAGGAGTGGGACCGCGTTCTCAACGTGACGCTCACGTCGGTGATGCGCGCGACGCGTGCGGCGTTGCGCTACTTCCGCGAGGCCGACCACGGCGGCGCGATCGTCAACAATGCCAGCGTTCTGGGCTGGCGGGCACAGCATTCGCAGTCGCACTATGCCGCCGCCAAGGCGGGGGTGATGGCGCTGACACGTTGCAGCGCAATCGAAGCCGTCGAATACTGCGTGCGGATCAATGCGGTTTCACCGAGTATCGCCAGGCACAAGTTCTTGGAGAAGACCAGCAGCTCTGAACTGCTCGACCGGCTCTCCGAGGGTGAGGCCTTCGGCCGCGCCGCCGAGCCGTGGGAGGTCGCCGCCACCATCGCGTTCCTGGCCAGCGACTACTCCAGTTACCTGACCGGAGAAGTGATTTCCGTGTCGAGCCAACGCGCATGACCTCGCCCGCGGCCGGTCAGCCGGCAACCCGGCGCGACGAGCTTCTCGAGCTCGCCGCGACGATGTTCGCCGAGCGCGGGCTGCGGGCGACGACCGTACGCGATATCGCCGACTCGGCGGGAATCCTGTCCGGCAGTCTCTACCACCACTTCTCATCGAAGGAGGAGATGGTCGACGAGGTGCTGCGCGGGTTCCTCGACTGGCTCTTCGAACGCTACGAGCAGATCGTCGCGACCGAACCGAACCCGATGGAACGGCTCAAGGGTCTGTTCATGGCGTCGTTCGAAGCGATCGAACACCGGCACGCGCAGGTCGTGATCTATCAGGACGAGGCCAAGCGACTCGCGAGCCAGGAGCGCTTCGCCTATGTGGAGGAGCGCAACCAAGAGCAGCGCAAGATGTGGTTGGACCTGCTCAACCAGGGCGTCGAGGAGGGGTACTTCAGGCCCGACATCGACGTCGATCTGGTGTACCGGTTCATCCGCGACACCACCTGGGTTTCGGTCCGCTGGTATCAGCCGGGCGGACCGCTCACGGCCGAAGAGGTCGGACGACAGTACCTAGCCATCGTTCTCGGCGGTATCACCAAAGAAGGAGTCTGAGAAAATGCCTGAGGCATATGTGATCGAAGCTGTCCGCACCGCCGTCGGCAAGCGAAACGGGTCGCTTGCGGGTGTTCATCCCGTCGACCTGGGAGCCGCCGCGTGGCGCGGATTGTTCGACCGAACCGACGTCGATCCCGGTGCGGTCGACGATGTGATCGCCGGGTGCGTCGACGCCATCGGACCGCAGGCAGGCAACATCGCCAGGCTGTCCTGGTTGGCTGCCGGATATCCGGAAGAGGTGCCGGGCGTCACCGTTGACCGCCAGTGCGGTTCGAGCCAGCAGGCGATTTCCTTTGGTGCACAGGCGATCATGTCCGGCACGGCCGATCTGATCGTGGCTGGCGGTATGCAGAACATGAGCCAGATCCCCATTTCGTCGGCGATGACGGTGGCCGAGCAGTTCGGCTTCACCTCGCCGACCAACGAGTCCAAGAGCTGGCTGCACCGCTACGGCGACCAGGAGATCTCGCAGTTCCGCGGTTCGGAGCTGATCGCCGAGAAGTGGAACCTGTCACGCGAGGAGATGGAGCAGTACTCGCTGACCAGCCACCAGCGCGCCCAGGAGGCGATCCGCGCCGGGCATTTCGAGAACGAGATCATCCCGGTCGAGGGCTTCGCCATCGACGAAGGGCCGCGCGACACCTCGCTGGAGAAGATGGCGGCTCTGAAGCCGCTCGTCGAGGGCGGTCGGCTGACCGCGGCGATGGCCAGCCAGATCGCGGACGGCGCGAGCGCCGTGCTGCTGGCCTCGGAGCAGGCCGTCAAGGATCACGGACTCAAACCGCGGGCGCGCATCCACCACATCAGCGCGCGCGGCGCCGACCCGGTGTTCATGTTGACGGGTCCGATCCCCGCCACCCAGTACGCTCTGGACAAGGCCGGCCTGTCGATCGACGACATCGACACCGTCGAGATCAACGAGGCCTTCGCGCCGGTGGTCATGGCGTGGCTCAAGGAGACCAAGGCCGACCCGGCCAAGGTCAACCCGAGCGGCGGTGCGATCGCGCTCGGTCACCCGCTCGGTGCGACGGGAGCCAAGCTGTTCGCGACGATGCTGAACACGTTGGAGCGCACCGGTGGCCGCTACGGTCTGCAGACGATGTGCGAGGGCGGCGGCACCGCGAACGTCACCATCATCGAGCGCCTCTAGTACGTCCGCGAACAGACGCGAAACCCCCCAAATATCGCGAATTTAGGGGGTGTAGGAGTCTGCTCGCGCTAGATGAGCTAGTGGTCGTGGAGGATCACGCCGCGGATGTTGCGTCCGGCGAGCATATCGTCGTAGGCCTCGTTGATGTCGTTCAGTTTGTACTCGGCGGTGACGGTCTCGTCGAGAAGTAGCTTGCCGTCGCGGTAGAGGTTGAGTAGCCGCGGGATGTCCGCCCGCGGGTTGGCCTCGCCGTAGAGGCTGCCGAGCAGCCGCTTCTGGAACAGCGTCACCATCGCCATCGGCAGCGTCGGCGTCACGTCGGCCATCGATGCGATGGCGGTCATGACCACCGCACCACCCTTGCGGACGATGTCCATCGCTTCATTGATCATCGGTCCCTTGAGCAGGCCGACGGTCAGCAGCGCGGAATCGGCCATCACGCCCCGGGTGATGTCGGCGACCAGTTCCATCGCTTCGGGCATGGACGTCACGAAGTGGGTGGCGCCGAACTGAAACGCCTTGTCCCGTTTCGATTCGACGATGTCGACGACGACGATGTGCTCCGCGCCCGCCAACCGTGCGCCCTGGATGGCGCCGCTGCCGATGCCCCCGCAACCGATCACCACGACGGTGTCACCCGGCGTCACGTCGGCGGTGTTGACCGCTGATCCCCACCCGGTCATCACACCGCAGCCGAGCAGGCATGCGCGCGAGAGTGGCAGGTCGTCGTCGACCTTGACCAACGACGCCTCCGACACGGTGCTCAACTCGGAGAAGCTGCCGACGCCCACCATGACGCCGACGTCCTGGCCCCTCGCCTTGCGTCGATAGGTGCCGTCGGCCTGGATGCCCATCAGAATGGTGGCGCCCATATCGCAGAGGTTCTGGTGCCCGCTGGCGCACCAGCGACAGCGTCCGCAGGCAGGCAGGAATGAGGCCACGACATGGTCACCGGGCGCGAGGTTCTTCACGCCCGGGCCGACCTCCTGGACGATCCCCGCGCCTTCGTGCCCGCCGATCATCGGCAGCGTGACGCCGGCCAGGTCACCCGTCTGCACGTGGTGGTCGGAGTGGCATAAACCCGTCGCTTCGAAGGAGATGAGGACCTCGCCTTCCTTCGGTCCATCGAGGTCGATCTCCTCGACGCTCCACGGTTGGTCCAGTCCCCACAGCACGGCAGCTTTCGTCTTCATGGGCCCGAGCTTATGAAAAACGGCGGCCGGATTGGGCCGAATCGAAAGCCTTACAGTTCACTACGCGAGAGGCGCCGCTACGCCGCGGTCACGTGCGACTGTCGAGCGGCCTACTCGATCAGGGCAGCCGCGGCCTGCAGGTGCTTGACCGCATCGTTGACGATGGTGTCGATCAACTCGGCGCACGACGGCAGGTCCTCGAGGATGCCTGCGACCTGGCCCGAGGCCAGGACACCCGCGTCCGTGTTGCCCTCGACCAGCCCCGCCTTCAGCAGCATTGGGGTGTTGGCCGCCATGACGACCTGCGACCAGGTCAGTTCCTTGCCGTGCCGCATCTCCATGCCGTCGCGGATCATCGAACGCCACGTCATACCGGACATCTTCTTGAACTTCTGGGCGTTGCGAACCGCGGCGGCGAATCCGCGTAGCCGCGAACCACTCTCGAGCTTCTCGACCAGCCCCGTACGCAGCACCCGGTGCGGCATGCCATCGACGCGCGTGGACACCACGGTGCCGTCCAGCCCGGCGTCGAGATATCGGCGCTTCACCGCATCGGGCACTGTGGAATCCGACGTCAGCAGGAACCGGGTGCCCATCGCGACGCCCGCCGCACCGTACGACAGAGCCGCCGCGAGTCCGCGGCCGTCGAAGAACCCGCCCGCCGCCACGACGGGGATGTCGACTGCATCCAACACCGACGGCAGCAGCAGCGTCGTCGCGATCGGACCGGTGTGGCCGCCGCCCTCGCCGCCCTGGACGATCACCGCGTCGGCGCCCCACCCGGCGACCTCCTTGGCGTGCTTGCCCAGCCCGCCCGACGGAAACACCACGACACCGGCGTCTTTGAGCTTCGGGATCAGGTCGGGTTTGGGGGCCAGCGCGAACGACGCCACCTTGACCCCCTGGCGGATCAGCAGGTCGATGCGCTCGTTGGCATCGCCGGCGTCGGCGCGGATGTTGATGCCGAACGGTTTCTCGGTTGCGGCCTTCACCTTCGTGACGGCCGTCTGCAGTTCCTCGAGCGTCATCGTGGCCGACGCGAGGATCCCGAGACCGCCGGCGTTCGACGTCGCCGCCACCAGGCGCGCACCTGCCACCCAACCCATCCCGGTCTGTACCACCGGATGTTCGATGCCGACCAGCTCGGTCAGCGGCGTTCGGAGGCTCATTACCGGATTTCCTTATCCCGCAGACCTTTAGGGTCGATCACCTCGCGAATCAGCTTCTGCTCTTCCTCGGTGGGCAGCCGCGTCGTCTCGGCGGAGTCCAGGCCGTGCACCTCGAACGAGGTGTTCTCCGCGACCTGGTCGGCCTCGACGCCGGGATGCAGCGACACCGCGCGCATCTGATGGTCGGGTCCGTTGAAGTCGAACACGCCGAGGTTGGACACCACCCGGAACACATTGACGAAACGGAACGCCGGGTTGTTCGGATCGACCTTGTCCCATCCGATTCCGGAGACTACGTCCACCGAATCTCCGAACACGCGCTTGGAGTGATTGCCGATCCAGTAGCTCGTCGCGTGGTTGATGGTGTTGCCGGGTGCCCCGCGCACGCCGAACATCTGGCGGGTGGGGTGCTGCAAAGGTCCGAACGCAGACAGGTTCTGATTGCCGTACCGGTCAATCTGATTCGCGCCCATGACCACGTGGCGGCGGCCCCAGGCCAGCGTCTCGAAGACGCGGCCGAACGGCATCCACCCCTCGATCGCGCCGGCCGCACCTAGGGCGGGTGTGTCGGCCAGCAGCCGGGCTTCACCGTCGGTCAACAGGATGTCGGGGGAGAAGGTCAGGCGGGCCAGCCTGGCGCCGATCGACACCATGTTCGCCATCGGGCTGACCATGATCTCGCCGGCATCGCGGAACAGGTCGGCGCAGGCGACCGCGCACACCTCGGCACGGGTCACTGACATCACTTCGCCGCCTCCTTAGCCGCCTGGGCCTCCTCTGCGAATTTCCGCACGGCCGCTTGATAATCCGCTTCGCTGCCGGACAGGTATGTCTTCACGAACTCGGCCCAGCTCTCCTCGGACGCCGCGGCCTCGGCGTAGTGCCGCTGGAACTTCTCGTCGCGGCGGTAATCCGGTTCGGCCGTGGTGAAGTGGGCGCCGTTGGGCGCCTCCACCACGGTGTCGACCATCATCCGATTCACCAGCAGCGCCTGCGGCGGCACCGCCTTCACCAATTCGTCTGTGGGCACCACCCGCTCGACGGACAGGTAGCGTCGCTGTGCCGCCATCAGGAACAGGTCGTCGAAGTACGGATCGATACCGGTGTAGGCCGCATTGCCCGCAGCATCGCCGAGATTCATGTGGACGAACGCCGCATCGAGCGTCAGCGCAGGCATGGCGATCAGTTCCTCGTAGCCGTCACCGGTCGGGTAGGGCGACGTCACGGTCTTGAGCTCGTCGCCCCAGAACGCGCGCACGTCGCTGCCCAGCCCCGCGCGGATCGGTAGGAACGGCAGGCGTTGTGCCGCGGCCTGCAGCCCACAGCGCAGCATGCCCTCGTCCATCTCGCGGGCCTCGATGGAGCCGCTGGTGCGGGCCTTGGCGAACCACGGGTCGTAGAACGGTGGCGAATCCAGCGACACGAAGCCGTAGTAGACGCGCTTGACCTTGCCTGCCGAGCACAGCAGCCCGACGTCGGGACCGCCGTAAGTGACGACGGTCAGATCCCCGACATCGGTGCGCAGCAGGGCCCGCACGAACGCCATCGGTTTGCGCCGTGATCCCCAGCCGCCGATGCCGATGGTCATGCCGCTCTCGATGCCGGCGACGGCGTCGTCCAAAGTTGTTCTCTTATCGGTCATTTGCCGCCCTTGTTCGTCCCTGTGAACGCATCGCGATGCTCGTCGGCAACGCCTGCGAGATTGAGCTCGAACGTGAAGCCCTGCTCCATGCGGTAGCTCGAGTTCACCCGTTGCACGTCGATGAAGTTCAGCGCCTCCTTCGCCGCCCGGATGACCCGGGTGTCCTTTGCGGCGATATCGCGTGCCACCCGGAGTGCGGCCTCGTCGAGTTCAGCCCGCGGCACGACCTCGTGCACCGAGCCGAAGTGATGCAGGGTGGCCGCGTCGACGGTGGCGGCGGTGAAGAACAGTCGCCGCATCATGTGCTGGGGCACCAACCTCGACAGGTGCGTTGCGGCACCCAGTGCGCCGCGCTCGACCTCGGGCAATCCGAACGTTGCATCGTCTGAGGCGACGATGACGTCGGAGTTACCGACCAGGCCGATCCCTCCGCCGACGCAGAACCCGTTGACCGCGGCGATGACGGGCACCTCACACTCGTATACGGCGCGGAAGGCATGGAAGCACCCGCGGTTCGCATCGATCAGCGCGGTGAAGCCCTCGGTGTTCTGCATCTCCTTGATGTCGACGCCTGCGTTGAACCCGCGGCCCTCCGCTCGCAGGATCACCACGTGGGTGTCCATGTCCCGGCCGGCGGCGGTGATGGCATCGCCGAGCTCGAACCAGCCGCGCGACGGAATCGCGTTGACCTTCGGATAGTCCACGGTGACCGAGACGATGCCCGGTTCGACCGTCTTAGTGGTGATCGTCATGCGCGGATACCTCGGTTACTCTGGGGGTCGCTACCTAAGCAAGCACTTGCTTGGTACGCTAGCACAGTGACTGACCGCCCAGAGATAGTCCTCGGACTGCACGGCAGGGTCGTCCTGGTGACCGGTGGAGTACGGGGCGTCGGGGCCGGCATCAGCTCGGTATTCGCAGCGCAGGGCGCAACCGTGGTGACGTGTGCGCGCCGGCCGGTCGAGGGCTTGCCCTACGAATTCCACAGCTGCGACGTACGCGACGACGAGGCGGTGGCCGCGCTGATCGAGACGATTGCCGACAAGCACGGACGCCTGGACGTCGTCGTCAACAACGCGGGCGGATCGCCCTACGTCCTGGCCGCCGAGTCGTCGGCGAAGTTCAACACCAAGATCGTCGAGCTCAACCTGCTTGGACCGCTGTCGGTCTCGATCCACGCGAATGCGGTGATGCAGGCGCAGCCCCAAGGCGGCTCGATCATCAACATCGCCAGTGTGAGCGGCCGTCGGCCCACGCCGGGCACCGCGCCGTACGGCGCGGCCAAGGCGGGCATGGAGAGCATCACGAGCACGCTGGCGGTCGAGTGGGCACCGAAGGTGCGGGTGAACTCGGTGGTCGTCGGGATGGTGGAGACCGAACAGTCCGAATTGTTCTACGGCGATGCCGATTCCATCGCAGCCATCTCGAAAAACGTTCCGTTGGGGCGGCTGGCCAAACCGGACGATGTCGGCTGGGCGGCGGCATTCCTGGCGTCCGACGCCGCGTCCTACATCAGTGGCGCCTCGCTCGAGGTGCACGGCGGTGGTGAACCGCCGCACTACCTGGCGACCACGACCGCTGACATCAAGTAGCGCATACACCGAACAACGTAGGAGATAAGAGATATGGGACTGCTCGACGGCCGTGTGGTCATCGTGACGGGTGCAGGCGGGGGCATTGGACGCGCACATGCGCTGGCGTTCGCTGCCGAGGGCGCGCGGGTGGTGGTCAACGACATCGGCGTCGGGTTGGACGGCTCACCTGCAGGAGGCGGCAGCGCGGCCCAGGCAGTGGTCGACGAGATCACCGCTGCCGGAGGCGAAGCCGTCACCAGTGGGGCCAACGTCGCCGACTGGACGCAGGCCGAGGGGTTGATTCAGACCGCGATCGACGAGTTCGGCGGACTCGATGTGCTGGTCAACAACGCAGGCATTGTCCGCGACCGGATGTTCGCGAACACCAGCGAGGAGGAGTTCGACGCCGTCGTCGCCGTCCACCTCAAGGGGCACTTCGCGACCATGCGCCACGCGGCCTCGTACTGGCGCGCACAATCCAAGGCCGGTAACGCTGTCGACGCGCGCATCATCAACACCAGCTCGGGCGCAGGCCTGCAAGGCAGTGTGGGACAGGCCAATTACAGTGCGGCCAAAGCGGGAATCGCGGCCTTGACCCTGGTCGCCGCGGCCGAGATGGGCCGCTACGGGGTCACCGTCAACGCCATCGCGCCGTCAGCCAGAACACGGATGACCGAGACGGTGTTCGCCGAGATGATGGCCACCCAGGACAAGGACTTCGACGCGATGGCTCCGGAAAACATTTCGCCGCTGGTGGTTTGGCTCGGCAGCGTCGAATCCAAGGATGTCACCGGAACGATGTTCGAGGTCGAGGGTGGCATCATCCGGGTGGCCGAGGGTTGGGCGCACGGACCCCAGGTCGACAAGGGCGCCCGCTGGGATCCAGCCGAACTCGGACCCGTCGTGAGAGATCTGCTGGCCAAGGCGCGTCCGCCGGTGCCCGTCTACGGCGCCTGACCCCGGTCACTGCCGCCATCGGCGCCGGTCTACTGGCGGTGGCGGCGGCGGTGAACGTCATGGTTCGCAGACGACCATCGGAATCACCCGGTCAGCCGCCTG
>JBIQHU010000226.1:0-4941 GCA_044508395.1 Mycobacterium sp. | reverse complement strand
CGCCCACTTTCACGCCCCCATCCCGAGGCTCATCCACAGGTTCTGATCATTGCTCTGTGGTGGTGGACACGGCGCCATAGCCGCAGTCACTGTTGGCTCAGCCAAACCAACCGTAATTCAGGAGGAATCTGATGGAATTGCTAGGAGCCAAGGAAGTCTCGGACCTGACCGGTGTCCCGGTTGGGACGCTGAGGTACTGGCGTCATTCGGACATCGGTCCAGCGAGCTTCACCTTGGGCCGCCGGGTCGTTTATCGACGCGATGAGGTTCTGCGATGGATCTCCCAGCGGGAGAGCACAACCCGGCGCGGAGGCGGCGACGCCGCGTGACGCCGACGTATGAGAAAGACCTCGGGGTCTAGCCGAGGCCTTTCGTTCGAACCACCCGATTACCCAAAACGGAAGTTCCCCATGAGACTAACCCGTCATGCCAGCCTGCGGAAGCACCACAGGCTTGATTGCCTATGAGCAGCAACGCAGATAATGACAAGAAATCCGTCGCCGCACGCCTGGTCACTATGGCCCAAGAACGCTATCTCCTCGGAGTTTCCGAAGACGGCAAGCCCTTCGGCGCCGAACGCAGCCGGCCCCATCTGGCGATACTACTGCGCGCAGGAAAAGCTGGCCTGCGCGCCGAACTCGCCTCCCGGTACTTCAATGACACCGGGACCGTTGCCGGCGGCCAGGCCCTCACCGACGCCACCCTGGTCCTCGAAGGCTTGGCCGCCAACCAGCCCCCGGAGAAACTGCACCTGCGCATCGCCGACCACCACGGCACGAGCTACATCGACACCGGCCGACAAGACGGAAAGGTCATCCGCATCGGCCAGGGTCGATGGACAGTCGCCGACTCAGCTCCGGTTCGGTTCTTGCGGACAGCGCTGACCGCCGAGATGCCTCTCCCACCCGCCAACGGTGACGTCAACAAGCTATGGAACTTCGTTAACGTTGCCGTCGAGGACCAACCCGTGTTGCTTGCAGTGCTCATCGCTGCGCTCGTCCAGTGCGATGTCCCGCACCCTGTGTTGGCGCTGTTCGCCGAGCAAGGCAGCGCCAAAACCACGACGACGCGCATGCTGGTCGATCTCATCGACCCCTCCTCTATTGAAGTGCGCCAGGCGCCCCGCGACGCCGACTCGTGGGTGACCGCTGCCTCCGGTTCCTGGGTAGTGGCCCTGGACAATTTGTCCGCGATCCCACCGTGGTTGTCGGACTCGCTGTGTCGAGCTGCGACAGGCGACGGCAACGTCAAACGCGCGCTCTACACCGATGCGGACCTCGCAGTGATCAAGTTCCGCCGCTGCATCATCGTTAACGGCATCGACGTCGGCGCAATACGTCCCGACCTCGCCGAACGCATGGCAATGGTTGATCTGCGACGCATCGAACGCCACATGCGACAGTCTGAGGCCACTCTGCGACAACAGTGGCGCACGGCTCTACCAGGCATTTTAAGTGGGCTCCTCAACCTGGCCGCCACCGTTCATCAACGCCTCGAAACCATCGTGGTCGATGATGCGCCACGCATGGCGGACTTTGGTCGCGTGCTGGCGGCCGTCGACGAACTTTTGTCGACTCATGGCTTACGCCGCTACATGTCCCGCGCAGATCAGCTCGCGGAGGACAGCTTGTCCGGCGATCTCTTCATCGAACAGCTGCGCCACCACATATTAGAACCGCTGCGCGACAGTCCGGTGTCGACCTGCTCGCCCTCTTCACCCCGACAGGCGATCACTGGCGACGCCCCAAGGAATGGCCCAAGAACGGCCGCGATGTGACAAGCCTGCTCCGTAGACACGCGCCGGCGCTGCGAAACCTGGGATGGGCGATCGAGAACGACGGAGCCCGCAACCACCGCAACGTCCTGCTGTGGACCATCTATCCACCACACAAAGATGTGGCTGCCCATCAAGCCTCGCAGCCCTCGCGTCCCTCGCTGCTACGGCCCAGTCCCCCCGCAGCGCCCGCCCGAGAGAACCCGACCCCTTCTAGCGCCGACGAGCGCCGCGACGACCTCTCCGCATAACGGCACCCCGCGGTCCAGATTCGACGAGCTGTCGGTGCCTGCAGGCAGTATCAGGAGCAGCCGAGAGGGAGCAGCTGCGATGAGCCTTGATGACGACCTGGAGAACTTGGCCACTGCCGCGGTCAGCGATTGGCCCGAGATCGTATTCTCCGGCCGGCTTGATGCGGCGATCCGCGACCTATACCGGACGCATCTGCGGTTCCCGCCATCCTGGACCCCGGACGAGCGCGATGAGTTCATCGAGGAACGCGCCGACACCGAAGCCCAACGATTGGCCACCCGGTTCGACGACGCCATCGACGTCATGATCGACGATTTCGGCCGGCAGAACGGGTACTTGCCTCATCATGAGTACGCATCAACGATGATCACCAAAGCACGAAAGGACGCCGTTTACGAGTTGGAGGCCAGAATCGAGTACCTAGCCGATGACCTCGCTCAGACGGTTACGCACACCGCTGGCCGTACCGTCGCGAGCATGACCGGGTGCAGTCCCGCCGCACGACGTTCCCATAGAAATGGCCCTCGCCGAATCAGATGACTTCTCACCAACTACGGCGCGGATGAACGGCATTGGACAGGTCACGGGCAGCCGTCAGCGTGGCACGATCAAGTTTCTTGAGCCGAGCCTGCTCTGCCAAGCGAGTAAGCAACCCGCGTAAAGCCTCGCCATCGTCCAGGACGCTGTTGGCGGCATCCACCGGTGCGACGGGCCGGTGCGGCTCGGGTGTTCCCGCAGATTGCTTCTGCGATGCAGCGGCTTTCGGGACTTCGATCACGCGAATCGGCGCCCCGTATCGCTGTGCGGCGATACGGGCCGCCGATGCGTCCCGACGACACGTATCCGAGCAATACAGCCGGCGTCGGCCACGTCTAGGAGTGGCGTCCTCATCGAGCATCACCGCATCGCAGCGGACACACCGAGTCGGATCGTAGGCGCCGCCCTCGCTCTCATTTCTTTCAACACCATCACAGATCGGATCATCGTTGACTGCAGCGCCTTCGGGTACGACATCAGCAGCTCTCGAACGTGCTGCCGGGGAGACTGCCGAATCATGTCCACCCTCGCCCCCGGCCCGGCGCAGCTGTGCCTGAATCTCACGGACATCGACACCGACAAGCTCAGCGATCTGCGCGAAGGTCAGACCACGACCACGCATCTGCCCGACCAGCGCCTGCAGACCACGAAAGTGACCGGCCCTGCGCTTTACGGCATCAGCACGGATGTTCTCCGCCGCCTGGTCAAAACGCTTGCGCTCCCATGAATCAACAGCACCGACTCTATGCAGCGTTGCACGGATCGACTCGGCATCGGACGCATTGGCGCGATCCCGCCGAGCCCGCTCAGCATTCTTCTTGCGCTGCAGTTCGACCGCCCGATACCGGGCCTTCAGCTTCTCGTTCGCTCCCATGCCTGCAACCTACGAACCGACGGACGAAATAGTCCACCACCACAGCCACATTCGCCTACAACCCAGATTCGTGTGCGTTCGCCAACAGGCACAGCCCCGAGGCCTATGTAGCCACCGGTCAAGGCGCGTACGACACAGCCAGCCGAAGCTCATCGACTTCCAGGCCCGTTAGGTGGGCGATGTCGGCCAACGATTGTCCGGAATCAACCATCTGCTTCACCTGCTTGCTGTACGTGCACAGAGACATGGTGAGTTCCGCCGAAGCCTCAACGCGCTCATGGTCATCGATGTCATCGCCAGCCGCCGAGAGAGTCTCGAGCTTCCACACTTTCACCTCGGCAACGCCAGCCAGTGCACGTGTGAGGATCACGCCATCGGCCATATTGGCCAACTCCCGTTCGGCGTCGGCATTGTCGGTACGCGTTTTCCTATCCACGGCCGAACGATAGGACCCCGCTCCTGTCGGCGGCCACCACCACAGCCATATTCGCCCAAAGTAAAGCGAGCCACCGACAGGCTCCCCGAGGGCTACTCAACCGCACGTGATCCCGACGTGCCGTTTCCAAGGGCGTGTTGCCGCCTTCACGCACGGCCAAGCGGCAACGGCCAGACAGGCACACACCTCTTGCACTCCGGGGCCAGCACGATCACTTAACGACGGACGATATTCGGGTAAAGATCCGCGGCGCGGACACCCCGCGCCCCAAGCAGTGCGAGACCGCGGATGGGAGGAGTTGCCCGCGAGACACCTCACGGACGTAGGGGGAAGAGTTCTCAACGCGGGAAACGGCGGTCCGAACACTGGGGTGGTGCACTCACTTTGCCGGCACGAATCGTCACGCGGATGCCCATGGAATCTGCGCGCACGGCCTCGCCGATGATGGCACCGAACGGTCCTTCGATGCCATCGCCGACGCGATTTGCGAGAAGGCGAAAAGGGTCCGAAGACCAGCCGGCTGGACGCTGTGATTTCGTTCTGCCTAGCGAGCTAAGCGCGCGGGGCGGCCCGTCTTCTTGGTGGCGGTCTTCGACTCTTTGGCGTCGCTGTCGGTCTTGCGGTGGGCGGCCAGAAAGTCATCGACGATGTTCACGCAGTCATTGTGAGTGATGGTGCGAAGCCCGGTCATTCGGGCGAAGGCGAGTGGTCCGACGAGTTGGCAGAGCGCCAGTTCCCGGTCGAAGTCGTCGAGTTGGGCTTGTGCTCTCGGGCTAGTGAGTATGGCGTCAAATGGTTGACGGTATTGGTCAACGACTCGGGCCCGTAGCGCCCCGGATGTGTGGCGCTCATCCGCTTCGTTAGTGGAGCCGGTGGGCCCCAATGAGAGCCAGGCGAGTGTCGTGACATGCAGCGGCGCGTCGTTGAAGAGAGCGGCTTGGCGGCTAAGCAATTCGATCAGCTGGTCACGGAGGGGTCCGCTGGTCGGTGCCGGAGTGGTCACTTGTGGAAGCAGGCGTTCGAACGTGGCTGCGAGCAGATGCGACGAACTGTGGAAGTGGCGGTACA
>JBIQHU010000225.1:0-4965 GCA_044508395.1 Mycobacterium sp. | reverse complement strand
CCGCGACAGCCAGGATCACAACCTGGTGCTCTACCAACTGAACTACAGCCACCATTGCCGCTTGCGCGGCCTGTCGATATTAGCCGCTCGGACGCTCTGCAGCCGAATCGATACCCGCCGAGTCACCGTTCAGCGGCCCCAATTGCTCGGCGACCGCGGCGATATCACTGGTCGACGGCCCAGGTGGCGGGACAAAGGCCGTCTGACGGTAGTACTTGAGCTCGCGGATGGACTCGTGGATGTCGGCCAGCGCACGGTGGGCCAACCCCTTCTCGGGTTGGCCGAAGTAGATCCGCGGATACCAGCGGCGGCACAGTTCCTTGATGGAGCTGACATCGATCATCCGGTAGTGCAGGAACTCGTCGAGCTTGGGCATGTCCCGCGCGATGAACCCCCGATCCGTGGCGATCGAGTTGCCGGCCAGGGGAGCGGTCTTGGCCTGCTTGACGTGCGTCCGGATGTAATCGAGGACGAGCTCCTCGGCGGCCGCCAGGTCGACCGTCGACGCGCGCACCTCCTCGGTCAGGCCCGAGCGATTGTGCATGTCCTTGACCACGTCGATCATCGACGACAACGCCTCATCGTCGGCGTGGATCACCACGTCGATGCCGTCGCCCAGGATGTTGAGGTCGGCATCGGTGACGAGCACCGCGATCTCGATCAGCCGGTCTTTCGACAGGTCGAGGCCGGTCATCTCACAGTCGATCCACACCAATTCGTCACGCACAGCGCTCACAGTACTGTTTTCGATCATGGCCACCGACTCGAGCGCCCAGCAGATCGCCGGCGGTTATGCCGTCGAGGGTCAGGCCCTGGACCTGGGGTCTGTTGTCGTCGACGGCACCTGCGACCCGGCCGCGCAGGTCCGCATCCCCCTGGCCACCGTCAACCGGCACGGCCTGGTGGCGGGCGCCACCGGTACCGGTAAGACGAAATCGCTGCAGGTGATCGCCGAACAGCTCTCGGCCGCAGGGGTGCCGTGCCTGATGGCCGACGTCAAGGGTGACCTGTCCGGTTTGTCGCGGCCCGGCGAGGCGGGTGACAAGACCCAGCAGCGGGCAGCCGACACCGGTGACGAATGGACGCCGACGGCGTATCCGGTGGAGTTCCTCTCGCTCGGGACGGGCGGCATCGGCGTTCCCGTACGCGCCACCGTCTCCAGCTTCGGCCCTATTCTGCTATCAAAGGTGTTGGGACTCAACCAGACTCAGGAGTCCACGCTGGGCCTGATCTTCCACTGGGCGGACCAGAAGGGCCTGCCGCTGCTGGATCTCAAGGATCTGCGGGCGGTTATCCAGTACCTCACCGGCGACGAGGGCAAGCCGGAGCTGAAGGCGCTCGGCGCGGTCTCCAAAACGACTGCCGGTGTCATTCTGCGGGCGTTGGTCAATCTCGAGGCCGACGGCGGTGACACCTTCTTCGGTGAGCCCGAGCTGGAGCCTGAGGACCTGATGCGTGTCGATGTGCAGGGCCGCGGCATCATCACGCTGCTCGAGGTCGGTGAGCAGGCCGCGCGGCCGGTGATGTTCTCGACGTTCCTGATGTGGTTGCTCGCAGATCTCTTCACATCGCTGCCCGAGGTGGGCGACCTCGACAAGCCGAAGCTGGTCTTCTTCTTCGATGAGGCTCACCTGTTGTTCTCCGATGCGTCCAAGGCGTTCCTGGAGCAGGTCGAGCAGACCGTCAAATTGATCCGGTCCAAGGGGGTCGGGGTGTTCTTCTGCACCCAGTTGCCCACCGACGTGCCCAACGCCGTGCTGTCCCAGCTCGGGGCGCGCATTCAGCACGCGTTGCGAGCCTTCACCCCCGACGACCAGAAGGCGCTCGCGAAGACGGTGCGCACGTACCCCAAGACCGACGTCTACGACCTGGAGGAGGCGTTGACGTCGCTGGGCATCGGCGAGGCGATCGTCACCGTCCTTTCGGCGAAGGGCGCACCGACACCCGTGGCTTGGACGCGGATGCGGGCGCCGCGGTCGCTGATGGACACCATCGGACCGGAGGCGATTGCCGCGGCCGCGCAAGCCAGCCCGCTGCAGGCCGAGTACGGCCAGACCGTCGACCGCGAGTCCGCCTACGAGCGGCTGTCCGCCAGGCTGGCACCGCCGCCCGCCGCGGACCCGCAGCTGCCGCCACCGGTGCCGGTCGACGTCGGGGGAGCCGGGGGAGCCACCGCGTCGGGCGGGGTGAAGAGCCGCGGCGCCGCCGAGCCCGGGATGCTCGAGAAGGTGATGGACAGTCCGGCGTTCAAGAGTGCGATGCGCTCGGCGGGCACCGTCATCGGCCGCGAGATCACCCGCAGCATCTTCGGCACCGGCCGCCGTCGCGGCAGGCGCTAGCCGCCGCCGAGCTTCTTGTAGACGGCGCCGACGATCGGCGTCACGATCGCCCGCGGGGTGTAGCCGGCGGCCACTGACATCGCCTTGCTGGTGACGCCCGGCACGATCCGCATCTTGTTGCGCTCGAGGCCGTCCAGCGACAGCTTGGCGGTGTACTCGGTGGAGATCCACAAGAAATCGGGGATCAGCTTCTCGACCAACGACTGCTCGTGCTCGACGGGCAGCGTCTCGCGCACCGGCCCCGGCGCGAGCAGCGTCACGTGCACCCCGACGCGTTTGAGCTCACCGCGCAGCGACTCGCTGAACGTGTTGACGAACGCCTTGGTGGCCGCATAGGTGGCGTTGTTCGGGATCGGCGAATTGCCTGCGGCCGAACCCGAAATCAGAATGCCGCCGGCCTTGCGCGACACCATGCCCGGAAGCACGGCGAGCACGAGGTCGTGCACGCCAAGCACATTGAGCTGTACCTGAGCCTGCTCTCCGGCGGGATCGAGGGACGCCACCGGGCCGAACGTCGCGGTGCCCGCATTGGCGCACAGGATCGAGATGTTGCGGCCCACCAGTTCCTCGCACAGATTCCCGCGTTCGGTCGGGTCGGCGAGGTCGACCGGACGTACCTCGACGGTCACGCCGTACTGCCCGGTGATCCGGTCCGCCAGCGCCCTTAACACCTCTTCGCGACGTGCGGTGATGATCAGATGGTGCCCGCGGGCAGCGAGCTCGAGGGCGAGCGCCTCGCCGATGTTCTGCGACGCGCCGGTGACGACCGCACGGGCATCCGCACTGGGAGCGGGTACTGGCATGGGGCGGACTATATCGTGGGCGAGCATGAGCGAACTGCGGTCGTCCGCACCAGCCGCGAGGCGGTCGCAGATCGTGTCGTGGGCGCTGTGGGACTTCGGCTCGACGGGGCTGAACGCGGTCGTGGTGACCTTCGTTTTCTCGATCTATCTGACCAACGCGGTCGGCGACGGGCTGCCAGGTGATATCAGTCCGACGAGCTGGCTCGGGTGGGCGCTGGGCGCCGCCGGTCTAGTGGTCGCCCTGCTGGCGCCGGCGACGGGGGTGTGGGTCGACGCCCCGTGGCGGCGCCGGACCACGCTTGCCGCGTTGAGCGCGATGTCTGTCGCCTTGACAGTGGTGATGAGCGTAGTCCGCGAGGACTACCGCTACCTGGCGCTCGGTCTGCTGCTGGTGGCTGCTGTCTCGGCGTGCAACGACTTGGCCGCCGTGCCGTACAACGCCATGCTGCGCCAGCTGTCCACGCCCCAGACATCTGGCCAGATCTCTGGAATTGGTTTTGGGGCAGGCTATTTCGGCAGCGTCGTCTTGTTGCTCGTCGTCTATTTCGGGTTCGTGTCCGGCGATGGCGATCACACCGGCCTGTTGAATCTTCCTGCTGCAGACGGTCAGAACGTCCGTACCGCCATGGTGTTCGCCGCTATCTGGTTCGCACTGTTCGCGTGCCCGCTGCTCATCGCCGTGCCCATCCCGAAGCCGGAAACGGTGGTGCCGGCGGCGACGGTCGGATTCTTCGGCGGATATCGCAGGCTGTGGCACGAGATCCGCAGCGAATGGCGCCGCGATCACAACGTCGTCTACTACCTGATCGCCAGCGCGGTGTTTCGCGACGGGCTCACGGGTGTCTTCGCCTTCGGCGCGGTGTTGGGGGTAAAGGTCTACGGCGTCTCGTCGGGGGACGTTCTACTGTTCGGGGTGAGCGCCAGCGTCGTGGCCGCCATCGGGGCGATCATCGGGGGTCTGCTGGACGACCGGTTCGGTGCCAAGCCGGTGATCGTCGGTGCGCTGACGTTGATGATCCTGGTCGGCCTGGTTCTCATGGCCCTGTCCGGCGTGCTGGCGTTCTGGATCTGCGGGCTACTGCTCTGCCTGTTCCTCGGCCCCACGCTGTCCGCCGCGCGCACGCTCATGCTGCGCATGTCGGCAGATGGCAAGGAGGGCGTCGCGTTCGGTCTCTACACCACCACCGGACGGGCGGTGTCGTACCTCGCTCCCGTCATGTTCTCGACCTTCATCGCGATCTTCGGCACCGACCGCGCCGGCATCGGCGGGATCATCGTCGTGCTGCTGGCCGGATTACTGGGCATGCTGGCGGTGAAGACGCCGGGCCGGATCGCAGCCGCCTAACCCACCGCGGTGCAGATCGTCAGCCCTGCGCCGGTGCGCTGCTCGACCGTGACACCGTTGACGGAGATCGAACAGTTCACCTCGCGGCCGACGTTGATGATGCTGATGCTCGCGGAAGCGTTTGCAGGCTCGGGCAATTCGACTTCCTTGCTCCACGGAAGCAGGACGTTGAACTCCGTCTGCAGCAGTCCGCCGTTGTCGACATAGGTGATGTTGATGGCCCGCCCCGAGCCGTCGACGTTATAGACCACGGTCTCGGTCGCGCGGGGCTCAGTCGGGCTGGTGGTCGGCGGCGTCGACGGCAGAGTGGGAATCGGGAGCACCGGGGTCGAGGGGGTGCGCGACGTCGTCGTCGGCGGCCGGGTAGGGGAGCTGGCCTCGGGCAGCGACGGCGGTGGCGCGACGACCGTCTCCTGACGGGCGCTGTTGTCGTAGACGATGACCAATGCGATCACCAGGCCGATGACAGCCAGCACCG
>JBIQHU010000045.1:0-40992 GCA_044508395.1 Mycobacterium sp. | reverse complement strand
AGAGCCCTAGTCTTCCAAACTAGCTACGCGGGTTCGATTCCCGTCGCCCGCTCCACCGAATGACCTGGTAGCCCCGTTATTCGAGGTTAGAGCTTGTTTTCGGGGCGGATCTCGTACCCGGCCTGTACCCGGCGATTACCGATTTGAGGCGTTCAGCCGTCGTCCAAGGCGGGTGGCGGAAGACGCATTCGTACTCGCTAGACGCCCGGTTGCCACGAAGATTCCCATGTGAGCAGGAACAGCAAGAAGAAGCGCGATGCCAGGAAGAAGAAGCAGCGATCGCGTCCCCCGGGAGGTCCGGCCTCCCGCCCCGGCGCGAGGGGATTCTCACCGCAGGACGAGGGGACACTGACCCTCTCGTTGAAGACGCACCAGGACTCGGTGCTGCCTGTGAAGCTGAACTTCCCTCCCCCGCTCGCAGATCTCGGAACCGACCCGTCAACATTCGACTACCAGTGGCAGCACTTGACGTATGCGTTCAACCTGCCCGATCCGGCGGCGTTCCCGCCGATTCCCGGGGAACTACCCGCCCAGGACGTACGCCGACTTAAGAGGTTCGTCGAAGTCTGCGAGAAAACAGCCGGATACACGGTTGTGGCCCACAAAGGCGGGATCAGTTTTCACAGTGACGGGCCTGGATCGTGGAGCCTTGAAGTCAACGAAGCTGACGACGATCAAATTGTCGGATTCTCGGTGCGGTTCCGGCAGCTGCACAGTTCGTCGGCGGGCGATCCGGACTTCTCGGTCGTCATCAACCTGTTGAACAAGTACGCCAGACAGTTCACCGACGAGCAGACCCCACAACGCCTCGAAATACTTGAGCAGTGGAAGAAGGCCCGCGCGCAGCTCGTAAACAGACCGCTCCAGAACATCGTCTGTCGGATGGTGCTTGAAAAGAGCGGCTGCCCAGACATCGAGGCGCACGAGATGTACGGCGATGTTGATCCGACGAAGATATTCAATCTCTTCAACTACGGCGAGCTGATCCACTTCGGCAAGCACAGTGACGAATACGACCAGATGGCAGCGGAGCCCGACATGGAGGACATTCAGAACAACAACTTCATGATCGCGATGCTGGGCCTCGTGCACCTGTACTTCGGCTTCTCCGCCGTCATCAGATCGGCCATCGGTGCACCGCGCAAAGTCGCCTAATTCCGGCGCAACGGAATCACGTTGTCCATCCCTGATGCCGGTCGTGCGGCCATCGCTCCAAGGGCGAGCATGTCGTCGTCATGGCTTTCCTCGAACAGATGGGCATAGATGCCGAGCGTCGTCGTCGGCTTGTTGTGGCCCATGTATCGCGAGATCGCCAGCGGCTTGAGCCCAGCAGCTACCGCAAGGCTCGCGTACGAGTGGCGTAGGCCGTGGAAGCGGCATGCAGGCGAAATGGCGCACGAGGGGTACAGGCGGTTGGCCCGAAGAATTGCAGGACGCCAGATCGCCTTGTACCAAGTCTTGTGGCGGTGGGGCGACGACCAGTCAATCTCAAGGCGAGCCTCTGCCTCGGTAACGGAGAGCGCAGCCAGGGCGGAGGTCTGGTTGGTTGCCGAGACACCTGCCGGATTCTTGCGCCCAGTCGGCCTCGGACGCGTCAACGAGGCCGCAGGGAACAATGGCGCCGTTGGCTCGTGCCTACGCGGGTGCAGCCCGAGATAGTCGCGCAGGATCTCCGACGCGGCCTCGGTCAGCGGCACCTTCCGGCGGCTGCCCTTCGTCTTCGGCGTGACGTACCGGAGTTCACCACCGATCGTCTGCACGGTGCGCTCAACGCGGAGCGTGCCGAGCATTGGCTGCCCAGTCCGCTGGGGAATAACAACATCCGCAATCTGTAGACCGGCAATCTCAGCAGCCCGAAGACCCGTCCACGCGGCGAGGTAGATCAGCACGTTGGCCGGCCAGGGCGTGGCGGCGACAAGCGCATCAATCTGGCTGGCGGTTAGAAACTGCGCCGGGTCGTCGACCGTCGCATTTCGGCCGCTCGAATGATCGCTCGGAAGCCGCACATAATCGGCAGGGTTCGACGGAATTCGTCCGTCCTCAACAGCCTGCCCAAGAACCTGCCGCACGAGGAAGTACGCATTGCGGATCGTGCTTGGGCTTCTGCCCGCAATCCCCATGCGCTGCACCCAATCTGAGATTTGTTCTCGCTTGATCGCGTTCACCGGATAACCACCAAACACTGCATCGATGCGCAGCGCCGCAAGACGCTTGTGGCGTTTGCTTCCATTGTTGGGCGCCAGCGCATCCCGATACGCAGCACGAGTTGTTTCCTTCAGATCGTGGCGAGAGGCAAGCCAGATCTTCGCGGCCTCGCGAAACGTTGCCTCACCGGACTTTGGATCTACGTCAACACCACGGAGTTTCCCGCTCTCAACCTTTATCGCATGGGCCTGGGCTGCTTTCTTGGTTGCGAAGCCACCTTTTGTGCGATCCCGGCCGTCCGGCGTGTACCACTTCACGATGTACACAGCCTTGCCGTCTGCCCGCGTGCGCTTCTGTATCCGCGCCATCAGTCACCTTCCGGATTCTCAGAAGCCGTGCCCGTCGACTCGATCTGCTTGGCAATTTCCGCGATCTTGGCCTGCTTCTCGTCCTCGGTCTCGGACTCGGCAGGTTCATCGGGTTCATCGGGGGCACCGCCGAAGTCAGGAACTCGAATTTCTTGACAGACCGGCTTCGCCATGCGTGCGTCCCACCAGCCGCCATCGGTGAGATCTTTTGTCGCGTTACGGAAAATCTCATCCTCCAGCTTCTTGGCGCGCTGGTGGTTTCTCCAACGCTCGCGCTCGATCTCGGCATCGGCCGCATTGGCTCGTCGTCGGTTGCTCACTACGCACTCCTTCGGATCGGGACGGTCGGCATATCGGGCAATGGCTCGGCAACCAACCGCGCCAAGGCCGGGTGGTGTAGATCGGCATGGGCAGCGAGGGCATCACGTCGGGATTGCCTGCGGCGGAACCAAACTGCGATACCAAGCGTGCCCAGGAAGGAGATCGCGAGTGCTGGATACACGATCATGACTGCGGTTGCGAACACGACGAGCGGCACCCCGGCCAGAATTATCGTCGCCGCCTGCGGCCAGGTGATGTCGGGCAGGGTCATGCGATCCCCTCCAGTTCCGTGGTGCTCGTGGCGGATTGGTAGATCCGGCGCACTGTTGACGGCTGCCACGATGGGCACCCAGCAGGTGACAGGATGCCCTCGGCACCCAGCGCCTCCGCGATCCGCTGGTAGCTCAGGCCTGCTTTGCGATCCATCACGATGCGGCGCACGACACCAGGCTTGGCGAGGCGTGGTCGGCCCACGGACTCACCACGGCGCTTCTTGGCTGCCATGCCCTCCTTGATCCGCGCGGCGATCAGCTCGCGCTCAAACTCCGCAAACGTCGCCATCATGTGGGCCATGGCTCGGCCTGCGGGCGTCGTCAGATCGATCCCGAGGTCGAGGACCACGAGTGACCATTTCTGCTCCTTGGCCATCGCAATGATGTTGACCGCGTTGCTGATTGATCGCGCGAGCCGATCCATCTTCGCCACGACGAGGCCGTCCGCCTGACCCGAGGCGAGGAGGTCGAGCGCATCACGCAGACCGTCGTTGATGTACCTGCCGCTCTTGCCCTCGTCCGTAAAGTGCTCAAGAGCCCAGCCTCGGCGCTCGGCCTCCGCGTCGATAGCAGCGGCCTGCGCCTCCAGACCGTTCCGCTTCTCGGCCTGCTCCTCGGTGCTCACTCTGGTGTACGCCAGGAAGAGTGGCGAGGTGCTCATGCTGCACCCACCTCGGACTGGGCCTTTGTCCGACGCGTCGTCTTGGCCGGCGCATTCGTAGCGGTGCCGTTGGCCTGGGCCTCTAGCTCCGCTGCTCGTTCGGCGGCTTTCTGGGCGCGCTCGGCTGCCTTCTCGGCCTGCTCCTTGGCCTTGGCTACACGCTCCGCGGCACGCTGCTTGTTGGCGGCCTCGCGCTCGGCACGGGCCTGCTGCTCCTGTTGGCGCTGGGCTTCTCGCGCAGGCGATTTCTGGAACTCGCCATGGAACATCAGCACGGCCCGAACCTGCTGGGCAGTCACGTCGATGCCCTTGTTCTCCTTGAGCCATTGGGCCTCGAGCTCAGCGAGTGGGCCTGGTGCGTCAGGAGTAAAGCGCGGCCTCTTGCTAGCAGTAGTCGGCTGAGATCCTTGGTTAGACATGCGTTTTCCTTCCGGTCGGTTTGATTCCCTCGGGGCTAAAGGTGGAGTTACCGCCTTACGCCCCGCGCCGAACGGTACGCTCGTGTACCAACAATGGCTAGCAATTAGCAACTCCCACAGAGGATTTCGTCTGTCACCGTCGCCGCTTGCGGCCGTACACGCCTGCTCGCTGGTTGGCCTGGTTCGCAATTCGGTTGGCCTCCTCCAGCGTCATGAGACCCTTGCCGGGCGGGTTACCCCCGCCGTCGTCGGTTCGTATGCCAGTGGGCTCTCCAGGGCTCGTCTGGGTGGGCTCGTGGTCCTCTACGACCTCGGCGTCGACAATCTCGGTCGGTTCGTGGTCGCCGGCTCCAGAATCCAGGGCGGGTGGGTCGGAGATTCCGCGTCGCGCACGAGACTCGGCTCGGGTCATGGTGCTGAATCCTGCGACCTTCCCAAGAAGGTTCTCGTACGGCTTCACTCCGACCTCAAGGTCAACCTTGTCGGGTGGTCTGTGCCCTGCTCGGTCGAGCATGTCTCGTGCCGCTGCAAGAGCCACGGCCGGAGGGACATCTGCCGAATCAGCTATCCCCAGAACGCGACTCACCATCCTGTCCGCAGCCTCCTGTATCCGCTGCTGCGCCTTTGCGCGCACGGCTTTGGCCTTTCCGCCATGATGCGTACACACCGTGCCGCCGAGAATCGCAATCTTGGTGCACCGCTCGCCCGTCTTCTTGTGCGCGGTACAGCGCCGATTCGGATCCTTCGCCAACGTCCATGGACGCTCCTCCGAAGCCGCTTCGAATGCCCCCTGCTTCGATAGGTCATCGATCATTGGTCTAACTCCTCCTAAACTTGCTCGGATCGGCTGGGATATATGCGCCACATTCGCAGCACGGTTCGGTGATAAAGCAGTCCGCGCCATAGCAGTCCCAGCCGCCATGTTCGACATACGGGTGTCCGCATTGAACACAAGCGATGCCGTCTGCTTCTGTCACCGAAAACAACAAACCTCGTTGAGTCGTCACAGTGGTTTTCGCTCCTTCCTCAGAATCGCCTGGTCGGCCGAGGGTACGGAGGGTACGCGTACCCTCGGTTCTTTACGAGGCTTCAAAATCTCAGCGCAAGTGCGCATCTCACGGAGCCATATAAAGACCTGGTAGATAGATAGAAATTTGTAATCGCGGGTAAGGGCGCTTGTGTACCCTCGCGCGGACGCAGAGGGTACGTACCCTCCGTACCCTCTGATCACCGTCCCTCCCCCAGATGTAGAAGGTCGCCACCCGTTCCTTCGTTGGGCAGCAGCGTTAAATCACCGACGGATTCCAAATGCTCCACGGCCGGATTGAAGAACCTCTTGTCACGACCGAAGTTGTTCCTCATGTGGTTCCTCGGTTGGTCGTTCTGCTTACGCAGCTTTCGCCGGATACTGGCCGCAGCCCGGCCAACGTCCTTCTGCACGGCGTCATCGAGAGCACCGGCCTTCGACAGCTCGCGCTCTGCCTCCGATTCCCCACGCGCTCGATTGGCCCGACTTGCCTTCTCGCGAAGAGCGCCCAACACCATCAGCCGGATGCGATTACTCATCTGCATCACGACACCGGCCAGGTCCCAATCCTTGTCGGTCACCTCGTCGGCACGGCCGTCGAGCCACATCAGCGCCGCCGCCACCTTGAGGCGGGTATGCATTTTGTGGCCGTCGAGTGCGTTAACCCGGTGCCCCCGATGGCGGGCGATATGGCGACGCTCAATCTCAGCGATCACCGCCTGAGGCACCTTCAGCACAACAAGCTGACTACGGGGTACCGGCTCGTGTAGGCGCAGGAGCCGATCAACACCCTCAACCAGACGCGGTCCAGTAGTGGTCTTTGCGGTCCGAACCCATTTCGGCAACACAAACGGCGTTGGCTGCTCAGGTCGCTTGTCGGGCATGCCTGGATCGAGCACTGGCAACCATACAAACCGCTGCGGTGTACCGCCGTCCGCATCTTCGAACAACGCCGCCGCCCGCCCTGGTTGAACACCCAGCGTCAAGCAGAGTCGATACCGATGGCGCTCCAGCCGAATTGCCTTAGTCGGATCGGCATACGAGAACCCCAGCGCCTCCCCGCTGTAGGCAAGTCGCAGCTGCGGCAGCAATGTAGAGCTACTGCGGTTCTTGAGCGCAGCAAGGTTGTCGACTTCGGGGCAGTCAAACAGAACCGCATCGCGCAGCCCCACCTGCTCCGGAGGCTCGCCCCTTGCCTTCTGCACGTACGCAAAGCACTTCGCCATGCCCTCGCCGCTACCGAGCAGCGCTGTGTAAATGGGTGGCTCGGTGATCAACCACTCCTCAGCAGCCGCCGATGACGCACCCTTGCCGTCACCACTTTCGCCCACCAGCGCGACAAACAGGTTCAGCGATGAGGTGCCGCCGATGGTAGGTGGAAGTACGACATTGGGCGGAATGCTGCAGATCGTTCGTGTCAAAGCATGACCGAGCATCGCCCATGGGCTTGTGCGGCGAGCGCGGGCGAACTGCCGGATATCGGATAGAACCGGTCGCGAGACCCAGAAATCCTCATCATCGATCTCTCGGTGCGCTCGGTCGGGATCAGCCTGCGCGGCAGCCCAGCACGCAATGCGGTCAAACTCCGCGAGCACATTGCGCCGCCCCAGTTCCTTCTCGGTGAACTGACCGATAAACGCATCCCGCAGGCGCTCGTAGGCATCCCGCGCCGATAGGCAGCCGCCCATCGCCTCGGAGAACGACCAGGGCGACACGCGGACCATCGCCTCATGCCGAGATGAGCCGTCCTCAACCTCTGCCTCGAACAGGGTGATCTGCCCGTCGACCGAGTTACGGCAGGATGTCTGACCACAGCCATCCCCGTCGTACTTCAGAAGGAACTCCTCCAACTCGACAGGAGTTAGTGGATCGACATCCTTGGAGGCCTCAGATAGGCATCCCCGCAACACTTCTGGAAGTGGCGGCACGACTCCGGTACGACGCTGGTTGTACTCCCCACCCTTGGTGTCGGCATCAGGATGCGGTGTTGGAGCGACGGCGATATAGCCGTTCTTGCCGCGGACCTCGCCGTACGGCATAAACGCGCCCGCACTATTGCCGAAGTTGTCAGCCGGCTCGATCGCGAAGACATAGTGGCAGCGGTCGCCCTCAGGTCGAGTCCCAAAGATCGCACCGGCACCACGGAGCGCCTCGGCCATATCCAACCGGCCATCCCCAACGATGACCTCAAGATCGTCCCCATCAAAGTCGAAGCCGATCGCGCCAGACCGACCCATATGGAGACCGACGCCATAGTCGGCGTTCTCTGACCACCACTGCTGAATCTGCGCAGGGTGCCGGCTCGAATTCTCATCCCAGTTGTCAATCGCAGGCCGCTTGGTACCAGGGCGGAGGGGCAACACATACCAACTGGCTTCGGCATAGGCCAGCGCCGCATCCATCAGCGACATGCCGGTTACATCGGGAACGTGCAGCACACCGCCGCCCTGGCCGCTATCCCCGACCGCTGCACCGGCCACAGGTTTGTCGTCGGCGCCCGCCGGGCGGGCGGTAGCCGAACCATTTTCTGCGGCCGGTGCAGACCCGTTGTGGTGCTGCTCTTGCGCCCACCGATGCAGAGCTGGGCCGCGCAGAGGTCGGCCCAGACTGTCAGACGGTCGGGACCCGTCGCCGCCGAACAGAACATATTCGCCGGTAGACAGCGCTCGTAATGCCCGTGCCCACCTCGTTTCCCAAGTGACAAGCAACAGACCGCTGGGAGTTGGTTGTACATCGAGGATGAGCGGCGCATCAGCGCGAAGGACGGGTAAAGTCATTGGTGCTCCTCTTCATCAGGCGAGCCGAGAAGCCCGGTCGGGGTTCCTTTCCCCGTGTGCCCCCGGGCTTTTCGTACAGCGGGGGTCGAACGATTCGAACGGTAGGGTTCGTTCATAGTTTCCTTTCGTGAATGCCCCGGTCGTTGAGTCAGCAGCGACCGGGGGTCATCACATTGCGGGACAACTGGTTACGGTCACTCGCCGAGGACGCGGATGATCACACTGCCGTCTTTACTGGTGTCGTATTCTCGGGCGACACTCACCGCCGCATCAATCGAGCCGGCGACCGCCCAGTGAACGTCTCCCGTGCGGACCACCCAGTTGTCCCGGCATAGCTCAGTCTTGACGATCTCGACCTTCGTGTACTCCTCCGGCGGGACGAGGACGATAACCTCATCCGCCTCTAGCCGCGCCTTCTTCGTTGCATCGATCATTCGGTGCTCCTTCCAATTTCGTTGCCGCCCAACGAAGGGCGATACGGACAGTCGTCCGCGTGGTTAATCTGGCGGCCCCATGTCGGAGCGTCGCAACCGGCGCACCGGCCTTCGTGGGGATAGACAATCGGATCGATGGTTCGCTCGCGCGCTGATCTGCTTCGCTTCTTGCGGCTCATGACTCGGCCCGCAGCCACTTGAGGCAGGTTGAGCAGACTGGAAGTTCGTAGAGCCATTGAGCACGAGCTGCAACGACCTCGTTATCAGGGAAGCGTCGACCCTTACACACAACACAGGACCGCCACCCCGCCGTATCGACGTACTCCAGCCACCTGGGGATCGACCCCGGCTCAATGACGTAGACACACTGATCGCTGCGGCGCAGCATGTGGGACCCGACTATTCCGAGGATTGCGCCTTTACCCGCCGCCTCGGAATAGTCCGTCGTGTCTCCGGACACGCACCATGACCAGTGTTTGCCATGATCAAACTGGACAAAGTGCCATTCGTTCGCGCGGACTTTGGTCATCACCTGCGCGATTAGCTGCTCTAGCCGGGTCGAGAAGTGCAGCCCCAAGGCGTCGGTGTTGTCAAAAGGCGCGGCATGTTCGCTCGCTGCCCTACACAGATCGCCCGACGAGACGATGAAGCCCCACTGCTCATCGTCAAAATCCATGCCCAATGCGGCGAACTGTTCACGGGTAATGCTCATCGGTCCACCGCCTCGTCATCGGCGGGGAAGCCGCGACGGGACATGAGCCAGTTCCAGAGGTCTTGGCTGCTGAAATACATGCGGCCCATGAGGATGGTGCGCGGCAGGGCGCGGTTACGAACTGCCTTCTTGATGGTTACACCGGTGACTGGCACGCCAAGATGTTCGTTGCACCATTGGGCCGCACCGTCGTATTGCGGAATGTCAGGCACATACGAGAGCCGGACATCGGACGGCGGATCTGGCGGCAAGGGAGCCACAATGGGCACCTCGTCCGGTGCCGTAGAAGTTTTCGACATAGCTGCCTTTCAGTCAGGCCTCGCATGCGAACACACGATGGCCAAGTTGCCATTCCGTGTATTTCGCTGCCTCCGCGTAACCGCATGAGGTCGCAATCACGAGGACTGCTTACGGGTGGTACCCCACCCGCAGGAGCTACGGCACCAAGTGTAGCGCGTTCGAGCGGAATGCGGTTTCTAGCTGAACCCGCACCGAGCCGGCGACGATTCTTGCTAACTCATCGTGGTCAAACTCCCCACCGCCTTGGCCAAATCCCAAGCTAGCCTTCGACTTAGGTATTTCCAGGAAAGGAAACAAGAATGGCCCGCCGAGGAATAACTACCCAGGGTGATGTTGTCAAAAAGACGAAGGACGGCGTCTCGTACGCCACCATCTGGGAAGAGCTCAAGGACGTCACCGCGCTCTGGAACGATGAACGCAACAAGATTGCGAACTTGCTCAGTTACGCGACGACCAACGTCGCCGACGCGATCCCCCAGACGCTCACCAGTGACACGTTCGAAGCAGCTTCCGAGTTCGGCGTTCCGCGAAGCGTGGGCACAGAGCAGGCGCTAATCGCCGGGTACACGTTCCAGGATTACAACCTGGCGACGAGGTTCACGTGGAAGTTTCTGCGCGAGAGCACGTTAGAGCAGGTGCAGCACGCATGGGTTCGCGTACTCGAAGCCGATGCGAAGCTCGTTGCGGGCAAAGTGTTGCAGCGCATTCTCGATCCGACGGAGGGTGCCAATGAGGAGGGCCACCGAGTGTTCGGACTCTGGAACGGCACTGACGGGCTCGGTCCACTGCCGTACCGGGGTGTCACGTTCCCGACCAGCACGACGTGCTACTGGCCGACCGAGGCCACTCAGATCGACTCTGGTGACATCGAGAACGCCGTCGCCGCGATCATCGCTAAGGGCTACGGCACCAACCCGAACAGCCGGATCGTGATTCTGGCCAACCCAATTGAGAGCGAACTGATTCAGAGCTTCCGTGCGAATGTCGAGTCTCGCCCGAGCGGCCCCAAGGCGAAGCACGACTTCATCCCGTCAAGCCTGGCGCCGCCCTACCTCACCGATAAGACTCTCATCGGTCAGCGGGCTCCCGCGGAGTACGGCGGCTTGCAGGTACAGGGCAGCTACGGCAGAGCGATCTTGATCGAAAGCAACTACCTGCCCGTCGGTTACACCATCGTGGCCGCCACGGGTGGCCCCGGAAGCATCGAAAATTGCGTGGGTTTCAGGGAATTCACTGATCCTGCTTGGCGGGGATTGCTGTTGGTCGAGGGCAACCAACAGAATTTCCCGATCCAGGAGGCATTTGGCCATAGGGCTTTCGGAACCGGAATCCGCCATCGCGGCGCTGCCGTCGTCCTGCAGGTCACGGCCTCGAGTTCGTACACGGTGCCCACCATCGTCGCGAACCGATAAGCCTGACTGATGGCAAAGACTGACGGCGATTGGCAGCGGTACATCAGAGCCTTGCGCAACATGAGTCTCTCGGACCCCGAGAAGCGCAAGCCTGGCGTGTCGGAATTCGGCGTTGGCTTCGGCGACTGTGGCTACGAAACTCCGGCCAGGGCGGACGGAACTCGGTACCGGCCTCAGGGAGCCTCGCAGAGTCTGCGCCGGCGAAAGTAGACGAACGGTGGCAGCCCGAAACCCACACTCAATCGGGCTGCCACCGTTCTGGCCATTTTCAGTCGACGATGGTGTCGAAGACGACGGTCACCGAAGTGGTGGTGTCGTCCTGGATGCGTCCACGTACGCGGTTCAAAAACTCGGCAACCGCCAGATCGAGCGATGAGTGCATGCTCTCGCCTTTGATAACCCACCATTCGCCGTTCGCGTGGCGCTCAAGAACTAACGGTTCGCGGAAGGCCGCGCCGTTTCTTCTCGCGACCGCTTCGGTTTCCAGATCCGCGGCGGTAAGGATCGAGATCGATCCATGCCACTCGGCGAAGTTACTCACGCCGCCACCGCCTTGGGCTGGATCCAGACAATAACCCGCTCGATAGACTCACAATCTTCGAGAAATGCGAGCGCTGTTTGGTACGAACCAGCGACAGCCCAAGGTACTCCGCCCGTGCTCACCACCCAGCAACCGTCGCTGACGAAGGGCTTGAGCGTTGTCAAGCCCTCGCCGTCAGTCTCGGCGAAGATGATGAACTGATCTGGGTGTGGATCTGATTCCATGTTCGTTCCTTCCGGTGTGTTCGTTCACCGCTCCCGGAAAGCAGAAAGACCAGCGCTCACCGAGAAGCGACACCTGCGGATGCAGGGCTTCTTCTCGATGCACGCCAGTCTCAGTGGTTTAGCGCATCGCGTCGGTCCGTAGCGTGTCGCCGATCAAGCGGCTCAGCTATGTGGCCTTTCGCGGCCGGTTGTCTCCCCGGCGTCATCAACACGGTACCCACGCCAACGGTCCTCGGCTAGAGGGCCCATGGGAGCCACCCAGGCGGACCTGCAACGAGGCTCCACACTTGTCGTCGCGCGTTGGCCGGCGGAACCCGTACCCGGCGGATGCGGCATCTTGCGCACCCGGCGTGTTGCGTCGACGTTATGTCAGTCTGCGGCCCTACTATCTGACCATGATTATCATTACCAACTCTCATACTGAGAACGGCTCAATTAATGGCGACGTCCTGGTTCAGGACGGCGGTGACCTCCAGCTGTACGGCATCATCAACGGCACACTGACGGTCGGACGCGGCGGCTACGCAAGCATCAACGGCATGGTCGATCAGCTCGTGTTGGTGGACGGAGGCGGTGCCCGCCTGGACGGCATGTGCAACGGCAGCGTCCACAACCGAGGTGGCGAACTCGTGATTGCGGGAACTGTCTGCGGCCACCTATCGGGGCACGCCGAGATCGAACAGGGTGCGCGCATCGCCGGATAACCGCAGGCGAACGCCCATTCGACGTACCCGGTCTGTACCCGGTGCGTCGTGGTAGCTGTACCAGCGCGGACCCGAACCAACCGGGCCGGTTAAGGCTTAAAGGAGCTGGTGAGCAGGGGTTCCCACCTGCGGCGATAGGTAGCTAGAAAGACGCGTAGTAACCCTTCCAAACTAGCTACGCGGGTTCGATTCCCGTCGCCCGCTCTGATGACGCCCCTGATAGGGGCGTTATTGCATTTCAGCGGCGGTTTCAGCGGAGCACTTTGTCCCGTCTGTGTCCCGTTTGCGCGTCAGCGTTCCGGCCTTGCGAGCGCTGCACGTGGAGGTGACGCCGAAGCCCTGACGCCAGAGCCTTCGGGATCACCCCGGAGGCAGCAGCATCGACTGCCAGTCCTGCGGCTGGGCACCGCCGGGAGCGAGGTTGCCCTGTGTGTACAGGCGTCCGTCTGGTCCGGTGTAGGTGCCCGTCGCCGGGTCGTACTCGGCGCCGGCGATCCCGGGCGCGGTCTGCGGCACCCCTTGACCCGAGAGCGTCGCGTTGGGATCGCCCTTCCAATTGAATCCGTCGTTGAGCGGAATGTAGTTCTCGTCGCTTTCGCACATCGCCACCGTCGGTGCCCGTTTGCCGGGCCGGGTGACACACGGGAGGTTTCGCACTCCCCGCACGCTCAACGGCGAGTCCTGGGGGACCCGGCAGTACAGGTCACCGGCGGGCCGGTCCGGATGGTCCTCGACCGACGCCGCGCGCTGCTGCTGAGCGGGCAGAAAACCCGTGGTACACGGGGGCGGCTGGTTGAGGCTCAGATTCAGGCTCAGATACACGCCCCGGTACGGCTGTCGAGTGTCCCGGTTGGCCAGCACGATCGCCTGCGCGACGGCCGCGCCCTGTGGGAGAAGCACCAGCAACTGCTCCAGGGCGGGCTGATAGGTGACCAACACCTGCGCCGCGCTGGCCATGTTCGCGGCGAGGATGGGCACCGTGGGCCGTAACCGGTCCAGGAGCAGGCGGGCCTCTTCGACGGCGGGACCGCCTTGTCGAAGAAGGTTTTCGACGGCGGCGTCGTTGTCGCGAAGCGTTCCGCTGATGATCGCCAGATTGGCAGCCACGTCCTGAACCGCGTCCGACGAATCGATCTGCGCGTCCAGCAGCGGCTTCGACTCGTCGATCAGGGTCAACAGCGGACCCAGGTTCTCGCGGGCACCCGCCGCGAGTCGCCCGCCGTCAGTGACGAGCCGGGACAGTTCCGGCCCGAGGCCACCGAACGCGATGTAGGACTCGTCGACCACCGTCTTCAGGTCGTCGTGGGGAATGGCGTTCAAGCCGGTGTTCAGCGAGTCGAGCACGGCGTCGAAGTCCGGGGGCACCGAGGTGCGGTCGCTCGCGATGACGTCGCCGTTCTTTAGTGGCGTCGAGTCCCGGCGGGGCAGCAGGGTGATGTATTGCTCGCCGACCGCCGACTGGCTGTGCACCTGCGCGTCCAAATCCGACGGGATGGCGATGCCGGACCTCAGCGACAGCACTGCGGCTACACCGGTCTCCGTCAGGTGCACATCCTTGATGCGGCCGACCTCCGCGCCCCGGTAGGTGACGTTGCCGCCGGGATAAACACCGGCGGTCCGCGGTAGTTCGACGGTCACCTGGTAGCGCCCGATGCCGAACATGGCCGGGAGCCTGATGTAGCCGAGTGCCATGGCCGCCCCGAACACCAAGGCGATCACGACGAAGACGGCCAACTGGATTCGGATACGCAGCGTGAGCGGGGGCACGTCAGCGTCCTTGGTCGCGACGATACGGGGCAAGAAGGGGATTCGCTCCGGTGTAAGGACTCGGCAGCTGGCCGATGGTGCGGCCCCACTGCAGCTCGAGTTCCGTCAAGTCGCCTTCCCATCGTGTCCCGGTGAAAAACGATGCGTCGAGGCGGCTCAGCGTCAAGTCGATGACGGCGGTCAGGTTCGCGAAATCGCCGCGCTGCCAGATGCCGACGTTGTCGGAGGGGAACGGGTAGGTGGCAAAGAGGTTCAGCGACCGCGTCAGCGCGGGACCGGCATTGGCCAGCGACTGCAGCACCGGGCCAAGGTCCCGCAGTTCCTCGACCAGACTCTCTTTGGTCTGCGCGGTGGAGTCGGCCACCAGCGCACTGAACTTGCCGAGTTGGTCGAGTGCGTCCACCAGTGTTTGCCGCTCGTCGCTGATCACCCGCAGTGCATCCGGCAGCGTTTCGAGGGCCTTGTCCAGCACCGGCTTCTGCTCGGCGAACTGCGCGGCCAGACTGTTCAGGCTCTCGGCCGTGGCGATGATGTCGCCGGCCTGATTGTTGGCGTAGCCGGTGAACCTGTCCAGTTGTTCGATCAGGCTGCGCAGGTCCTGCTCGCGACCCGCCAGTGCGGTGCTCAGCGACTCGGCGATGTCTTGAACCTGGCCGACGCCACCGCCGTTGAGCAGCAACGAGATCGCCGACAGCACCTGCTCGCTCGAGGGGTACAGGCCGGCCGACGCCAGCGGGATCACAGACCCGTCGCGCAACTTGCCGTGTGGTGCGGCGTCGGTTGGCGGCGCCAGCTCGACGTGCAGGGAACCGAGCAGACCGCTCTGGCCGACCGTTGCGGTGGCGTTGGCCGGCAGCTCGACGTCACCGTCGATGCTCATCGTCAGCAACGCGTGCCACCCCTGCCGCTCGATCTTGGTGACCGTTCCCACCGTCACATCGTCAACCTGCACACGGGAGTTCGGCTCGATGGTGCGCACGTCGGGCAGCTGGGCCTGCACCGTGTAGGAGCCCGGGCCCCGGCCGGCCGTCCCAGGCAGCGGCAGCGAGTTCAGTCCGCGCCACCCACAGCCCGATGCAGCGGCGACGATCGACGCGGCGAGCACTGCGGCAGTCACCCGACTCAGCGGTTTCTGTCTCATCGTCCCTCCCCGGGCAGCATGATGCCGGTCAGACCGTCAGCTGGATCGGTGCGCTGCACCTCGGCCGGCAGCGGCGAATCATGCGTGGGTACAGGAGGATTCGCTGTGGACGGTGGGATGTAGTCAGGCCGCATCCAGTCCTCGCTGTAGGTGACCTCGTTCGGCCGTGCGGTGGCGCCGACGATGAGGTTCTCGCCCAGTGGCGGGAAGTTGTACTGACGGTTCTTCACGATTGGGGCCAGGTACTGGACGCACAGCTTGGCCGACTGTTCGGCGCCCAGCCTGGACGCCGCTTGGATCGCTCCACACAGGAATGTGATCGGGTCGGCGAAGTTGTTCAAGGCCGGGGCCCCGCCCATCGTGGCTTGTGCGGGTTGATAGATGTTCATCAGGTTCTGCAACGTATTCGGGGTGACGTGGAGCGCCTGCTTGATGTCGTCGAGGCTGGCCGTCAGCACCGTGGAGACGGATGTGAGCTTGTCCGTTGCGGCCCCGAGTGAGTCGCGGTTGTCGGCGACGAAGCTACGCACATCGCCGACTACGGCGTCCAGCGCCGACACGGCTTCGCCGAGCTCGTTGGGTTCGTCGGTAAGCAGTCCGGTCGCCGAAGCCAGGTTGGCGTTGACTCGTCGCATCACCTCGCCGCTGTCCTGCAGGGCCGACACGAGGGTCGCCAGGTTGTTCAGGCTGCCGAACAGGTCGTCGCTGTGATCGCCGAGGATCGAAACCGCTTGCGAGAGTTCGGTGATGGTGTCCCGGATGTTGGCGCCTTGGCCGCGCAGAGTTTCTGCGGTGGTGTGCACGACCGACCCCAGCGTGCTGACCTCACCCGGTTGGGTCGGCTGCATCAGCTCGCTGAGTCGTTGCAGTTGCTGCCGCAGATCGTCCCACTCGACCGGGACGGCGGTGCGCTCTCGGGGGGATGACGGCGTCGTTCTGCATCTGTGGCCCACCGGTGTAGGCCGGGGTGAGCTGGATGACCCGTGCGGTCACGATCGCGGGGGAAAGGATCACCGCGTTGGCGTCGGCGGGCACCTGATACTTGGCGTTGTACCAGAAGCTGATCTTGACGCGGCTGGGCTGCGGCTCGATCTCGGTGATCTTCCCGACCGGGACACCGAGGATGCGGACCTCGTCGCCGACGTAGATCCCGTTGCTGTTGGCGAAGTAGGCGACGACGGTTCGCCGGTTCGCCTCGCCGGCCGAGTGCACCAGGACGGCGACCGCGGCAAGCAGCAGCGGCACCAGCGCGGCGACCAGGCCGACCCGAAGCTTGGTGCGCTTGGTCATCGGCCCTCCCCGGCGAGCGGAGGCGCCGGCACCAGGACCGGTGTCGGGGTCGGGGGCGGCGACGGGTTGGCGGGCGGTCCTGGCGGCGGCCCCCGGGTGGCGGTGCCGGCGGCGGCTCGCGGTATGGGTACCGGGGATCACCCGGGTTTCCGGTGATCGCATCGGGGACGGTCAATCGGGGCTCACCTCCCTGCCCGGTGCGGGGGAACGGCATTGGCAGTGCAGGGGTGCCGGGCTGGCCGGTTTGCGGATCGGTCAGTTGTGAGGGTGCCAAGACGTTCGGGTCGAGACCCAGATCGGAGAAGGCGGCGTCGACGAACGGTTGGATGAATTGCCCGGGCAGCAGGTTGGCGATGTAGAACTTGAAGAACGGTCCGCCCGAGGCCGATTCGCCCGACGACATCGTGTACTGGTTGAACCCTTTGATCGCGAGAGCTATCCGCTCCTTTCGGTCGTCGAGGAGCGTCAGAACCTGGTTCAGCTTGTCCAGCGCGGGCCCCAGGGTCTGCCTGTTCTCGGAGATGACGTCTTTGATCTGACGGCTCACGGTCGCGACGTTGCCGGAGATTTCGTCCAGGGCTTGGCTTTGGCGCGTCAAATCGGCCAGCAGTGCGTCGCTGTCGACGAGCATCTTGACGATGGCGTCGCTGCTCTCCGCGAGCACCGCCGTGACCTTCTGCCCGTCGGTCAGCAGCTTGCGTAACTCCGCGTCGCGGTTCGTTGAGGGTTTGCGCGAACCGCGCGACCCCCTGCAGCGCGACCTTCAGCGCCGGTGGCGTTTGGGCGAACTCGTCGGCCATCACCTGCCACGAGTTCGACAATTGGTCGGTGTCCAGTTGGCTGATGGTGACCGTCAGATCGCCGAGGGCATCGGGTAGCTGGTAGGGCGACGTCGTCCGGTCGAGGGGGATGGGTCCGGATAGCCGGCCCTGCCCCCTGGGAGTCAACTCGAGGATCTTGGCCCCGAGAATGCTCTTCGTCTTGATCGCGGCCTCCGTGCGGTCGCCGAGGCGGATGTCTTTGTCGACCTCGAAAGTGACCCGGACCCGGGGGCCGTCGAGGTCGATTCCGGTGACCTCACCGGCCTTGAAGCCGGCCACCTGTACCGCGGCTCCGGTGAGCAGCCCGCCCGCTTCGGCGAAATAGGCCGAATACTCCCGATTGGTGTTGACGAACGGCAGCTTGCCGTAGTTCAGCGCGCCGACGACCACGGCGAGGGTGAGCGAAACCCCGACCACGCCGACGGCGATGGGATTGCGTTCTGCGAATGTCTTCATCGCGGTGTGCACCTTCCGCTGGCCTGGCCGGCGATCTTGACGTAGACGGGTTGTCCGCCTTTGCCGTTCAGCTTCAGGATCAGGTCGCACAGGTAGAAGCTGAAGAAATCGCCGTAGAGTCCCTGGCGATTGATCATTCGATAGGCATCGGGCAGCGTGTTGAGAAAGTTGTCGAAGTACTCCCGGTCGGCGAGCACGGTCGCCGCCATCCGATCCGCCTCGCGGACAACCTCTTTCAGGGGGTCTCGTCCCTGGGCGAGTAGGTCGCCGATCGACGCCGCCGCTTCGTTTGCGTAGATCAGCCCGTTTCGCAGGTCCTGTCTTCGATCGGCCATCGCCGTCAATGACGACGACAGTGCGTCGACGGTGGTGGCGAACTGTGAGTTCCGCTCGGCCAGAGAGCCGACCACCGTCTTGAGGTTCGTGATGACCTGCCCGATCAGCTGATCGCGGTCGGCCAATGTGTTGGTCAGCTTCGCAGTCTGGGTCAAGAACGTCGTGATCGCGGTGCCTTCGCCTTGCAGGGCTTCGATCAGCTGTCCGGACAGCGCGTTCACCTGTTCGGGGTCGAGTGCCCTGAACAGCGGCCGGAAGCCGCCGAGCAGTGCGTCGAGGTCAAGCGCGGGGGCCGTGCGAGACAGCGGGATGGTGGCCCCGGGCGCCAGCGCGTGTGTGCCACCTACGCCTTCCTCGAGTGCCAGGTAGCGCTCGCCAATCAGGTTGCGGTAGCGGATCACCGCTCTGCTGCCCTCTGTCAGCACCACAGAGGCGTCGGTCCCGAAGTCGACGAGAGCGATTCCGTCGTCACGGATCCTGATCTTCTTGACCTTGCCCACCTCGACCCCGGCGATGCGGACGAAGTTGCCGTTCTCCAACCCCGACACCGTGTGGAACTCTGCCGTGTACGTCGCTTCGGCCTCGAAGCGCAGTTGGGCGAAGATCGCCAGCATCGCCATCAGGCCGAGCGCGCACACCGCCAGGAAGACGCCGACGCGCCAGATCGCGCCGCGCAGATTCTCTTTCATGGTCGCCTCCTCACGGGCCCGGGCTCGCGGCTTCCGGCAGCGGTGGGGTGGGTGTGGGTTGCAGTTGCGCGGGTGCAGGAACCACGAAGGGTTCCGAGCCCGGTGGCGGTGGGCCGGGCTCGCGGGGAGCGCCGGGCGGGGGCGCCGGGGGGAGGCCGGGCCACAGCGGGGTTCCGTCTGGCGCGTACAGCGCTGCCCCGTACGGCGGCGCGCCGAAGTAGGGGATGGGTCCGGGGGCAGGACCACCGGGATAGCGGACGCTAGGCGGCTCGGGCACGGCCCGGGTGACCGGGAAGTAGTTGGCGTATCCAGGGAAACCGATACCGGGATTCGGCCGGATGTCCAGGCCGGTGCCCCACCCTGTGTTCGTGATGAGCTGGCGCACAGGCCAATTGGCCGCCACGTCGGGTAACGAGCCGCAGCCCGGCGTGCCACCCGGTCCGCCTCTGGCGCCGATGACGGGGAGGTTCTGCGGGTACCGGTAGGGATCGGGCCCGAACAGCAGCGCACTGTCGAGGATCAGCGACTTGCCGTTCGCGCCGCCCGTCGCATCCAGATACCCGGTGTCCAAAGCGATCTTGGCACCGACCAGTGTGCAGGTGAACGTCGGGTTGTATTTCAACAACAGCCGGGCGGTGGATTCGAAGGTCTGCACCGCGCTGGTGATGTTCGCTTGGCTCGCGCCCAGCAGATCGATCCCGCTGCGCGCCAGTCCGAGCACACTGGTGAGCAACGAATCCAGTTCCCGCGCGTTGGCGGAAACCGTGGCGCTGGTGGTTGCGGCGGCGTCGAGTGCCGCCAGAATATCTTGGGCGGCAACGCTATACGTGTCACTGATCTCTCTGAGCGCTTGCCGGTCGGCATCGATGGTGGCGGTGCGGGCGTTGACCTCCTTGAGCACCTCGTTGGTGTCGGTGATGGTCTGGCCGATCGTCGGGCCGTGCCCCCGTAGCCCCTCGGCCAAGGCGGACAACACGGCCTGCAGCTTTGCCGGGTCGACCTGTTTCAGGATGTCGGCGACGTCCCGGAACAGCGAGTTGATTTCGGTGCTGACGCTTTCGGAGCTGATGACCGCTCCGGCCGTCAGCCGCTGCGGGCTAGGGTCGCTCGGGTAGACCAGTTCGACGAACTTGCCGCTGAACAGCGTTCCGGCCCGTATGCGCGCACCCACATTGGCCGGAATGAATTTCAGCTGATCCGGCTCGATCTGAAGCGTCAGGTACACCTGATCCTGCCCACCGGTGACCCGCCCGACCCGGCCGATCTGCACACCACGGAAATTCACCTTCGCGCCGCGGTCCATGACGAGGCCGGCCCGATCCGAGGTCAGTGTCACCGACTCGTACTCGCGCAGCGAGCCGGAGAACAGCATCTTGGTCATCACGATGACGGCGACGGTGGCGACGACGAAAATCAGTGTCCACCAACCGGGGTGCATTCCTTCTGAGCGCGGGTCCGACATCGCGCTACCCGGAGAGATGGAAGTTGCCGGACTGCCCGTAGACGGACATCGCGACCGCCAGCAGCAGCAGCGTCAAGACGATCAGGGATGTGCGTACCGAATGGCCCACTGCCGCACCCACTCCCGCCGGTCCGCCCGTGGCGGTGTAGCCGTAGTAGGTGTGCACCAGCATGACCGCGATGCCCATCAGCACGACGGTGAAGAACGACCACAGCAGATCGGTCGAGTTGAGAAACGTGTTGAAGTAGTGGTCGTACACGCCGGTGGACTGGCCGTAGAACCCGGTGGTACCAACCCGTGCGGCGAGGAAAGCGCAAACCATCGCCACGCAGTACAACGGGATCACCACCACCACTCCGGCGATCACGCGAGTGGACACCAGGTAGGCGATCGACCGCACCGCCATCACCTCGAGCGCGTCGATTTCTTCGGCGATGCGCATCGCCCCCAGTTGCGCGGTGGCACCGGCACCGATGGTGGCCGCCAAGCCGATTCCGGCCACAGCGGGGGAAATGATCCGGACGTTGACGTAGGCGGAGATGAAGCCCGTCATCGCCTCCACCCCGATGCCCGCGAGCTCGTTGTACCCCTGCACCGCGATGACCGCACCGGTGGCCAGCGTCAGGAATCCGACGACCACAACGGTCCCGCCGATCAGCGCCAACGCACCTGTGCCCAGGCTCATTTGGGCGATCAGGCGCAGAATCTCGGTCCGGTAATACACCAGCGCTATCCCGATCTCGCGCACCGATCTGACGTTGAAGGCGATCTGGGCGCCGAAGCGGTTCCAGCCGGCGGCCACCGCTCGCCCTGCGGTGGTCAACCATCCGGATTGCTCGTCCAGCGCGGTCATTTCACGCTCGTGTAGTAGACGGCGGTCGCGACGATGTTGATGACGAACAGTGCGATGAACGAGTACACGACGGTTTCGTTGACCGCGTTACCGACTCCCTGCGGGCCTCGGCGCACCGACATGCCCTTGTAGCAGGCGATCAGCGCGGCCGCCATGCCGAACAGCGCGCCCTTGACCAGGCCGAGGATGATGTCCGGTAACCCGGTGAACAGTGTCAGGCCGGCTACGAAGGCCCCCGGGGTGACGTGCTGAACGAACACGGCGAAGCCGAATGAACCGACCAGCCCGACGAAAGTGACCAGCGCCACCAGCGACACCGCCACGACGGTGGCCGCCATCACCCGGGGCACCACCAGGCGGTGCACGGGGTCGACGCCCATGACCCGCAGCGCGTCGAGTTCGTCGCGGATGGTGCGGGCGCCGAGGTCGGCACACATCGCGGTCGCCCCGGTGCCGGCGACGACCAGCACGGTCACGATCGGACCGATCTCGGTCACCGCGGCTCCGGCGGCGCCGGTTCCGGAGAAGTCGGTGGCGCCGAACTCGGTCAGAAGCACATTGAGGGTGAAGACGACGAGGACCGTGAAGGGAATCGCCAAAAACAAGGTGGGGATGACGGCCACCCTCGCCACGAACCAGGTCTGCAGGAAGAATTCACGCCACGCGAAGGGCGGTTTGAACATTGCGACGACGGCGTCGAGCGCCATGGCGTAGAAGCCGCCGACCGCACGAACGGGTTTAAGCACATCGTCGGTTGACAGCACAGTCTGCCCCCTGGCCTCTGCCGGTTGTCTGCGGCATTCCAAGGATTCACGCTATGCAGCAAACATTTCAGCCGGGAGAGGTCGAAAGTCCTTGTTCGAAGGGCCGAAAGCGGCCCGTTCCAGGAAGTGGAGCCTAGGAGAATCGAACTCCTGACATCTGGCGAGGCCGCCGAGACCGCGGTCAGATTCACCCAGGACTTCCGCGGGGTTCGCAATCCTGGGTGAACACGATGGCGCACGACTTCATCGCCGGCAATCCCGTCGGCGCCAGACAGGAAATGGCCTACTCGCAGTGGTTCGACCAGCAGGCGCAGTGTCGCGAAGGACGCCGCGAGCGTCTGCCGGAACCCACCCCGTCGGTACCGCTAACCCTCTGGATCGCGTTGGGCATCGGCGCGGGCCGCCCACTTCCTGACCACACCTTGCCGAGATCTCAGGCGCGGACGCGCAATGTGGTTGAGAATGCAGCGGACCCCCGTCGCGACACGAGATTCCGGAAGGTGACATGGCAGCCGAGGAACACGTGCGCACAGCGGTGGTGGCCGTCCACGGGATGGGCGAGAAACGTCCGATGGAAACGTTTGACGACTTCGTAAGGACCGCACTGCATCCGCACTACGAACAGTGGGATTACCGCCCGCAACCTGCCGCGATCACCGATACCTACGAAGCGCGCCGTTTCACCGCCGGCAAGCGCGAAGTCTCCCCCGAGCGGGGACACGTCGAATTCTTCGAGTACCACTGGCCGTTCCTGATGACCGCAGGCAAGTACGCAGGCGTTGCCTCCGCAGCGTTGCGGCTGTTGGTGCGTCGACCAAGCAATGTCCCCGACGCCCTACTCGGGGCATGGCGGCTGGTGTGGACAACCGTGCTGGCGATGCTCCTGGTGATCCCCGTGCTGTTCATCGCCGGCTACGCGCTGAATTCCGATGTTCCGGTGTGGATCATCGGTCTGGTCACCAGCGCAATCGTGCTGATCTTCTGGTTCGGCCTCTACCGCATGCTCGCACGCGCGCTGGTCAACAAGAAGACGGCGCCTCTGGTCGACTCCGTCCGCTACCTGGATCCGTCGCCGCACTCGTATGCGGCGCGACGGGCCATTCGCGGCGGCCTGGTGAACCTTCTGCGCGACCTGCATGAGGAGGGGTACACGCGAATCGTCGTCGTCGCCCACGGTGTCGGCACATACATCGCCTATGACGCGCTGATGCTGTCGCGGGCACAGGCTCAGAAACCCTGCCGCATAACCGATTTCGTCACCGTCGGCGCGCCCTTGGTCTACGCGGACCTCCTGTTGACGCGGACGCCGTTGCTGAGCGGCTTCAAAACCTCCGACCGCACCTACCGACGTCAGCTGTTCGACGGACTGCTGCGTCGCGGCGTACTCGTCGCGCCCAACAGCGAGCTCTTCGCAGCCACCCGCTGGACGAACCTGTGGTTTCCGGTGACACGGGGCAGCAGACGCGGCGACTGGTTCGGCGGCGAGCTGGGGCCGTTGTTCGGAACCGGCATCCGCGACATCGAGGTCACCGGCAACGAGCCCGAGCGATTCAAGCGCGGATCGGCGCATACGGAGTACTTCAGCCATCCCGACAAGGACGCCGACGGCGACATCGCCTGGCATCTCCGCGAAATTCTCGCGCTGTAGGCCTCCGCTCTCGGCGTAATCAGCACACTGTTCGCGGGCCGATCTTCGCGTTTCCTGTCGGTAGGCTGGGCGTCATGAACGGCGTGCTGCTCGTCCTGGTTGTCCTGGTGGTCGTGGCGCTCGGCGTGGTCGTGTACGGGGCGATGAAGGCCTCCGATCGACGCAACGCCGCCTCCCTTGAGGACGCGAAGGCGGACGCTCGCCGCGTGATCGAACGTCTCGGCGGCCAGGTGATCAACCTGACCGGCACCGACGACGCATCCAAGCAGGCACTCGCCGACGCTTCGGAGCGGTACACCGCCGCAGGTTCGCAGATCGAGCAGGCCACCACCGCGAAGCAGGCGTTGCTCGCCAAGGAGAGCGCGCTCGAAGGCCTCTACTACGTCCGCGCGGCCCGCGTCGCGATGGATATGGACCCGGGACCGGAGCTCGAGACGCTGGCGGGCCAGCGTGCGGCGGGCACGGTGACCGAGGACCGGCGGGTCAGCTTCGACGGCCGCGAAATCGAGGCGTCGCCGACCCCGTCGGAGCGCACCCCGAACTACTACCCCGGCGGTCGGGTGGCCGGCCGGCCGGTGCCCGCGGGCTGGTACTCGGAGCCGTGGTGGAAGCCGGCGCTCGTCGCGGGCGCGTGGGGTATCGGGTCAGTGCTGCTGTTCGACGCCTTGTTCTCCGGCATGCACGGCAGCGGATACGAGCAGGGTTTCGCGCAGGGATATGACCAGGGCTTCGATCAGGGCCAGGACGGCGGCGACTTCGGAGGCGACGGCGGCGGCGACTGGGGCGGCAACTTCGGAGGCGACTTCGGAGGCGACTTCGGCGGCTTCTGAGCCCCTCGCTCCGCATTGACTCTGCGCCCAGGGCGGCATTTCGAATGAAAATGCGGCCTGCGCGCAGAGTCAATTTCTAGCTCTGGCAGGTCGGACACCAGAACAGGTTTCGTCCCTCCAGCACAGCGGTGCGGACCTCCGTGCCGCACACCCGGCACGGGTCGCCGGCGCGCCGGTACACGTAAGTCCTCGGCCGCCCGGGGGCATACGACGACGGGCCATGGTCGTCCTCCGGGCGGACGACGACGATCTTGCCCCGTCGCAGGCCGACCTTCATCAGCTCGACGAGATCGGTCCACATCGACTTGAACTCGTCCTCATCGATGTGAGTGCCCGGCCGGTAGGGGTCGATGCCGTGCCGGTAGAGCAGCTCGCTGCGGTACACGTTGCCGACTCCGGCGATCACCGTCTGGTCCATCAACAGCGCACCGATAGCCCTGCGGGACTTACGAATTCGCGCCCACGCCAGCCCGCCGTCGGCGTCGCGGCGCAACGGGTCCGGACCGAGCCGGGCCACTATATCGCCGATCTCGTGCTCGGTGATCACCTCACACACCGTCGGCCCGCGCAGATCGGTTCCGTACTCGGCGCCGATCATCCGCATGCGTACCTGTCCGACGGCCGGGGGCGGCGGGAGCGGGAATTCGGTGAACGTACCGTACAACCCGAGATGCACGTGCACTACGCGGCCGCCGTCGTAGTGATGGAACAGATGCTTACCCCACGCGCTGGTCTTCTTCATGATGCGGCCGTCGACGGCGGCGGCCCCCTCAGCGAATCGCCCCTGCGGGCTGGACAGCAGAACCGGTGCGCGCCCGAAACGACGCTGATGCAGCCGGGCCAGTCGGTGCAGGGTGTGCCCTTCGGGCATCCCTAGCTCGGTGCGCCCGGCACGGGCGGCGCGATGTGCGTGCGCTCGTACTCGGAGAGGATGTCGATACGCCGTTGGTGGCGTTCGGCTTTCGACCACGGGGTGGATAGGAACGCGTCGACGATCTCGAGCATCTGCTCTTCGGTGTGCATGCGGCCGCCGATGCCGATCACCTGTGCGTTGTTGTGTTCACGCGCGAGTTTCGCGGTCTCGACACTCCAGGCGAGTGCACACCGCACGCCGGGCACCTTGTTCGCCGCGATCTGCTCACCGTTACCCGAGCCGCCCAGCACGATGCCGAGGCTGTCGGGGTCGGCGACCGTCTTCTCCGCGGCGGCGATGCAGAACGCCGGGTAGTCGTCGTCGGCGTCATACGTGTATGCACCGCAGTCGACGGGCTCGTGCCCCTTCGACTTCAGGTGCTCGATGATCCGCTGCTTGAACTCGAAGCCCGCGTGGTCGGCTCCCAGGTAGACGCGCATGGCGGTCATTCTGGCAGAGCGCCACGACCGGTCAGTGCACGGTCGACGAAGTCAGTCGAAAGTCGGCGGCTCGGTGCGGGTGCGCTTGAGTTCCCAGAAGTGCGGATAGGACGCGAACGTCACCGAGGCGTCCCACAGCTTGCCTGCCTCTTCGCCGCGCGGAATCTTCGACAGCACCGGACCGAAGAAGGCGACCCCGTTGACGTGGATCGTCGGGGTCCCGACGTCGTCGCCGACGGCGTCCATGCCCGCGTGGTGGCTCTTACGCAGCGCCTCGTCGTACTTGTCGGTGTCGGCCGCCTCGGCCAGCTCGGCCGGCAACCCGAGCTCCTCCAGCGACTCCTTGATCACGGCGTCGAAGTCTTGGTTGCCCTGGTTGTGGATGCGTGTGCCCATAGCGGTGTACAGCGGCGCGAGGATCTCGCTTCCCTTCGCCTGCTCGGCGGCGATGGCCACGCGGACCGGCTTCCATGCCTGCTTGAGGCCCTCGCGGTACTGCTCGGGCAGGTCTTCCCGGTTCTCATTGAGCACAGCGAGGCTCATCACGTGGAAATTCACCTCGATATCGCGCACCTTCTCGACCTCGAGGATCCAGCGCGAGGTGATCCAGCACCACGGGCACAGCGGGTCGAACCAGAAATCGGCGACAGACTTCTCGGGCATGAAATACCTCTCGGTGTTGGCTCTTGGTAGTTCCGACGACACTTCGCACAACCCTGCATCCCGCGCGGGTGTTCCCGCTGCCTTGCTCTTCCAAGGAACGCCGCAGAGGACACGCATTAGTGTGCAAACGGTTGTACAACCGTGATGTCGATGTGACAGTTGTCAATCAGTGTTTCACCTGTGATTAAAGCGAAACGCACGGCCACCATGACGCTGGTCGGCGTCGCCACGGCATTGAGCCTCGCGGCACCGGCGTCCGCCGAACCCGTCGACACCACCTTCCTCAACGCGTTGAACGACGCCGGCATCGGTTACGGCGATCCGGTGAGCACCGAGAAGCTCGGTCAATCCATCTGCCCGATGCTCGTCGAGCCGGGCAAGAACCTGGCGTCGGTGTACTCCACCGTGTCCGACAACGGCATCAACCCCGACGTGGCGGCGTTCTTCACCGGCATCGCCATCTCGGCGTACTGCCCGTCGATGATGACGCAGATCGGCAATGGCACCATCCTCGAAGGACTCAATGGGCTCACCGGGCTCAGCGGGCTGGGGATACCGGGGTTCTGACGAGCCTCCCAACGGGCCCGACCACTAGGTTGGACTCGTGGCACTCCCCAACCTCACTCGCGACCAGGCGGTCGAGCGCGCCGCCCTCGTCACCGTCGACAACTACCGCATCGAACTCGATCTGACCAACGGCGCTGGCAAGCCCGGCGAAACCACCTTCCGATCGCTGACGACCGTCGAGTTCGACGCGCTGGACGGTGCCGACACGTGTATCGATATCGCCGCCGACCGAGTCCGCAGCGCCGTCCTCAACGGCCGCGACATCGACGTGTCGGGGTACGACGAGTCGACCGGCATTCCGCTGACGGGCCTAGCCGCCCATAACGTCCTCGTCGTCGACGCCGACTGCCGCTACTCCAACACCGGAGAGGGGCTGCACCGGTTCGTCGACCCGGTCGACGACGAGGTCTACCTGTACTCGCAGTTCGAGACCGCCGACGCGAAGCGGATGTTCGCGTGCTTCGACCAGCCCGACCTCAAGGCGACGTTCGAGGTGACGGTCACTGCCCCAGCGCACTGGGAGGTCGTCTCCAACGGCGCCACCGCGGGCGTCGAGGATGCGGGCGAAGCCAAGCGGCACAGTTTCGTCGTCACCCCGAGGATGAGCACCTATCTCGTGGCGCTGATCGCCGGCCCGTACACGCGTTGGGACGATAACTACAGCGACGAGCACGGTGACATTCCACTGGGCCTGTTCTGCCGCGCGTCGCTGGCCGAGTTCATGGACGCCGAGCGGCTGTTCACCGAGACCAAACAGGGTTTCGGCTTCTACCACTCCAATTTCGGGACGCCGTACGCCTTCGGCAAGTACGACCAGCTGTTCGTGCCCGAATTCAACGCGGGCGCCATGGAGAACGCCGGCGCCGTGACGTTCCTCGAGGACTACGTCTTCCGGTCCAAGGTCACCCGGGCCTCCTACGAGCGGCGCGCCGAGACCGTTCTGCATGAGATGGCGCACATGTGGTTCGGCGATCTGGTCACCATGCAGTGGTGGGACGACCTGTGGCTCAACGAGTCGTTCGCAACGTTCGCGTCGGTGCTGTGCCAGGCCGAGGCGACGGAGTACAAGCAGGCGTGGACGACGTTCGCGAACGTCGAGAAGTCGTGGGCCTACCGGCAGGACCAGCTGCCGTCGACGCATCCGGTGGCCGCCGACATCCCCGACCTCGCCGCCGTCGAGGTGAATTTCGATGGCATCACCTACGCCAAGGGCGCCAGTGTGCTCAAGCAGCTCGTCGCATACGTGGGGCTGGAGGAGTTCCTGTCGGGGCTGCGGGACTACTTCCGCGACCACGCATTTGCGAACGCGACGTTCGGGGATCTGCTCGGCGCACTGGAGAAGTCTTCCGGACGCGATCTGTCCGGCTGGGGCAGACAGTGGCTGAAGACCACTGGGCTCAACACGCTTCGCCCCGAGTTCGACGTCGACGCTGACGGCCGCTTCACCCGCTTCGCGATTGCGCAGAGCGGGGCGCAGCCGGGCGCCGGTGAGACGCGGGTGCACCGTCTCGCGGTCGGGATCTATGACGACGACGGCAACGGAAAGCTGGTGCGGACCCACCGCGAGGAGCTCGACGTCGAGGGTGATACCACGGACGTTCCTGCATTGCAGGGGGTTTCGCGCGGCAAGCTCATCCTGGTCAACGACGACGACCTGACCTACTGCTCGCTGCGGCTGGACCCCCAGTCGTTGCAGACGGTGCTGACCCGGATCGCGGACATCGCCGATCCCCTGCCCCGCACACTGGCGTGGTCGGCGGCGTGGGAGATGACACGCGACGCCGAACTGAAGGCCCGCGATTTCGTCGCGCTGGTCATCAGCGGTGTGCATGCCGAATCCGAAGTGGGTGTGGCGCAACGCCTGCTGGTGCAGGCGCAGACCGCGCTCGGCTCCTACGCCGACCCGACGTGGGCGGCCGAGAATGGCTGGCCGGCGTTCGGAGACGCGCTGCTGGATTTGGCGCGTGAATCTCAGCCGGGCTCAGACCATCAGCTGGCGTTCGTCAACGCGTTGTGCGCATCGGTACTGTCACCGAACCACGTCGCCGTGCTGTCGACGCTGCTGGACAACGAGCCGGCCGCGGTGAACATGCCGGGTCTGGTGATCGACACCGACCTGCGCTGGCGCATCGTCACCGCACTCGCGACTGCCGGGGTGATCGACGCCGACGGACCCGAGACCCCGTTCATCGACGCCGAGGCCGAACGCGATCCGACTGCGGCGGGTGGACGGCACGCCGCGCAAGCCGCGGCGGCGCGGCCGCAGCTGGCGGTTAAGGAGGCGGACTGGCAGGAGGTCATCGAGGATGACACGCTGGCCAACGTCACCGCGCGCTCGATCATCGCCGGCTTCGTCCGTCCGGGCCAGGAAACACTGCTGAAGCCGTTCCGGGACAAGTACTTCCACGCCATTTCCGGTGTATGGCAGCGGCGGTCGAGTGAGGTCGCCCAGACCGTCGTCGTCGGGTTGTACCCGTCGTGGGACATCAGCCAGGACGGCCTGGACGCCGCCGACAAGTTCCTGTCCGATCCGGATGTGCCACCGCCGCTGCGCCGGCTGGTGCTCGAGGGCCGCGCCGGGGTGGAGCGATCGCTGCGCGCGAGGAAATTCGACGCCACCTAGCTCCCCTACTCCGCGAGCGTGCGTGTTTGCAGACGACACGCCGCACTTTTACAGCAGTTTGCGCACGCTCACGCGGCATCCTTCAACGGTGGCGGTCAATCGCAGTCGTCGAGCGCGGGCTGCTCGCAAGCGCAAACGGCGGATGGACGCCGTCGATCACGACCTGACCGCCGAGCAGTGGGCGGCGCTGAAGGAGGCGTGGAACGGGTGCGCCTACTGCGGTGCGAGCGACGGTGCGCTGCAGCGCGACTGCGTCATGGCGATCTCGCGCGGCGGCCGGTACACCGTCGACAACGTCGTGCCTGCGTGCGCGAAGTGCAACACCAGCAAGTGCAACGACGAGGTCACCGGCTGGATGCGACGCAAACGCCTCGACGAACGCAGGTTCCTCGAGCGCTACATCGAGATCCGCGGAATGCTGACGGCCGACGTCTAGTGCGACGAGGCCGGCGTGACGCCCGCGCTCATCACCTCGACGGCCTTGATCAGCCCGGGAATCAGCTTGCCGTCCTTGAAGAGCTCAGCGGCGGCGGCCACACCCTTGGGTGCGGACTCCTCGATGCCGCGGCCCTTGACGTCGCTGCCGTACACGACCTCGATCGCGCGCTGATTCGGCGAAACCGCCAGCAGCACCGCGTTGTCGGGAGCCGGCACCTTCGCCAGGATCTGACGGGCCGTCGCCGCGGTGTCGTCGCCGAGGTCTCCCAGATACACCGCGAAGCGCGCCTTGGCGGCCCGTGAGCCGAACTTGAGCGCGTCGTCGAGGAAGACCAGCTCCGTCACCGGGAACGGATACGTCACCGAAAGCTCACCGGGCTCGGTGACCCCGGAGAGCCGTCCGCTGCTCGTGACGACCCAACCGCGCGGCAGTTCCGCTACTTGCGCAGACGAGGTCGTTGCGACTTCACCACTTGCCACTTGCGCCGCCTCCTACCGTGACGGGGTGCGCCCCATGGCCGGCCCCGTGACCAGAGTGACCGTGGTCGGCAGGCTCGTCAGCCGCCCACAGGATCGGTTCGTGCGTCCACGGCTCCGACAACTTGTAGGTCGCCGGGTGCGGATTCTTACGCTTCGGGCCGACCACGTAGATCAAGAAGATCAACACCAGCAGTACGGCCAGCGGAACCCCTCCGATGAGGGAATGGGTAAGTGCTGTGCTCACGCGGAAACCGTATCAGTCACTCGTCAGGCCGCACCCTCACCCAGATAGCGCACCCAGGCCGGGTCGAGGTCCTTCACGCTCGACAGCAGTCGCCAATGCTGGCCCTTGGGGGGCACCGGGACGGCGCGCAGTGCCCAGCCCAGTTCGGTGAGCAAACGGTCGGCCTTGCGGTGATTGCACGTCGAGCAGGCCGCGACGCAGTTCTCCCAGGAGTGGTCGCCGCCTCGACTGCGGGGCACCACGTGGTCGACGGTGTCGGCCTTGCCGCCGCAGTAGGCGCAGCGGAACCGGTCGCGGTGCATCAGGGCGGCCCTGGTCATCGGGATACGCGCCCGGTAGGGCACCCGCACGAACGACCGCAGCCGGATCACCGACGGCATCAAGATTGAGCGGGTCGCGGAATGAATGACGGGGCCGCCGGGGTCGTCGTGCACGACGTCGGCTTTGCCGCACATCAGCATGATGACCGCCCGCCGCATGGGCAGAGCGGTCAACGGTTCGTACGTGGAGTTCAGCAGGAGCACCCGCCGCCGGCCCCAGATCGAGCCTTCGCCGGTACTGGGTGGATGGGTGTCGACGCTGTGCAGGACGCGCGACTGCGCATGCGGTACTGCGGGCCCGGATAGACCCGCCGCGGCACCTTGAAGCCGCTGGCCAGCCCTTCTGGACGGGCCTTTCTTGCGATGCGCCATACGTCCTCCGCACGACAGTTCACCATGGATTCCTGTCAATCGCACGACAATTCTGCACGTGTTCGCTGGTCAGTCCGGATGAACATCGGGTGACGTGCCCGGCCGATCGCCCGCGACCGGCGACAAGACACAATGGTGGCGTGACACAGGCACAGCGGTCCTTCTACGACGAAGTCGGTGGCCATGAGACCTTCGACGCCATCGTGTCGCGCTTCTATCAGCTGGTGCGCGAGGACGAGATCCTGCTTCCGCTCTACCCCGAGGACGAGCTCGACGCCGCCGAGGAGCGGCTCCGGATGTTCCTCGAGCAGTACTGGGGCGGTCCGCGGACCTACTCCGATCAGCGCGGACATCCACGGCTGCGCATGCGGCACGCACCGTTCGTGATCGGCTACATCGAACGCGATGCGTGGCTGCGCTGTATGCGCACGGCCATCGCGGAGATCGACTCGGAGACGCTCGATGACGAGCACCGCGCCGAGCTGTTGGCGTACCTGGAGATGGCCGCGCACTCGATGGTGAACTCACCCTTCTAACGGCATGCGCGACGGTGTTAGTTTCGGCCGTGTGGCCGCACCTCTGAAGACGCCGGGCTGATGTCGGCCCCCTGGTGGTCGCGAGCGCTGTTCTATCAGGTCTATCCACGATCGTTTTTCGACAGCAACGGCGACGGCCTGGGTGACCTCGACGGGGTGACCGCGAAGCTGGACTACCTCAAGGCGCTGGGCGTCGACGCGATCTGGCTCAACCCGGTGATGGTGTCGCCGATGGCCGACCACGGCTACGACGTGGCGGACCCTCGCGATGTCGACCCCATGTTCGGCGGCATCGAAGCGCTGGACCGGCTGACCGACGCCGCCCACGCGGCGGGCATCAAGGTGACGATGGACCTGGTGCCCAACCACACCAGTTCGGCGCACCCGTGGTTTCAGGCGGCGCTGGCCGCCGGCCCCGGCAGCGATCAGCGCGAGCGCTACATCTTCCGCGACGGGACCGGGGCTGGCGGCATCCACCCGCCGAACAACTGGGCGTCGATCTTCGGGGGGCCTGCGTGGACGCGCGTCATCGAGGCCGACGGCAACCCCGGTCAGTGGTATCTGCACCTGTTCGATGCCGAGCAGCCCGATCTGAACTGGGACAACTCCGAGGTGTTCGACGATCTCGAGAAGACGCTGCGGTTCTGGCTGAAGCGCGGCATCGACGGCTTCCGCATCGACGTCGCGCACGGTATGGCCAAACCACCGGGACTACCCGACATGGAGGTCATCAAGGGCGAGGTGCTGCTGGCCGACATGGACGACGACCCGAGGTTCAACAACGACGGCGTCCACGACATCCACCGGCAGATCCGCAGGGTGTTCAACGACTATCCGGACGCCGTCGCGATCGGCGAGGTGTGGGTCTACGACAACGAACAGTTCGCGCGGTATGTCCGCCCCGACGAACTTCATCTCGGGTTCAATTTCCGGCTGCTGCGTGCGAAGTTCGACGCCGACGACATCCGCGGCGCCATCTCCAACTCGATGGAAGCAGCGGAGCTGGTGGATGCGACGCCCACGTGGACGCTGGCCAACCACGACGTCGATCGCGAACCCACCCGCTACGGCGGCGGTGCGGTCGGCCTGGCCCGGGCTCGGGCGATGATGCTGGCGATGTTCGCGCTGCCCGGTGCGGTGTTCGTCTACAACGGTGAGGAGCTCGGGCTGCCGAACGTGGATCTGCCCGACGAGGCGCTGCGCGACCCGGTGTGGGAGCGCTCGGGCCGCACCCGCCGCGGACGCGATGCCGCCAGGGTGCCCGTGCCGTGGGAGGGTGACGCACCGCCGTTCGGCTTCTCGAACAATCCGGACACCTGGTTGCCGTTGCCTGCGGATTGGTCGGCGTTGACGGTCGAAAAGCAGATCGACGACCCGACATCCACGCTTTCGTTCTACCGGACCGCGATCGAATTACGTCGGGACCGAAGCGAATTCGACGGTACGACGATCGAATGGCTCGACTCCCCCGCCGACACTCTGGCGTTCCGACGCACCGGCGGGCTGGTGTGCGTGCTCAACGCGGGCGTGCGTGCGATACCGCTGCCCGAAGGTGAGTTGCTGCTGGTCAGCGCCGAACTGGTCGATGGCAAGCTGCCGCCCGACGCCGCCGCCTGGCTGGTTTAGCGCAGGACCAGGGCGGAGTCGCCGCGCCGCCGGTACACCGAACCGAAGCGGGCGTCGACGCGCAACCACGCAGGATGTACGCGCACGCGAACGATCTCGTCGGCAGCCACGGCGTTCCCGGACTGCGGCAGGAAACCCATCGCGGTCAACGCGAATACACACCGCATCGGTATCCCGACGCTGGCATCGCCCGCGCTGACCGCCACCACCTCCTGATCCAGCAGCGACGCGGGCGGACCGAACGAGCTGGAATGCTCCTTTGCGAGTGCGATACCGCGCTGCGCGAGATCAAGCATCACTCCCGCAGGAATATCGTCGAGATGTTCGAACCCCGAGTCGGGCGGCAGTCCACCGCGCCACGCCGAGTCCATGCCGAACCCGGTGTCGACGTAGCCGCCGGCGCTCATCGCGGAAAGGCCGGCGGCCAAGGCATCGGCACCCGCAGACAGGTCGGCGGGTTTGACCCGACCGACCACCACGCGGCTGGCCAATACGTCCAAACCCGTCGACACCCAGGCCGCGATCAGCCCGCCCTCGCGTCCCCGCAACCGGATCACCGCCGCGTCGTCCAGTCGCAGTGCCCGCTCGACGAACGTCGCGAGGTCCTTGCGGTCGGCGGGGGCGTCAACCCAGAGACCTCGCTCCGGCTGTGTCATCTCAGCCATTGCTGCAAGTACGCGCGTTGGCTCGCCGAAAGCCGTTGCAGTCGTTGCTCCTTGATGTGCACGGCGGCCAGCTGCGTCTCAGCGACCACCGCCGGCTTCGAGTCGGGTGGCGCGCCGACCGATCGCACCTCGTACCCGATGGTGAAGTCGACTGACCGCACCCGCTTCGACCACATCGTCACCTGCAGCGGCGAATCGATCAGCCGTAGCTGCGCCTTGTAGCTGATGTGCACGTCCGCGATGAGAAGACCGATGGTCTCGATCTCGGGTCCGAACGGCTCACGCAGGAACGGGATCCGGGCCTCTTCCAGCAGGGTGACCATCGTGGCGTGGTTGATGTGTTGGTACATGTCGATGTCCGACCAGCGGACATGCACCGGCGCCACAAAAGCGTTGTTCGATTCTCTTCGCTGACGCTCATCGCCAGTCACCCTTAGGTCCCCGTTCCACTCGTCCGTGTCATGCTGCGGATCTGGCGGGCCGCCACCGACAGAGTCGCCAGGTCGAGGCTTCCGCCCTCGTAGATCTCGGCGAGCGTCCGTCGCGCACGCGTGACGCGGGAGCTGTTCGTCAGCTCCCATTCGGCGATCTTCTCCTCGCCGCTCTCCTCGGGCTCCCCCACCGCAAGCACGTCGAAGCACAGCGCCCGCAGCGATCCGTAGATGTCGTCGCGAATCGCCAGGCGCGCCAACGAATGCCAGCGGTCCTCGCGTTCGAGTCGCGATACCGCGGTGAGCAGACCGTCGGTGTTGAAGTGATCCATCAGCGCGAAGTACGTGTCGGCGACCTCGGCCGGTTCGCGGTCCACGATGTCGGCGATGTCGATGACGTCGAGCAGGCTGTACTGGTAGAGCCCGGTGGCGACCATGTACGCCAGATCGCTCGACACGCCGTGGGAGCTGAAATCGCCGGCCTCCTTGGCGACGATCGCCTTGTCGTCGCCACGCAGCCACTCGGACATCCGCGGCGTCAAGGCCGCGACTTTGGCTGCGAACCGGTTGATCTCGGCGCCGACGGCCAGTGGTTGCGGCCGGTAGTTGAGCAGCCAGCGCCCGGAGCGATCGATGAGCCGGCGCAGATCCAGTGTCATCCGATCCGACACCGCGACCGACACTCCGTCCTCGCTGGCAGCACGGATCTGGCGCAGGACGTCGCTGATCCGGAAGATCGCGTCGGTGGCGGCATAGCTGCGCACCGCGTCCACCGGTCCCACCCCGACGTCCTCCGTCACGCGGTAGGCATAGGTGATGCCGCTGGTGTCGACGAGGTCGTTCACCAGCATCGTGGTCACGATCTCGCGGCGCAGCTGGTGTGAGCGGATATCGCTGCTGAACCTGTCACGGAGCTGGGCCGGGAAGTACGCAGGCAGCCGCGACGCGAACACCTCCTGATCGGGCAGGTCGCTGGCCAGCACGTCGTCCTTGAGAGCCAGCTTGACGTGAGCCATCAGTGTCGCGAGTTCCGGTGAGGTCAAACCGATCCCGTTCTCGGTGCGGCGCGCGATCTCCTTCTCCGACGGCAGCGCCTCGAGTTCGCGGTTGAGGCCGCGATCCGCAACGAAGTCCTTGATCATGCGCGCATGTACGGGCAGCAGGCTGGCCGCATTCGCGCGACTGGTACCCATCAGATCGTTCTGATCTTTGTTGTCCTGGAGGACAAGACGACCGACCTCGTCGGTCATCGACAGCAGCAGTTCGGTGCGGTCCTCGGGCCGGACTTCGCCCGCGGTGACGAGCGAGTCGATCAGGATCTTGATGTTGACCTCGTGGTCGGAGCAGTCGACACCCGCGGAGTTGTCCAACGCGTCGGTGTTGATCCGCCCGCCGGCGAGATCGAACTCGATACGTCCCAAAGAGGTGACGCCGAGGTTTCCGCCCTCGCCGATCACCTTGGCGCGTACCTGATTACCGTTGATTCGCACCGGATCGTTGGCGCGATCACCGACGTCGGCGTCGGACTCGCTCTCGGCCTTGATGTAGGTGCCGATGCCACCATTGAAGAGCAGGTCGGCCGGCGCCTTCAGGATCGCTTTCATCAGAGCGGGCGGCGTGAGTTCCTCGACATCGTCCTCGATACCCAGTGCCGCTCGGGCCTGCGGGCTGATCGGGATGGCCTTGTGCTGTCTGCTGTAGACGCCACCACCCTCGCTGATCAGCGAGGTGTTGTAGTCCTCCCAGCTGGACCGCGGAAGCTCGAAGAGTCGCTTGCGTTCGTCCCACGACCTCGCCGCGTCGGGGTTGGGGTCGATGAAGATGTGGCGGTGGTCGAACGCGGCGAGCAGTCGAATGTGCTTGGACAGCAGCATCCCGTTGCCGAATACGTCACCACTCATGTCTCCTACACCGACGACGGTGAAGTCCTCGGTCTGCGTGTCGACACCCATCTCCCGGAAGTGCCGCATGACGGACTCCCACGCACCTTTGGCGGTGATTCCCATCGCCTTGTGGTCGTAGCCCACCGAGCCGCCGGATGCGAACGCGTCGCCCAGCCAGAAGCCGTACGACTTCGCCACCTCATTGGCGATGTCCGAGAACGTCGCGGTGCCCTTGTCGGCCGCGACCACCAGATAGGCGTCCTCGCCGTCGCGCCGGACCACGCCGGGTGGGGTCACCACCGCCCCGGTGGCCTTGTCGACGTTGTCGGTGATGTCCAGCAGGCCCGAGATGAACAGTTTGTAGCAGGCCACGCCCTCGTTGCGTTGTGCATCCCGGTCGGCTGCGGCATCGCCGGTCGGCAACGGCGGATTTTTCACCACGAACCCGCCCTTGGCGCCTACCGGCACGATGACGGCGTTCTTCACCGCCTGCGCCTTGACGAGGCCGAGGATCTCGGTGCGGAAGTCTTCCCTACGGTCCGACCAGCGCAGGCCCCCGCGGGCCACATACCCGAATCGCAGATGGACGCCCTCGACCCGCGGCGAGTAGACGAAGATCTCAAATTTCGGCCGAGGCAACGGAAGTTCGTCGATCAGGCCGGGATTGAGCTTGAACGACAGCACGTTCTGCGCACGCGCGGAGTCCTGCCGGGTGATGAAGTAGTTCGTGCGAAGAGTGGCTTGGATCATCGACGCGAACGCGCGAAGAACACGGTCGGTGTCCAGGCTGACCAGAGCGTCGATGTCGGCGGCGACGGCCGCGGCGGCCGCCTGGGCGTCGCGGCGTCTCGGCTCATCCTCCGTCGGAGCGGACGGATAGAAAAGTGCCTCGAACAATTCGGCCAGCGACCGCGCGGTGCCGGCGTTGTCGTTGATGACGGTCTCGATATGCGCCTGGCTGTACGGGAATCCAGCCTGCCTAAGGTATTTCGCATAACTCCGCAGCACCGCCACCTGCTGCCACGTGAGGCCGGCTCGCAGAACCAGTTCGTTGAACCGATCGATCTCCGCGTATCCGTTCCAGATCGCGGTCAGCGCATCGGCGAAACGCTCTTCTGTCGCTTCGCGTTCCGGACCGGCAGGCACTTCTGGGATGGACTTGTGCGGGGAGATCTTGAACTGATAGATCCACACCGGTAGCCCGTCGGGGCGGGTCACGGTGAACGGCCGCTCTTCCAGCACCACGACGCCCATCGACTGCAGCATCGGCAGCAGGTCGGAAAGTGACGCGGAGTGCCCACCCAGATAGAGGGTGAGTTGGGCGATGCCCTCCTCGGCGCTGTCGACAAGGACCGGCTTGACCGAATCGTCCTGCAGCTCTTCGATGATGCCGATATCGTGGATCGCATCCAACGGTGCGATGGTTTGCTTGTACGCGGGAGGGAATGCGCCCGCGTAGTGCTCGGCCATGGCCTGGTCGATGGAGCCGGTCTTGACGGCGCCGATCAGCCGGTCGCCCCACGTCCTCGCCGCCTCGGTGAGCAGGTTCTGAATCCGGCTCTCATTGGCGAGCGACGTGTCGATGTTCTCCGGACGGGAGTCGTCGGGCATGCGCACCGTGAAATGCACAACAGCCCAAGGTGATTCACTGACACGCGCGGTGTATTCGATGCTCACGCCGCCGAGTTCGCGAACCAGGATGTCCTGCATCTCGAGCCGGACGGCAGTGGTGTAGCGGTCACGCGGCAGATAGACGAGGCACGAGACGAAGTGGGCGAGCGAATCGGCCCGCATGAACAGTAGTGTGCGGCGCCGCGACCCGAGATCGATGACCGCCTTGACCATGTCGAGCAGTTCCTGGGCGGACAGCGCGAACAACTCCGAACGCGGAATTGTCTGGATGACGTCCAGCAGCAATTGCCCGGGGTGACTGGGGTCGCGATGCGCCAACGCCAAGGCATCGCGCACCCGTCGTGAAATCAGCGGTATCTCAAGTACGTTCGCGTTGGTAGCGGCGACGGTGAACAGGCCGACGAAGCGGTGTTCGATGGCCATGGTGCCCGGGTGCTCGCGCACCACGACGATGTAGGGATACGCGCCGTAGCGTAGATAGCTGGGGATGGTGGCCTGTGCGAGCACCAGCAGGTCGTTGCTGTGGGTCAGCTGCGGCAGCACGTCCTGGCGTAGCCGGAGGACACCGAGCCGGCTAGACAGGTCGACGGACGAGCGTCCGTTGCTGACCGGGCAACGTTGATAACCGAGCAGGATGAAGTGGCCGTCCGCGAGCCAACGGAGCAGCGCCGCAACGTCTTTGCGGTCACGTCCGGGAAATCGGCCTTTGGGGTCGGTGTCGAGTTCGTGCGCCAGACCGCGCATGGTCGCCACCATCGAGTTGGAGTCGATGGCGACCTGTCGCGCGTCGGCCAACACGCTCGGCAGCAATTGCGCGACCCGAGTCAGCGCCTTGCTGTCTGCCGCCTGCGCGAGCTGGACATGGATCCAGGTCTCGTCGACGCCCTCCCGGGATGCCCCGACGTCTGCGACCGGCCGCATGTCGAGCAGCTCGCCGGTCGTTCCACGGCGCACCCGGAAGACCGGGTTCATGATCGCCGTGTATGACACGCCGAATCGGTGCAGCAGCACCGTTACCGAGTCCATCACCATCGGCGTGTGGTCGGTGACGATCTGCAATGCCGGACCGAATCCCGCCGGATCATCGGCGCCGTAGACCGCGACACGGGTGTCGCCGATCGGCCGACGTCGGCCCAATCGGTGATGGGAGGTCACCAAGGCCGGGCCGATCATCTGGCGCGTCGACATGTCCACCGGCAGGGTCACCGAGGAATCGGTGGCGGGTGCGTCGTGCGGACCGCGGTACGTGTCCAGGTACGCATGGGCGAGCCGCGCGATCTGATCCGGGCTCAGCTGAGGTGCTGCAGCTCCGGCAGCAGGGTCAGCTGGTCTCCCCACGGCTCCCGGGTTCACCGACATGCCACGCTCCTCGCCCTACCCGCGGACCATCCGTCGTTGGCTGTCGCCGCCGCCGCGAAACCGGAGGTGGCGTCGTGGTCCGCTGATCGACACTAGTCGCGTGTGAGCTTTCGGTGGGTCACCCTGTGCGGACGGGCCGCCTCGACACCGAGCCGCTCCACCTTGTTCTCCTCATAGCCGGCGAAGTTGCCCTCGAACCAGAACCATTTGGCCTCGTTGTCCTCGTCACCCTCCCACGCCAGGATGTGGGTGCAGGTGCGGTCGAGGAACCAACGGTCGTGGGAGATCACCACGGCGCAGCCGGGGAAATTCTCCAACGCGTTCTCCAACGACGACAAGGTCTCGACGTCGAGGTCGTTGGTGGGCTCGTCGAGCAGGATGAGGTTGCCGCCCTCCTTGAGGGTGAGCGCCAGGTTGAGGCGGTTGCGCTCACCGCCGGACAGCACGCCCGCCGGTTTCTGCTGGTCCGGTCCCTTGAAGCCGAACGCCGAGACATAGGCCCTCGACGGGATCTCGTTCTGGCCAACCTCGATGTAGTCCAGCCCGTCCGAGACGACTTCCCACACCGTCTTCTTGGGGTCGATGCCCGCGCGGCTCTGGTCGACGTAGCTCAGCTTGACCGTCTCGCCGATCCTCACGGTGCCGCTGTCGGGCTGCTCGAGACCGACGATGGTCTTGAACAGCGTGGTCTTACCGACACCGTTGGGGCCGATGACACCGACGATTCCGTTACGCGGCAGGGTGAACGACAGGTCCTTGATGAGGGTGCGCCCCTCGAATCCCTTGTCGAGATGCTCGACCTCGACGACGACACTGCCCAGTCGCGGGCCCGTCGGGATCTGGATCTCCTCGAAGTCGAGCTTGCGCGTCTTCTCCGCTTCGGCGGCCATCTCCTCGTAGCGCTGCAGTCGGGCCTTGCTCTTCGCCTGACGCGCCTTGGCGCCGGACCGGACCCAGGCCAGTTCCTCCTGCAGCCGCTTCTGCAGCTTGGCGTCCTTGCGGCCCTGTACGGCGACGCGCTCGGCCTTCTTCTCCAAGTAGGTGGAGTAGTTGCCCTCGTATGGGTAAGCGCGTCCGCGATCCAGCTCGAGGATCCACTCGGCGACGTTGTCCAGGAAGTAGCGGTCGTGGGTGACGGCCAGGATGGCGCCCTTGTATTCGGCGAGGTGCTGTTCGAGCCAGAGGATGCTCTCGGCGTCGAGGTGGTTGGTGGGCTCGTCGAGCAGCAGCAGGTCGGGCTTGGACAGCAGCAGCTTGCACAGCGCGACGCGGCGACGCTCACCACCCGAAAGGTGGGTGACGGGCTCGTCGGCAGGCGGGCAGCGCAGCGCGTCCATCGCCTGTTCGAGTTGCGAGTCGATGTCCCACGCGTCGGCGGCGTCGAGCTCCTCCTGGAGCTTGCCCATCTCCTCCATCAGCTCGTCGG
>JBIQHU010000224.1:0-5025 GCA_044508395.1 Mycobacterium sp. | reverse complement strand
ATCACCGTCACCGATCCCGGGATGTCGAGAGACCTCACCGACGTGTCCAAGGAGCGCGTGCCCGGTAGCCAGCAGGTGATCCTGGACCGCGATCTGCAGCTGGTGGTCAATTCGCTATGGGGCAGCGGCGCGGAGGCGATCTCGGTGGGCGGCGTGCGGATGGGGCCCAACGTGACGATCCGGCAGGCGGGCGGAGGCATCCTGGTCGACAATCAACCGATCAGCAGCCCCTACGTCATCCTCGCGGTCGGACCGCCGAATGCGGTGCAGGATGGCTTCGAGCGCAGTCCCGGTCTGCAGCGCCTGCGTCTGCTGGAGACCTCGTACGGTGTGGGAGTCACGGTGAGCACGTCGGAGGCGCTCACCCTGCCGGCCAGCCCGGTCCGGGATGTCAACTTCGCCAAGGAGATTGGATGAGTCCAGACAAATGATCGGAATCGTCGCACTCGTCATCGGCATTGCGCTGGGGTTGGTGTTCCACCCGGAGGTGCCCGAGTTCGTGCAGCCGTACCTCCCGATCGCCGTCGTCGCCGCGTTGGACGCCGTGTTCGGTGGTCTGCGGGCCTATCTGGAGCGCATCTTCGACTCGAAGGTGTTCGTGGTGTCCTTCGTGTTCAACGTGTTGGTCGCTGCGCTGATCGTCTACCTGGGGGACCAGCTCGGCGTCGGAACACAGCTGTCCACCGCGATCGTCGTCGTGCTCGGCATCCGGATCTTCGGAAACGCAGCCGCCTTGCGGCGCAGACTATTCGGCGCGTGACATAAGCGATGAGTGACGAGTCGCCGCACCGTTCCGATGCTGACCAGCACGGCCGCCACGAACTGCCGCCCGACGCGCCGGCGCCCGAGATCGGCGGACTGCACGCCGGTGGCGTCGCCGGCGTCGTCAGGCGCGGCCGTACGCAGATCATCTTCGGCGCGCTCGCCGTGCTGCTCTGTCTGCTGCTGGGTGTCGCGATCATCACCCAGGTGCGGCAGACCGAATCGGGCGATGCGCTGGAAAACGCCCGGCCTGCCGACCTGCTGGTGCTGCTGGACTCGCTGCAGCAACGCGAGGCGGCGCTGAACACCGAAGTGGCCGACCTGCAGCGCACGCTGGCGCAACTGCAGGCCTCCGGGTCGAGCGATCAGGCGGCGATCGAGAACGCGCAGGCCCGGCTGGCCGCGTTGTCGATCCTGATCGGCACGGTGCCCGCCACCGGTCCCGGTGTGACGCTGACGATCACCGACACCACCCCCGGTGTGCCGGCCGAGACCATCCTCGACGTGATCAACGAGCTACGCAACGCCGGGGCCGAGGCGATGGAGATTCGCGGGGGAGGCTCGGCGGTGCGGGTGGGCCTGGATACCTGGGTCGTCGGTGTCCCCGGCGCGCTGGTCGTCGACAGCGTGACGCTCAACCCGCCGTATTCGGTTACCGCGATTGGTGATCCGCCGACGCTGGCCGCGGCCCTGAACATTCCCGGCGGTGCCATGGACAGTGTCGAACGCGTCGGCGGCACGATGAGCGTGCAGCAGTCGGAGCGTGTGGACGTCACCGCCTTGCGGCAACCGAAACCTCGCCAATACGCTCAGCCAGTCAAATGAGAGAACAATAGGAGCGCCGTGAGCGAAATCCCAGCCGACCTGTACTACACCGAGGAGCACGAGTGGGTGCAGCGCACCGGTGACGACACCGTCCGCGTCGGTATCACCGATTATGCGCAGTCCGCGCTCGGGGATGTGGTGTTCGTCCAGTTACCCGACGTCGGCGCCGAGGTGACCGCGGGCGAGTCGTTCGGCGAGGTGGAATCGACGAAGTCGGTGTCGGATCTGTATGCGCCGGTCAGCGCGAAAGTCGTTGCGGTGAATGGTGATCTGGAGGCTAACCCGCAGCTCGTCAACTCGGAGCCCTACGGCGGAGGTTGGCTGATCGACCTGCAGCTCGACGCCGACGCATTGAACGAAGGGCTGGGCAAGCTTCTCGATGCCGACGGCTACCGCGCCACCGTGGCCGAATGACGGGTTGTTAGGGTTTTCCCGACTGGATACCAACCAGAGGCGGATCCGGCAGTGGTGGACACAATCGCGTCCACCTCACGGTACGGTCGACACCAGACGAACTTCGGCTGCGGGTTTGGCCTGATATGCCTGGATACGCCACAGCGGCTAGTGAGGAGCAGCGGGTGACGGACAACGACCAGAATTCTGGGGCGGACCAGACGTCTGAGGATGTCACCGTGGAAACGACATCTGTCTTCCGCGCGGACTTCCTCAACGAGCTGGACGCTCCGGCGGCGGCGGGCACCGAAGGTGCGGTCACGGGGGTCGAAGGCCTGCCCACGGGCTCCGCACTGCTGGTCGTCAAGCGGGGACCCAACGCCGGTTCGCGGTTCCTGCTCGACCAGCCCACCACATCGGCGGGTCGACATCCCGACAGCGACATCTTCCTCGATGATGTGACCGTGAGCCGTCGTCACGCCGAGTTCCGACTCGAAGGCAACGAGTTCCAGGTCGTTGATGTCGGCAGCCTCAACGGCACCTACGTCAACCGTGAGCCGGTGGACTCCGCGGTGCTCGCCAACGGCGACGAGGTGCAGATCGGCAAGTTCCGCCTGGTGTTCCTCACCGGGCCCAAGAGCGACGACAACGGCGGCAGCTAGTGGCCGATGAGCGCACTCGCGACGAGTAAATGACCCAGCCCGACACCCCCGCTCTGACTGGGATGTCGATCGGCGCGGTTCTCGATCTGCTGCGACCGGACTTCCCGGATGTGACCATTTCCAAGATTCGATTCTTGGAGGCCGAAGGACTGGTCACCCCGGAGCGCACGGCGTCGGGCTACCGTCGGTTCACCGCCTACGACTGCGCTCGCCTGCGGTTCATTCTGACCGCGCAACGCGACCAGTACCTCCCGCTGAAGGTCATCAAGGCCCAGCTGGACGCCCAGCCGGACGGGGAATTGCCGCAGAGCGGATCCGCTTACGGCATACCGCGTTTGGTGCCGGTGACGGGTGCCTTAACGGACGCTGCGGACGCTGCGGGCGGCCAGCGTGGCGTGGCGCCCACCCAGGTGCGGTTGTCGCGCGAGGATTTACGCACCCGTTCCGGCGTCGACGACGAACTCATCACGGCGCTGGTCAAGGCGGGGGTGATCAAGACCGGGCCGGGCGGCTTCTTCGACGAACACTCCGTGCTGATCGCCCAATGCGCTCGCGCGCTGGCGGAGTACGGTGTCGAGCCGCGGCATCTGCGGGCATTCCGCTCGGCGGCCGACCGCCAGTCCGATCTGATCGCTCAGATCGCCGGACCGGTGGTGAAGGCGGACAAGGCCGGCGCGAGGGATCGTGCCGACGATCTGGCGCGGGAGGTGGCGGCGCTGGCCATCACCCTGCACACGTCGCTAATCAAGTCGGCGGTGCGCGACGTACTCGACCGCTGAGGATTAGACTCGAATCTGCAGGCATCTCAGCGCGAAGGGCGGACACAGATGGGCGAGGTTCGTGTAGTCGGCATTCGCGTGGAGCAGCCCCAGAACCAGCCGGTGCTGCTGCTCCGCGAGTCCAATGGCGACCGCTACCTACCGATCTGGATAGGTCAGTCGGAGGCGGCGGCGATCGCACTCGAACAGCAGGGTGTGGAGCCGGCTCGGCCCCTCACACACGACCTCATTCGAGATGTCATTGGCGCGCTTGGCCATTCGCTGAAAGAGGTGCGCATCGTCGACCTGCAGGAGGGCACGTTCTACGCCGACCTGATCTTCGACCGCGACATCAAGGTGTCGGCGCGTCCGTCGGATTCGGTGGCGATCGCGTTGCGGGTCGGGGTGCCGATCTATGTCGAAGAGGCGGTGCTCGCCGAGGCCGGGCTGCTGATTCCGGATGAGAGCGACGAGGAAGCCACTGGTGCGGTGCGCGAGGACGAGGTCGAGAAGTTCAAGGAATTCCTCGACAGCGTGTCGCCCGACGATTTCAAGGCGACCTAGCCGCTCTTCTGATCGCGTTTTCGTGCGGTTTTGTCACGGAAGCGTCTCGTCGGACTCGACACGCGGGGCAGGTTTCTCCGAACGGGGAAGCGGGCAGCCATACTCTGATGGTCGGACCTGCTGATGGCCAGTCTCGGGCCCGGCGAAAGCGTATGCTCGACACATTCGGGCTTGGGCAAACGTGCTGCCATGCAGGTCACAAAGCGAGACCGGCGAGAGGATTCGAAAGTGGGAGACACGCCACGTCAAGAGGAATTCGACCTGTCGTCTGCCAGCGGTCCCGCCGAATCGGGAGTCACCGTATCCGAAGCACCGGTGCAGGCAGGTCTCTTCCCTGACGACTCCGTACCCGACGAGCTCGTCGGCTACCGCGGACCCAGTGCATGCCAGATCGCCGGAATCACGTACCGGCAGCTCGACTACTGGGCAAGGACGTCGCTGGTGGTGCCGTCCATCCGCAGCGCCGCCGGTTCGGGCAGCCAGCGGCTGTACTCGTTCAAGGACATCCTCGTCCTCAAGATCGTCAAGCGCCTGCTGGACACCGGCATCTCGTTGCACAACATCCGGGTAGCCGTCGATCATCTCCGTCAGCGCGGCGTCCGCGACCTTGCCAACATCACACTGTTCTCCGACGGCACCACGGTGTACGAGTGCACGTCGGCCGAGGAAGTGGTCGACCTGTTGCAGGGCGGGCAGGGCGTGTTCGGTATCGCGGTGTCCGGCGCCATGCGCGAGCTGACCGGCGCGATCGCCGATTTCCCAGGTGAGCGCGCCGACGGTGGTGAATCCATCGCCGCCCCCGAGGACGAACTGGCGTCTCGGCGCAAGCACCGCGACCGCAAGATCGGCTAGTTCCTCCGCGACCCCTCCGCTCGAAACTGCGAGGAGATCGCGAAATTCCCTGAAATCCGCGATCTGTGCGCCGTCTCGGCGCGGCTATGGCGGTGCCCACCGGTAAACTCGTCACCGCATCGCCCTTGTGCGGGAGAGTTCCGTGGTCGCCAGCCACGGACGCCGAAGGAGCAACACCTCTCCGTCAACCTCTCAGGCACCCAGGACCG
>JBIQHU010000044.1:0-42193 GCA_044508395.1 Mycobacterium sp. | reverse complement strand
GGCGACGGCCGCATCCGCGTGCCGGCCGATCTCGACTCGGTCACCGCCATCGGCGAGGAGGACCGTTCGGAGGTCGACCCGTCATCGATCGAGCGGATCTGGCAGGCCGCCCGGTACTGGTATCAGGCCGGCATGCACCCGGCGATACAACTGTGCCTGCGGCACAACGGGAAAGTCGTCCTCAACCGTGCAATCGGCCACGGCTGGGGAAACGGCCCGAATGATCCGCCTGACGCCGAAAAGATCCCTGTCACAACGGATACGCCGTTCTGCGCATACTCCGCGGCGAAGGCGATCACCTCGACTGTGGTGCACATGCTGGTCGAGCGCGGCCACTTCTCCCTGGACGACCGCGTCTGCGACTACCTGCCGTCGTACACCAGCCACGGCAAGGATCGCACCACCATCCGGCACGTGATGACGCACAGCGCGGGCATCCCCATCTACACCGGCCCGCGCCCTGACCTCAAGCGCATGGACGACAGCGAGTACACGCGGGAGAAGCTCGGGGAGATCAAGCCGCTGCACCGACCCGGGCTCGTGCACATCTACCACGGTCTGACGTGGGGTCCGCTGATGCGGGAGATCGTCTCGGCGGCCACCGGGAAGAACATCCGCGACATCCTCGCCGCGGAGATCCTCGATCCGCTCGGCTTCCGATGGACGAATTACGGCGTTGCGCCCCAGGATGTTCCGCTGGTCGCCCCGAGTCACCCCACCGGTAAACCGTTGCCCGCGCCCATGGCGAAGGTGTTCAGCCTCGCCGTCGGTGGCTCGATGCAGAGGATCATCCCGTTCTCGAACTCGCCGCAGTACCTCACGAGCGTGCTGCCGTCGTCCAACACCGTCTCGACGGCGAATGAGCTGTCGCGGTTCGCCGAAATCCTTCGTCGGGGCGGCGAACTCGACGGTATTCGGGTGATGCGACCGGAAACGCTGAAGGCGGCGGTGAAGGAGTGTCGGCGGTTGCGTCCCGACGTCGCCACGGGTCTGGTGCCGCTGCGCTGGGGTACCGGATACATGCTGGGCTCCAATAGATTCGGTCCCTTCGGCCGAGGTGCACCCGATGCGTTCGGGCATACCGGCCTTACGAACATCGCGGTGTGGGCCGACCCGGCACGCGGACTCGCGGCCGGTCTCATCAGCAGCGGTAAACCGGGTTCTCATCGCGAGGCGAAGCGATATCCCGCGCTGCTGGACCTCATCGCCTCCGAGTTCGCCCCCCGCACCTGATCAGGGCAGCGGCTGGTTCTCCCGTATGCCGCGGTAGAAGCCGCGCCGCACGATCCACGCCATCAGGATCCGTTCGAACGACCACGCGGGGAATCGGAAGGGCTTCCCGTTCGGCGCGAAGATCTCCAGTCCGTCGGACTGAATACCGAGCACAGAACCCCACCGCCGACTCGCGGGATGAAATGACCGCAGCGGCTTCCCGTCGAACTCGGCCAGGAGGTTCCGCGCGAGCAACCCGTCGGCGCGGTTACGGGCCGACGTGCGAAGCGGGTCGGTGGCCGCGACGTCACCGACGGCGAACACGCCGGGATAGCCGGGCACCCTCAGTTCCGGGGTGACGCGGACAAAACCGTGCTCGTCGAGAAGTTCGGCGGGCAACCATCCGGTGTTGGGCTTGACACGACCGATCGCCCACAGCACCGCATCCGCTGATGCGGGTGGCTGGCCAGTGCTGAATTCGACTGGTGCACTGGTGATCTCATCGCACTCGAAGCCATCGGGGATCACGGCGCGGTGACCGGGGTGCAGTCCGACCCCGTACTGCATCAGGTTGCTCCGCACCCGCTCCCACGCTCGGATGTGGTGGTGTTCCAGCGCGCGCTGACCGGGGAAGTACAGGTCGACCCGTTTCCCCGGCCACGTCCGGGCCACGTTGTAGGCGCTGCTCACCGCTGCCGCACCACCGCCGATGACGATCACCGATTCGGCGGCCCCCAATCGGTCATGGGTGGCACGCAGCCCGGCGGCGATCTCGTCGGCCGACTGCACGTCGGGTCGGCGCCAGAAGCCATTCGTGACACCCGTCGAGATCACCAGCGCGTCATACGGTTCGACGGCGGTGAGGCCGTCGTGGCGGTCGACGAAGACCTTGCGCGCGGCCAGGTCGACACCGGTCAGCGTCCCCTGGACGGTGCGCACGCGGTCCAGTCCGCGGAATTTGTCGAAGGAGATCCAATTGTGCCGGGCCCACTCGGCCGGCCGGGACAGCCGCCAGCCCAGCTCCTGTCCGCTGACGAGGCCCGGCTTGGTCGAGATCCCGACGACGTCGGCATGCTTCGCGAGTTTGATCGCGGTCAGCACGCCGCTGTCTCCTAGCCCCGCGATGACCACGCGTCTGCGGCTCACAGCTAGTCATCATGACAGGTCGGCGTCGTGGCGGGGTCAGCGCAGCTTTTCGCCGTAGACCCGCTGCACCGTCAACGCCATCAGCACCCTGCGATCGGACACCATCACCGACCGGTATTCATCCCAGTCCGGGTGCTCACCGGCGGCGCTGCGGTAGTAGTCGACGAGCGCCTCCACCTCGGGACCGTGCGGATCCGAGCCCGGTCCCGTGAGCGTCACAGTGCCTTCGGCGGTCGCCCACGCCCAACCGTCGGCACTGGTGACCTCGATCGCGGCGCGCGGATCCCGGCGCAGATTGGCGGTCTTGGCGCGACCCTCGGTCATCGACACGTAGACGATGTCGGCGTCGCGGTCGTAGTACGGCGTCACCGGGGACAGCTGCGGGATGCCGTTCGCCTTGATGGTGGCCAGGACGCCCAGCTTGGCTTCGGAGAGGAGCGTGCGCGGGTCAAAGGTCATGTGCTGGGCAACTCCCGATGGCAGGACCCCTATTCCGGGTCAGCCCGCATCGATGCGCACCCGGTACATCTTGGGCCAGTACTTTCCGGTGATCAGGAACGTGTCGCCATCGATGTGCGCGATACCGTTGAGCACCCTCTGGCGGTCGGCGCCCGCGTCGGCAGCCAGTTCACTGGCATCGACGACGGCGTTCACCTCGCCGGTCTCCGGGTCGATCCGCACGATCTCGTTGGTCATCCAGATGTTGGCCCACACCTGGCCGTCGACACATTCCAGCTCATTGAGTTTTGTGACCGGTTGGCCGTCGCGCGTGACAGCGACCGAACCCGTTTCGGCGAACGTGGCGGGGTCGTGGAACCTCAGCCGGTCGGTGCCGTCGCTGCGGATGAGCCGGTCCCCTGCGTTGCACAGCCCCCAGCCCTCGCCGCTGATCGGCACCTCACGCAACGGCTTCATGGTGGCCTTGTCGAATTCGACGGCCACGCCGTTCTGCCAAGTCAGTTCCCAGATTCGGTCGCCGACGACGGTGATCCCCTCGCCGTAGTAGTTGTTGGGCGACGGGACTGCACGCAGGACGGCGCCGGTCTCGGGATCGAGTAGACGCAACTGCGACTGGCCCGCGACGCCGGTGCCCTCGTAGAGGGTGGGGCCGTCGAACTCCAGGCCCTGGGTCCAGGCCGAGGGGTCGTGGGGCATCTGCTCGACGATCACAGGTTTGATCACCGGGACCGGTTCCTTCGATGCATCGGTCGCCGATTGGTTGCCACCGCAGCCTGCGATCAGGGCGATCAGCGCCCCAGCCCAGACGACCGAGCGCCGGACCCGCCGGTCACCGTTGCGCATGGGACCTATTGATACCCGATTTGATAGCCGATCGCGCCGTCTCACGGCCCAACGGCGTCAATCGCGCGGTAGATCCGTTGCTCGCTCACCGGCCGCGGGGTGCCGAGTTGTTGTGCCCACAAGCTGACCCGCAGTTCCTCGATCTGGCGCTCGATGTCACGGATGTCGTCGGCAGCGGCGCGGGCGGGCGACAGTGCGCCGACGAGGTCGTCGAGGGCGTCCTGGACCGCGTGCACGCGGGCCATCCGCTCGCGGTCCACGCCGACGGCGTGTGGTAGCCGGTCAAGTCGACGGATGATGGCAGTCAGGTAGCGGGTGAGGTCGGTGAGCCGGCCCGCCCCGGTGATGGTGACGAAGCCTTTCGGCATGAGCCGCTCGAGTTGCTCGCGGATGTCGGCGATCGCGTCGGCCTGCGCGGGTGCGGGGTTGGCGGGCAACGCGAGGTCCACCTCGTGGGCTGCGGCGAGCACCTTCTCGACCTGGCCGAGGATCGCCTGCGTCGTCGACACCAGCTGTCCGGCGACCCGATCTTGCAGGGCGGTGAAATCGGCGCGGGTCCACACGGGTGCCGGTGCGAGCCGGTCGGTCGCCGCGTCGGCGCAGTCCTCGAGCAGTGCCGCAAGCGACCCATCCGGATTGGCGCCCAGCACCAACCGCGCGCGTGGATCCAGCGCTCGCTCAAGGCTCTTCGTCGGCGACGGCACCGCCAGGCGCAGCAGTCGGCGGGTTGCCGGCGCCATCGCGGCGGCCTGCTCCACCGCAGTCGGGAACACCCGCACGTCGACCGCGGTGCCCGCGTCGACCAGTGCCGGATAGCCGCGCACCGCGTGGCCGCCGGTGCTTCGCTCGACGGTGCGGGGCAACTCCTCGAGGTCGTCGGGCCAGGCATGCAGGCCCGTCCGCTCGAGTTCGCCGGCCACCGCCTCGGCGACGGCCTGCCGGATCGGCGCGGCGAGCTGTGCCTGCAGCGCCTCGAGATCCTTTCCGCGGGCGACCTCCTTGCCCTCGGACTCGACCGCGAACGTGACTCGAAGGTGCGGCGGCAGCTTGTCGAGGTCGAAGGCGTCGATGGGCACGAGCACCCGGGTCAGTCGGTGTAGCTCACGTTGCAGCGCCTGCAGTATCGGTTCGCCGTCCGGCTCGATCGCCGCGAGTACGGCGCGCGCGGTGTCGGGTGCGGGAACGAAGTTGCGGCGCAGGTCCTTTGGCAGCGACTTGATCAGCGCGGTTACGAGTTCCTCGCGTAATGCCGGTACCTGCCAGCTGAATTCGTCGCCGCCGAGTCGGGCCAGCACTTCGACAGGCACGTGTACCGTCACGCCGTCGTCCTCGGCGCCCGGCTCGAACCGGTAGGTCAACGGCAGCGACAGCTCATCGGCGTGCCAGTTGTCGGGCTGGTCGGAGGACGGGTCGTCCTTGCGCAGCAGGTCGTCGCGGGTCATCTTGAACAGATCGGGAGTCTTGTGCCGCTGCTTTTTCCACCACGCGTCGAAGTGCCTCGCCGACACGGCTTCTGCTGGGACCCGGGCGTCGTAGAACTCGTAGATCCCGTCGTCGCCAACGAGCAGGTCGCGGCGCCGCGCCTTGTCCTCGAGTTCGGTGAGTTGCTCGCGCAGTGCCGCGTTGTCGCGGAAGAAGTGATGCCGGGTCTGCCAGTCCCCCTCGACGAGGGCGTGCCGGATGAACAGCTCTCTCGCCACCGCGGGCTCGACGTTCGCATAGCCGACCCGGCGTCGCGGCACCAGCGGCAGCCCGAACAGCGTGACGCGCTCGTAGGCCATCACCGCGCCACGCTGGGCGTCCCAGTGCGGCTCGCTGTAGGTGCGCGCGACGAGGTCCCCCGCGATGCGTTCGACGGTGTCCGGCTGGATCCGCGCCGCGATGCGTCCGTACAGCCTGCTCGTCTCGACCAGGTCGGCGACGACGATCCAGCGTGGCGGACGTTTGGTCAGCACAGAGCCGGGTGCGAGAACGAATTTCACGTTGCGTGCACCTTGGAAGTCGCGGGATTCGCCCTCGCGCAACCCGATGTGGGACAGCAACCCGGCCAGCAGCGCCGCGTGCACCCGCGCCGGGTCGGCGGGCTCGCGGTCGTCGGACTCTCTGATGCCCAGATCGCGGGCGATGCTGCGCAGCTGACCCGTCAGGTCCTGCCATTCGCGGATGCGCAGGTAGTGCAGGAACTCCTCGCGGCACATCCGGCGAAATGCGTTGCCCGAAAGTTCCTTCCGCTGCTCGCCGAGGTAACGCCACAGGTTCAGGTAGGAGATGAAATCCGAGTGCTCGTCGGCGAACCGGGCGTGTTTCTGGCGCGCGGCCCCCTCGCGGTCGGTCGGGCGTTCGCGTGGATCGGGAATCGACAGTACGGCGGCGAGCACGAGAATCTCACGCACACAGCCCTCTTCGCCGGCCTGCAGGATCATCCGGCCCAGACGCGGATCGACGGGCAGTTGCGCCAGTCGACGGCCAATGTCGGTGATGGAGCCACCGGCGTCGAACGCGCCGAGTTCCTGCAGCAGCAAAATGCCGTCACGGATGCTGCGCCGCTCCGGTGGGTCGAGGAATGGAAACGTCTGGATATCACCAAGATTCAGCGCCGCCATCTGCAGGATGACCGAGGCGAGGTTGGTTCGCAGGATCTCCGGGTCGGTGTAGCGGGGCCGCGATTCGAAGTCGTCCTCGGAGTACAGCCGGATGCACACACCCGGTGCGGTACGGCCCGACCGGCCGGCCCGCTGCGCGGCGGACGCCTGCGAGATTGGTTCGATCGGCAACCGCTGCACCTTGGTCCGACGGCTGTAGCGCGAGATGCGCGCGGTGCCGGGGTCGACGACGTAGCGGATGCCCGGCACCGTCAGCGACGTCTCGGCGACGTTGGTGGCCAACACGATTCGTCGCACGCCCTTGCTGGGCTGGAACACCCGCTGCTGTTCGGCGGTCGGCAGCCGGGCATAGAGCGGCAGCACCTCGGTGTTCTTCAGATGCCGTAAGGCTTCTGCCGTGTCACGGATCTCGCGCTCACCCGACAGGAACACCAGGACATCACCGGGGGGCTCGGCCGTCAGTTCGTTCACGGCGTCGACGATGGCCTCGGTCTGGTCCCGCATCTCGGTGCGGACGAGCTCGTGGTCGGGATCCTCGGGGTCGTCGGACTCGTCGGCCACAACCGCAACCTCGAGCGGCCGGTACCGGATCTCCACCGGATACGTCCGGCCCGACACCTCGACAATCGGCGCACCTCTGCTGGGTCCATGTTCGGCACCGCCGCTGGGTCCATGTTCGGCACCGCCGCTGGCTCCATGTTCGGCACCGCCGAAGTGCGCCGCGAACCGCTCCGGCTCAATGGTGGCCGACGTGACGATCACCTTGAGGTCGGGCCGTCGCGGCAGCAACTCACGCAGGTAGCCGAGCAGGAAGTCGATGTTGAGGCTGCGCTCGTGCGCCTCGTCGAGGATCAGGGTGTCGTACCGCAGCAGCCGACGGTCGCGCTGGATCTCGGCCAGCAGGATGCCGTCGGTCATCAGCTTCACCAGGGTTCGGTCGCTCGCCTGGTCGGTGAACCGCACGGTGTATCCGACGGCCTCCCCCAACGGGGTGCCCAACTCGTCGGCGATGCGCTGCGCCACGGTGCGCGCGGCGAGACGCCGCGGCTGGGTGTGCCCGATCGTGCCGCGGATGCCGCGCCCGAGTTCGAGGCAGATCTTGGGCAGCTGGGTCGTTTTTCCCGAGCCCGTCTCACCGGCGACGATGACGACCTGATTCTCGGTGATCGCCCTGGCCAGTTCGTCGCGCCGCTCGCTGACCGGCAGATCGGGGTAGGTGATCGTGGGCACTGCGGCCCGCCGAGTGGCGACGAGAGCTTCCGCCGCGGCGATCTGCTCAGCGACCTTCCGAACTTTGTCGGGGTCGGCGCCGCGAAGGTTCTTGAGGCGACGGCCGAGGCGCGACGCGTCGCGGATCGTCAGGCCGTCGAGGCGCTTGCGAAGCTCGGCGACGGACGGGTCGGACATCCCGGCTCGGGTCAGGCCTGGTCCGGCGCCCAGTAGGCGAGCATCTCGGCGAACGTCGTGAACGCCGGGGTGGACACCCCGTAGGTCGCCTCGAAGTGCACGCTGAGCGGGAAGCCAAGGTCGCCGACACCGTCGATCACCCGCTTGTACAGGTCGACCGTCAGCTTGCGCTTCTCCGCCGGCTCGGAGGCGGCGAGCTGCTTGACGAACTCCTGCTCGGCGGCGACGGCCGCGTTGCCCGGATCCTGGATCAGCCAGTTGATGAGGCCGACGTTGGTCTCCACCTTCGGCACGAAGCCGAACGACAGCAGGATCTCGGGCCGATGATCGGTTTCCTTGGCGAAGTTGCGGAGGAATCCGACGATCGCGTCCGAGTACAGCAGTTGGGTCATGCCGTACGTCGCGCCCTGGTCACACTTGAAGTTGAACCGGCCGTGCTCACCCTCGCGCGTCGGGATCAGGATCACGCCGCGGTTGGGCACCAGGTCCTCGAACATCGACAGGGCGTCGGTGGGCGCGACGCCGGAGCCCTCGCCGTCGTTCATGGTGCGCGGGACGCCGACGAAAGCGATGCCGTCGAAACCCGCGGAGCTCAGCGCCGTCAGTCGCTGCCGTAGCGCCACCTTGTCCAGGAAGGCCGTCACCTGGGTGCACAAGCCGCTCATGCCGGGCAGCTCGGACCTGATGTCCGTCCAGAACTCCAGGACGTCCATCTTCGGCTTCATCTCGATCGGCCGGTCGTCGTCCTCTTCGATCATCCCCGGGATCATCACGTGCCGAATGCGGCCCTCGAGGCCGGTCTCCGCCGCGCACCTCAGCACCTTCTGCGCATCCTCCAGCGCCCGCTCACGTCCGTCCTGGACGTTCGGCGGAACGAGCTCGAGCGCGATGGTGTTGAGCGTCACCGGACTGCTCCTAATCGAATGTGAACTTTCCTCGACAGGGCGGGTCGACGATGACTCCGCATGGATTTGCCGGGAGCCTCACCTTACAGACCGGACCTGTGTCCTTCCGTAGCCTGGGTGCTGTGAGCGTTGCACCCGACACCGGCCCGGCGCCAGGATTCGCCCTAGACGATCGTTTCGCGCGCGAGTTACCTGAGCTGGCCGTGCGCTGGCAGGCCGAAGCCGCACCGCAACCGCGTCTCCTCGTTCTCAACGAGGCGCTGGCCGCCCAACTCGGCCTCGAACCGGACTGGCTGCGCGGTCCGGACGGGGTGCGTTTCCTCATCGGCAACCTGGTGCCGCCCGGTGCGTTACCGGTGGCCCAGGCGTACTCGGGACATCAGTTCGGTGGCTATGTGCCGCGGCTGGGCGACGGCCGGGCATTGTTGCTGGGCGAGCTGACGACGACCGACGGCGGACTTCGCGACCTCCACCTCAAGGGTTCGGGCGCGACCCCGTTCGCGCGGGGCGGAGACGGTCTCGCGGCGGTCGGGCCGATGCTTCGCGAATACATCATCAGCGAGGCGATGCACGCGCTCGGCATCCCAACCACCCGGTCGCTGGCCGTGGTCGCCACGGGGCGCTCCGTACAACGCGAGACCCCGCTGCCGGGGGCGGTGCTCGCCCGCGTCGCGCGCAGCCATCTGCGGGTCGGCAGTTTCCAGTACGTGGCGGCAAGCGGAGATGTCGACCTGCTCCGGCGGCTGGCCGATCACGCGATCGCGCGGCACTACCCGGAGGCGGCCGACGCCGACAACCCCTACCTCGCCCTGTTCGACGCCGTGGGTTCGGCGCAGGCGGCGCTGATCGCGCAGTGGATGCTCGTCGGGTTCGTACACGGCGTGATGAACACCGACAACATGACGATCTCGGGCGAGACCATCGACTACGGCCCGTGCGCGTTCATGGACGCCTACGGTCCGGAGACCGTGTTCAGCTCGATCGATTCCTGGGGGCGCTACGCGTATGGCAACCAGCCATCGATCGCCGGGTGGAACCTGGCCCGGTTCGCCGAGACGCTGCTACCGCTGATCGACACCGACCAGGATCGGGCCGTCGAGCTCGCCCAGGAGCACCTCACCGGATTCGGCGGGCAGCTGTCGACCACGCTGACGACGGGGATGCGGGCCAAGCTCGGTGTGGCCGACGACGTGCCCGACGACGTGGCGACGCCGTTGATGAACGACGGGCTCTCGCTGCTGGCGGCCAACCATGTCGACTTCACGTCGTTCTTCCGTCACCTCGGCCGGGCCGCACGCGGCGACGCCGAGCCGGCGCGCGGGATGTTCGTCGACCTCGCGGGGTTCGACGCCTGGCTGGACCGCTGGCGTGCGCTGAACCCGGACGCGTCGAAGATGGATGCGGTCAACCCGGTCTACATACCGCGCAACCATCTCGTCGAGGAGGCGTTGGAGGCGGCCACCGGTGGCGACCTCGGTCCGCTGAACCGACTTCTGGAAGCCGTCGGCTCCCCCTACGACGAGCGTCCCGGCCTCGAGCGCTACGCCGAGCCCGCGCCCGAGGAGTTCGGCAGTTACCGAACCTTCTGCGGGACGTGACCCGCGGCCGGACCTAGGCGATGTCGGGCTCGGCTGAGACGACATCGGCTTTGCCGACGGCCCGATGAGCCAGTGCGAACCGCAGCCGCTTCCGGCCGCGGGCGACCCGGGACATGACCGTTCCGATCGGGATGTCCATCGCAACGGCGGTCTCGGCGTACGTGTACTCCAGAACATCGGCGTAGTAGATCGCCGTCCGCGCACCGTCGGGCAGCGTCGCCAAGGCGGCCTTGAGTTCGTTGTCCGGCAACGCATCCAGGAACTCCGCCTCGGCGGAGCGGGGCGCTTCGCACAGGTGCCGGGCAGACCCGGTGGACTCCCAGTCTGCGACCTCGTCGAGGGCGACCTCGGCCGGCCGGCGCTGCTTGGCCCGGTACCCGCTCACCCACCGGTTGTAGAGGATCCGGAACAGCCACGCCTTGAAGTTGGTCCCGTCGGCGAAGGTGTCGAATCCCGCGTAGGCGTGCATCAGTGCGTCCTGCAGTAGGTCCTCGGCGTCCGCGTCGCAGCGGGTCAGCCGCCGGGCGCCCCTGGACAGGACGTCGAAAAGGGGTTCTACCGCACAGGCGAAACGCGCGGCGAGATCGGCGTCGGCCTCGGGCGTGCTGGTGACGATCTTCATGATGGACCTCCAGGTGCTCGGCGTTGACTGTTGTCAATGAGCCTTGTCGCCGGCGACCGGAAGCGAACCCTTGCAAATCCGTAGTCGAGAATCCGTAGTCCGTAGTCAACGGGTTGCGCGGGACTAACTCGCGGCGGCGGGCACAGAACGGAAACTGATCGCCATCCGGTTGTAGGCGTTCATCAGTCCGATCGCGATGGTCAGATCGACGAGCTCCTTCTCGTCGAAATGCGCCGACACTTCTTCGTACGCACTGTCGGGAACACCCGTCGTCGCCACGTGGGTCACCGTTTCCGCCCACGCCAACGCCGCCTTCTCGCGGGCATCGAACAGGTCGCCGCCTTCGTGCCAGACGGGGACCAGGGCGATCTTCTCGTTGGAGACACCGAGGTCACGCAGCTCGCGGGAGTGCATATCGATGCAGTAGGCGCAGCCGTTGATCAGCGACACCCGCAGGTTCACCGTGGCCACCAGCGCCGGTGCGAGTCCCGATTGACTGACGTAGACGTGCACGCCCGCAAGCGCTTTCACGCCACGGGGCGCGACCTCGTTGTAGTTGATTCGTTGGGTCATGTCGATGAACCTCCAGTGCTGATGTCGAACGCGTGACACCAGCCTGGCAGGTTCACCGCGCCGGCGGACCCTGGTAAGTCCGTAGTATCCGGCTACCCCTCGATGAACGTGACGATCTCGTCGAGCGGCGCGCGGGCGTTGCGGACGTAGCTGACCGTCGGGTCCTCGTAGCCGATCGACATGCCGCAGAACAGCATGAGTTCCGGCGGCGGGCAGGTCACCGCATCGACCGACTTGCGGACCTGCGACCACGCCATCTGCGGACAGCTGTGCAGACCCTCGGCGCGCAGCAGCAGCATCACGGTCTGCAGATACATGCCGACGTCCGACCATTGGGGCATGCCCAGGTCGCGGTCGATGTAACAGAACAGGGCCATGGGCGCGCCGAAGCAGTCCCAGTTCGCGATCGCGGCCCGCGTGCGCGCCTCCCAGTCCTCCCGCGCAACGCCCAGTGCGCTGTAACGGTCCCTGCCGAACGCCGAGCGGCGTTCGTTGTACGGAGACTTCAGGTCAGGCGGGTACATCACGTACTCGCGGTCATCCCACGGGTCACCGGCGGCCACCCGTTCGGTGGCGACTTTCTTGAGCTGCTCCAGCGGCTCGCCGGTGACCACGTAGATGTTCCACGGCTGGATGTTCGATCCGGACGGTGACCATGCCGCGGCGGTCAGCACACGCTCGATCACTTCCCTGGATACGGGTTCGTCGGTGAAGCCGCGCACCGCCCTTCGCGTTGCGACCGCCTCGTAGACGTCCATCGCCCTACCTTTCTTCTTTTCCTTTGGTGCGGTTAAGTTCTCGCAACGGCTTCGAGGAGCCACTCCTCGAGCCGCGTGTCGAACAGGGTGGCGCCGTCGCCCGGCACCAGGGTGCGCTCCTCGAGTGCGATGCCCCAGTACTTGGCCTCGGGGTCGGCGATGACCTCGCGCGTGTCGCCGCGCGCCGTCAACGCGATCCTGATGGCGTCAGGAAGCCGGAAGGCCTGCGGCCCACCGATTTCGACGATGCCGTTCGCCGGTTCGCTGACCGCGGCCCTCGCGACGCCTTCGGCGACATCGGTGCCGGCCATCGGCTGGAAGTAGGCCGGTGGCATCCGTACCGTGTCGCCCTCGGTCGCGGAGTCCGCGAGGGTGTTGATGAACTCGAAGAACTGAGTTGCGTGCACGATGGTGAAGGGGATGGACCCTTCACTGATGAGCTTCTCCTGCAACAGCTTTGCCTGGAAGTACCCGCTCTGCAGGGCCAGCTGGTCGGTGCCGACTACGGACAGCGCGACATGGTGCTGCACACCGGCGTCCTTCTCGGCGGCGAGCAGGTTGGCGGTCGCCGTCCGGAAGAAGTCCACGGCTGCATCGTCGAGCGTCGGGGAATTCGAAACGTCGACGACTACCGAGGCTCCCGCCAGTACGTCTGCCAGGCCCTCGCCGGTGAACGTGTTCACGCCGGTCGACGGAGCGGCCGGCACGACGTCGTGGCCCCGTTCGCTCAAGTTGTGCACGAGCTTGCTGCCCACCATTCCGGTGCCCCCGATGACGACGATTCTCATGATGTACCTTCCTGTCGGTCGATCCCGTCACACCTATGACCGGGGAGGCAGCGGTTCTGTGACAGTGGGCGATGGGCGGGGCGCCCGTTCAGTACACGAGCGGCGCCAGATGCGTCCTGGCGTAGGCCGCCACAGCATCTTCGTCGGTGACGTCGAGCACCGGGGAGCTGACCTGAACCAGCGATGCGGCCAGCCGGATGTGCAGATCGGCCACGGCAAGGAGATCGTTGTCGGGCATCGTCGCACCCGCCGCGCGCAACGCCTTCGCCATCGCGGTGGACGCGCTGATGAGGAAGGTCCGGGCCTCGTCGAACATTCCGGTCGTCGCGGTGAAGTCACCGTCGAGTTGCAGGAACCTCCGCATCACCGGCTCACCGGTGAGCAGCCGGACACCCTCGCGGAACGCCGCGACCGCGGCTTCCTGCGGACCGTTGTCGATCGCCACGGTCTGCAGCCGCGCCATCGCGAATTCGAAGGTCTGCCTGCCCAGTTCGGTGATCAGCGCGTCGCGGCTGGGGAAGCGCCTGTACAGGGTGCTCCTGCTGACCCCGGCTTGGCGGGCGATGATCTCCATGCTCAATCGGCCGACCCCGACGAGCGCCACCTCTTCGGCGGCGGCCTTCAGTATCGCGGCCTCCTGCTGGGTGGGGCTGGCGTTGGTACGTGACCGTCGCATCCGGGCAGCCCGGGTCAGCCTGCGGGGCAGCCGGGAGGGGGCGCGAATGAATCGAGCGCAACCGACCGATGCACGTGCACCAGCTTCTCGTATTCGATTCGATTGCGCGCCAACGGGATCAGGCGCAGTCGGTCAGGCAGGACACGCCACGCCAGCTGAATCATCCGGCAGTACAGTGCGAACTCCAGGTCATGGCGCGACTCCCACTTGAAGCCGGTCATCTCCCGGATCCCGGGATGCAGGATACCGAACGAGCACACCTTGACGACGTGGCCCGCGACCGGTCGCAGGACCAGCCACGGCGGTGTCAGTGCCCGGCGCAACGGAGCGGGCAGCACCACCGTCGGCAACGGTAGCCGGGTCAGGTCGGCGGTGACTCGTTGCAGGAAGCTGTTCTCCTGCAGTTCATTCCGCACCATCGTCTCGTAGTAGTCCACGGCATCGGCGTACGTGGCGGGCAGTTTAGCGTTCTTGCCGGGCAGTTCGAGTGCGCCGAACGCGTCGAGGAGCTGCGCGTAGGCGAGTTCACGCTCGGCCTCGTTGAGCACGATGCCCGTACACGGGGTGAAGGAGTTCAGCACCAGGAATATTCCGCTGACCGCGATCCAGTTCCACAGTTTCGGATCGAGCGCGCTGTATCGCACGTCGGCGAAATCTCCGACTCCCTTGCCGCGGACCTCACGGTGCATCATCTTCAGCCGATCGGCCTCGGCAACGCGATCTGCGGCGTCACCCCAGATGGCCAGGAAGGCCGAAAAGCCGCTGCGCACACCGCGGTCGGCGAAGTTAGCCGCAAAGCGGCCGGTCTTGTCCACCGCCGCCGCGACCGGGACGAGGGCGACTTCGTCGAACGCCGCCGCGCCGAAGAAGCCGCCGAAGACGCCGCCGCTGTGCTTGCGGAATTCGATGAGAACTTTCGGCCGCACCGATTCGGTGTCGTACGTGGACGGTGTCTCGGCAGTTGCGACCATTTCGCCCTCCGATGCGCGGCTTGACACAAAGGCTAGTCATTTGTGTCAACATGTCAATCCCTGATCCACGCCCCGATCCGTGCCCCGACCCATGCCCCGAACGCGCCTTACGGCTCGAGCGTCACCACTGTGATGTCCGGCGGTGCCCCGATCCGTGCCGGCGGACCCCATAGCCCCGCACCCCTGGTGACGTACAGCTGGGTGTCCTCCACGGTGGACAGGCCGGCCAGCGACGGCTGAACCATCCGAACGACGTAGTGAAACGGCCATATCTGCCCACCATGGGTGTGCCCGGACAGCTGCAGATCCACGCCGCGGGCGGCGGCCTGCGACACCAGCACCGGTTGGTGCGCCAGCAGGATCGTCGGACGGGACCCGTCGACCCCGGCCAGCGCGCGGTCGAAATCAGGCGGCTCGTCGCGCCTCCTCCCGGCGATGTCGTTGACCCCTGCGAGATCGAACCCCGCACCGTCCCGCCGGATCACGGTGTTCTCGTTGCGCAGCGGGCGCACACCCAACCGCTCCAGTTCGGTCAGCCAGGCGTCGGTGTCGTCGTTGAAGTACTCGTGGTTGCCGGTGACGAAGAACGCCCCCTCGGGCGCGGACAGGTCCCGTAGCGGTTCGGCTGCGGAGCCGAGCTCAGCGACCGTTCCGTCCACGAGGTCACCGACGATCGCCACCAGGTCCGGCTGCGCCCCGTTGATGATGTCGACGATGCGCTCGGTGTGCGCGCGACCGGCCAGCGGCCCGAGATGAATGTCGGACACCAGCGCGATGCGGAAGCCCGCGAACGCGGGGTCCAGCGCGCGCAGGCGCACCGGGACTTGAAGCAGGTCGGGCCGTCCCATACCACTCGCGGCGCCGACACCGACCAGGCTGACCGACGCGGCTCCGGCCGCCACGGCGCTGGCCCGTGCGAGGAACATCCGGCGGTTCAACGCCGGTGACGGCGCGCCGTCGACGGCCGCGGTTGGCCCTGTCGGGGGCCGCTTGACCCAACCCCGCAACGCGAGCCGAACCGGCTCCAGGACGAGCAGCGTCAGGAACAGGTAGACGAGCAGACCCAACCACACCAGGCCCGGCCACGCGTACCAGCCCGACCCGCGCACGCCGGTGACGCGCGGCATGACGACCGCCACGACGAGCAGCACCGTGAGGCCGACGAGCGCGGCGGTGAGGATCCATCTGGTGCGTCCCGGACGGGTGGTGTCCTTGACCAGCCGCTTCCACACGTAGGCGTTCATCAGCGCCAGGACCGTGGCCAGCAAGACGAAGAACATTGGCGCCAGCTTATGCAGACCGGCGAATCTTTGAATCGTGCAAGGAGTCGGCCAGGGAAACGGCCAGGGAAACAGCGAAGGCGCTCCGCGTCATCCAGAGACAAGAATGGAAGGGCCCAGGTAATCGTTTGGGAATCCCTTCCACCTCCAACGTATAGCGGGTACCGGGGCTTGCGGCAAGGCCCCGGTCATGCCGCACAATCTGTCGCCTAGGTCCGAACGGCTTATTTGGGGGCGTGTGTCAACTCAGGACTACGACGACGAACTGCGATCAGAGCAGACTTACGTGGACGGGCTCTATGTCCGACTCGATGCCGAGCGCGCACGGGTGAAGGCCAAATACAGCGCTGCGCTCGGCGGCCCCATCGATCGCATGGACGGTGGCACCCTCGTGGCGCGCGACGTCGAGGTGCGCGCGCTGGCCAAACAGGCTGCGCGGCTGGACGTGGCGGACAGCGGACTCTGCTTCGGCCGACTCGACAGCGTCACCGGCCAGCGTTTGTACATCGGGCGTATCGGCATCCTCGACGAGGACAACGAATACGAACCCCTGCTGCTGGATTGGCGCGCACCCGCCGCCCGCGCGTTCTACGTCGCGACCGCCGCGAACCCGGAGAACATGCGCCGGCGCCGCCAGTTTCTCAGCCGCGGCCGACGCATCGTCGACTACACCGACGAGGTCCTCGGCCGTCCCACCGGCGATGAACGCGGGGACGCCGCGCTGCTGGCCGCGGTCAACGCGCCGCGCGGGGAGGGCATGCGTGACATCGTCGCGACGATTCAGGCCGAGCAGGACGAGATCATCCGGCTCGACCATCCCGGCGTGCTGGTGATCGAAGGCGGACCCGGCACCGGCAAGACCGTGGTGGCGCTGCACCGCGTCGCGTACCTGCTCTACACCCAGCGCAAGCAGATGGAACGCCACGGTGTCCTCGTGGTCGGGCCCAACGCGGCGTTCCTGAACCACATCGGCCGCGTGCTCCCCTCGCTGGGCGAGTCCGACGTCGTGTTCATGACCGTCGGCGACCTCGTGCCGGGACTGCATGTCAGCGCCGAGGACTCCGATGAGGTGGTGCGGGTCAAGGGCTCGTTGAAGATGCTCGACGTGCTGGCCGCCGCGATCGCCGATCGGCAACGGCTGCCGAAGGATCCGGTGCCGATCGAGCTGTCGGATGTCACGGTGCGTATCGACGCCGAAACCGCCGAGTGGGCGCGCGAAGAGGCGCGCGCGAGCAGGCGACCACACAACGAGGCCCGCGAGGTGTTCACCGAGATCATCACGTACGTCCTGACCGAGCGGGCGATCGCGCGGATCGGCAAGGGCTGGCTGACCCGCGATGATCGCGACGCGTGGGAACAGCTACGCACGAGCCTGCTCGACGAGCTCGCCGACCACACCGCGTTCGCCGCCGCACTCGACGAGCTCTGGCCGATCCTCACGCCGCAGACCCTGCTCGCCGAGCTTTACTCGTCGCCCGGGCGGCTGCGTGCCGCACATGCCGATCCGGTGCTGCACCGCGCCGACGGCGAGGCGTGGACCGTCTCGGACGTACCACTGCTCGACGAGCTGGTCGACCTCCTGGGCCGTGACAAACCGGCCGACGATGCGGCCGCGCGGGAACGCAACGCGGAGGCCGCGTACGCCGCCGGTGTGCTGGACCTGCTGGTCAGTCGCGAGGATTTGATGGACGACGAGGACCACCTGTTGGCGCAGGACCTCCTCTACGCCGAGGATCTGGCCGAGCGCTTCCTCGAACGCGATACCCGTGAACTCGTCGAACGTGCTGCCGCAGACCGGGACTGGACGTACCGGCACGTCGTGGTCGACGAGGCCCAGGAGCTCTCCGAGATGGACTGGCGGGTGCTGATGCGTCGCTGCCCCAGCAAATCCTTCACCGTGGTCGGCGATCTCGCCCAGCGCCGCTCGGCGGCGGGTGCGACGTCATGGGCGGCGATGCTCGAGGCGGATGTGCCCGGGCGGTGGGTCTACCGCTCGCTGTCGGTGAACTACCGCACGCCTGCGGAGATCATGGCGGTCGCCGCCGCGCTGCTCGCGCAGTTCGCCCCCGACATCCCGCCACCGCAATCGGTCCGGGCGTCCGGGGTGCCGCCGTGGTCGCGTCAGGTCACCGATGACGAATTGCCGTCAGCCATCCAGAAATTCATCGATGACGAGGCGCAGCGCGAAGGCACCTGCGTGGTGATCGGGCCACCGGATGTTCCGGGTGCGGTGCCGCCATCGCATACCAAAGGCCTGGAGTTCGACGCCGTGCTGGTGGTCGATCCGGACCGGATCCTCGCCGCGGGGCCGCGCGGCGCGGCCGAGCTGTACGTCGGGCTGACGCGCGCGACCCAGCGCCTTGGCGTCCTCCATCGCGCTGCCCTTCCGACCGCGCTGACCGGACTCGACCGGATCGCGCGAGGCGAAGGCTGAGTCGGCTACTTCCAAGCGAAGACGGGCTGTTCGAGCTCATCCACCGGGTCATGGCGGCCCTCCAGGCCGAGCCATCGCAGCTGCAGCAGCACCGCGCCGGTGGGTGCGTGGATCAGATCGTTGCCCAGCGGGATCTGCACGACGGGGCGCGGGCTCTCCGGGATCGTGATGAACCGCGGCGAATCGTCGCGCTGGAGTTGATGTAACCCGACCCGGTAGACCGCCACCACCTCGTCGGGTGCGGGCCGCAGGTCGAGCCGTCCGCCGCCCCAGATGACCACCGGGGTGATCACGTAGCCGGACCGTGTTGGGTAGTCGTCGAGAAGACCCAGCACGGTCGAGTGGGGCAGCGTGACGCCCACCTCCTCGTCCAGTTCGCGCAGGGCCGCGTCGACGGCGTCCTCGCCGGGGTCGAGCCGGCCACCGGGCAACGCCCACTGCGCCGCGTGCGATGAGAGTCGTGATGCCCTGCGGCACAAGAGAAATGCGGCGCCCCCCGAAACGTCGACCATGCGGCCATCCAGGTTCCCGGGCATCGGCCGGCCGTCGATCCAGTCATCGACCGGCGCGGGGTCGACGCGATCCTCCCCCAGCACGGAGTCGACGAGGACCACGGCGACGGCGGCGTGCCGTTTGGTCGGGTCGGTCACGGCACGGCGATCGTGCCCCGCGAGATGGGCGCGGATCCGTTCCCGGAGCGCCTCGTCGAAGCTGACAGTCACCGCCTGACCATATGCAGGCGCAGGCGGTCCCCCACTGCCTGGGCGGGAAACATGTATGTGCTATGCATATATGCGTGCCGCACTCGCGCTACGACCAACTCGACGAACTGCTGACGCGCCTTCATGTCGCGCGCCAGCGGCCGAATTGGCGGCGCCGCCTTCTCGACGGTGCCGACCCGGTCACCAGCGTTTCCACGCTGCGGGTGCTGCGGGCGGTCGAGCACTGCCAGCAGACCGGCGACGGCGCATCCATCAGCGACGTGGCCGACTACATGGCCGTCGAGCACTCGACGGCCAGCCGCACCGTGGCCGGTGTCGTTGCCGCCGGCCTGCTGACAAAGGCGTTCGCCGCCGACGATCAACGGCGCTGCGTGCTGGTGCTGACCGACGTGGGCCGCAAGACCCTCGCGACGGTGACCGACCGTCGGCGTGAGCTCGTCGCCGAGACCATCACCGACTGGCCCGACGCCGACGTCGACACCCTCGTGGCCCTGCTGGAGCGATTGACCGAACGATTCGAATCCTCGGCGGCCCAATGACCGCGCAGACCACCGCACAGACCACTGCCCCGCCGAAGCCCCGGCGCGCGCTCGGATTGATGTTCGACCCAGTCTTCGGCGCGCTGTTCTGGGGCAAGATGATCTCGGTCGTCGCGGTGTGGACGCACGGCATCGTGGCGGCGATCGTGATGTACGACGCGACGCGCTCGGCCCTCATGGTCGGTCTCGTCGGCGTCGCCCAGTTCGCCCCCCAGCTGGTCCTCAGTCCCACCAGCGGTAAGTGGGCCGACACCGGCAATCCCGCCCGCCAGATTCTGCTCGGCCGGGTGCTGTGTGTCGCCGGCTCGGGCTTCACCGCGGCATGGCTGTTCGTCGAACCGGCGCAACAGGGACTGTCCGCCGCGCTCCCCGTGCTGCTGGGCACCCTGCTGGTGGGCTTCGGCTTCGTTGTCGGCGGCCCCGCGATGCAATCCATCGTGCCGGACCTGATCCGCGACGGTGAGCTCTCCACGGCCATGGCGCTGAACAGCATTCCGATGACGATCGGGCGCATCCTCGGCCCGGCGTCCGGCGCCTATCTCGCCGCACATCTCGGGGCTGCAGCCGGATTCGGCATCAGCGCCGCCCTGCACCTCGTCTTCGCGATACTCCTGCTGATCGTGCGCTTCCCGGCGCCACCCGAGCGACTGAACGACACCGACTATCGCGTCCGCGTCGCCCTCAAATACGTGTGGCGCGACCGACCGTTGCTGCTGGCGCTCGTCGCAGTGGCCGCCGTCGGCTTCGCATCGGACTCATCGATCACATTGGCGCCCTCCATGGCCGACGAGCTCGGCGGCGACACCCGGCTGATCGGAATGCTGTCTGCGAGCTTCGGCATCGGCGCCGCGGTCGGGATGGCGGTCCTGGCGATCATGGCGGGCCGGATGGTGTCGACGAGAGTGTCGGCCATCGGCTTGGCGGGCCTCGGCGCAGGATGCGCCGTGCTGGTGACGGCGACCAACCCTGCAGTGGCGATCGCCGGCTTTGCACTGGCAGGCCTGGGCTTCGGCTGGGCGATGACCGGGCTCAGCACCCTGGTGCAGGAGCGTGCACCCGAGGAGCTGCGCGGCCGGATCATGGCACTGTGGCTGGTCGGCTTCCTCGGTTCGCGCCCGATCGCCGCGGCGCTGCTCGGCGGGGCGGCCGACGTCTTCACCGTCCACACCGCGTTCGCCATCGCAGCAGCCCTATGCGTGATCGTGGCGCTGTGGTGCCGGCCGTCGAAGATCGCAGGCCCACTGCCTGCCCGGATCTGATGGCCGCGGACCGTTCCGACAGGGTCGACGCCGGCATGCTCACCGGCGTCTCGGAGACGGCACTGCTGACGCTGAACGGTCGAGCGCACCAAGCCCGCCACGCGCAGGCCATCATCGATGACCCGATGGCGATCCGGCTGGTCGATTCCATCGACTTCGACTTCGACAAGTTCGGCCGCCGCAAGGGCCAGGAGATGGCGCTGCGATCGCTGGCCTTCGATCGGGCCGCCGTACAGTACCTGTCCAAGCATCCGGCCGCCACTGTGGTGGCGCTCGCCGAGGGTCTGCAGACCAGCTTCTGGCGGCTGAACAGCGCACTATCGGATGCGCACTTCCGATGGCTGACAGTCGATTTCGAGCCGATCATCGCGTTGCGCAAGCGGCTGCTGCCCTCGTCGCCGCGCATCACCACCCTCGCGCAGTCGGCACTCGACTATTCGTGGATGGACGCCGTCGACACCGGCAACGGCGTCTTCATCACTGCGGAGGGCCTGCTGATGTATCTGCAGCCCGACGAGGCGATGGGCCTGATCACCGAGTGCGCCAAGCGATTTCCCGGCGGCCAGATGATCTTCGACCTGCCGCCGGTGCTGGTGAAGAAGTTCGCCAAGAAGGGGTTGAAGTCGTCGAAGGAGTATCGCGTCCCGCCGATGCCGTTCAGCCTTTCGCCCAAACAACTGGCCGGCCTTGCCAATACCGTGCCCGGCATCCGGGCCGTGCACGACCTGCCGATGCCGCGGGGCCGCGGCTTCATTTTCGAGAAGCTCTTCCCGGCCTTCTGGCAGTGGCGGCTGACCAAGCAGATTCGCGGCGCCTACACGCTGCTGGAATTCGGCTGAGCGGCCGCGAGTTCGTTAGCGGTCTTCCCCTCAGCGTGTCTTGAATCAGTGGACCACGGTCACCGCAACCGGAATGTAGAGCGCCGAGAGGACCATCGCGACGATTCTGAACATGGGTCTCGGTTGGTCTGTCACCGTGCGGCTGACGCCGTATAGCGGTCGCGCAGCTTACCTTTGATGAGCTTGCCGGTTGGTGTTCGCGGTAACCGGTCGACGAAGTCGACCGAACGCGGCGCCTTGTAGTGGGCGATCCGCGCGCGGGTGTAGTCGATGAGATCGGCCGCGAGTTCGTCGGACCCGGGCAGACCGGGCATGAGTTGGACGAGGGCCTTCACCTGCTCGCCCATCTCGGGGTCGGGCACCCCGATGACCGCGGCGTCGTATACCGCAGGGTGCATCGCCAACGCGTTCTCGACTTCCTGCGGGTAGATGTTCACTCCACCCGAGATGACCATGAACGACTTGCGGTCGGTCAGATACAGATAGCCATCGTCGTCGATGTAGCCGAGGTCGCCGACGGTGGTCCACAGCGGATGCGCCGGGTGCTGGGCCTCGGCCGTCTTCTCGGGCGCGTTGTGGTAGGCGAACGGAAGGCTGTCCCGTTCGAAGTACACGGTGCCGATGGACCCGACGGGCAGCTCGCGTCCGTCGTCGTCGCAGATGTGCAGTGTTCCCAACACACTTCGGCCCACCGAACCGCGGTGGGTAAGCCACTCTTCGGTGTCGATCACGGTCATGCCGTGCACTTCGGTGGCGCTGTAGTACTCATAGATCACCGGACCCAGCCAAGCGATCATCGCCAACTTGACGTCCACCGGGCAGGGCGCCGCGGCGTGAATCACCACCCGCAGACTAGACATGTCGTGGCTGGAGCGAATCCGCTCTTCCAGCTTGAGCATCCGCACGAACATGGTCGGCACCATCTGGGTCGCGGTGATCCGGTAGCGCTCGACGTACTCCAACGTCTCGACCGCGTCGAACTTCTTGGCGAGCACGACCGTTCCCCCCAACGCGTGCACCATTCCACACCACCGCAGCGGCGCGGCGTGATAGATCGGGGCCGATGACAGGTAGATGTCGGTGGAGGTGATGCCGAACAGTCGGCTCGCGATGGCGACAACCGGATCGCCGGGTTCATCGACATTGCGTTCCGGCAGATCGGGCCGAATGCCCTTGGGAAACCCTGTCGTTCCCGACGAGTAGAGCATCACCGCGCCACACGGTTGGTCGCTCAGGCGTGGTCCCGCGCCGGCTATCGCGGAGTCGTAGGGCAGGAAGCCATCGATCTGTCCGCCGAACGCCATGCGCATGTTCGGGCCGCCGCCCTCGGCAACGACAGCGGCGGCAAGGTCGGCGAGTGCTGCCGATGCGATCAGTACACGGGCACCGGAATCGCCGACGATGTAAGCGGCTTCGGGCGCGGTGAGGTGGTGGTTGATCGCGGTGACGTACAGCCCCGACCGCTGGGTGGCCCACAGCACCACGAGGGCCTCCGAGGCATTGTCGGAGAGCAGTGCGACGACGTCCCCTGGGCGCAGGCCGGCGTCGTAAAGCACCCGGGCCAGCGCCGCCGAGTCGTCGTCGAGCTGGCGGTAGCTCATCGTTTCCCCGGTCTCGGCGACGATGATCGCCGCGCGCTCGGGGTCATCCTTGGCGTGGATACCCGGAAACATTCTCTCCCCTGTGGGTTTTGCTGGCTATGCTTTGGCTGCCTCGGAGACGACGACCGCGTAGGCCCGCTTGCGGCGATCATTGGTCAGGTCGACGTGGATGAACTTCGGCTCGGTGTATTCGTCGAGCGCGTCCGGCCCCAGTTCGCGTCCGAGCCCGCTCTGCTTGACACCGCCGAACGGGTACATCGCGTTGACCATGTGCCAGTCGTTGATCCACACGGTGCCCGACTCCAGGCGGCGTGCGATCCCGAGGGCACGGCCGTTGTCGGTGCTCCACACCCCCGCGGACAGCCCGTACTCGCTGTCGTTGGCGATCGCGACGGCCTCGTCGTCGTCACGGAAGGGGATCACCACCAGCACCGGACCGAAGATCTCCTCGCGGGCGATGCGCATCTGGTTGTTGGCGCCGGTGAGGATGGTCGGCGGCACCCAATGTCCTTCGGCCAGCGCCGGATCCGATGGCACGGTGCCCTGGAAGGCGATCTTGCAGCCTTCCTCCTGGCCGAGCGCGATGTACTTCTCGACGCGGGCCTTCTGCTTGGCCGACACCAACGGGCCCAGGTCGGTGGCCGGGTTCATCGGATCGCCCATCACCAGCGTCTCGGCGCGCGCCACCAGGCGGCCGACGAACTCGTCGTGGATGGACTCATGCACCAGCAGCCGGGTGCCCGACTCGCAGGCCTGACCGCTCATCAGCAGGAAGGCGAACAGCGAACCGTCCACCGCCAGATCGAGGTCGGCATCCGGCAGGACGATGTTGGCGCCCTTGCCGCCCAGCTCCAGCGTGACCTTCTTGACGTTGTCGGCGGCCGCGCGCATGACGAACTTGCCGACCTCGGTCGAGCCGGTGAAGGCGATCTTGCGGACGTCGGGATGCTCGGCGAGGCGGGCGCCGACCTCAGGTCCCGGCCCGGTCACCACGTTGAGCACACCGGCCGGCAATCCGACTTCGTCTGCGGCACGGGCGAGTTCGAGCAGCGTCAGCGGGGTCTGGTCATCGGGCTTGAGCACGACGGTATTGCCGGCGGCCAGTGCCGGGCCGAGCTTCCACACCGCCAGCAGCAGTGGGAAGTTCCACGGGATGATGCCCGCGCACACCCCGACGGGTTCACGGACGATCATGCCGGCCGCCAGCGTGGGCGCCTCGATCAGCGGTCCGCTGGACTGGAATTCATAGCTACGCGCCAGCGACGCAAAGTATTTCAGGTTCGCGATCGCGTAGCCGATCAGGAATGCCCCGGCACCCCGGACGGTCGCGCCGTTCTCGGCGACCTGCAGCGCGGTCAGTTCGTCGGAGCGGGCGGCCAGGTGGTCGGCGATGGCGTCGAGGAAGTCCGCGCGCTGGCGTTGGGTCAACGACCGCCACACCCCGGACTCGTGGGCGGTCTTGGCGGCGGTCACCGCGTCGTCCGCGGTCGTGCGGTCGCCGTAGGCCACGGTGGCGACGAGTTCACCGGTGGCCGGGCTGTGCACCTCGATCGACTCCGCGGCGTTGCGCCAGACGCCGTCGACGTACATCCGGTAATGCGGGCGTTCGGTCATGGGTTGCCTGCTCTCATGTGTGTCAGCTGGTGTTGGAACCGGCCGATCGCCGGCGGTCCGGGCAGGTAGAGGTCGAACGATTGCCAGGCGTTTATGTCAGAACCGGATCAGGCCGCGTAGGTTGACCCCGCCGTGCATGTCCTCGTAGCCCTGGTTGATGTCCTCGAGGTCGTACTCGCGGGTGATCAACTCGTCGAGCTTGAGCCGGCCGGCGCCGTACAGCTCGAGCAAGCGGGGGATGTCCAGGCGCGGGTTGGATGACCCGAAAAGGCAACCGCGGACCTGCTTTTCGTAAAGCGTCAGGTCGAACAGCGACATGTCCACCACGGTGTCGGTGGGGTGCGGGATCGCCGTCATCACGACCCGGCCGCGCTTGCCGACCAGGCTCAGTGCCTGTGCCACGTAGGCGCCCTCGGCGCTGTCGGTGGTGACGACGCAGACGTCGGCCATGGCGCCCCGGGTGAGGTCGGTGATCAAGGCCTGGGCCTCGGCAACGTCGGCGACGGCGTGGGTGGCGCCGAATTCGAAGGACCGTTCCCGTTTGTAGGCGACGGGGTCGAGGGCGATCACATGGCGGGCGCCGACGAGGTTTGCGCCCTGCACCGCGTTGATGCCGAGTCCGCCGACGCCCATCACGACGACCGTGTCGCCGTCGGCGGCTTCGCCGGTGCGCACCGCGGCACCGTATCCGGTGGTGACGCCGCATCCGACAAGGGCGGCCTTGTCCAGCGGAATGCCCTTGTCGACCTTCACCACCGAGGAGATCGGCACGACGGTGTACTCGGAAAACGTTCCCAACACACACATCTGACCGATGTCCTGGCCTCGACCGTGAAACCGGAAGGTGCCGTCGAGCTGAGGGCCGGCGACAATGGCGGCGCCGTACACGCAAAGGTTGCTGCGCCCGCGCGCACACTCGGTGCAGCGGCCGCAGGCGGGGATGAAGCTCAGCACGACGTGATCGCCGGGCTCGACCTCGGTCACGCCGGGACCCACGTCGACGACCACGCCGGCGCCCTCATGTCCGCCGACCACCGGCAGATTCATCGGCATGTCCCCGGTGACCAGATGGTCGTCGGAATGGCAGAGGCCGCTAGCGGTCAGCTGAACCAGTACCTCCTGGGCCTTCGGGCCGTCGAGTTCGATCTCCTCGACCTCCCATTTCTGGTGCAATCCCCATAGGACGGCGGCTTTGGTCTTCATGCGTTCTTCCCTTCCGGGGTCCAGGTGGCGGGCAGGCTGTTGATGCCGTTGATGAAGTTGGCGACCTGGAACTTGGGCTCGGTTGCGGTGATGTCGGGGATGCGGGTGTACACCTCGGTCAGCAGCGACCGCAGCATCGTGCGGGCCAGCGCCGCGCCCAGGCAGAAGTGCGGACCGCCGCCACCGAAGGCCAAGTGCGGGTTGGACTTACGGGTGATGTCGAACGTGAATGGGTCGTCGAACACGTCCTCGTCGCGGTTGGCCGAGCTGTACCACAGCACCACCTTGTCGCCGGCTTTGATCTCGGAGCCACGCAGTGTGACGTCCTGGGTCGCCGTGCGGCGCATGTGGATCAGCGGCGATACCCAGCGCAGCGCCTCCTCGACGGCGGCGTCGACCCGGCCCTCGACGTCAGCGGCCAACAGGTCGCGCTGCTCCGGGTGCGTGGAGAACGCGTAGATCGCGCCGGCCGAGGCATGTCTGGTGGTGTCGTTGGCGGCCACGGCCAGCAGGGTGAAGAACGCCTTGAGCTCGTCGTCGGTCATCTTCACGCCGTCGAACTCGGCCTGCACCATCCAGGAGAGCAGGTCGTCGCCGGGGTTCGCGCGCCGTTCGGGAGCCAGCTCGGCCACCGTCTGGTGCAGGTCCATCACCGCTCCGGCGAACAGCTCGAGGGCGGTACGGTCACCCCGCACCTCCGGGTCGGTCCAGCCCAGCGTCCGCTGTGCGGCGCTGATGGTCCGCTCGTAGGTCTCGCCGGGCGGCAGGCCGAAGAAGCTGCCGAAGATCCGGCCGGGCAGTTGGACCGACACCAGCTCGACGAAATCGCCCTCGCCGAGATGGGACATCTCCGTGACGAGGTCGCGGGCGTGCTGTTGGATCCAGCCCTGCAGGCGGCGCATGTTGCGCGGCTTGAACGCATCCAGGGTGATACCGCGCAGCTGGGTGTGCCGCGGTGCGTCCATCGCGATGAAGGACTGCGACATCAACAGGATTTCCCGGGGGAAGTCCTCCATGGTGATGCCCTGCTCTGAGGAGAAGATCTCGGGATGGCGGCTGGCGTAGCGGATGTCCTCGTGCTTGGTCAGTGACCAGAAGCCCTTGAGGTTCTGCTCAGGGGGCAGCAGGTCGGAATCGGCGGGCCGACTCCACGCCACGGGATTCTCCTTACGCAGGACCGCGAACGCCTTGTCGCGCTCCTCCGGCGGCTTGGCCCAGAAGTTGCGGTCGGCGAGGTCGATGTCGCCGTGCGTGGTTTCCGGGAAATCGGCGGTCGTCATCGTCGACGTCATTTCGGTTCGTCCTTTCGCAGCCGTGACCGCGGCGTGGTGCAGGTCACCTGTGAGCTACCGCAAGTGTTGGGCAGCGGACGTCGGATTGGGCCCGCCGCACGGGCCAACCCACGGCCCGAACGGGCCAGTTCTGTGGGGGCGTCAGTTGATGGGGATGGTGAACGAGGCGGTCAGCCCGCCTTCGTCACGCGCGGCAAACCGCAGCGTCCCGCCGAGGGCGTCGACGATCTCCGACACGATCCACAGGCCCAGTCCAGCGGTGCCGCGTCGGTCGGACAGCCTGACGAACTTCGACGTGATGTCGCCGATCTTGTCCTGCGGCACACCAGGCCCGCGGTCGGAGACAGCGATGCGAAGCCGATGTTCGGTGCGCTCACACACCACGTCGATCGGCAGTCCGCGACCGTGCCGGGCCGCGTTCTCCAGCAGGTTGGTCAGCACGCGCCGTAATCCCTGCGCGTCGACCTGGATCGAGGAGACGTCCGCGCCCACCGAAACCCGCAGGCGAGGAGGGCGCACACCCGCGGCGTCCCCCGCTTCACCGATCAACTCGATCAGGTCGACACGGCGAACGCGGCCCGATGAGAAGGACGGTTGCCGGCTCAAGTTGACGTCGGCGAGCGCGTCGAGCATGTCCGACAGGTGGCGCGCGTGGCGGCCGGCGAGCTTGATCGCCGCGTCGCGGTCGGCGGACGTCATCGTCTCCGACTCGATTGCCTCCGACAGGGCATCGATGGACGCGACCGGCGTGCGGAACTCATGGAGCAGGACCTGCAGACCCTCCTGCTGGGCTTCGTAGGAACGCAGCAACCGTGCCCGGAGGTCGCGTTCTTCCTCGGCGGCGGCATGCTCGGTCTCGGCTTCCACCAGTGCCTTGAGTCGCGACTCGTTCTCGCGTTCGAGCAGGACGGACAGTCCTCCCGATATCAGCGCGATGAACACCAGGTACAACCCCCACCACAGCGCCTGCATCGGCCCGGCCAGGACGGCGGCGCCCGCCTCATCAGAAACCAGCACCACGGCCAGATAACCCGCGCCCGCCAGGACGGCCAGGACGACGCATTCGGCCAGCGTCAGCCGCGCGGCGGAGGCGATCACCGCCAGGGTCAGCACCACGACGACGGGGCTTTCCGCACCGCCGGTCAGCCAGATCAACCCCAGCGTGAAGGCCAGATCCACCACAGAGACCAGCCAGGCGTAACGCGTGCGGCGCAGCTCCAGAGTCGGATACCACAGGAGGACCGCCGAATAGGTCAGCGCGGCGGCAAGTACGAGTGCGAGCACTACGGGGTGTCGGCGCATCCACTCCGGGCCGATCGCGGCGAAGACGATGATGGAGACCACGACCGAAATGCGGACGGCGATGATGACGCGGGCCAGCCCGAATCGATCTGCGGACGGCACCACGAGCGCCCGTAGCCGGCCTCGGCTCTCCACGACAGTCACCCTAGACACGTGTGATCGCCCCAGTCGGGGCAATCTGCGCCGGCTGCCCAACCGTTTTCGCTAGGTTCGGCGCGTGCAGAAGCGGCCGTTCGTCGTCGTCATCGTCGACGACCATGAACTCTTCGCCGAGGGATTGGAGCTGTTGCTCACGCGTGATTGGCGTGAGCAGTTCGTCATCGGTGGCCGGACGACGTTCGTCGAAGAGGCCGCTGACCTGGTCGGCTCCTGCGATGCCGATCTGGCGATCGTCGATCTGACCATGCCGCCGCTGGGCGGAGTCGCTGCGATTCGCCACATCAAGACCAGGCACCCGAACACCCGCATTCTGGCGCTGTCCGGCACCGGTGATCTGCAATTGGCCGAGGATGCGCTGCGCGCCGGGGCGGACGGCTTCCTGTCGAAATCGGTGCGCCCGGAGGCGCTCGTCGGTCCCCTGCAGACCATCGCCGCGGGGCTGCGGGTGCTGGACCCCGGCCTGCTCGAGAAGTTGCTGTCCAGCACGCGTAAACCCGAGGCGAGCCTGCTGGACCGGTTGACGCCGGCGGACGTCAAACTCTGGACACTGCTGTCGTCGGGAATGGAGACCTCGGAGATCGCCGAACGGATCGTGGTCTCGGAGCGGACCGCAAAGCGGATGGTCGCGTCGCTGCTGAACAAGCTGGGAGTCGGCAACAGGGTCGCGGCCGCCGCGCTCGCCGGCCGCAGCGGATTGCTCGATGACCTGCCCGAACACTGACCCCGGGCGGATTTGGCACCTGCAGGCCAAACGTTGGCTCGCTCGACCCGTGACCTCTATCCATACGGCCGCCACCATCGGAATACGGCAATGAGTGGAGGAGCCATGCACATCACCGTCGACTACACGCTGTGCGAAGGACATGGCCAATGTCTGATGGCCGCGCCCGATGTGTTCGATCTGCCCGACGGGTCCGAGCAGGTTGAGGTGACCGTTCCGGCCGCGTGGGAATCGCAGTACGACGCGGTCCTTCGCGCCGTCGCGATGTGCCCGGCGCAGGCACTGCGGGTGTGCGAATAGCGCCACATCTGCTTTCCCTGCGGCGAATATCGTTGTCTCACAAACGTAGCTAGCGCATCGCCGCCATCCGACCTGCGCTGGTGCGGCGCTGCTGATGCCGCGCCGAGTGCACGCTTGTTTACGACGCTTCTCGGCCGATGCGTACAAACAAGTGTGCATTCGGGGGCAAAAAACCTGCAAAGGGCTTCGCTTTCGAGCCCCGATAATGGACAGGTGGCCACCTCCCTATCCGCCGTCGAGGCGTCGCGGCCGCAACGGCTGGTTTCGGCGGCCGCCGAGGTCGGGGCACGGACGGCGCAGCTCGACATTCTGATAAGGACGCAGCGCGCGTCCGTCGACAAGCTGCGTGAAGGGTGGTCGGGAACAGCGGCCAACGCGGCATTGGCCCGCGGCGAAAAGAATCTCATCAGCCAGGAAGCGCTGCGCGACAAGCTGCGGACACTGCAAGGAGCGCTCGCCACGGGAGGCGCGCAGCTAGGCTCCACGCGCACTGCCCTGCTGGACATCGTTTCTCAGCTGAAGAGCCAGGGTTGGCAGGTCTCCGACAGCGGAGTTGCGACGCCTCCGCCCAACCTGCCCGAGGTGTTCCGCAGCTATCCGCAGGCTTACACGCGACTGATCCAGCACCTGCTCAAGACCTATGACGGCATCGACGGCGAGACCGCGAGCAAGTTCCCGACGTTCGACGACGACGGCGACGCCAAGCCAGACGTGTCATTCGCTGTCGGGGACGACCCTCGCAAGGAGGAGATCGAGGACCTGGTGCGCCGCTCGCTAGCGGGTGACAAGGACGCCGCCAGGCAGGTCGATGACATTCTCGACGGCATCGACCCGAATCAACTCCAGCCGCACACCGATCCGAACAATCCCGGCGTCACCGTGCCACCGGTGCCATTGACACCCGACCAGGCCGAAGTGGTCAGCCAGATGCAGTCGCAGATGAGCGACAAGTCGCTCGATGAGTTGGTCTCGCTCAAGAACGACCTCGGCGAGCATGGCGACATCATCGGCGACTCCATGCAGGTCATGAGCGATCCCGATGTCAAATTCCCGCTGGTGGTGGAGGAGCCGTTCAAGGACCAGCTTCCGCCGGGTATCGACGCCGACGCGATGACGGGTGGCAAAGGCATGCTGCCGCAGAGTGTGAAAGATGCGCTCGACGCACCTGCCGTCAGCCGCGACATCACCGATCCCGACCAAACCGTTCCCGTCACCACCTATCCGTCCGGCGACGATCTGAAGAAGGTCTCCGAACTGATCAAGGCCGGCGACGCTCAGTTCCAGCAGGGTTCCGAGCTCGACCGCATGATGATGGACCGCGCGGTCGACGTACTGCACGGCGCCGAGCAGGAGAACCGGGATCACTTCAAGAACTCGAACCCGCAAGGCGATTCGATAGTTCAGGACATCTTCGACTCGGCCGGCCGCGATCAGATCGTCAGCCACGCCATGGTCACCGAGCCGAATTCAACATTCCTCGACGACATCGCGCGACACGAGTGGACCGACAACGGCGCCTCGGTCCGAACTCTCACCGATTGGGTCCACGACGGGGCGACATCCAGCAATCCCGACGTCGCGCTGCGAGCAGGAGAGACCGCGAACGCCCTCTCGTCATACCTCGGGGACAAGGGCGACGACTTGCTGAAGCTGCAACACCCCGGCGATTGGGGCGTCTACGAGAACACCACGGTCGGCCAGATGAATCCCGATCTCGTGCAGGGCTGGGGTGAAGCGCTCGACCCCTATCAGAAGGCGATGCTCGGTGACGGGCAGATGCCCGGGTTCGAACCCGTTCCAGGCACTGCGGATTCAAACTTCACCGAGATGAGAAACATCTTCGCCGTGATGGATTCGGACCCGACGGCGGCGAAGGCGTGGAACGAGACGGCGTACGAGCACATTCTCGACTACCAACGCAATCCCGACTACAACAACCTCGCAAACGCCGGCGCCATGCTCGGAGTCATCGATTCGGCTGCGGTACAGGAGATGGAGTCCCGTGGCGCCAACAATCTGGACAACCAGAAGGCCGTCTACGACATGAAGAAGGCCGCGCTGGGCGCTGCACTCGGCTGGCCTGCGAGCCAGGTGCCCGCCGTCGGCGGCACGATTGCGGAGCTGACGATCAAGGGGATGATCGGCTCGGAGCCCACCCTCGAATCGGTGGCGTCGAACGCACCCACCACCACCGTTGCCGACGCGATGAACCAGACGAACTTCTACATCGCCGAAGACCTGGTGCGAAACGATCCCAACCTCGGTGAAATGGCCCAGTACGTCGACCGCGAAGACGGGTCGCTGAAGCGCCCCGAGGACATTCCGGCGAGCCAACGGCGTGACTACTTCCTCGATATGCAGGAGTATGTGGAAAATCGCGGTTTCGCCAACGCGATGGACACCTTCTACAAGCAGTACCAGGAGGCCGGCGGAATCAACGTGCCGAAAGGATTCGTCCTACGCGGATGACACGCTCGACGAGAACAATCAGCATCCTGGCGGTGCTCATTGCGGTGCTCAGTGCAGTGTCCGCCTGCGGTACTTCACCTCCCGAGCTTCCCCCGAACTCTCCGCCGGCGATGGTCGAGGTGCTGACCAGCGACACGGGCGACGCCGACCTCAAGAAGTTGACGACGTACGAATGGGGCGACGACGGCGCCGCCGCCGGGGCACAGTTCACGTGGATCGGCCAGAGTGCTGCCTCGATGGACCGCGATGCCGCCGCACAGGCGGCGCAGGCCGCAGCGGCGCTGGCCGAGTTCCTGATCGCCGACCACGCCGCCCTGATGGCCGTGGGTTCGGGCTTCCTCGGGCTTTCGAAAGTGCCAGCCGCACAACTCAATCCCCAGCTGATCAGAAGCTACGCTGCCGCGCTGGCGCCCTTCTTCGGCGACCTGGTCGGCGGGCAACAGCACGCCTTCGACACCGTCCGCAGCCAGGTGTTGGCGGACCCGTCCGCGTTGCGAAACCTGCTGTCGGTCCTGGTTGCAGACCCTGAGGCCGGTCGAACCGCAGTCGAAGCAGCCCGAGTTGCCGCCGAACGGTACGAGGATGCCGCCGCCGCGGATCCGCCGGGCAGTGATGAGTCCGTCGCCGACCTCACCGCGGCGGGGTCGCTGTTGGGAGCGTCATTCGGCGCGGTCAAGCAGGCGGGCAGCGACATCCCGACCCGCACCAGCGGTGAGGCGCTCAACGACATGGCGGTCCGTATCGCTTCGATTCTGGTGCGGTCGGATCCGAATCCCGCGAAGGTCAGCAAGTACGTGCAGAACGGCGCGCTCATGACTCCGGACGAGGTGGAGCGCACCTTCTCGAACGCCGCTATGCGGACGTACTTCCTCGACTTGCAGGATTACATCTCCACCAAGGGATTTGGCGACGGTCTGAGCGCATTTCAGGATGCTTTCAAGGCCACGTCCAACGAAGCCGCGCGGTAGCGTCAGGTCGGGATGTCGACGTCACCGATGGCGTCGGTACTCGATGCATCTTCGCCGAGATACGCGCGCGCCGCGGCACCGAGGTTGTCGCCGTACTTGCGAACACGTTCGGCCGCGGCAGTGACCGCGGCGGCTACGCCTTGTTGCGCCCTTCGGCATGAGTCCGCAGTCAGGGATTGCCCCGCTGCGGCGGCCGCCTCACCGATCGGGGTGTCGGCCTGAATGCGGTTCAACGCGTCGACGGCGTCGCCGAAAGCCGTTGTCGCACTTTGTAGCACCTGGGGATTCACTCTCAGTATCTCGGCGTTCACATGTAGCTCCTCTCGCGATCAGAACCGCAGGTTTCTCAGCAGGTCGTAGACGCTGGCGATCCACAGCAGCATCGGGATCACCGCCGCTATCGCCGCACCGTCCAGCAATTCCAGGATCCGCTTGGTCACCGGGGAGACCCGCTGCACGCTGCGCGTCGCTCCGACGACGACCAACGCCACGGCCCCCAGCGCCACATAGACGCTGAGCACCAGCCACGCACGATCGGGCGACCACAGCGCCAGCTTCACCATCAATCCCGTCGGGATGATGACGACTGCCGCCAGCAAGGCCCACGCGCACCACCGCTCGGCGTACAGGCGGGATCGGAAAGCGCAGATCGACATCACCAGCCCGGCCACAATCATGCTGTGGAGGAAGAAATGTCCCTCGACCACAACATTTGTCGCTCCGATCGACAGGATCAGCGCACCCGCCGTCACGAAGCCGATGAGCAACCGCCTGGCCAACTGACTACGGGCGTGCAGCCGCGCAGCGGAATCCGGCACCGACTCGATGATTGCCTGCCACGTCGGTGATTCATGACCGTCAGGCGTAACGACGGGGTCGAGAAGTTCCTCGCTGCCCACGGTTTCGCCGGGCGCAGGAATCGGCGGCAGGGCGATCCGCGCGACCGCGACCGTCAGCTTGGCGGCGTTGGTGACGACGATCAGGCCGAACGCGATCGCGCCGGCGGGCACCCACGACTGCCAGCCGTAGCCGAACGCGACTGCCGCCGCCGTCGCGGCGATCGAGACCACCGCCAAGAACGCTGCCAGCTCGGCTCTCTTGCGCGGCCCACCCCTGGTCGCGAGCGTCAACAGCAGTACCACCGCCGCAGCACCCGCCGCCTGCGGTGCACCCAGCGAGTCGTAGCCCAGGGGCAGCGGAACCGCGAGTACCGCCGCGCCGGCGAGTGCCGGTAGCGCAGCGGCCAACAGGCTCTCCCCCATGTCGACGTTCTGGTACCTGCTGGCCGCGAACGTGCTGCCACCGAGCAGTCCCAGGCCGAGCATGCCGAGCGCTGCCGCCCACCCCCAGTCGTGACCGCTCTGCGTCCACGCGACCATCGACATGATCGTCACCGCCAATGCTGCGAGCGGAATCGCCAGCGTGACAAAGCGGTTGAGGGCCCTGCGGTCGAATTCCGGCGACTCGTCGAGCACCGCGATGGCGTCGATCACATCCTCGACCAGCGGGCGATAGCGCTCTGTTCGGCTGACCGACACCAAGGTCAGTAGTGATCCGTCGACGACACCGGCGTCGTCTAACGATTCGCTGAACTTCAACGGCGGCGCTCCCGGCCGTGCGAACGCCCACACGCCTTGCGCCCTGAAGTCGAACCCCGCGAGGACATCCTCGGCCGTGTCCTCGTGGAGTTCGGCCAGCACCGCCACCGTCTCGTCGATGTACGTCTCGATCGGGGCCGACGCCGGCAGCGCCAAGTCCGTCATTCGTCGCCCGGTCAGGATCGTCACCCGCGTGGCCAACGGCCGGCCGGGCGTCACGCCTGACGACACCGGTGCGGGAGCAGCGGTGGCGGTCAACGCCGCTCGAGCCTGTCGAAGTCGTCGGACAACGCCGCCGCCAACTCGACGATGCGGCGCCGGAAGTTCTTGCCCAACAGGTCGAGCTGAATCTCGGTGCCGGCCGCAATGTGCCTGTCGTACGGCAGGACTATGACACGTCCCGGCGGGACGTGACGTTCGAACTGCTGCACCAGATCGTCGATATCGATGTTCGGCTTGCCCGGCACCACATGATTGATCACCACACACGAGCGGCCCAGCAGATCCTGATATCCGTTCTGCCGCAACCAGTCCATCGTGATGGCAGCCTGCCGCGCGCCATCGATGGACGCACTGGCCACGATCACCAGACCCGAGACCGTCGAAAGCACACCGCGCGCCGCCGACTGGAACAGCCCCGCGCCGCAATCGGCGAGCACGAGGTTGTAGTAACGCGACACGATGCCAGTGGCGCCGTTCCAATCATCGTCGTTGAACTCGCGGCGGGCACCGCTGTAGTCCTCGGCGGACAGCACCTCGAGGTTCGAGCCGTTCATGCTCGTGTACGCACGAATGTCGTTGTACCGCGACAATTCGTTGTCTGAGAGCAGGTCTCCGATCGTCGCGGCGGACTGCCGCCCCGCCCGATCGGCCAGGTTGCCGCCGTCCGGGTCCGCGTCGATCGCCAGGATCCGGTCACCGCGCACCTTGCTCAGCGCAGAGCCGAGTGCGACGGTGATGGCGGTCTTTCCGACCCCGCCTTTCAACCCGAACACTCCGATCTGGTACGAGTCCCTGGCATTTCGGCGGATCCGGGTATGCAGATCAAGTTCGTAGAGTTCATCGGGCGACAACCCAAGATTGATACGCGTCAACACGTACAGCAGATGGCGCCACCCGCGTGCCGACGGCATCTTGACCGCCGACTTCACACCGACATGCGACAGCGCGTCGATGGCGCGGTGGTTGCCGATCGTCGCTGCCGACGTCGGCGCAGGCTGGGTCGACCAGCCCACGCCGTCGATATCGGTGTGCGAGTCGGCGAAGTGCTGCGAGGGTGCGGGCGCCGGTGCCGGCCGCGGCGGAGGTGTGGGCGCCGACCGCGGCTGTTCGAAACGAGCCCCGACCGGTCCTGTGGACATCGGGGTCCGCATCATCCCGTTCGGCTGTTGCCGGGGCGCCGGACGTGCGGCCGGCATCTGCGTCGTCACCTCGCTCTGTCGTGGCGGCGGTGCCGACGCGGTTTGAGCCTGGTTTGCCGCAACGGGAATTACGGGCGACGTCACTTCACTGCGGCCCGGTCCACTGTTGGCGATCGGGGCCTGATTTGCGATGTCGCGGTCCGGGTCGTCGGCTGTGGCCACAGCGTCCACCGACGATCCTGAAGAGTGGAAAAGCCTGTCGTAATCAGCCGACATGAGTACCTCTCATAGTTGGAAGTCGAGACGCACGCGGTGGGCGGGGTTCGCCTGAGCCGGCCCGCCCACCTGCGCGCACCGTCGAACGGTCAGAACATTCCGGTGACGCCGGCTTCGGTCTGCGCCATGGACTGTCCGGCGTTGCCGATGGTGTGCGCGAGGTTGAGCAGAGCAGCGTTCAGCTCCGCGGAAGTTGCGTCCCAACGCATCTGGACGGCCTGGTAGGCGTCCGAACCGGTGCCTCCCCATACCGCGGCAAGTGCTGCCAGCGAGGCTTTGCCTTCGTCGAGCAGCGCGTCGGTGCGTTGGACGGCCGAGCCGATCTCGGCGGCTCCGCCCTCGATACCCGCGAAGTTCCATACCTGTTCAGTCATTGATTTCTCCTGATCTTCAGTCGATTGCGGACTAGTGGTTGATGTTCATCGCCGACGAAAGGGCACTGGCCTGGTCGTCGTCGGTGGTCTGGTACTGGACGCCGCCCGTGTTGATGTTGGCGGCGATGTCGTCCAACTGCTTCGTCTGCTGCGCGGCCGCCTCATGGAAGCGGATCAGCGCCTGCTGGGCCGCAGTGCCGGCTTGACCGACCATCTGGCTGGCGAGTGCACCGGCGGTGCCCTCGACCTGCGCGATGACGACTGTCAGCTCACCGGAAATTCGTCCGAAGTTCGCTGCCTCCTTGGCGAGGACAGCAACGTCTGTATTCATTGCCATGCTGGATACTCTTTTCTCTTCCTGTGTCCTCACCACGTGATGGCGAGTCTTTCCGGCCAGTTGGCCGGGAAGTTCGTTGTGCGAGCACTACTTCCGTCACCAGTCGTCGTCCTCGTCTTCGGCCAGATCCTGGGGCAGCACACCCGGCGCAGCCAGGCCCGTCTTGGACCCTCCGCTCTTACCGCGCTGGCCCATCCCTCCCATGGGCCCCATACCGACCCCGCCGGCCCCCACGGGTGCCAGCCCCATCGCGCCGGCACCGGCGGCTGCCCCAGGGGTAATAGCTACCGAATGGGTTTCCCCGATCAGGTTGGCCAGCAACGGGGTTCGTGACGCGGTACCACCGGCGCCCGGCAACGATGCAGCACGCACCAGCCCGGCGCCGGAGCCGGCACCGGTTCCGCCGGCCAACGGGTGATTCGACAGTGGGCTGGCCCCGATCAACCCCATCTGCGCCGTGTCGGTCCCCATGCTGCCAAGCTGACTGAACATCGAAGTCACCTGCTGCAGCGGTTGTGTCAGCTGCTGCATCGGCTGCATGACCATCTGATTGGCTTGTTGCGGAATCTGACCGAGTGTTGATCCCAGTTGGGAGGCCATCTGCACACCCATCTGCATGCCCTGCTGTAGCTGGCCCTGGGCGGCGCCATCGTCGGCTTTTGCGACCTGACCTTCGGCACGCTGAGCAGCCATGTTGCCCTGCGCGGCCGCGCTGCCGGCATTCAGCCGAGTCGATTCCATCTTCGACTGCGCGCTGATCGTAGCGATCGCCGCATTGCGCACAGCGGCCGCAGGAGCCATGGCCGTTGCCTGTCCGAGAGCGGCGCTGACGACGCCCTCGCCCACGCCGGGCACGACGATCGGCTTGGGCGGCGCGATCATCTCGAACATGAGGTTCAACAAGGTCTCCGCCTGGTAGACGTCCATCGCCCCAGCAGCCTGATTCCACATCCGGACGAAGTAGTCGGCTTCGTTCAACGCGATCGGAATTGTGTTGACCCAGAAGAAGTTCGTCGCCTCGAGCACCGCGTGGGTGATGTGGTTCTGTTCGATCTCCGCCAGCGGCGGAGTGGTCGCCATCGCGAGGCTGTACGAGTTCGCCTGCGCCGTCGCCTGTAGTGCCCGCTTCATCGCCTGTGCCGAAACTGTGCGCAGCCAGATGACCATGGGCATGGTCGAAGCTACAGCCCGTTCACATGCCGATCCGCTCCACACCGATGCCAAGGCCGCAAGGCTCGCGGCCAGTTCGTCGGCCTGAATCTCGAGGGATATCGCCAGAGCCTCCCACCCCGCGGCCGCCTGCAGCATGGGTGCCGGACCGGCCCCCATCATCAGCCGCGCAGTGTTCACCTCCGGCGGCATCCCATGCCAGAACATCGGTTACGAATTTCCTCGCGTGTCTACCGTTTAGCGAGACGTCAGAAGTTGGCGGCGTTGGCGCCGTCGACCGCGGCATAGATGCCCGCGATCTCCATGTAGGCCGCACCCGCGCGGGACAGCTCCTCCTGGGCAAACGTGTTGAGCGCCAATGCCTCGACACCCTCCTTCGCGAAAACCGCTGCCGCCTGGGCGGAAACCTCATCGGCGCCCGCAGGTGCGAGCGCTGACACCGCGGCAGAGGCTGTGGTGCCGGCGGCCAGACCCCTTACGCCGTTTGCGACCACCTGTGCGCCGATACCGATGGCACCTGGATTGTGTTCCATGGGTTGCATTGCGCTATCTCCCCAAATTCGTTTACTTGGTTGGATATTCACTTGTGAGAGAGATGCAGCAGCCATCACCACCGCATCAGAAAGCTTCCCCCGACCCCGACCGCCAGCGCGTTATCCCCTGTTTGCTGGCGTCACGTCAATCCTAAGCGGGTTCCAGGAGTGCTCAGAACACTTCTTCTTCCGGCGGATCCACGTATGTCGCCTGGATGACCTCCTTCGCGTCCGGTGATACGAGAAACGCCTGGCCCGGTGGCCGGCGCTGCACCTTGATCTCCCGCGATGGGAAATCCTGCTTCTCGCCGGAAAGGAACAATGTCGGAGTACCGCCGCCGTACGCACCGCCCACGAACTTGTCCATCGTCGCCCGATGCGCCTGGCTCATCTGGCATGTCACGATGATGTGCAGGCCGATATCCGCCGCGGCGGGCAGCAGCGGGAACAGCGGCGCCATCGGGGGCACCACTCCGCTCGCCGCGACGATCATGTGCCAGTCGTCGACCAGCAGCACCACGTCGGGGCCTCGCCACCATGACCGAGCCCGCAGCTGGGCGGTGGTCAGGTCGGGCGGTGGCAGCCGCTGCTGCAGATTGATCGCGAGCGCTTTGATGGCCTCTTCCAGCGTCGCGCTGTTGCGGTTGATTGCTCCGGCGTCCAACAGATGGCTCTCTGGAACCGCGTCGAGTAGACCGGACCGGAAGTCGGCCAGCATGAACCGCACCTGCGCCGGGCTGTTGCGCGCGCAGATGGCCTGCGCCACCGCGTGCGCGATGCGCGTCTTGCCCGACTTCGGAGCTCCGAAGATCAACAGGTGCGGCGTCATGTGCATCGGGTTGTAGGCCACCGACAGGTCCGACTCGCGGACGCCCAGCGGCACCGTCCACCGCGTGCGGTAATCGCTCTCCGGGCCAGGCGGATTCGGGTCCAGTTCATGCAGATGTATCCGCTCAGGCAGCACCCGCACCTTGGGCGCCTGCTCCGTGGTCTGTCCGCTGATGATCTGCACCGCCTCAGACATTGCGGAGACGAGGTCGTCGGCGCTGTGGACGCCGTCGAGCCGCGGAACCCCGACCATCAGGTGGTGCTTCTCCATCGAGACCGCGCGACCCGGCCGGTTCTGCGGAATCTCCCGGGTGACTCGGTCGATCTGGGTCTCGTTCACGTCGCCAAGACGAAATTCGATCTTGGTGCCGAGATAGTCGCGAATGCGTGACTTCAGCTCGGTCCATCGGGGCGTGGAGATCACCGTGTGCACGCCGAACTGCAGACCCTGCCCAGCGAGGTCCTGGACCGTCGGCTCGAGGTCGGCGAATTCCGCGACGAATGCGGGCCAGCCATCGATGATCATGAACACATCGCCGAACGGATCGGCGGCGGCGGGATGCTTCGGATCCTCACGCATCTGCCGGTAGGCGGCCATCGAACCCACGCGCAGTTGTTTGAACAACGCTTCGCGTTGCCGTAGAACGGCTTTCATCTCTGCGATCACGCGATTGACCTTGTCTGGCTCGGACCGCGTCGCGACACCGCCGACGTGTGGAAGATCCTCCAGGTACAACAGGCCGCCACCGCCGAGGTCGACGCAGTAGAACTGGACCTGACGTGGCGTATGCGTCGCCGCCGCTGAAAGAACCAACGTCTGCAGGAATGTGGACTTGCCGGTCTGCGGCGCGCCGCCAACGGCGATGTTCCCGCTCGCCGACGCGACATCGATACCCCAGACTTCCTGGCGGTGTCGCCGCGGCTCGTCCATGATTCCGAGCCCGAATCGCAATGGGTGCCGCTCGCTGTCGCGCTCGATGAGTTCGTTCACCGGAGTCGGATCAGCCAACGGCGGCAACCACATCCGATATGCCCGGGTCTCCCCCGTGGCCAACTGGTCGAGGACGACCTCACGCAGCACCCGCTGTTCAACTTCGACCGTCACGGCGTCACCTCCGCGTCGAAAATGGGGGCCACGGTGAACTGGTGGATTCGGATCCGATTCGGTCCCTGAACCGGAGGCTTCGCTTCGCCGTTGTCCCGCACCGGCGCGGTCGGCACGTAGTTGACACCCGTGTAGGTGCTGTGGAACTTGACGGGGTCTTCCATGCCGACCCGGAGGAACCCGACGCCGCTCTCTTTGTTCGTGATGTACTGCGCCTCAGGCGTTCCGATCACGGCCTTGGATTCCGCCGAACTTGTGGTCCGCAGCGCGATCCGATAGGTGAGATTGGGCTCGAGCTTGTCGATGCGGACGCCGCCGGTGTTGAGCGACTGCGTCGCGAGCAGCAGGTGCACCCGCAACGATCGGCCGACCCGGCAGATCCGATCGAACAGCGCGATGAAGTCGGGGTGATTTTGCAGGAGTTCAGCGAACTCGTCGACGACGACGAAAAGCGTTGGCAACGGGGGAAGGTCTGCACCTCGTTCGCGGTGCTTCTCGTACTCGGCGACGCCGGAGAGCGCGCCCGCGGCGCCGACCTGCATACCGGCCTGACGCAGGATGGACTGGCGGCGGTCCAACTCACCCGTCAGCACCTCGCCCATCCGGCTGACGAGTTCGGCCTCTTCCTCCATGTTGGTGACGACGGCGGCGGTGTGCGGCAACTTCTCCATGCCCAGGAATGTCGAACCACCCTTGAAGTCGGTGAGCAGCAGATTGATCTGGTCCGGGTGGTGAGTGGCGGCCAGCGACAGAATCAGCGTGCGCAGAAACTCTGACTTACCGGAACCGGTTGTGCCGATCAACATCCCGTGTGGGCCGGCGCCGAACTCCGCACCCTCTTTGATGTCGAGATACATGATGTCGCCGGTCTTGAGTTCGTGCCCGAAGGGGATACGCAGCCTGTCGCGGTCGGTGTCGGTGAACATCCGCCATCGGTTGGGCGTTACCTCTTCGATGGTCTGCGCGCCTACCAGTTGGTGCCACTCGGTGGCGACCTTCTTCTGCACCCGCACGCTCTTGTCGATGATCGTTCCGGTGATGGACCAGCCGGCCAGCTTGCGGGCGATGCGGGTCGCCTGGTCTGGTGTCATGCGGTCGCAAACCGAAGTGACGAGGCGGAACGTCTGGTTGGGCAATCGATCGTCGGCGGTGCCGTCAGCGTCGACACGAATGCGGTACGCCGAGCCGCGGTGGTTGCCGAGCGTGATGACGGTGACGCCGGCTCGACCGTCGACCGGGAATCCGGCCCTGCCGCCCGACAGGTCGATGACGACGACGTACGGCCCGCTCGGTGTGGCGTCGGGAGTGTGCGGACCGCGGGCGGTCAGGTCGCTCAACCCGTCGGGAC